>CAZHOK010000020.1:0-17189 GCA_964534115.1 uncultured Beijerinckia sp.
CCCGAATTCGTCAAAAAGGCGAAGGACAAGAACGATCCCTTCCGCCTGATGGGCTTCGGTCATCGTGTCTATAAAAACTATGATCCGCGCGCCAAAATCATGCAGAAGACCTGCCATGAAGTTCTGGCAGAACTCGGCGTCAAGGATGAGCCGCTTCTCGAAGTCGCCATCGAACTCGAGCGCATTGCTCTGTCGGATGAATATTTCATCGAGAAGAAGCTCTATCCGAATGTCGATTTCTATTCGGGCATTACGCTGAAGGCCATGGGCTTCCCCACCTCCATGTTCACCGTCCTCTTCGCTGTCGCCCGCACCGTCGGCTGGATCGCGCAGTGGAAGGAAATGATCGAGGATCCGACCCAAAAGATCGGTCGTCCGCGCCAGCTCTACACAGGCGCGCCCCAGCGCGATTATGTGCCGGTCAGCAAGCGCTAAGTCGCTGCAACTCTCGAAAACAGAAAAGCGCCCTTCGGGGCGCTTTTTTGTTTCGCGGAACAATCATTATGGCGAATGATCAGCGCCTCGCATAACGCAAGACAATGTCGGCTGCCATTTCGCTGGGACTTTGTCCGGCTGGCAGACGCATGATTTCATCGATGCGGGCGAAAGCTGCCATCTGGGCGTCGCGTTGCGCGCCACCGACAAGCAAAGGCAAAAGAGCTGCTGAGAGATTTTCGGGCGATGCTTTGTCCTGCAAAAATTCAGGAACGATTTTCTCGCCAAGAATGATGTTGGGCAAAAGCGCGGAGGAGACAAGCACAACGCGCTTGATGATTTCTTCTTCAAGCCGGCTGACGCGATAGGCTGCAACAATCGGCACACCGGCCAATGCCAGTTCAAGCGTCACCGTTCCAGAAGCAGCAAGTGCCGCACGCGCGGCGCGAAAGGCGCGCAATTTATTCTCAGGCCCGCGCACAATGTCAGGTCGCACCGGCCAGCTCTCGACGCTGCGTGAGATCTCATCAGCCAGATGATCGACCGCCGGAAGCACCGCTCTGACAGGACCATATTGCGCAACAAGTTGCGCCAGAGTTTCGCCAAAAACCGGCAGAAGCCGCGCAATCTCTGAGCGACGCGAACCGGGCAGCACAAGCAGCGTCGGCGGAATTTCTTCGCGCAAACCTGCCTCATTCTGCGCGGGGCGATAATCCGCAAGCCGCTCGATCAAGGGGTGACCGACATAGCTGCAGGCAGGACCGCCAAGCTCCGCATGAACCCGCGGCTCGAAGGGCAAAAGTGCGAGCAGATGATCGACATAGGCGCGCATTTTCCGCGCACGACCGGGCCGCCAGGCCCAGACGGTCGGGCTCACATAATCGACAATGGGAATGGATGGTGCGGCCTTGCGCACCATGCGGGCAACGCGATGGGTAAAATCCGGACTGTCGATAATCACCACAACATCGGGGTTTTCGGCAATGGCCGCCTGCGCGGTCTGCGAAATGCGCCGCAGCAGCAAAGGCAATCGGCGGATGACGGGCAAAAAACCCATGACGGCAATATCGTCTTGGGAGAAGAGACTGGTGAGCCCCTCCCCCGTCATGGCTTTTCCGCCAACGCCTGAAAAGACAATGTCGGAATGGCGCGCGCGCAAGGCGCGCATCAATTTATAACCCAGCTGATCGCCGGATTCTTCGCCCGCGACAATGAAGATTTTCACGGGACGCGAAGGCGCGTTCACGCGGCAGAATCTCGAACCTCGCGCGGCGTGCAAATAGCGCGATCCCCGCCTTCGCGAATGAAATCGAGTATTTCATGAACCTGCGGATGCGTGGCAAATTCTGCAGCCACATCTTCGACGCGCTCCTTGAGCGTGCCTTCCTGCGCAAACAGCAGCCGATAGGCGCGGCGCAGATCGTGAATGGATTCGCGTGAAAAACCGCGGCGCTTCAGGCCAACAAGATTGAGTCCGGCGAGATTGGCGCGATTGCCCAAAGCCATGCCGTAAGGAATGACATCATTCTCAAGCCCAGCCATGCCACCGATAAAAGCATGGTCGCCGACGCGCACGAATTGATGCATGGCCGCACCGCCGCCCACAATCACGAAGGAGCCGAGGCGGCAATGTCCGGCAATCATCACATTATTCGAGAGGATGACGTTATCGCCCATCTGCACATCATGCGCGACATGGGAATTGGCCAGAAACGTGCAGCGATTTCCGACAATCGTCTTCAGCCCGCCGCCTTCCGTGCCCGGATTCATCGTCACGCCTTCGCGGATCAGGCAATCTTCGCCGACCTGCAAAATGCTCTCCTCGCCATGAAATTTGAGATCCTGCGGCTCATGTCCGATGGAGGCGAAAGGAAAAATACGTGTGCGCGCACCAATGCTTGTGCGCCCGGCAATCGCCACATGCGACAGCAATTCGACATTGTCGCCAATCGTGACATCGGCACCGACATGGCAGAAAGGACCGATGGCGACATCCTTTCCCAATTTTGCACCCGCCTCGATGACGGAACTGGGATGCACGCCAATCGGCGTGCGGCGCGGCGGCGGCGTGTGCGAAATATCGCCCAAGTCAGGCTCCCTTGTCCTCGGTGACGAGCATGGCGCTGACTTCTGCTTCGCAGACCACCTGACCGTCGACTTTCGCTGTGCCCTGATACCACCACATATTGCGGCGCTGATTGATCTTCTTCATGTGAAATTCGACGCGGTCGCCGGGGATGACCGGTTTGCGGAATTTCGCATTGTTGATTGTCATGAAATAGACGATCTTCGGCCGGCGCGTCGCCGATGCATTCACGCAAAGAGCACCTGCTGTCTGGGCCATGCCCTCAATCAGCAAGACGCCCGGCATGACAGGCTGTTCTGGAAAATGTCCCTGAAACTGCGGCTCATTGAATGTGACATTCTTGATGCCAATGCAGCTCTCATCGCCATCGCATTCGATAATGCGATCGACCAGCAGAAACGGATAGCGATGCGGCAGCGATGCGAGCAGCTTGATAATATCGACTGTTTCAAGTGACCGGACTGCAGCTTCTGTCATGTCTTCCATCCTTGGGCGGCGCGTTTGTGCAGCGCCGGCTTAAACCTTCGTCTCTTCATCGGGTCCAGACTTGCGCCCGGCGAGCTTTGACAAGGTCGCCACTTCGCGCATGAATTCGCGCGCGGGGCGCGCGGGCGAACCGATGAATTTCGCACCGGCGGGAATATCGGTCATCACACCGGATTGGGCGCCGATCTGAGCCCCCATCCCGATCTTCAAATGTCCGGTGATCCCGACCTGTCCACCGATCACAACGAAATCGCCGATATCCGTCGATCCCGAAATTCCGACTTGCGAAACAATAACGCAATGCCGGCCGATGGTTACGTTATGTCCAATCTGGACGAGATTGTCGATCTTGGTGCCCTCGCCGACCACTGTATCGCGATTGGCGCCACGGTCGATGCTCGTATTGGCGCCGATCTCGACATCGTTCTGGACGATGACCCGGCCAATCTGCGGCACTTTCAAATGGCCGCGCGCCGACATGGCAAAGCCAAATCCATCCTGCCCGATACGCACACCGGGGTGGATGATCACGCGGTCGCCGATCAAAGCATAGAGAATGGTCGATTGCGGGCCGATTGTACATTCCCGGCCGATCCGCACATCGGGGCCGATCACAGCATTGGGCCCGATCACGCTGCCTTCGCCGATTTCCGCCCGCGGGCCGATCACTGCACCCGGATCGACGGTGACACCGGCCTCCAGCCGGGCCTCAGGATGGATATAGGCGCCCGGCGATATTCCAGAGCCGCCAAAGACCGAACCCGGCCGCATGGATTCTGGAAACAGACGCGCGCTCACCCTGGCACAGGCCGCATAGGGCTCGGGCGTGACCAAAGCGGCCGTGGTTTCCGGCACGCGATCCGCATAGCGCTGCGAAACAAGACAGGCGGTGGCGCGGGTCGAGCGCACCTGCTCGGCATATTTCGGATTGTCGAGGAAAACGAGCGTTCCGGGCACGCCCTGATCGAGCGGCGCAATGGCCTCCACACGCTCGGCGAGGTTGAAATCGCGCAGCAATTTCGCGCCGGTCAGTTCAACGATCTCGCCGACGCTCAGCGAGCCCGCGCGCCGGAAGAAAACCGGTTCGCCCATCGAGTGCCTCACCCTTCTCAAGCAATCCGACGGAACGCCGGTTTTGCTCTCGAAAAAAGAGCCTGCGCCGGGATTGCCGACGCAGGCTTGAACTTGCATTCCGGCCCGGCCGGAAACCGATCAGAAGGACGAACCGCCCGAGAAGCGGAACGCCTGCGTCTGGTCGTAACGATCCTTCGAAATAACCCAGGCATAATCGAAGCGGATCGGGCCGAGCGGAGATGCCCAAAGGAGCGAGGCGCCGACGGACGACCGAATCTTGTGCGAGTCCTGAACGGTGATACAGGCCGCCTGCGTGTAATTGGGCGCACCGCTCTGCGACGTACAGGTTCCTGTCGACGCATTCCAGCCGGCACCCGAGGGGACAAGGTTGGTGAAGACTGTATTGCCCTTGTAGCCGAAGATCGTACCGGCATCCGCGAAGAGCGCGCCCTTGAGCCCGATTTCCTTCGGCAGTCCGAGGATCGGGAACTGGGCCTCAATCGTGCCGCCGACATAATTCGTGCCGCCGAGACCGCCGCCACGAAGATTGTTCGGGTCGGTCACGTCGCGCGGACCCAGACCGCCGGGCGCAAAGCCGCGGACAAGGCCGGGACCGAGATTGAAATTGTCGATGATGCGGAGCTTGCCGTCGCCATATCCGGTGAGATTACCACCCTGAAGACGGAAGAAACCGACCACATCCTCATAGAGCGGCTGATAAAAACGTGTGTCGAATGAAGAGCGCACGAATTTGGCATCGCCACCGAGGCCGGCAACATCCTGCCGGATTTCGCCATAAAAGCCCTTGGTCGGATTCTTGATATTATCCAGCGAATTATACGAGAGCGTGTAACCCACCAGCGAGGTCAAACGCTCGCCTGCCGCTTCCTTGATGGCGAGCGAGGCTTCGCCATTGTTCAAGCAGTTCGCCGATGCGGTCGGAGACGAGAAGGTCGCGCAATCGTTGTAGGGGCGATCGCTCGTATTCGGGACCGAGATCTTCGTCTGATAGATCGAATAGCGTGGCGTGAAGGAAATTTCTTCCGTGATCGGAAGGCCCAAACGCAATGTCGTTCCGACATTCGTCACGTCGTAGAGCGCATAGCGCGAATTGATGTTGCGCTTGGCAAACAGGTCGACGCCGCCGGCAATCCGTCCCCAGAGATAGGGCTCGGTGAAGGACAGATCGACACCGCTGCTGCGCTGACCCAAAGACACGGCAGCGCGAACGAATTGCCCGCGTCCGAGGAAGTTGGATTCGGTCAGCGAAACTTCGCTGATAATGCCATCGACGGTCGAATAGCCACCTGAAATGGAGAAGGAGCCAGTGGGCTGATCTTCAACATCGACATTGACGACCACACGATCGGGCGTCGAACCCGGTTCATTGGTGATGCGCACGCGCTTGAAGAAGCCGAGATTGTTCAGGCGGCGCTCAGCGCGGTCGATGAGAACGCGATTATAGGCATCGCCTTCGCCGATTTCGAATTCGCGACGCACGACATAATCGCGCGTGCGCGAATTGCCGCGGACATTGACGCGCTCGATATAGACGCGCGGGCCGTCCTCCAGAACAAAGCCCAGCGAAATGGTTGCATTGCCGGGGTTGCGATCCCCGCGCGGACGCGCACTCGTGAAGGCATAACCGCGCTTGGCGGCTTCGCGGGTGAGCGCCTCAACCGAGCGCTCCACCTGGTCGCCGTTATAAACGTCGCCCTCTTTCACGGTCAGCAGGCTGCGAAGAGACCCGGCTTCAATGTCGGCCAGACGCGATTCGATATTGACCGAACCGATGCGATATTGCTGGCCTTCCTCGACGGTGATTGTGACGTTCCAGCCCTTCTTGGCCTCGTCATAGACAGCGTCCGAACCGACCACGCGGAAATCCGCATAGCCGTTCTTGAGGTAATAGCGACGGATCAATTCCTGGTCGGCAGCGATGCGATCGGGATCGTACACATCCGTCGTCTTCAACCACGACAGAAGATTCATTTCCGTCGTCTGCATCAGATTGCGCAGGCGGCTGGCCGACATGGCTTGATTGCCGACGAAATTAATCGAGCGCACGCCAGTCTTGGCGCCCTCATCAATGGTGAAGACCACGTCGATACGACCATTCGGCAGATCGACTGTGCGCGCCTTGACACCCGCATCGCCGCGGCCGCCGCGACGATAGATCTCGCGAATGCGCTGAATGTCGGCTTCGACAGTTGCTGGATTATAGGCGCCGCGCGAGCGGGTCTGGATTTCCGACGCAAGCTGATCGGACTTCAGCTTGGAATTGCCCTCAAAGGCGACGCGGTTGATGACATTGTTCTCGACAACGGCAACGGTCACCGAGGAGCCTTGGCGGCTCACTTTCACATTCGAGAAAAGGCCCGTCGCATAAAGACCCTTGACGCCTTCATTCACACCGGCCTGGTCGGTCGATGGGAAATAGGAGCGGATCGTCTCCGCATCGACGCGGCGATTGCCCTGCACGACCACCGACTGGGCGAAAGCGGGACCGGCAACCGTGATCCCGGTGGCAACCAGGAAAGTCGCGGTGGCGAGACGGTTCTTGAAAACCCGTGTGAACTGCATGAACGACCGTTCCTCGACCTGATCAAACCGACAAAGCCCGGGACCCCCGGACAGAAAGCGCCAAGCTCAGCTGACGCCACAAATTCAGACTTTGCTTCTACCCCGTTTACGCGGTCAAGCAAATCCGGAAATGCTCCGGTCAGGGCATTTTAACCCTGTCGTGACCCCTAAGCCACGAAACATGGTGACCTTTCCGTTAACCAAGAGCCATGCGGAACAGATCGTTGGCTGTGGCAAACAGGAAAAGTGCCCCGACAATGGCAATACCGATGCGGAATCCGAATTCCTGTGCCCTCTCGCTCATGGGGCGCCCCCGGATCGCCTCATAGGCATAGTAAAGCAGGTGGCCGCCATCCAGCAGCGGAACCGGCAGAAGATTGAGAAGCCCCACGGATATCGAAAGAACTGCGGCCAAATTCAAAAGGGCGACAATCCCCACCTTGGCCACTTCGCCAGCCATAGTGGCAATGCCGATGGGCCCGGAGAGATTGTCGGGCGATTCGCGACCGGCGATCAGCCCGCCCAGAAATGCACCGGTTCTTTCGATGATGAACCACGTTTCGGAAACAGCCAGACCGAAGGATTGCCCAAGGCCATAAGTCTCCGTGCGCCAGTCCGTGGGCTCGGCCCGCGCCGTCAGGCCGATCATGCCGATGCGCTGGGTTCCAAAACGGGTCTTGAACTCCCGTATGGCCGGCGTTGCCGCCAGACGGATTTCCTTTGCCCCGCGCTGCACCGTGAATTCGAGCTGCACACCCGCCGATTTCTGGACGATGCGCTGCATCGCCGCCCAGCTTGTGATCGTCTCGCCATCGATGGCGACGATCAGATCGCCCGGCTGGAAGCCGGCCATTGCGCCGGCCTCGCCCGGGCGAACCTCATTCACTTGCGGCGTCAGGACATTGCGCCCGAACATGAAGAAGACGGCGGCAAAAATCACAATGGCCAGAATGAAATTGGCAATCGGACCGGCCGCAACAATGGCGGCTCGCTTGCCGACGCTCTGGGTGAAGAAGGAAACTTTTCGCTCTTCTTCCGGCATAGCCGCCAAAGCCTGAGGATCGGCCATGCTGGCGGCATTCATGTCGCCGTGGAATTTCACATAGCCGCCCAGCGGCAGAGCGGCAAAGCGCCAGCGCGTCCCCTTGCGATCGACAAAAGCGAAGAGTTCGGGCCCAAAACCGAGCGAAAAGACATCCACTTTCACGCCGCACCAGCGCCCGACCGCGAAATGTCCGAGCTCGTGGAAAAACACCACAATGCTCAGAACAAAGATGAAGGGCGCAATGTAACTTGCGTAAAAATAAAGAGATTCAAACAAACTCATTAGCCTCTCCTGGGCAGCTCAAGACAGAGCTGCGCGCGTCCGCTCACGCGATATATGGTCGATGGCAAGCGCTTGCGCCACTGTATCGGGCGTGGCGCTGTCGTTTTGCCGCAAAGCCGTCTCGCAACATTGCTCGACCGCGCGGGCAATTTCCATAAAGCCGATCCGCCCGGCCAGAAAAAATTCGACCGCCACTTCATTGGCGGCATTGAGGACGGTCGGCATGGAACCGCCCTGCTGCAGAGCCGCCATGGCCACCCGCAAAGCAGGAAAACGATCCAGATCCGGCCGCTCGAAAGTGAGCGCCGCAATCGCGGCAAGATCAAGACGCCGCGCCGCCGTGGTCACGCGGGCGGGATAGCCCAGGCAATGGGCGATGGGCACTTTCATGTCCGGGCAGGCCATGCCGGCCGTGACCGATCCATCCGCGAAAGTGACAAGCCCGTGGACAATCGATTGCGGATGCACAAGAACGCCGAGCTTGGCGGCCGGAATGCCGAAAATGTGGTGGGCTTCGATCAGCTCCAGCCCCTTGTTCATCAGGCTGGCGGAATCGATCGTCACTTTCGGACCCATTGACCAATTGGGATGGGCCAGAGCCTGTTCGGGCCTTGCCGCCGCAATATCCTGCGCGCTCCATGTCCGGAACGGACCGCCGGAGGCCGTCAGGATCATCTCCTCGACCTCATCGACCCGGCTCGTCCCCAAAGCCTGGAAAATGGCATTATGTTCGCTGTCCATGGGCAGGATCTGGGTGCCCGCGGCCGCTGCCGTGCGCATGAAGAGATCGCCGGCGCAAACGAGGCATTCCTTGTTGGCGAGTGCCACATTGCGACCGGCGGCCAGAGCCGCATGGGTCGGCTCGACGCCGGCAGCGCCGGAAATCGCCGCAACCACCAGATCGCTGGCAAAAAGCGCGGCCTGCGTGACCGCTTCCGGCCCGGCAGCCGCCGTAATCCCCGTTCCGGCCAGACCCTCCTTGAGGTCGCCATAAGCAGCAGGATCGGATACGGCGGCAAAGCGCGCCCCAAGCCGACGCGCCATCACGGCCAAAGCCTTGCCGTCGCGCCCGCCCGCAATGGCCTCGACCGAAAAAGCGCCACTTGCCCCCTCGATCACATCGGCTGTTGAGCGCCCGATGGACCCTGTCGCTCCCAGAATGACGAGCCGGCGCGGCGCTCGATGAGCGCGCTCTTCAGAATTTACTTGAATTCCAGCCCGCATCCCAAACGCCTACCAGATAAAAAGGCCGTTGCCCGGCGCAATCGGGCCGCCGCGCTGCGCGCCGATCAAAGCAGCCAGGACAGCGGCTGCGATAAATCCGTCGAGCCTGTCCATGACGCCGCCATGTCCGGGGATAAGACGACTGGAATCCTTCATGCCATAGCGTCTCTTCATGAAGGATTCGAACAGATCGCCCCCCTGCGCCAAAGCGCCGGCGAAAAGACCCAGAAGGAGGAAAGGCACGGGCTGAAGCGGCACATCGCGCCACCATAGCACGCCAAGCCCCAGCAATGCACCGCAACCAATGCCGACCAGAAAGCCGGACCATGTCTTGGCCGGAGAAATGCGCGGACATAATTTCGGCCCGCCAATCAGGCGCCCACCGAAATAGGCCATAATATCCGTGCCCCAGACGATGGCGAACAGCCAGAGGATGCTTTCGATCCCCCGGAAGGTTGAATTGCGCAGGAAGACGACCGCCAGAACCAGCGCCCCCGCATAAAGAATGCCGAACGCATTCCAGAGCCGGGTTGCCCCGCTTTGATAGAGAGCCAGACCGACAGCGCCGCCCATCAGCAAAAGCACAGCGCTGTCATAGGCGCCCAGACCCGCCAGACCCGCCACCAGGGCAATGACAAGACCGCCACCGTAAATGCGGATTTTCTCCGCCGGGCCGCCGGTCATGCGCTGCCATTCCCAATGGATCGCAACGGCAGCTGCAAGCCAGAAGGCAGTAAAGACGAAACCGCCGGCAAAAAGACTGGCCAAAGCCGCAACCACCATGACAATGGCCGACAGGAGGCGCGGACCCAGATCCCCCAGAAGGGATGGTGCTTTTGTCGCTTGTTTCGGCGTATCCGCCGGTTGCTCGATCATGAGCCTGTCATCGCATTGCGCGACACAAGGCCGCCAAACCGACGTTCGCGCGCCCCATATTCGCGCAAAGCGTCCTGAAAAGCGGCGGCGTCAAATTCTGGCCAGTGGATCGGCATGAAGACGAATTCCGCATAGGCGGCCTGCCAGAGCAGGAAATTGGACAAACGCTGTTCACCCGATGTGCGGATGATCAGATCGGGATCGGGAATGCCTGACGTATAGAGATGGGCGGCCATGTCGTCAGGTCCGATCGCATCCGGGTCGAGCAGGCCGGCCTGGACTTTTTTTGCAAGCGCTCGCGCGGCTCCTGCAATTTCCTGTCTCGAGCCGTAATTGAAAGCAATCACGAGGGTCAGGCCCGTATTGTGCCGGGTGAGTTCCTCGGCCTCATCGAGAAGGCTCACCAGATCGGTCGACAGGCCTTCGCGAATGCCGATAATCCGCACCCGCACCTGATTGCGATGCAGGTCGGCCAGATCGATCCGGATGAAGCGTTTCAGCAGCCCGATCAGGTCGGAGACTTCATGGGGCGGTCGCGACCAGTTTTCGACGGAGAAAGAATAGAGCGTCAGAAATTCGATCCCGAGATCGCCTGCCGCGCGCACGGCACGCCGGACCGCCTCGACGCCGCGTCTGTGGCCCTCAACCCGCGGCAGGGAGCGCGAGGCCGCCCAGCGACCATTGCCGTCCATGATGATGCCGACATGACGCGGCATCCTCTGACTCTCTGGCATTTTGCGCGGATCCGTGACGGGATTCATGGGCGAGGCTAACTCCGATGCGCCGAGACACGCCTAAATCTGCATGATTTCCTTTTCCTTGGCGGCCAGCACCTGCTCGATTTCAGCAATATGGGCGTCGGTCGCCTTCTGGACGTCATTGGCCTGACGCTTTTCGTCATCTTCGCCGATGAGCTTGTCCTTCAGGAGCTTTTTCAAAACATCGATCCCGTCGCGACGCACATGGCGCACGGCCACGCGGGCCTCTTCGGCATATTTATGGGCGATCTTCACCAATTCCTTGCGGCGCTGTTCATTGAGCTCCGGAATGCGGATGCGCAAAATCTGCCCCTCGATTGTGGGCGACAGACCAAGATTGGAATCGCGGATCGCCTTGTCGACAGCACCAACCATGCCCTTGTCCCAAACCTGCACGGCAATCATGCGGGGTTCCGGCACCGAGACCGTCGCCACCTGGCTCAGGGGCATCATCGATCCATAGGCATTGACCATCACCGGCTCGACAAGCGTCGCCGATGCGCGGCCCGTGCGCAGGCCGTTCAGCTCATGCTTGAGCGAGGCAATGGAGCCCTGCATGCGCCGCTTGATGTCGGCAAGATCGAATTGTGCAACACTCATGGTCATTTCCTGTCGAATTGTCTCACGTCCTGCGCCATTTGTCGTCCGGCGAAAAGACGCCTAGGGCACGACTAAAGTCGCGGGATTTTCACCCGTCAGCGCGCCCGTAATGGCGCCTGGACCGGCAATCGAGAAAACGATTATCGGAATCCGGTTCTCCCGGGCAAGCGCGAAGGCAGCCGTATCCATCACCGCGAGGTTTTGGGAGATGGCCTGATCGTGGGTCAGTCGCTCATAGCGGGTGGCGGACGGATCTTTCTTCGGATCGGCCGTATAGACACCGTCGACCTGCGTCGCCTTCATCACCGCATCGGCCGATAATTCAGCCGCCCGCAGGACTGCGCCAGTATCTGTCGTAAAAAAGGGATTGCCCGTGCCGCCGGCCAAAACCACGACACGCCTTTTGTCCAGATGGTTGAGCGCCGCCTGACGCGAAAAAGGCTGGCAGACAGCCGGCATGGGAACCGCCGAGAGAGCACGGGCCGAATGGCCCGCCGCCTCGATCGCCTGCTCCATGGCCAGTGCATTCATGACAGTTGCCAGCATGCCGATGGAATCCGCGCGGGCGCGCTCGATCCCCTTGTCTGCACCCTGGATGCCGCGGAAAAAATTGCCGCCACCCACAACCACGCCAATCTCGACGCCCATTGCGGCGGTCGCGGCAAGGTCGGTGGCGATGCGCTTGACCGTCTCCTGATGCAGGCCATGCGTGAGCGGGCCCATCAGCGCCTCGCCGGACAATTTGACGATGACTCGTTTCCACTCGGGTCTGGAATTGGAAACGGACATGTCACCTCCCTGGCGGGCCATATCGCCCGACCTCACGATTGTCTTCTCAGGCCGCAATGTCTAGTGCGAGTCGCGCGCTCCGGCTACCCGCTCACAAAAAAGGCGGCCCCGGGGGCCGCCTTCTTGAGCAGAGCCATGAGGCTCAGCTTTTGCTCATCGATGCGACTTCCGCCGCAAAATCCGATTCCGCCTTCTCAATGCCCTCGCCCAGAGCATAGCGGACAAAGCCCTTGAGCGCGACCGGCGCACCGGCGGTCTTGCCCGCTTCGGCGACGATCTGCGACACGGTCTTGGAGGGATCGTGAATGAAGGGCTGATCGAGCAGGCAGACTTCCTTGTAATAGGTCTTCAGGCCGGACTCGACGATTTTCTCGAGAACATTCGCGGGCTTACCCGCATTCTTTTCACGCAGCACATTAGCTTCGCGCTCAAGCACTGCCTTGTCGAGCTGCGAGGGCTCGAGCGCCAGCGGCGAAGCGGCGGCGACATGCATCGCGATCTTGCGGCCGAGATCGGCCAGAACATCGGCGCTGCCGGTCGATTCCAGCGCCACGATGACGCCGATCTTGCCCAGTCCATCACTGATCGCATTGTGGATGTAAGCGCCAATGGCGCCTGCATTCACATCGAGAACGGCGGCGCGACGCAATGTCATGTTTTCGCCGATCGTCGCAATATTATTGGCAATGGCCTCAGCCACAGTGCCGCCGGCCGGGTAGGCCGCAGCCTTCACCGCTTCGACATCGGCATTGCCGGTGCCGACGATGACGCCGGTGATGTTTTTGGCCAATGCCTGGAAGTCGCTGTTGCGGGCGACGAAATCCGTTTCCGAATTGACTTCGGCAACAACGCCGCGCGTTCCCTTGACGGCAACGGCGACAAGACCTTCGGCGGCGACGCGGTCGGACTTTTTGGCGGCCTTCGACAGGCCTTTCTTGCGCAGCCAATCGATGGCGGCCTCAATATCGCCATTGGTCTCGTTCAGCGCATTCTTGCAATCCATCATGCCGGCGCCGGTCTTCTCGCGAAGATCCTTCACCATGGCGGCGGTGACATTGGACATTGTCTCACCCTTTGTTGTGGATCGGCTCAGGGCCTGTGCCCGGCGATCCCGAAAATTTCAGCGGAAAAATGTGACGTGCGGAAGAAACGACAACGGCGGGCGTCTGCCCGCCGCCGCCATGTTTCTGAAACCGGCTGCGATCAGGCGGAGATCAGCGCGCGCGCCTGGTCGACCCAGCCGTCGCGGGCGATGCGGCCATTGAGCTTCAGCTCGCCATCGATCTTGGCAACATCGTCGGCGCTCATCGCAGCCAGCTGCCAGTAATGGAAGACGCCGGCATCGTTCAGCTTCTTGACGATCTGCGGACCAACGCCCTGCAGCTTGGCCAGATCGTCGGGAGCGCCACGCGGAGCGGAGAGCAATTCGAACGGCGCGCCATCGTAATCGGCCGCAGCAGCTGCCGGGGCAGCGGCGAGAACCGGCTCGACCGGGGCGACAGAGGCGCCGAAATCGACGCCCGCCGAACCCTGGCCGCGCGAAATGCCGTCAATGGCGGCGCGCGCGATCAGATCGCAATAGAGCGCAATGGCGCGGCCGGCGTCGTCATTGCCGGGGACCGGATATTGAATGCCATCGGGATCGCAATTGGAATCGACAATGGCGGCGACCGGAATATTGAGGCGATTGGCCTCCTTGATCGCGAGCTGTTCCTTGTTCGTGTCGATCACGAAGATCAGGTCGGGCGTGCCGCCCATATCCTTGATACCGCCGAGCGCCTTTTCCAGCTTGTCGCGCTCGCGCGACATCAGCAGGCGCTCTTTCTTGGTCAGGCCGGACGCGCCCGACGAGAGCTGCTCGTCAAGCTTGCGCAGGCGCTGGATCGAACCCGAAATCGTCTTCCAATTGGTCAGCATGCCGCCGAGCCAACGCGAATTGATGTAATACTGGGCCGAACGCTTGGCAGCATCGGCAATCTGGTCTGCTGCCTGGCGCTTCGTGCCGACGAAGAGAACGCGACCGCCCTTGGCGACCGTATCGGAGACAGCCTTCAAAGCCTGATGCAGCAGCGGAACGGTCTGCGCCAGATCGATGATGTGGATGTTATTGCGAGTGCCGAAAATATAGGGGGCCATTTTCGGGTTCCAGCGATGTGCCTGGTGGCCGAAATGGGCGCCGGCCTCGAGAAGGCCACGCATGGTGAAATCGGGCAATGCCATATCTGTCTTTCTCCGGTTATGCCTCGGCGAAGGATTTGGCCGGAAAAATCCGGCCACCGGAGCGATCCTTGGATCAGGAACGCCTCTGCTCCGCCTGTGGGATGGGCGCGCTTATAGGGGAGCTTTCCCCAAGACGCAAGGCTTTGGCCGAAAAAGCCGCCGCTCGCTGCGCCCCAAAACCCCTCGCCCGCCCCTTGAGGATCGGGCCTCAGACATGTTCGACCGAAACGACGCCCGGAATGGCCTCGATGGCCCCGGCCACCTGGGACGTGACCTGGAAGCGGCCGGGCAATTTCACCTCGACCTCGCCGCGTTCGCGATCGAGCAGCAGGACCAGCGAGACCTCGCCCTCCCCGCGCTGGGTCAGGCGGGCCTGCAGCGAGGACAGGGGCGATTCATCGCGCATGAAGACACGCAGGCCCTTCTGGACACGCTGGGCCGCCTCCTCGAGCCGCTCCACCGCCGTAATGCGCGCGCGCACATCCTCGCCCTCGACATTGGCCTGCAGGCTCACCAGCACGACGGCGCCCTTTTCCAGCAGGTCGCGATATTGGTTGAGGCCTTCCTGGAACAGAATGGCTTCATATTGCCCCGTCGGATCCGACAGAGTGACAATGCCCATCTTGCTGCCGGATTTGGTGCGACGCTCGGCGCGATCGAGCACGGTTGCGGCCAAACGCGCGGCGCTGGCGCCCTGTTTCACGGCGCGGGCAAAATCGGTCCAGCGCTCCACCCGCATTTTCTGCATCACAGATGCATAATCATCGAGCGGATGGCCCGACAGGAAAAAGCCGACCGCTTCAAATTCGCGCCGCAAACGTTCCGCCGCCGGCCATGCGGGAACTTTTGGGGCGACGACTTTTTCTGCTTCCAGATTGGCCCCGCCGAATAATGAATCCTGCCCGCCCGATTTTTCTGCCTGCACGCGATTGGCAATCGCCAAAACGCTTTCCATCGCCGCAAAAGCCCGCGCGCGATCGGGCTCGAGTTCATCGAAGGCTCCCGCAGCCACAAGACTTTCGAGCACACGCTTATTGACTTCGCGCGGATTGATGCGTGCAGCAAAATCGCCCAGATCGCGGAACGGCTTGTTGCCGCGCGCAGCCACAATCGATGCCGCCTGCCCCTCGCCGACACCCTTCACCGCCGAAAAAGCATAACGGATGGACAAAACGCCATCTGCACCCTGATGCACATCGAAATCGACGCCCGAATGATTGACCGAAGGCGGATCGACCTTGATGCCAAGCCGGCGCGCCTCATTGCGGAATTCCGACAATTTGTCGGTGTTCGATTTGTCGAGCGTCATCGACGCGGCGAGAAATTCAACCGGGTAATTGGCTTTGAACCAACCCGTCTGATAGGCGATCAGAGCATAACAGGCGGCATGGGATTTGTTGAAACCATAATCGGCGAATTTCGCCAGCAGATCGAAAATCTCATTGGCCTTTGTATCGGAAATATTGCGCTCGACCGCACCGCTGACAAAACGCTCGCGCTGCGCATCCATTTCCGATTTGATTTTCTTGCCCATGGCACGGCGCAAAAGATCGGCCTCGCCCAGCGAATAGCCGGACAGAATCTGCGCAATCTGCATCACCTGTTCCTGGTAGATGATGACGCCGCAGGTTTCTTTCAGAACCGGCTCCATGAGCGGGTGAATATAATCAGCTTCGATCTCGCCGTGTTTCACCGCGCAATAGGTCGGAATATTGGCCATGGGGCCTGGACGATACAACGCCACAAGCGCGATAATATCTTCCAGCCGGTCGGCGCGCATTTCCGCCAAAGCCTTGCGCATGCCCGCCGATTCCACCTGGAACACGCCAATCGTCTCGCCGCGACCGAGCATGTCATAGGTCTTTTTATCGTCGAGCGGGATTTTGCCGATATCGACTTCAATGCCGCGCTTGCGCAAAAGCTCGACCGTCGTCGACAGCGTCGTCAGTGTTTTCAGACCGAGAAAATCGAATTTGACGAGGCCGGCAGGCTCAACCCATTTCATGTTGAATTGGGTCGCCGGCATGTCCGATTTCGGATCGCGATAGAGCGGCACAAGTTCATCGAGCGGCCGGTCGCCAATCACAATGCCAGCCGCATGGGTCGAGGCATTGGAATAAAGCCCCTCCAGCGTCTCGGCTATTTTGAGCATTTTCTTGACGGTCGGATCGGCCGCCGCCGCTTCTTTCAGGCGCGGCTCCGTATCGATGGCCTGTTTCAACGAAACCGGCGCAGCCGGATTCTGCGGCACCAGTTTGGCCAACTTGTCGACCTGTCCCAGCGGCATTTCGAGCACGCGCCCGACATTGCGCATCACGCCGCGTGCCAGAAACGAACCGAAGGTGATGATCTGCGCAACACGATCGGCGCCATAACGCTGGCGCACATAGCGAATGACTTCTTCGCGCCGCGTCTGACAGAAATCGATATCGAAATCGGGCATGGACACGCGTTCGGGATTGAGAAACCGCTCGAACAGAAGTCCGAAACGCATCGGATCGAGATCGGTAATCGTCAGCGCATAGGCCACCAGCGAGCCCGCACCCGAGCCGCGCCCAGGCCCCACCGGAATCTCATTGGACTTCGCCCATTTGATGAAATCGGCGACGATCAAGAAATAGCCCGGAAATTTCATCCGCGAGATAATGCCAAGCTCGAAGGCGAGACGTTCTTCATAATCGCTTTGTGCAAAGCCGGGCGCCGGGCCATGGGCTGCAAGACGGGCGCGCAG
>CAZHOK010000020.1:17199-28319 GCA_964534115.1 uncultured Beijerinckia sp.
CGCCATCGGTGCGGGTGATATCGACCGTGTAATCGCCACGGGCGCGCAGACCTTCTTCAGCCTGATGGCGCAATTCCACCGCTTCGGCATCTTCGCCATCTGCTCCTTTTGTGAAGCGCGGCAGAATGGGGCCGCGCGTCAGCGGGCGATAGGCGCAGCGTAAAGCAATCTCGACCGAATGATCGGTTGCTTCCGGCAGATCGGCAAAAAGCGCCACCATTTCGGCGCGCGTCTTGAACCTGTGTTCGGGCGTCAAATGCCGCCGGTTCGGATCCGAGACCAATGTTCCATCTGAAATGCAGAGCAGCGCATCATGCGCCTCATAATCGGAACGCGCCGGAAAATAGGGCTCGTTGGCTGCCACCAAAGGCAGGCTGTTGCGATAGGCGAGTTCGATGAGACCCGTTTCAATCTTGGCCTGATCGGCATCGCCATGCCGCTGCAATTCGACATAGAGACGACGGTCGAAAAAGGGTTTTAGCCGCTCGATGCGCGACTGTGCTGCCTCAGGCCGGCCCGCCCGCAAGGCTGCATCCATCGGACCGGATTGCCCGGCCGTCAGCGCGATGAGGCCCTGGCAATGGCGCTCGATGAGCGACATGGAAACATGGGGATGATCGCCAGGCTCGGGATCAAGCCAGGCCCGCGATCCGAGTTTCATCAGATTGGCATAGCCTTCTTCCGATTGTGCCAAAAGGACGAGAGGTGCACGGCCAAGGCCGGAGATTTCATGGCGCGCACCCAGAGCCGCCGCATCGCCGAAATCCACCATCAGATGAATTCCGATGATCGGCTGAATGCCCTCTTTCGAAATTTTCTCGGAAAATTCGAGCGCCCCGAAAAGATTGTTCGTGTCTGTGATCGCCAGAGCCGGCTGATTGTCGGCGGCCGCGAGCTTGGCCAGTTTGGCAATGGTCAGCGCGCCCTCGCGCAGCGAGAAGGACGAATGGACGTGAAGGTGGACGAAGCCGACGTCTTTGATCACCTGATTCACTTCAGCACCCCCGGAGCGGCCGCCACTATCGACAAAAGCGCGGGACAACGAAAGCGCGGCCGGGCCTCAGTCAACAGGTTCGGCTGCCGCGCAGCGCCATCAAACCGCCCACACCCGGGCCGCTACGCCCCGGCCCTCAGGCCGGGAAGGATCCGCCAATGGCATTGGCAAAAATCACGATTGCGGTCAGAAATGCGCCCAATGAGGCGACTTCGGCGATATCGGAGAGAACAACGCGAAACATGACTTCCTCCATCAGCTAGAGAGGCACTATGTTCCTGTTTTGTTCTTTTGTCAAGCGGAGCAAACATCCGCCCCGGAACACCTGATTTCTAGAGACCTTCGGCCACAAACCTGCGCCAGCCATCGGCCCGCAATTGGCAGGCCGGACAGGTTCCGCAGCCCCTGCCCCAATCATGCAACTTGCTTCGGTCGCCCGCATAGCAGCTGTGGCTTTCAGCCAGAACGAGATCGAGAAAGGCCTGGCCGCCCAGCTCGCGGGCGAGCGCAAAAGTCTGCGCCTTGTCGATCCACATGAGCGGTGTCTCGAGAACGAAACGACGCGCAAGGCCAAGGTTGAGCGCCACCTGCATCGCCTTGATCGTATCGTCGCGGCAATCGGGATAGCCGGAATAATCCGTCTCGCAGACACCGGTGACAATATGTTTCAGCCCGCGCCGATAGGCATAGGCGGCGGCGAAAGACAGAAAGATCAGATTGCGGCCCGGCACGAATGTATTGGGCAAGCCATCCGCGCCCATTTCCATTTCTACTTCACGCGTGAGCGCGGTCGCAGACAGCGCGCCGATGGCTTCGACCGGCACGACGACATCATCCCCCAATCGTTTGGCCCAATCGGGGAAGTCGGCGCGGATCCGCTCGAGCAAATTGTGCCGGCAGTCCATTTCGATGCGATGGCGCTGCCCGTAATCGAACCCGATGGTCTCGACACGCTCATAACGCTCCAGCGCCCAGCCGAGGCAGGTGGTGGAATCCTGCCCGCCTGAAAACAAAACCAGCGCGCCGCCTTGCATCATCTGCCTGCCCACAGGAGCCTCACTGCAATTCGACGATCTTGCCGTCGCGCAAAGTCACGCGCCGGTCCATGCGCCGCGCCAGATCGAGATTATGCGTCGCCACCAGAGCGGCAAGCCCCGAAAAACGAACCAGATCGGTCAGAGCGCCGAAAACATGATCCGCCGTGCGCGGATCGAGATTGCCGGTGGGTTCATCGGCCAGCAAAACGCGCGGACCATTGGCGACCGCGCGCGCAATGGCGACACGTTGCTGCTCGCCGCCCGACAATTCACCAGGGCGATGCGTTGAGCGCTGGCCAAGGCCAAGATAGGTGAGCAATTCAAGCGAACGCTGGCGCGCAACTTTTTTCGACAGGCCCCGGATCATTTGCGGCAGCATGACATTTTCAGCTGCATTGAATTCCGGCAGCAGATGGTGGAATTGATAGACGAAGCCCACTTCCGTGCGGCGCAAGGCAGTACGCCTGTTATCGTCGAGATGGCTGGTCGGCTCATTGCCGATAAAAACTTCGCCGCCATCGGGCTTTTCCAGCAGGCCCGCAATATGCAGAAGCGTCGATTTGCCGGCGCCCGAGGGCGCGATCAGCGCCACCGATTGGCCGGGCCAGATTGCCAGTTCCGCACCGCGCAAAATCTGCAGCTCATTATCGGCCTGCCGATAGTGCCGCTCAATATTGTGCAGGAAAATGGCCGGATCGTTCACGCGCGCCTCACTCATATCGCAAGGCCTCGACCGGATCGAGACGGGCCGCCCGCCGCGATGGGAAAATGGTGGCAAGAACGGAGAGCGTCAGCGCCAGTCCGACAATGGTCAGCACATCCGACATTTGCACGACAGAGGGCAAGCGGCTGAGCAGATAGAATGTCGGATCGAAAATATTCATGCCGAGCATCCGGTTGAGAAAGAGCCGGATCGGTTCGAGATTATGCGCCACGAGCAGGCCCAGCAGAAAACCGGCGATCGTGCCTGAAATGCCGATGGCCGCGCCGGTGATGAGAAAGACGCGCTGCACCGCTCCGCGCGTCGCGCCCATGGTGCGCAAAATCGCAATGTCGCGGCTCTTGTCTTTCACCAGCATGGTGAGGCCGGAAATGATGTTGAAGGCCGCAACCAGAACAATCAATGTCAGAATGAAAAACATGACCGTGCGCTCGATTTTCAGCGCATCGAAGAAGCTTTTGTTGCGCTGACGCCAATCGGTCATGATCATCGGCCGCTGGACGGCGAGATCCAGCGCTGCGCGATATTCATCCATGCGTTCGGGATGCTCAACAAAAGCCTCAATCACACTGGCTTCGCCCTCCTTGTTGAAGAAGGCCTGCGCCTCTTCCATGGGCATATAGACGAACAGCCCGTCGAATTCGGTCACGCCAATCTGGAAAATGGCGACAACCGGATAGGCTTTCATGCGCGGCGCGACGCCAAAGGGCGTCGATGCACCGCGCGCTGTCAGAATGGTAATATTGTCGCCGACGCGCACCGACAATTGCTCGGCCATTTTCTGCCCGATCGCCACGCCGCCAACGCTATCGAAACCCTCAAGCGTGCCAAGCCGGACATTGCCGGCAATGCCGGGCAGTTTTTTGATGTCCTCTTCCAGAATGCCGCGCACCAGCGCGCCGGTCTGTTGATAGGGCGAGGACACGCCGGCCGCACTTTCCACCATGGGCAGGGCAACCGTGACGCCCTTCACTTTTTTAACGCGCTCGACCACGTCCTTGTAATCGGTCAGCGGCCGCTCGACGCCTTGCAGAAAGACATGCCCATTGATGCCGATGATCTTGTTCATCAGCTCAATGTGAAAGCCGTTCATCACCGACATGACGACAATCAGCGTCGCCACACCCAGCATGATACCTGCAAAGGAAAACCCGGCGATCACGGAGACAAAGCCCTGCGCGCGGCGCGCCCGCAAATAGCGCAGCGCAATCATCCATTCAAAGCGCGAAAACGGCCGCGAGGAAACGGGCTCATGCGCGTCGGATCTTTGGGCAGATTGGTCTGTGGCGCCGCTCATTTTGCAACTCCGCCCCTCTCCCACGGGGAGAGGGTGGCCGCGAATGCGGCCGGGTGAGGGGATGCAGTCTTTGTCATAGATGCGCGAATCCCCTCATCAGTCCGCGCCGCGGACAGCTTCTCCCCATGGGAGAAGCGGGAACGGCGCTTTGTGACGTGAGGGGTCGCCCTGACTGCCACGCCTTATCCCTTCTTTGCAGCAAAACGATTGACAACCTCTTCGAGCGACAGCAATTCGCGCTCACCCGAGCGACGATGCTTCACCTCGACCTTGCCATCGGCCAACCCCTTGGGTCCGACAATAATCTGCACGGGCACGCCGATCAGATCGAGCGTTGCAAATTTGGCGCCCGGACGATCATCACGATCATCATAGAGCACATCCAAACCGGCAGCCGTCATCTTGCCATAGAGGTTTTCGCAGGCTGCATCGGTTGCTGCATCGCCAGCCTTGAGATTGGCAATGGCCAGATCGAAAGGCGCCACGCTTTCCGGCCAGATAATACCGGCCTCATCATGATTGGCTTCGATCAAAGCCGCCACGAGACGCGAGGGGCCGATGCCATAGGAGCCCATTTGCACATGGACATCCTTGCCGTCCGGACCATTGACCACGGCCTTCATCGGCTCGGAATATTTTGTCCCGAAATAGAAAATATGACCGACCTCGATGCCGCGCGCGCTGACGCGCTCAGTCTCGGGCATGGATTCATAGGCGCCAGCATCGTGCATTTCCGATGTCGCCGCATATTTCGATGTCCAGGCCTCAAAAACGCCCTGCATGGCCTCGCGGCTGTCGAAATCGATATTTTCAGCCGGCGTCTCGAGATCGAGAAAATCCTTGTGGCAGAAGACTTCGCTTTCGCCGGTTGAGGCAAGAATGATGAATTCATGCGAGAGATTGCCGCCGATAGGACCAGTATCTGCGCGCATCGGAATGGCTTTCAGGCCCATGCGCGCAAAAGTGCGGAGATAGGCCGTGAACATTTTATTGTAGGAATGGCGCGCGCCATCGGCATCGAGATCGAAGGAATAGGCGTCCTTCATCAAAAACTCGCGCGAGCGCATCACGCCAAAGCGCGGGCGCACTTCATCGCGGAACTTCCACTGGATGTGATAGAGATTGAGCGGGAGATCCTTGTAGGAGCGCACATAGGCGCGGAAAATCTCCGTGATCATTTCCTCATTCGTCGGCCCAAACAGCATGTCGCGTTCGTGCCGGTCTTTGATGCGCAGCATTTCCTTGCCGTAATCATCGTAACGGCCAGATTCACGCCACAGATCGGCAGATTGAATGACCGGCATCAGCAATTCGATCGCCCCTGCCCGGTTCTGCTCCTCGCGGATGATCGCATTGATCTTGTTGAGCACCTTCAGCCCGAGCGGCAGCCACGCATAGATGCCGGCCGATTCCTGCCGGATCATGCCGGCGCGCAACATCAAGCGGTGCGAGACGATCTCTGCCTCTTTCGGCGTTTCGCGCAGGATCGGCAGGAAAAATCGGGACAGACGCATTTTCGCTTCCAAGCTCGAGTTCAAGAATCACAATGCGGCCGGGGTACGGCCAGCCTGAGGGGTAACAAACGCAAACCCCTCCAAAAGACAAGACGGCGGCAGGCCGCCAAGATGCTCGCGCGGGCCGGTAAACCTACCATTTCCGCAACCTATTGTTGAGGCATGAACTTACCTGCCTCCGATTGTTCGCCCAAGCGCTCAAGAACTAGTGACAAGCGCCCCATTCATGGCTAGTCTCTGCCCGCTACTCCGAAAGGAGGCCGCCTTCGGGGTCACCCGGATGCGTGCTGCAGTCCAAGTCGCGGGAGGAACCTTTTTCGGTGAGGATCATAAGGCAGGCATGAACTGCCAGGGTCCGTTTGCCGCCGCAAGGTGGCGATAAAAAGGCCGGGAAAGGGCGAGGCAAGGAGTGTGTAAAAGCAAGGATTCTGCCTCGGAGGGGGTTTGATCCTTGCTTTTATTTTGCACTGCTGGTGCCCATTTTGGGTTTTTTCGACCTGCCGCGCCAGCTCTGTCTGGCTGAGCCCCTTCAGGCCGCCCTCGTCTCGCCTTGCGCCCAGCGCTCTTTTGTCTGCGCCTTGAAATCCTGAAACCGGCCCTCGGCAATGGCGGCACGCATGCCGGCCATCAGCTCCTGATAATAGGCCAGATTGTTCCAGGTGAGCAGCATCATGCCCAAAATCTCACCCGAACGAACAAGGTGGTTGAGATAGGCGCGCGAATAATCGCGGGCCGCCGGGCAGGACGATTCCGGATCGAGCGGACGCGGATCGTCAATATGTTTGGCATTGCGAAGATTGACGCGGCCATAGCGCGTATAGGCAAGACCATGCCGCCCGGCGCGCGTCGGCATGACGCAATCGAACATATCGACGCCGCGCGAAACGGATTCGATGAGATCGTCCGGCGTGCCCACACCCATCAGATAGCGCGGCTTGTTCTGCGGCAGATAGGGCTCGACCACGTCGATCATGGCCAGCATCACATCCTGCGGTTCGCCCACCGCCAGACCGCCAATCGCCAGGCCGCCGAAATCCATATCGGCAAGCGCCTTGGCGCTTTCGATGCGTAAAGCCGGAACCGCCCCGCCCTGCACAATGCCGAATGTCGTCTGACCCGGCTGGCCGCGAAACGCCTTGCGCGAACGCTCGGCCCAACGCAGCGACAGACGCATGGCGCGTTCGGCCTCGGCATCCGAACAGGGCAGTTTCACGCATTCATCGAATTGCATCTGAATGTCGGAGCCCAGCAGCGCCTGAATCTCCATTGAGCGCTCGGGCGTCAAAACATGTTTGGCGCCGTCAATATGCGACTGGAAGGTGACGCCATTCTCATCAAGCTTGCGCAATTTCGACAGCGACATGACTTGAAAGCCGCCGGAATCTGTGAGGATCGGATAGGGCCAGTTCATGAATTTATGCAGACCGCCCAGCTCCGCCACGCGCTCCGCACCCGGGCGCAGCATGAGGTGATAAGTATTACCGAGCACAATATCGGCGCCAAGTTCGCGCACCTGACTCGTATACATGGCCTTCACAGTCGCGGCCGTGCCGACAGGCATGAAAGCCGGCGTGCGGATCGTGCCGCGCGGCATGGAAATCGCGCCCGTGCGGGCCGCCCCGTCGGTCGTGTGAACGGCGAATGTAAAAGCGGATGTGTCGGTCAATGTCGTCTCAATCTCTGATACCCGGCTGAAGTACAACCGTTGGTTTATCGCGCCAAGTTTGAGCTTCGACTAGCCTTGGCGGGTTGCGGGGAAAGCAGCAGGCGCGAAGAGGCCGCGCCGACCGGGGATCTGGCCACCCCGGCAGAGGCCGGAGGCCACCCCGCAATCAAGGAGGATGCTGATGGGTATCTTGCCCATTTGTGTCGTTCTCACGATGAAGAAAACCCGGAGGGGCCTCGTTCTGCGCCTCCGGGTCTACGTCCTCATCTGAGAACAAAAGGGGGGCGGGCGGCAACCCGCTCCCCACTCCTGAAATATAGCGGCGAATCCGCCAGCCTTCAACGGCGCACTGACCTTCAGCCCTTCGCCCCGGGCACGGCAATCTTCACGATTTTGTACCGGCCCAGATCACCCTGCCCCCAATCGATCAGAAAAATGCTTCCGACTTTCATCTCGACTTCGCGAAGGTCGGTCCGCCAGGGCTCGCCACCGCCGGAACCGAAGCTGATCGTGCCACCCTCATCCAGCGTGAAGGGGCGCTGCGCCCCCTCCCAGTCGATACAGCCGAAGGCCAGGCTCGGGCCTGCGATCCGCCCATCGGCAATGAGGACATCGACAGCGAGCGGGCTCTCCAGCGTGTCATCGACCCAACGGGCGATCACGCGCGCCATCATCGCGCCACACGCTCCAGCAGGCAGGCATCGCCATAGGAATAGAAGCGATAATTGGCCTCTATTGCATGCGCATAGGCTGCTTTCATGCGCTCGAGCCCGGAAAAGGCGCTGACCAACATGAAAAGTGTTGAGCGCGGCAAGTGGAAATTGGTGAGCAGAACGTCGATAGCCTTGAAGCGATAACCCGGCGTGATGAAGATCGATGTATCGCCCGCAAAGGGACGCACAATGCCATCCTCGCCCGACGCCGTTTCGAGAATGCGCAGCGATGTTGTGCCCGTTCCCACAATCCGCCCACCTTTCGCACGGGCCTCGTTCAGAGCGGCTGCAACTTCGGGCGTGACGACGCCATATTCGGCGTGCATCCGGTGGTCCTGCGTGTCATCTGCTTTGACGGGGAGAAATGTCCCCGCGCCAACATGAAGCGTCACGCGCTGGATGGAAATACCGCGCGCCTCAAGCCGCGCGACGAGTTCGGGCGTGTAATGAAGACCAGCGGTCGGAGCTGCCACCGCACCCGGCTCATTCGCAAAAAGTGTCTGGTAATCGGCTTGATCTTTTGAATCCTCGTGCCGCTTGCCGGCGATATAGGGCGGCAGAGGCATATGCCCGATTTTCATGATCGCTTCATCGAGCGCCGGACCCGACAGTGAGAAATCGAGCAGCACCTCGCCGCCCTCGCCCTTTTCCGCGACATCGGCATGGAGTTGGCCGGCCAGACAGACCGCACTCTCATTCGCCTCGCCAAAGGAAATGCGCTCGCCTGTCTTCAGCTTCTTGGCGGGGCGCACAAAGGCACGCCAGCTGCTTTCGCTTTCCCGCTTGTGCAGCATGCATTCAATCCGCGCGACCGCGTCGCCCCGAGGGCGGACGCCATCGAGCCGCGCCGGGATGACACGCGTATCATTGACCACAACCACATCGCCGGGCTTCAGAATATCGGGAAGCTCGCGCACGATACGATCCTGCATAGGCGCATCATGGGCAGGAATATAAAGCAGACGCGCAGAATCGCGCGGCTCTGCCGGGCGCAGCGCGATACGGTCTTCCGGCAGTTCGAAATCGAAGAGATCGACTTTCATTTCACTCCCACCTGGCCGTCATTGCGAGCGAAGCGAATCCATCCAGAGCGAGCGTGCGGCTCTGGATTGCTTCGTCGCTTCGCTCCTCGCAATGACGAGCGTCAAACAAACCGCCTCTCCATATCGGCAACGAGTTCGACAATGAGTCCGCCGAGATCGCCCGAGGTGAGGACAAGCACCACATCGCCCGGCTGGAGTTGCGAGACAATGGTCTTCACGTTCACATCCCGGTCATGGCCGAGCCGGGTGACATGGCAACCGGTCGCAGCAACGCGCTCGGAAATCTCATCATAGCTCACCTGCTCATGCGTGCCCGCACCATGATCGGGCGGCGCGGAGATAAAGATCTGCGCCGCGCCTTTAAACACATCGTCATACCAGTGAATGGTCGAACGGTTGCGCCAGGAGAATGTGTGCGGCTCAAAAACAATCTGCAGACGGCGTCCGGGAAAATGCAGCGCAATCGCGTCAATGGCCGCGCGCGCCTTGTCGCGCGACGAGCCGAAGCCCTCATAGACAGGGATGGACGAGCGCTCGGTGAGCTTGTCCATCCGTCGCACGACGCCCAGGAAAGAGGCGAAGGCCTTACGCAGATCGTCAGCTGACACAAGTTCGAGTTCCAGCAGCATGGCGGCAGCACCCGCCATATTCTGAAGATTATGCGCGCCCAGAAGAGTGGTTTCAAAGCCAGCGTGACGGTGCCCGCGCGCCACAAGCGTGAAACGGCTCACTTCCCCATAGACGATCTCATCGAGATGATAATCCGCGCTCGCATCCGACAGCGCATAAGTCGCCACTTTGCAAGAAGCCCCTGCCGCGATCTTTATCGCATGGGGCTCATCCTTGCAGACCACCAGCAGGCCCTCGTGTGGAATACGAGAAACAAGCTCTGCAAAGGGCTTTTCGTAATCTGCCTGCGTTGGAAAAATATTCACATGGTCATGAACGGCCGCCGTCATCAGGACGGTGCGCGCATCGTAATGCAGGAATTTGGCACGCGGATCGGTATTGCTGGAGGGATATTCATCGCCCTCGATCACAAATTCAGCGGCACTCCCGAGATTGGAATTCTGCCCCAGATTCTTCGGCACAGCGCCCACGAAATAACCAGGATCGCGTCCGGCAACATGCAAAGCCCATGCGAGCAGGCTCGCGCTTGTCGACTTGCCATAGGAGCCGACAACGACAAGCGATTGGCGTGCGCGCGCAAGATCGGCCAGCACATCGGGATAGGAGGTGATCGGCTTGCCGCTGGCAAAGGCTGCAGCGACCTCCGCATTTTCCATCGTCAGCTTGGCATGTTTGCCGATGACGATGAGATCGGCGTCTGTGGGAATATTCCCCGCATCATGGGGCGTGCGCACGACAATGCCGGCCTTGGGCAGCAGCACGGATGCGGGTGGATAAAAACCCTCGTCGGAACCCGTCACATCCCAGCCTTGCTGGCGCATCAGCAGAGCGGTGGCGCTCATGCCGATCCCGGCTATGCCGATGAAATGGACTTTCTGGCTCATCGATAACTCCGCGGCGAATCTTGCGGGCAGATTAGCACGGCCGCGGATGCAGGGGCCGCGCGGGTCATTCCACCCGCGCGGCAGCCAACATCAGGACAGGCTTGCCTTGACGATCTTGTCGGGATCCTGCACGGGCTCGCCGCGCTTGATCTTGTCGACATTTTCCATGCCCGAGATCACTTCACCCCAGACCGTGTACTGGCGGTCGAGGAAGCGCGCATTGTCGAAGCAGATGAAGAATTGCGAATTGGCGCTGTCGGGATTGGAGGAACGCGCCATCGAGCAGGTGCCGCGGATATGGGGAGCCTGATTGAACTCCTGCTTGAGGTTCGGATATTTCGAACCGCCCGTGCCAATGCCCTTGGGGCAGCCGGTCTGGGCCATAAAGCCGTCGATCACGCGGTGAAAGACAATGCCGTCATAAAAACCTTCGTTGACCAGCCGCTTGATATGTTCGACATGGTTAGGGGCAAGATCGGGCCGCATCTTGATGACGACAGGGCCTTGCGTGGTTTCAAGCGTGAGATTGTTGCCGGTCTCGGACATGGAAAACTCCTTTGGGAAATTCAGTGGGCTGGCATAGCCCATGGCAGCCGAGGCGTAAACCTCGAGCCCAGCGTG
>CAZHOK010000020.1:28329-31359 GCA_964534115.1 uncultured Beijerinckia sp.
CACATATTCCCCTCCCCCTTGCGGGGAGGGGTTAGGGGTGGCGGTCGGCCCTCTCCGCAAGGGGGAGGGAAAGAGATGTCGCTACGCTTCTCGCAAGGACGTGGTTCAGCTCGGATCGGCCAGGCTCATCTTGATGATCTTGTCCGGATTGGTGACCGAGCCATTGTTGCGCTGGTCGCCCTTTTTGATCTTGTCGACATGTTCCATGCCGGAGATGACCTCGCCCCAGACCGTATATTGGCCGTTGAGGAAACTCGCATCGCCATAGCAGATGAAGAATTGCGAATTGGCAGAATTCGGCAATTGCGAACGCGCCATGCCCAGCGTGCCGCGACGAAACGGGGCCTGCGAAAATTCCGCCGGAATATTTGGCAGTTTCGAGCCGCCCATGCCCGTGCCGGTCGGATCGCCCGTTTGCGCCATAAAGCCTTCGATCACGCGATGGAAGACGATGCCGTCATAAAAGCCTTCTTTCACCAGCTTGCGGATCTGCTCCACATGTTTGGGCGCAAGATCGGGACGCATGCGAATGGTCACGCGACCATCCTTGAGGTCGAGATAGAGAATGTCCTTGTTTGTGCCCTGCGCCAGCGCAGAGCCGGCAACGGCCGCCAGCGGCAGTCCGATCACAACGGAACGGCGATCGATCGTCATGCAAATCTCCAAAGGTCAGGATGAAAATTTTGTCTTGAGCGCGGCTGCAACATCCGCCGGCACAAAGCTTGAGACATCGCCGCGCAGAGCCGCGATCTGGCGCACAAGCGTGGCCGTGATATGGCGAACGGCCGGGCTGGCGGGGAGAAAGATCGTCTGAATGGCAGGCGCCATTGTCGCATTCATGCCGGCCATCTGCATTTCATAATCGAAATCCGTACCGTCGCGCAGACCGCGCAGAATGACACTCGCACCGGCCTTTTTCGCAGCATCGACGGCAAGCCCGTCGAAGGTCACAACATCAAGGGCCACATTCAACGATTTGGTCGAGGCGCGGATCAGATTTTCGCGTTCCGACGCGGAAAACAGCGGCGCCTTGCCGGGATGCACACCAATGCCCACCACAATGCGATCGCAAATTGCGGCGCCGGCGCGCAAGACGTCGAGATGGCCATTGGTCAAGGGATCGAAAGACCCGGTATAAAAACCGATCCGCGCCATATCAGTGCCCTTTTTCGCTCAGGCGGAGGTCTCGTCGCTCTCGCCGTCGCCGCCGCTCTCGCTATCATCCTCGCCGATGCGCTCGACCGAGACAACCCGCTCATCGGCCGCCGTCTTGAACACGATCACACCCTGCGTGGAGCGACCGGCAACGCGAATGCCCTCAACCGGCACGCGGATCAATTGGCCGCCATCGGTCACCAGCATGATCTCGTCGCCATGCCCAACCGGGAAGGAGGCGACAAGTTCGCCATTGCGCGCATTGACCGCCATGGCGGTAATGCCTTTGCCGCCACGCCCGGTAACGCGATATTCGTAAGACGACGTGCGCTTGCCAAAGCCGTTGGAGGTCAGTGTGAGAATGACTTCCTCATTGACCGACATTTCGACATAGCGATCCTGAGACAGCGAAATGGCCGCATTGGCCTCTTCCGCCTCGCCCTGATCGGCCATGTTTTCCTCCGCCGCCGTCTCGCCCGCCATGGCGCGACGCATGCGCAAATAAGCGGCGCGCTCATCCGATGAGGCATCGACATGATGGAGAATGGCGAGAGAGATGACACTGTCGCCATCTGCCAGATTGATGCCGCGCACGCCCATGGAATCGCGACCCTTGAAGACACGAACATCGCCGACAGCAAAGCGAATGCACTGGCCCTTGGCCGTTGTCAGCAAAACGTCATTGGCTTCAGAGCAGACCTGAACATCGACAATGCCTTCGCCCTCATCGAGCTTCATTGCGATTTTGCCGGCGCGATTGACCTGGACGAAATCGGAGAGCTTGTTGCGACGAACCGTGCCGCGCGTTGTCGCGAACATGACGTCCAGATTGGCCCAGGCGCTTTCATCCTCGGGCAAAGGCATGATGGTGGTAATGCGCTCGCCCTGTTCGAGCGGCAGCATATTGACCAAAGCCTTGCCACGCGCCTGCGGCGCAGACAAAGGCAGACGCCAGACTTTCTCCTTATAGACCTGACCGCGCGAGGAGAAGAACAGAACGGGCGTATGCGTATTGGCAACGAAGAGACGCGAGACAAAATCCTCATCGCGCGTCTGCATGCCGGAGCGGCCCTTGCCGCCGCGACGCTGCGCCCGATAGGTCGAGAGCGGCACGCGCTTGATATAGCCCGCATGCGAAACGGTAACGACCATATCCTCGCGCTGGATGAGATCTTCATCATCCATATCCGCGTCGCTCTCGGTGATTTCCGATTTGCGCGGCGTCGCAAAGGCCGTGCGCACGGCAATCAATTCATCGCGGATGATCGAGAAGACACGGGCGCGCGACCGCAAAATATCGAGATAATCGGCAATCTCGACAGCCAGTTTGTTGATTGCCTCTGCAATCTCCTCGCGGCCCAGCGCAGTCAGGCGCTGCAGGCGCAAATCGAGAATGGCACGGGCCTGCGCCTCAGACAGACGATAAGATCCATCGGCATTCAGCTTGTGACGCGGATCGGCAATCAGCTCGATCAGCGGCGCCATATCTTTAGCCGGCCAGTCGCGTCCCATCAAAGCTTCGCGCGCCGCAGCCGCATCGGGCGAGGTACGAATGAGACGGATCACCTCATCGATATTGGCAACAGCAATGGCGAGACCAACCTGCACGTGTGCGCTCTCGCGCGCCTTGTTGAGCAGATATTTCGTCCGCCGTGTGACGACCTCCTCACGGAAATCGATAAAGGCGGTGAGGAAATCGCGCAGATTGAGCATCTGCGGACGCCCGCCATTCAGCGCAATCATATTGCAGCCGAAGGAGGATTGCATCGACGTGTAGCGGAAGAGCTGGTTCAGCACGACATCGGCCACCGCATCGCGCTTCAGCTCGATGACGATGCGCATGCCGTCGCGATCGGATTCATCGCGCAGATCCGA
>CAZHOK010000021.1:0-31248 GCA_964534115.1 uncultured Beijerinckia sp.
TGAGAACAGTCCCACACTCACAAAAGTGTCATGGATAACCGGGAAAAGTACCGAACGACCCGAAACCCCATTGGCTGCGCCATGTATCTTTCGGCCAGTGCTTGGGGCGCTGCGGACGATCCTCATGCCAGGGACGCGGCTCGAAATAACCGAGCTTCTCATCTTTCAGCAAATCCATTTCCGCATACATTTCAATACGGTGATCTTCCGGATTGCGATGATAGGCGGCCACATTATGGCCGACGACATGACGGATCGGCCCCCACACAAGCTGGATTTTGTGCCGCGTCAATTCATCGCAAGCTTGGTGCAGTGCGGGAACATCTTTCACCTCAAACGCAAAATGATGCAGCCGCTCTTCCGGGTAACGCGCAAAATTCATTGTGTGATGATCGACACCACAACGCAAAAACGAGAAATGATCGCCAATCCAGTCTGACTCACGAAAACCCAGAATATCACAATAAAAACGTGTCAATTTCTGAACATCGTTCACGCGCCAGGCGACGTGACCGAGTTTCAGCGGCATGATCCCTTGGCGGATTCCATCGTCGGGTGCGAAATCATATTCCGCATAGACTTCCATCTGCGTGCCTTTGGGATCTTTGAACGCGATCGCCTCGCGCACACCTGGCGTAATATCCGTGCGGCGCTCATTGGCTATGCCCTCACGGGTCAGCATGGCGGCAAGCTCGCCGAGATCGGTGCCGGGCGCGACCTGCAAGGCAAGGCCGGTGTGCCAGGGCTTGTCGCCCTCTTCCAGCACAATGCATTCATGGCCGACTTTTGTCGCCAAAATGCAGCGCTTGGCTGTGCGCTCAACAAGGCTGAGGCCCAGAACCTGCGTGTAATAGTCAACCTGCTGGTTCATTTCCGGCGTTGAAAAAACAGCATGCCCCAGGCGGCGCGTCTCGATCATCTTTTTCTTCCTTGTTGATTTAATTCACCAAATGCCGGAGCTGATGAATGACATCGCTGGGTGCGCGATCGATATCGGCCATGATCTTTTCAATTTCCAGCCCGCTCAATGGCGTGACTTCGATGCCGATTTTCTCTGCATCGGCAATAAAGGCCTTGTCCTTCATGGTGGCATCGAAAGCAGCCTGCAGCGCCTTGAGACGCCCAGCCGGTACATCGGGGGGCACCAGGATGGGATAGGTCGTCCTGAATTTGGTCGCATAGACACGCAACATCTGTCGCGCACTCTCGTCTTTGGCGAGTTCTATGGCAGTCGGCACATCTTTCAGGTTGTGCAAACGCTCCGTCCCGAATTGCACAAGAACGCGCGCCTTATTGGCCTGCATCCAATCGGGCTTGCCCAAAAGCGATGAGAAATTCACGGTTGCCCCATGCACCTCGCCGCTTTCGGCCGCAAAGAAAATATCGTTCACGCCCTTATAGCCAGTGATGACTTTCATCTGCGATCCAAGCAGAGCATTGGCGAGCGTCGGCAGAATGAAATTGTCGCCGCCCGGAGCCGTCGATCCAAAATTGCTCGGCATGGTCCGCAAATCGTCAAAACTGCGATAGGGCGTCTCATGCCAGACCCAGAGCACTTGCGGCTGTTGCGCCGGCGTGCCGATGAAACGCATGCGGCTGAGATCGAAATGAACATTCGTGCCATCGCGCGACAGGCTGCGCAGACGCGGCTCGAGAACAATGCCGTTCAGCGGCATGCCCATGGCCGTGCCATCGCGCGCAGCCCGATTGTAGAGATGGTTCATCATGACAAGCGAGGCAGCGCCCGGCATGTTTTCGACAACCATGGACGGTTCGCCGGGAATATGGCGGCCCATATGGGCGGCAATGGCCCGACCGACAAAATCATAGGCCGCGCCGGATGCGTCGCCGATCATGATTTTCACGGTCTTGCCCTTGTAAAAGGCAGCCTCTCCAGCCGCTTGCGCATGTGATGCGCTCATCAATCCAAGGCCCAGAAACAGGGCGCCAGCGATCCCCCTCATCATTCCCCCCGAACCGAAACCCTTCTTTATGAAGGTGTTTAATGGTCAGTTTAGCAGGCCTTTCAGGCCGCGCCATAGCCAGAAACGCATCGCAAAACCTTGTCCGCAAGACTTGTCTCGCGCCCGCGCCAGGCGACGATCTGGTCGGGCCTGATCAAGGCGAAAGGCGCCTCATAAAGATTGCGCAGATCGGGCCGGTCCAGCCGGACAATCTCGAGCTGGAGGCCCAAACGCTCCGCCGCTCCCGCAAAAGGCGACGGATCGAAACTCGGGTCCAGATTCAGCAAGGTCCATTCGAAACCGAACAGGTCATAGAGCGAGCGCCCATCGTCAAGCCAGGCATGGGGTGGACGCCCGCCCGGACAGGCGGTCGGCACATATTCATTGGGCAGATCGGGCGGCGGCAAAGTGCCATCGCCATAGATCAGAGGAGAGGCGTCATAACGCCCGCCAAAAGTCACGCCGGGGATGTTGAATTCGCGCCGCGCATGGGCGTTGAAATAAACACCTGCCTCGGCGCGGGCCTTCGCACCTGCCTCATCGGCCTGTTCGATCTCGGCAGGCGCGGCGTAATTGCCCAGAGAATCTGCGAAAGAACGCGCATAATTTGTGTTGCGGCGGGCCAGCGGCTGGCGCTCGGCCTGATAGGTCGCCAGCAGATTCGAACCGCCCCTGCCCTTCAGCACGGCGGCAAGTTTCCAGCCGAGATTGACCGCATCTTCAATGGCTGTGTTGTAGCCGAGACCGCCGGCAGGCGTGAACAAATGAGCCGCATCGCCGCCGATGAAGACGCGCCCTTTCTGAAATCCGTCCGAGACCAGCGCATGTCCCGCCGTCCAGGCGCCGCGCGCGAGAATCTCGGTTTCCATTTCGACCCCGGCCGCGCGCCAGAACATGCCCCTGGCCATATCGTCGGTAATGGCATCCTCATCTTCGCCGGGGCGCAATTGCGTATGGAAAGCAAATTCGCCCTTGCCATCGACAGCCGCCATAAACGTCCGGCGATCCTGATTGAAAGTCACATACATCCAGGCGGCAGGATGGGGCACGAGCCGATAAAAATCGGGCGCGCGCAAATAGACGGCACACATGCGACCGCCCATAAAGTCGCGACGCACGCCGGTCTCGCCCGTATAGCCAAAACCAAGTGCCTCACGGACTTTCGAGCGCGGCCCGTCCGCCCCCACAAGATAAGCACTGCGCAATTCTTGCGTGTGTCCATCGGCAACACGCTGAACAATTCCAGAGACGCCGCTCTCGTCCTGATTGAAGGACACGAGGCGCCACCCGTAATTGACGCTGACGCCCGGCAGCGCTTCGGCCTGTCGGCGCAAAATCGTCTCGACGAATTTTTGCGAGACACGATGCGGCAGTTCGGCGGCACTCCAGGAGCCAGCCAGCGTCTTGACCACATCGCCCGCCTGACGGGCCGAAGGCAATTGAAAGCGGGCCAGCTCGTGATTGGCAAAGCGCGTAAAATAGGCAATGTCGGTCGGATATTCGCCGGGCAGACCCTGCGAGCGGATTTCATTCGCAAAACCAAGCCGACGATAATGCTCCATCGTCCGCGCTTGCGTCGCATTGGCTTGCGGATTGAAGGCGGTCGAGGCTTTTTCATCGACCAGCACGACAGAAATGCCGCGCCGGCCGAGTTCATTGGCGAGCATGAGCCCGCAGGGGCCACCACCGGCGATGACGACCTGGGCTTGATTGGGAAGGCTCACGCTTTTTATCCTGCCATCAATAGGGCTTGACCGTGCCCTCGATCGTGGTGCGCAGCATCAGGCGGCGCTGGTCGGCGGGAAAATCGGTGCGCGCATGCGACGAGCAGCGATTGTCCCACAGCAGAAGATCGCCGACGCGCCAGACATGCTCATAGACGAATTCCGGCTTTTCGGCATGGTCGAAAACGGCCTCGAGCAAGGGCTGCGCCTCCTCATCCGGCATGCCCTCGATTCCCGTGGTCATCAGACGGTTGACATAAATGGCCTTGCGCTTGGTCTCTTCATGGGTGCGGAAGGCGGGATGTTTCGACTGGCCAAACGCCTCCGTCCCGTGTCCGTCGCCCTTTTTGGTCGATCCGTAATTATAGAGATGGAGCGCCGTTTTGCCTTCGAGCTTGGCGCGAATGGCCGGATCCAGCGTGTCATAGGCCGCATAGCCCGAGGCAAAGAGCGTATTGCCGCCATAGGTCGGGATTTCGACCGAATAGAGGAATGTGCCGTTATGGGGGATCGGCGCATGGATCATGTCGTGATGGAACATCATCTCGCCATCGGGCAGAGCGCCGATGGGCTCGCCGTTTTCGCGAATGTTCGAGATCAGCATGATATTGGGCAGGAGCCGGTTAAAGCCCGGCGGGAAGAATTTGGGCGGCCGGCGCAGAGCGCCAATCTCTCCAAAATAGGAGGAGACGCGCAAAAGATCTTCCTGCTCCAGCTTCTGATCCGGGAAGACGATGACCAGATGATCGAGCCAGGCCCGGTAAATGGCCGCGCGCGTGGCCTCATCGAGGGGTTGGCGCAGGTCGATCCCGTGAATTTCCGCGCCAATATGTTTGGTGAGCGGCCTGACTTCGAATCCGGTCATGGCATCGACCATTTTTTCCTCCCAGGAAATCCGGGGGCTTCGCACCCCTCATGTGAACGCGCTGAAAGTAAAGGGAGCAGCAGCCGGGCGCAACCACCCGTCCTGCTTGACCGGGGCGGCCCTCTCCCGCACATTCGGCTCAAGGGAGCAAGCCGGGAAACCCGGCCACAGCCGCCAGAGAGCGGCAGGGAGGATCAATGTCGAACCCCAATGTGCTGATCTTCGCCCCGCGCGAAGAGCCGCAGGATATTTTGGAGCGCCTGCGCAGCGCCGGCGTCGAAATTTCCTATGGGGAAAAAGCCTGGCAATTGCCGCGCACCGATTTTGAATCCGATTTCGTCACCGCTGCGCGCGACAAGGTCGCGCTGATGGGCACGTCCATCCGACACACGCCCGTCAGTCGCCGGATCATGGAAGAAGCCCAGCGTCTGCGCGTCATCGCCAAATATACGGTGGGCGTCGACGATGTGGATACGGATGCCGCGACCGAACTCGGCATTATGGTCTGCCATGCGCCAACCGAATCCAATTGCTTCGGTGTGGCTGAAACAACCATGGCCATGATGCTGGCCATGCTGAAGAAAATCGTTCAGCGCGACCGCGAGGTGCGCGAGGGCAAATGGCGCGAGCCGCATATGGCGACCACGTTTCTGGGTGCGCGCGAAGATGGCTATCCGGGCATTACCATCGGCCTTGTGGGGCTTGGCCGCATTGCCACACGCGTTTCGCAATTGCTGGCGCCCTGGCGCGTCAAGGTCATTGCTTACGACCCCTATGCCGAACCCGCGCGCTTCCAGCTCACGGGCGTGAAACGTGTGGATTATGAAACCCTTCTGCGTGAATCCGATGTCGTCTCCTACCATGTCGTTCTGACCAAGGAGACACGTTTCATGCTGCGTGAGGAACAGATCGCGCTGATGAAACCCTCGGCCTTTGTCATCAATACGGCGCGCGGCAAGGTGATCGACGAGGCGGCCGTGGCCAAAGCCATTGCCGAGGGCCGGCTTCGCGGGGCCGCCATCGATGCTTTCGAGGAAGAGCCTCTGGGCATGGATTCGCCTTTGCGCCAGCTCGGCGACAAAGTGCTGCTTGCGCCCCATTCCGCCTCTTTCAATGAGGGCGGCGAATTGCGTCCAGGTATCCAATGGGCGACGCGGGCTGTTCTGTCGGCCTTGCGCGGCGAAATTCCCGATAATGTCTATAATAAGGAAGTCATTCCGCGCTGGCGCGAACGCTTCGGCGGCGCCAGCGTGATCGGATGACAAAGACACCGGAACAAGGCGTCGCAACCAAAGAAGCAAGGCAGGGCATGGCACATCTGGATTATGACTACATTATCGTTGGCGCAGGCTCGGCAGGCTGCGTTCTGGCCAACCGTTTGTCGGCCGACGGGTCGAGCGTTCTTTTGCTGGAAGCCGGCGGGAGCGATTTCAATCCGCTCATCCATATTCCTCTCGGCATGGGCAAGATGCATGAATATGGCATGCATGATTGGGGCTTCCATACCGAGCCGGAACCCAATCTGAACAATCGCCAGATCGAAGCCGCGCGCGGCAAAGTGCTGGGCGGCTCCTCCTCAATCAATGTCATGGCCTATACGCGCGGCCATCGCGGCGATTACGACCGCTGGGATCGCGAAGGCGCGAAAGGCTGGAGCTACAAGGACGTCCTGCCCTATTTCAAAAAAGCCGAAACATGGATCGATGGTGCCACTACGTGGCGGGGCGGCGAAGGACCGCTGGGCACGGAATGGGCCAAGACAAAAGATCCCCTGTTCGATGCCTGGCTTGAAGCGGGTCAGGCGGCCGGCTTTCCGATGACCGATGATTATAATGGAAAGGACGGGGAAGGTTTTGGGCGCGGACAATATACGATCCGCAATGGACGCCGCGCATCGACTTCCAATGCCTATCTCAAGCCCGCCCGTGCGCGCCGCAATCTCACCGTTGAGACGCGCGCCCATGCCCATCGCATCATTCTGGAAGGCAAGACAGCGCGCGGCATCGAATATGAACATCACGGCATGATCGTGCGCGCCCATGCGCGGCGCGAAGTCATTCTGGCGAGCGGCACATTCAAGACGCCGCATTTGCTCATGCTCTCAGGCATTGGCCCGGCGGAAGAATTGCGTCGGCACGGGATCGGCATTGTCGAAAACCTGCCGGTCGGCCACAATCTTCAGGACCATCTGGCCGTGCTGATCATGTGGCACCGGCTCCATGATGGCCCCTTCCGGCACTCGATGCGCTTCGACCGGATGGCCCTGTCCATGCTGCAGGCCTATTTCTTCGGCACGGGCGCCGGCACTGTCGTGCCCGGCGGGCTGCATGCTTTCGTCAAGACGCAGGCCGGTATCGATGTGCCGGATATTGAATTCATGTTCCGCGGCCTGCCGACAGACGCGCATCTGTGGTTCCCGCTGCTGCGGCCCGGCTACAAGGATGGCTATGGCATTCGCCCTGCTCTGCTTCATCCCAAGAGCCGCGGCACGATCAAGCTCGGCTCCAGCGATCCCAATGAGCCGATGCGGATCCATTATAATTTTCTCTCGCATCCCGACGATTTGCCGCTGCTGCGCAACGGCTTCAAACATGCCCGCGATGTCGGCAATCAGAAACCGCTCGATTCCTATCGCGGCGAAGAGCGCACGCCCGGCCCGAAGGTCAAGACCGATGCCGAGATTGACGACTATATCCGCCGCACTGCAGTTACCGCGCATCATCCCGCCGGTACCTGCAAAATGGGCGAGGGCGAAGATTGCGTCGTCGACAGCCAGATGAAGGTGCGCGGCATAGCAGGCCTGCGCGTCGTCGATGCCTCGGCCATGCCCGACATGGTCGGCGCCCACATTAATGCGGCTGTGATCATGATGGCGGAAAAAGCCTCCGACATGATCCTCGGCAAGCCGGCTTTGCCGGCAGCAGAGGGCGCCTGACACGTATTCATGAGATTGCCTGCCGGCAAAGATTGCCAGCAGGCAGGCTCATGTCGATAATCGTCAGCCAGACCCTTGCGACCGGAAAGACTGCCCCATGATCGACCTGCACTTCTGGCCCACACCCAACGGATACAAGATCAGCATCTTTCTGGAAGAAAGCGGGCTCGCCTACAGGCTCTTTCCCGTCAATATCGGCAAGGGCGATCAGTTCAAGCCGGACTTTCTGAAGATCGCGCCGAACAATCGCATGCCGGCCATTGTCGATCATGCCCCTGCGGATGGCGGTGCACCCGTTTCGATTTTCGAATCCGGCGCCATTCTTCTCTATCTGGCGGAAAAGACGGGTCGCTATATTCCCGGCGACCTGCGCGGGCGTGTGCGGACGATCGAATGGCTGTTCTGGCAAATGGGCGGCCTTGGACCCATGGCCGGACAAAACCATCACTTCAGCCAATATGCGCCCGAAAAAATTCCCTATGCGATCGAGCGCTATGTGAAAGAAACCAATCGCCTCTATGGCGTGCTCGATCGCCAATTGGCAAAACATGAGCATGTTGCAGGCGATTATTCCATCGCCGATATGGCCTGCTACCCGTGGGTTGTGCCGCATGAGCGGCAGGGACAGAACCTCGACGATTTCCCCCATGTGAAACGCTGGTTCGAAGCCATGAAGGCGCGCCCCGCCGTGATCCGCGCTTATGAAAAGGGCGAGGCCATCCGGCGCGAGGCGACGATGACCGAGGAAGAAAAGAAAGTGCTCTTCGGCCAGACGGCGCAATCGACGCAGCCCCGCTGAGAGGCTTTGGCCCGCAGTCGGTATAAGCGAAAATCTTCGATTTACGACGGCCCAGAGCAGGGCTAGCATCGACGTCGAGCTCCACCTCAATAAGGGAGCCGGCCAAGGGAGGACCTATGAATCGCGCCCCGATTGCGGGGCTGCGCGCAGGCGTTGCGGCAGCCCTCGTCTCCATCGCTCTCGCCAGCCCGGCGCTGGCCGACATGAAATTTTCCACCGGACGCCAGGGCGGATCGCAATATCCTGTGAGCGTTGCACTGTCCCAGGTGCTTGAGAAAGTGCCGGGCGTCGGCAGCGTCAGCCTGATACCTGGCGGCGGTGCGGCCAATGTCGTGGCAGTGGATGTCGGCCAGGCCCATATGGGCATCACGCTTTCCAACAGCGCGCGCGATGGCCTTGTCGGCAACCCGCCCTACAAGTCGAAGACCGACAACATCGTCCAGCTTTTCGCGCTGCAAGCCTTCAAGGTTGCCGTGATCGTGGGCGAGGATTCTCCCATCAAGACCTTCAAGGATCTTGCCGGCAAGAAGATCAATGCGGGCCCGAAGGGCTTCACCATTGTCGAACTCGCCGACAAGCTCTTCGCGATGGAGAAGATCAAGGTCAATATGCAATATCTGCAGATTGGCGCAGCGGTTGAGCAATTCAAGGACGGCAATATCGACGGCTTCATCTATTCGCCGTCGGATAAATTTGCTGCCTTTATCGATCTGGCGCAATCGCGCAAGATCCGCCTCATCCAGGTTCCCGATGCGATCATCGACGAGATGATCAAGCAGGATCCAAGTTTTTATGTGACGCAATGGCCGGCTGAGAAAGCCGATTATAAAAATCTGAGCAATGTCGTGAAGACGCTCGGCTATCCCAACATTATCATTGCCAATAAAAACATGGTCAGCGAACAGCAGGCCTATGCAATGACGAAAGCGGCCGCTGAAAATATGGAAACATTGGGCGCGGTCGAGCCGGATTTGCGCGGCTGGGATCTGAAGAATATGGCGACCGAAGTCGGCATTCCGATCCATCCCGGATCCATGCGCTATTTCAAAGAGCGCGGCTGGCGCTGAGAAAAGACAAGCGGCCCCGCATCCGCGGGGCCGTCTTGCAGTACGGCACGACAAGACGCCGACTGCCTGGGAGGAGTTTGGGAATGGAACAAGCGACGCTCAAGCGCCGTCTGATTTCCGCCATCGCCATTGCGATGTCGGTCTTCCACATTTACACCGGCGTTTTCGGAACATTCGAAGTCGCGATCCAGACCGGCGTCCATCTGACTTTCGCCATGGCGCTGATCCTGCTCGTGCGCCCCACCGAACCTTTTTCATTTCTCCCCGGCAAAACGGGTCTGTTGGCAGCGCGCGCCTTCGACATTGTCATCGCCGCCATGGCGCTTGTGCCCATGGCATGGCGCATGTGGAGCATCGATTATCTCACCACCGGACGGTTCGAATTCGTCACGCCTGTCACACCGCTCGAAGCCGCCATGGGCTTGGCTGCCGTCATTGCCATTCTCGAATTGTGCCGCCGCGAGACCGGCTGGCCGCTGGCCGGCATTGTCGTGGTTGTTCTGGCCTTTCCCTTTGTGTCGGGCCTGCCGTGGATCTTCCGGCATTCGGGCTATACTCTTGGCCAGAGTGTCGATGCGCAATTCCTGACGCTCGCCGGCATATTCGGACTGCCGCTCTCGGCATCGGCTGAATATATCATCCTCTTCATCATCTTCGGCGCCTTCCTCGAGCGCAGCGGACTTGGCAAGCTGATCATGGATGTGACGGTCGGCCTTGTCGGGCGCATGCGCGGCGGGCCGGCAAAAGTCGCGGTTCTGGCTTCTGCCATGCACGGCACAATTTCGGGCAGCGCGCCGGCAAATGTGCTGACGGTTGGCGTTCTCACCATTCCGCTGATGAAGCGACTGGGCTATCCCGCTTATATGGCTGGAGCCATCGAGGCTGCGGCCTCGACGGGCGGCATTATCATGCCACCCGTGATGGGATCGGTTGCTTTCATCATGGCGCAATTCATCGGCGTGCCCTATGGCACGATTGCGCTTTACGCCATCATCCCTGCCTTTCTCTATTTCTTCGGCATTTTCCTGACCGTGCATTGGTCAGCCCTGCGCCACAATATCGGCGGCCTGCCGGAAGAAGAATTGCCGCCATGGCGCCGGACATTTAAAGAAAACTGGCACACGCTTTTGCCGCTCGGCGTGCTCATCTACATGATGGTCGAGGGCTATTCGGCGCAATATTCGGTGACCTTGGCGATCTTTGCCTGCGTCTTGTCCTCATGGTTTCGCAAGCACACGCGCATGGGCCTTCGCCAGATTCTCGCAGCGCTGGAAAATGGCGCCAAGGGCGCGCTGATGGTGGCCATTGCCACGGCAGCCGCAGGCATGATCGTCGGTGTTTTCGAATTGACCGGCGTGTCGCTGAAATTCACGCAAGTCGCCACCACAATCGTCAGCTCGCTGTTTATCGGCCTGCTGGTGACAATGGTTGTCACCATCATCCTGGGCATGGGCGTTCCGCCATCGGCGAGTTACATTGTGCAGGTGGCCGTCACCATTCCCATGCTGCAGGTCTTCCTCAAAAATGGCGGCATGCCGGCCGGCACGGCAGTGATCGTGACGCATTTCTTCGTCATGTATTATTCCGCTCTGGCGGTGCTTACCCCGCCCGATGCGCTGGCCTCTGTTGCAGCGGCAGGCGTCGCCAAAAGCCCGTTCCTGAAAACCGGCCTTCATGCCACGCGCGTTGCCTTTGTGGCTTTCGTCGTGCCCTTCATGTTCGTCTATAATCCCGCCCTGCTGACATTGGGCACGATACCGGAAATCATCGAAGCGCTTGTGCTGGCCATGCTGGGCATTGCCATTACCTCGATTGCATTCGAAGGCTATCTGACGCGACGGCTCACTGTTCTGGAGCGGCTCTTGGCCTTTGCCAGCGGCGCAGCCTTTATCTTCCCCGGCTGGGAAAGCGATCTGCTCGCTTTCGGCTTGGCCGGTGCCTTTCTGCTTTTGCATCTGCGACCTTGGCAGGCGATCAAACTCGCCACACCCAAATAAAGAGGAGCCAAAATGAATCTCCCACCCCATCTCATGTACGGCCATCGCGCGCGCATCGGCTATACGTCCCCGCCGCTGACAACGGAAGTTTTCCCTTATGAATTCTATAAGCTCGCACCCGCAGGCGTGTCGCTTGTCGTGACGAGCCTTGCCATTGTCGTGCGCTCGAAAGAGGAAATCGATCGCTCCTATGAAATCAGCATGAATGCGGCGCGCGAAATGGCTGCCGCAAAATGCGATCTCATCATGCTGGGCGGCGTGCCGATCAATCTGTCGCGCGGCGCCAAAAATGCCGAGCAGGTCATCGCCGATCTCGAAGGCGAATTGGGCGTAAAAGTCTCGACCAGCCAATCGGCGCAGATCAAAGCCGCCCGTGCTCTTGGCTCAAAGAAAATGGTCGTTGCCCATCCCTATGAGGAAAAGGATACGACGCGTATTGCCTCCTACAATGAGCACATGCATTGCGAAACTCTGGGCGCCATGGCCTTCGGCTCGCCCTTCAACCAGATCGGCCGCATTCCGCGCGATGGCGCGCTGCAGCTTGGCCGCGCCTTGATGAAAAAATATCCCGATGCGGACACGATCATCATGCCCTCCCCGCACTGGCCGACCATCGAGAGCATCGATCCACTCGAACAGGAATTCGGCGTCAATGTCATGACCGCCATGCAGGTGATTGTCTGGGATGCGCTGCGCCGCTGCGGCATCGATGACAAGATTGAAGGATATGGTCGCCTGTTCCGGGAGTTCTGATCGCGGTTCGACGAAATGGGAGACGCAGCATGAGAAAAGCCCTGCTTGCCATCATCCTCGCTGCAGCCGCCTGTCCGGCACAGGCCGATCCGGTTGCTGATTTTTATCGCGGCAAATCCATCACCATGCTGGTGGCGAGCGGCGTCGGGGGCGGCTATGACACTTATGCCCGCGTCTTTGCCCGCTATGCGACAAAACATATTCCCGGCGCGCCCACGATCATTGCCAAAAACATGCCGGCAGCCGGCGGACTTGCGGCCGCCAGCACGCTCTTCAACAATGCCGACAAGGACGGTCTCACCATGGCCGCTCTGTCCAATGTCGTGACGCTCGATCCGCTCTTCGGCAATCCGGGTGCGCGTTTCGATGCGCTGAAAATGGGCTGGCTGGGCTCAATCGGCAAATTGCAGAATGTCTGCGCAACCTGGCACACAAGCCCGGTCAAAACGATTGAGGATGCACGCAAACGCGAAGTGATTACGGCGGGTGCCGGCGCTTCCTCCAACACGGCTGTCGTGCCGCGCATGGTCAATGAATTGCTCGGCACACGTTTTAAGGTGATTGCCGGCTATGATCCGGCCGGCGGCCTGACCATGGCGGTGGAAAGCGGCGAGGCGGAGGGGATTTGCGGCCTGTCATGGTCAACGATCAAAGCCTCGCGGCCCGACTGGATCGCCGGGCGCAAGCTCAATGTCATTCTGCAAATGAGCATGACGCGCCTGCCCGACCTTCCCGATGTCCCCAGCGCGCTCGATCTCATTACCGATCCGCAACGCAAACAGGTGCTCGAACTGGTCCTGATCCGGCAGGAAACCGGCCGGCCCTTCGCCACCCCGCCGGGAACGCCGCCCGACCGCTTTGCCGCCCTGCGGCGCGCCTTCGACGCCACGATGAAGGACGCCGACTTCCTGGCCGATGCCGAGAGAAACCAGATGGAGATCGAGCCGCTGACGGGAGCCGAGATCGATGCTTTGCTGGCCAAAGCCTATGGCTCGCCGCGCCATATTGTGGCTGAAGCCGCTGCTTTGGTCGATCCGCCGGGCGCGAAGAAACCCTGAAAAGAAAATGCCCGCCTCACGTAGAGGCGGGCAAGTCAAGGGAGGAGTAGCCCTGGGGAGCGACGCCCCTCTGGGGGATGGGCATCGCAGGCTATCCCGCAAGCACATACGTAGTTATTTTCAGGCGGATCACTAGACCCTGCCTGCCCAGTTCAAGAAAATTTGCACAAAGGCAGGGCATATTTCCGCTCATTTTAGGCGAATACGCGTAATTTCAGGCTCAGAATGCACCTTTCAGTTATAAAAAGAGGCAAAATCATAGGCTTATTTTCCTTCGTTGCCCTATGAACCAGAATCAACCCGCTCGCATAACGCCCTGTAGTCTTGCGGCGCAGCTTGAGGCAAACTCAGACGGTCGCGTCGGTCTGGCGGCGTGTCGGCGGAGGCAAGAATGGGTTTCGTGCATGTGATCGACCGCGAGGGCCAAAGCCGCAGTCTGGAGGCCGTCGAGGGCTGGCGCCTCATGGAAATCCTGCGGGATTATCGGGTCGGCATTGAGGGGGTCTGTGGCGGCGCCTGCGATTGCGCCACCTGCCACGTCGTCATTGCGCCCGAATGGGCGGGAAAACTCTTTCCCCCGCGCGACGATGAAAACGACAAGCTGGATGAATTGCCCTTGATCGAGCCGACCTCCCGCCTCTCCTGCCAGATCATCTGGGCTGAAGAACTCGACGGCCTCACTCTCACCCTTCCGCCCGAAACCTGAGTGATTTTTCTGCCGCGCTGATGCAGATTGCTTCTTGAGGCAGGGCCGAAGAACCCAGGCCGATGGGAGGACAGGATGATCAGAGCAGGCACTCTTGCCATGGCCATGGCCACAACAATGGCGGTCGCAACAAGCGCATTGGCGCAGGACCGTCTCAAAGTGGCTGTCGGCCAGCGCGGCGTCTACGAAAACTCGGTTTCGGAACTCGGCCAGGACAAGGGCTTCTTCAAGAAGCACGGCCTGCAGCTGGAGATTCTCTACACGCAAGGCTCGGGCGAGACACAGCAGGCCGTCATTTCGGGATCGGTCGACATCGGCATTGGTGTCGGCACACATTCGGTGATGGGCGCTTTCCAGAAAGGCGCGCCGATCCGCGCCATCGGCTCGACCATCACGGGCGCTTATGAATTCTGGTATGTGCGCGCGGATTCGCCGATCAAGACTTTCAAAGACGCCACCGACAAGACGGTTGCCTTTTCCACCACCGGCTCCTCGACCATGATGATGGTCGCCGCCATGCAGAAGCAATATGGCGTCAAGGTGAAGCCGACAGCCACCGGCAGCCCGACCTCAACCTACACGCAGCTGATGAGCGGCCAGATCGATGTCGGCTGGTCTGCGCCCCCGCTTGCCTATCAGGCCGTGATGGATGGCCGCACGCGCCTGCTGGTGCCCGGCCGCGATATTGAGGCCTTCCGCAACCAGTCGATCCGCATCATTGCCGCCAATGCCAACGATCTGACCAAGCGCAACGATGTCTATGCGCGCTATCTCGCCGCCTATCGCGAGACCATCGACTGGATGTATTCGGACCCGGCGTCCATCGACGCCTATGCCAAATGGGCTGAAGTGACGCCCGAACTCGCCCGCAAAGTGCGCGCCGACTTCCTGCCGAAGGAAATCGTCAATCCAGATCGCATCGATGGTCTGGATGCCATGATGGAAGATGCGGTGGCCTACAAGCTTCTCACTGCGCCTCTGACCAAAGAGCAATTGGCTGTCTTGTTCCAGCGCCCGGGGAAGACGTAACGCGCCCCAAAACAGCAAAGCGATCAGGAGCCGCACAGGCTCCCGATCGCTTCGCAGGGCCTATATAAGAAGAGGCGTCAGGCTTTCGCCTCTTCTTTCGTCACCGGTGTGAAGAAGACGAAGAAATTGGCGATCACAATCGTCGCGGCGAGAAAATAAAACGCCGACATAATGCCGAATGTATCGGCCAGGACGCCCGCACAATAAGGGCCGATGGCCTGACCGGCCGCCTGCATGCCAAACATGATCCCGATCGCAGACCCGCCCATATTGCTGGGCGTTGCATCGAGCAACCATGCCTGCAAAACAGCGCGGATCGAAAACAGGAAGAAGCCGAGCAAAGCGACCATATAGACAAAAAGCTCCGTGCCGCCGGCAAAGATCATGCCGAGGATCACGACAGCGGTGACGCTGAAACTCGACATGATGATCTGACGGCGACCCATTTTGTCGGACAAATGGCCGGCAATGGGAGCAGCAGCAAAACCAGCGCCCTGCATGACGAAAAGCGCCACGCCGACAGCGGTTGCCGAATAACCCATATAATTGGCCAGATAGAGCGGCAGAAAGGCCATGAGCGCGCTCATTGTCAGCGCCCGGCAGGAGGAACTGAGCGACAAAAGCAAAACAGCGCGGCTCTTCAGCAATTCGCCGAAAGCGGCAAAATAAGCACGGCCCTTGAGGCGCTGCTCACCGGGCTTTTTCGTTTCATTCTTTTTGTCGGCTGTATGGACGCGACCGAGATAGATCATGATGAGAATGGCCATCACAACGCCGGGCACGACATTCATCACCAGCACTTCGCGCCAGGTGAAAATCGTCAGCATCAGACCGATGACGAGAGGGGCGACTGCATCGCCGAAATTGCCGCCCATGCTGTGAAACGACATGACCAGACCCTTGCGGTCCGGGAAGCGCTTGCCAAGCCAGGGAATGGCGGTGGGATGCCACAGATTATTGCCGACGCCGATGAGAATGGCGCAACCCAGGATCACCCAATAGGCGCTGGCATAGCCGATGACGACATAGGGCACGCCGATCCAAAACAGCGAGAGCGCCATCAATATGCCTTTGCGGCCCATCGAATCGACAATCATCCCGCCGGGAATATTGGCAATGGCGCCTGCCGCATATTGGATCGCAATGATCGAGCCGATTTGCGTGTAATTAAGACCGAACTCATTCCCGATGAGCGGCAGGATGATGTAGAAGGTCGCCGGATACCAATGTGTCAGCGCATGACCGATGCAGACGACCCAGACCTCCGTGAAGGATTTGCGGGCGGGCGTCTGGTCTGTCTGTGTATCGACAGCGGTCATTCTTCCTCCTCATGCGCAGAGCGCAGGCTTGCGCCGCCCTCTTTGCGGGGCATTGCAAATTCGCTTTTAGGTCGAAAAAGTCGCTTTGGCCAGACGAGCCGGGCGATTTGCCCGGCCTCATCCCCCTTGGCGCCTCAGCCGACCATGACCGTCTTGCCTTCCGGCGTCATCCGGCCCTTGAACGTCACATAGCCGCCATCGATCAAGAGATCCGTTCCCGTCACGAAAGATGAATCGCCAGAGGCGAGAAAGGCCGCGCCTGCGGCAATTTCTTCCGGCTCGCCGGGGCGGTTGAGAAGATGACGCGGGCCGTTGAGCAGGCGTGCTTTGTCCTTGCCGCCGACGCGCTTGCTCGAACGCTCGGTCAGGATGAAACCCGGCGAGATCGAATTGGCGCGAATATGATCGGGCGCATGATCTTGGGCGAGTATCTTCGTCAGGAAAATGAGCGCCGCTTTTGTCGTGCAATAGGGCGCGCGATGTTGCACGCCGATATGGCCGAGCTGGGACGCAATATTGATGATGCTGCCGCCGCCTGCCTCGCGCAGATGCGGCACGGCATATTTGCACATCAGGAAAGCGCCGGTGAGATTGACGGACAGCGCCTTGTTCCACAAATCCAGCGTCAATGTTTCCACCGTGCCGTCAGGGATCACGGTGGCAGCAACATTGACGAGCGTGGTGAGCTTGCCAAAGGACGAGAGCGCAAAGGCCACGGAGGCCTCGCAGGACGATGGATCGGCCACATCGAGCGCAATGGCACTGGCCTGCCCACCTGCGGCCATGACGCGGGCCGCGGTGGCCTCAGCTTTGGCCCCATCGAGATCGCCCAGCACGACGGCCGAGCCCTCAGCCGCCAGACGCAGCGCGATGGCCGTGCCGATTTCCCCTCCCCCGCCGGTGATCAGTGCGACCTGACCGGCTAGCCTGTTCTGCAGGTTCATTTTCTTTCCTCCCGGCATGTTCCGGCGCGCCGATATTAACGCTCCGGGACGGGAAGGCGAGGCCGGGCGTGACTTTCTCGCAGCCTTGGCGCCTCGGCGGCGCCAATCTGCTTGCACCGGCAGCCGCAATGCGGCACTTCTCAGGGCAAGGCCCCGGAGAGCGCTCCCAACATGCCCATGCACCTCACCCGAGTTTTTGCGAATCGCAATTATGCGTGGTTCGTCGGCGGGGGGAGTCCAGCCTATGTCACCTCCTGGATGCAGCGCGTCGGCGTTGGCTGGCTTGCCTGGGAACTAACCCATTCGCCTCTCTGGCTCGGCATTGTCGCCGCCGCCGATCTGGCGCCCATGCTCATTCTCTCGCCCTTTGCCGGCGCCTTCTCGGATCGCAGCAATCCCGTCAAAATTATCCGGCGCACGGAATCCCTTCTCTTTGTGCAGAATCTTTTGCTGTTTGTGACGATGATCACGGGCACGCTGAATATCACTTTGCTGGTGGCCTTGTCGCTCTGGTCGGGGCTTGTCTATCCCTTCCATCAGGCCGCGCGTCATTCTGTTGTGCCGGCCATTGTCCCGCGCTCGGATTTCGCCACAGCCATTGCGCTTGATTCTGCGATCTTCCAGGTCTCGCGATTCATCGGCCCCTCGATTGCCGCGATCATGATTCCGCTCTTTGGCGTGGCAGGCTGTTTCTTCTCGCATACGGTGGGAACGGCGATCTATGTCTTCGCGCTTTTCCGGCTCGATTTCCCGCCGCCCAAACGCGAGCCGCGCGAGGGCCGCAGCATTTTGACAGACACAAAAGAAGGCCTTGCCTATGTCGCGCGCGACATCGGCATCTGGCCTTTGTTCATGCTGCTCAGTGTCGCTTCAATTCTGCTGCGTCCGATCCAGGACATGCTGCCGGGTTTTGCCGGTCAGGTTTTTGATGCCGGCGCGGTCGGTCTTGCCTGGCTCACATCGAGCATGGGCATTGGCGCTGCCATCAGCGCCGTCTGGATTGCCAGCCGCGGCAAACTCAAGGGACTGACGCTTGTCGTCTATGCCGGATTTTTGGGGCTTATCCTGTCATCCTTCGCGTTTCTGATTTCGCCCAATGTCTGGATCGGCACCATTTTTACAGGCCTGTCGGGCTTCACGCTGAATACAATGTCGACGTCGATTCAGGCCTTGGTGCAATCATCCATGCCCGACAATTATCGCGGGCGCGTCATGGCGCTTTACGGGATGATCTGGCGCGGTGCACCGGCGATTGGCGCACTGGCTGCGGGGGCTGCGGCAGAAAAACTGGGGCTGCAACTGACGTTTGAAATTGCCAGCGGCATCTGCCTCATCGTCTGGCTTGCGGCACTGCCTTTGCGCCACAAGGTTGCGCATGTGGCAGAGCGCGGGCGCGAGGCGCCCGGCTCCCCACGATCATAATCACAGGCGCGCGGTCTCTCCGTAAGCGCCAGCAAAGACGATATCCGACATGGCCTTGCGCGTCCGCGGTGCGATCTCGCGCTCCGGCAGATCTTCCGGCAGAACGGACGCATCGGCCTGATAGCCGATGGCAATGCCGACCATGACCTCAGTATCTTCCGGCACCTTGTAAGCGGCGCGGATATGGTCCTTTTCGATCCCGCCGGCCTGATGCACGACTAGGCCGAGGGCTGTTGCCTGCAAAACGAGCTGGGCGACAGCGGCACCCGTGTCATAGAAAGCGGCGCCATTGGGCTGACCGGCATCATTGACCGTGCGCGCCAGAGCGAAAATCAGCACGGGCGCATTTTTGGCCCAGCGCTGATTGCGCACGTTGAACCCGGAAAGCGCCTGCGCATGCGCAGCCTCATTGTCGCGCGTGGCGACGATGAAGCGCCAGGGCTGAACATTGTTGGACGATGCAGCCCAGCGCGCGGCTTCGAGCATCGAGATCACGGCATCGCGCGACACGGGCTTGCCGGCGTCGAAGGCGCGCGGGCTCCAGCGGTCACGGATCAATTCATGGACATCGCGGCTCGTTTGTGCGGGCTTTTTGAGAAGTGACATGCTCTCCCTTTCTGCTTCTGGCGGGCGGCAATGGACCGCGCGCGCAACATGATGCCTCTGGCTTGGCCTTTCAAGCCCATCGGCCGATGGCTGCCCCTCAGGGGGCGATGAGTTTCTTGGCCCGGTCCACCACGGCCCTGGGCGTGGCATACATGGCACCGACGATTTTCTGCACCTCTTCGCCCGTGGTCGGCTCGACATCGGCGCGCATGGCGGCGGCCTCCTTGAGGAAATCGGCATCTTTCATCGTCGCATCGAAAGCGCGGCGCAGATTGCGCGTGCGGGCCTCCGGCAGGCCGGGCGGCGCCACGAAAGGACGGGCAATGGCCGTCGTGCCCAGCAAGAGACTGAGCAATTGCCGATCGGCCTCCGTTTTCGCCAGATCGAGCACCAGCGGCACATCCGGCAATTCGGGGCTCTTGGCCAGACCCATCTGCAAAAGCAGATTGACGCGCTTGTCGGCGATCCAGTCGGGCTTGGTGCTCTTGAGCGATGACAGGCTCCAGCCGCAACGCCCGTCTACCTCGCCGCTTTCAATCGCAAGGATGGTCTGCTGACTGCCGAGATAGCCGGTGATGACCTTGAACCTGGTCGAGAACAAATCGTTCAGCACGAGCGGAAATGTATCGGTCTCCGATCCCGCGCCCGTGCCGGCCAGAATCACCTGACTGCGTGTGGCATCGGCAAAAGCCTTCACGGGCGATTCACGCCGCACGATGCACAAAGACACATCCTTGCTGATCGCGCCAATCCAGGTGAACTGGCTCATGTCATAGCCAGGATTGCGATCGCCGATCAGAGGCTCAAGGATCGGCCCGCCGGCAAAAGTCCCGATTGCCGTGCCGTCGCGCGGAGCCTGCTGGACCAGATAAGTGGCGGCGCGAATGCCGCCTGCACCGGGCATGACCTGAACGACGACACTGGGTTCGCCGGCAATATGGCGTCCGTAATGACGCCCGAGCAATCGACCGAAGAGATCGACACCGCCGCCTGCCGTGCCCGCCACATAGATGGAAACCGTTCCGCTGATCGCGCCGCTGTCTTGCGCCAGGGCGCCGACAGGACAAATGATGACAGCGGCGGCAAGCGCCCGCAGACTTTTGCTGAACATGTCTCCCCTCCCTGCCCGTTTGGCGCTGTCAGATGCGCGCCCGATCGGATCATGCTTTTGTAGCGCGCACTTGCGCCAGCCTCAATTCAAGCCGGTTTCTTCTTTTCCGACAAAACGAGATAGATCGAGCTTGCGATGATCAAGGCCATGCCGGCGAAACTCCACAGACCGGGAATTTCTCCGAAAATCAGATAGCCGAAAACAGCCGCATAGACGACGCGCGTATAATCGAAGGGCGCCAGAACGCTTGCCTCGCCATAATGCACACCGCGCGTCACCATGCCCTGCCCGGCAATGCCGAGAAAGCCGATCAGAATGAGCAAAGGCCATTCGGAAAATGTCGGCGTAACCCAGACATACCAGGCCGGCAAAGCCGCAAAGACGACATTGTAGAAAGCATAATAGAACATGATCACGCGCGTCGGCTCAGTGCTCGACAGACGCTTGACCGTGATGATGACAAGCGCAGCAAACAGACCGCCGGCAGCGCCGATCAAGGCATTGGGATCAAAGCCCTCGGTGAAGGGGCGCGCATACATCCACACGCCGGCAAAGCCGACAAGAGAAACAGCAAGGCGACGCGCCCCGACGGCTTCTCCCAAAAGCAGAATGGCCAGCGGAATGGTCCAGAGCGGACGCGAAAATTGCAGCGCCATGGAATCGGCGAGCAACATGCTCGTGATGGTCCAGAAGAAACAGAAATTGCCTGCCGATCCGAGCATGCCACGCAGCAAATGCGTGCCCGGTCTTTTGGTGCGGAAGGGCTCCAGCGGATCGCGGATGAAGAGCGGCAAAAGAAACAGAAAGCCGATCAGGGATCGGAAAAACTGCAATTCAAATGCCGGCAGACGCGAGCCCAGATATTTGGTGACCACGCCCATGACGACCAGCATGATCGAGCCGCATGAGACCAGCAGCGCGCCGCGTGCATTGGGCGACAGCCGATCGAACCAGCGCGAAGGCGCAGCGAAAATGCGAAACAGGTCGCGTTTTTGTTCTTTTTCTGGCCCCAGCTTTTCGCTCATTCGGCGACAATAGAAAAATGGACCGCCCGCGCAAGCCATAAAGGTGGCGCAGGCGGCCCTTTATTGTGCGCCGCCCCTGCCCTACAAGACGAGGGAAGGAAGAAGAACGATGAGTCTGAGCGCCCAAACGACCCCGGAAAAGCCGGCCGCCGCCGCCAACCCGACGGGGACGGCTTATGGCATTCTCTTTGGCGCGGCTTTCGCCCATCTTCTGAACGACATGATGCAGGCGCTCCTGCCGGCCGTCTATCCGCTGCTGAAACAATCCTACAATCTCGATTTCGGCCAGATCGGCCTGATCACCTTCTGTTTCCAGATGACCGCCTCGGTTCTGCAACCGGCTGTCGGCGCGCTGACGGATAAATATCCTGCCCCGCGCTCGGTGGTGACGAGCATGGCTTTCACCTGCGCCGGGCTCATCCTGATTTCTCTGGCCTCGAGTTTTGAGGTCATTCTGGCTGCAGCCGCCCTGATCGGCGTCGGCTCGGCCATCTTCCACCCCGAAGCGGCGCGCATCGCGCGCTCGGCCTCGGGCGGCAAATATGGTTTTGCACAATCTTTGTTTCAGGTCGGCGGCAATGCCGGCCAGGCGCTGGGACCATTGATGGCAGCGCTCATCATTCTGGGCGCGGGCCAAGCCAGTCTTGGCTGGTTTGCCGGCGTGGCGCTGGCGAATATGGCGATCCTGGCCGCCATTTCAAAATGGTACGCCAATCACCGCAAGGCGCGCATGGCAGCATCGACAAAACCGCTGCCACACAATCTCACACGCCTGCGCGTGGGGCTTTCGCTTGCCATTCTGACGCTGCTGCTGTTTTCGAAAAACTTCTACATGGCGGGCATGTCGAGCTATCTGCAATTCTATCTGATGGAGACGTTTCATGTGAGCGTGGCCACGGCGCAGATGTATCTCTTTGCCTTTCTCGGCGCGGTGGCTGTCGGCACATTTGCAGGCGGACCTTTGGGCGATCGCTTCGGCCGCAAGATCGTCATCTGGATTTCAATCGTCGGCGTTTTTCCCTTCACCGCCGCTTTGCCCTATGCCTCGCTCGAGATCACCTTGGTTCTCGTCATCGCCATCGGCCTGATCCTGGCCTCTGCCTTTTCGGCCATTGTCGTTCTCGGTCAGGAACTGGTGCCGGGGCGTGTCGGCCTGGTCTCGGGCCTGCTTTACGGGCTCTCTTTCGGCTTCGGCGGCATTGGCGCGGCGGTGCTTGGCGAGATTGCCGACCTGACCAGCATCGGCTTTGTCTACAAGCTCTGCTCCTTTCTGCCGCTCATCGGGCTCCTCACCATTTTCCTGCCGAAGATCCGGCGGGCGTGAGCGCAAGGGAGATGAAAAAACGCAAGCTTGGCATGTGAGTTATGGGCGTAACTGGCGCCCATAGAATTGCAGCCATGGAGGGAATCAGGCCTTCTCATGCGCGTCCGGGGCTGGGATCCGGCGAGGGGAGACGGCGGTTTTCATGGCGCATTTCCACATGCATTTGCGAATGGGTTCGGAATTGCGCCCCGATATAGACGGGATGGAATTGCCCAATCTCGAAGCCGTCATGGCCATCATCCGGCTGGCGGCAACGGATGCGGCCAGATCCATGGAAATGTCCTATGACCGTTTCGAAGTCACCGACGACAGCGGCCGGCTGATCGCCATCATCCCCGTAGCAGCGCTTTGCGACGCTGTGCATTAGGTCCCGTTTCTGCCTGAACCTTTGCTGCAACCGATCAAGAGAGCCCAGCCCGAGGAACCTATGTCCCGTGCTTGCCTTGCAGAAACCCGCCGCATCATGGTGCTCGAAGACGAGACCATGATCGCCGCCCTGATCAAGACGATCATTGAGGACCATGGCTGGAGCGTCGGCGGCCTGTTCCGGACGAACCGCGAGTCGCTGGAATGGCTGGAGGGCGAGCGCCCCGACGCGGCCCTGCTGGATTTCAACATTGGGGATGGCCATTCCGCCCAAACCGCCCGGCGGCTGAGGGAGCTCGGCATCCCTTTTGTCGTCGTGTCGGGCTATCCGAAGAGCATGGCCCGGCATGAGGAGCTGCAGGGCGCGCCCTGGGTCGAAAAGCCTTTTTCGGAGGCTTCGCTTCTGCGGGCGCTCAAAGAGGCACTGGCGACCTGCGCACAGCTGCGTGAAAAGGTCGCCCTGCGGCCATAGGGCCGCCTTACAAGCCGCCCTGCCTGTGCTACACGCGGGCTCGTTGCTGATTTCAGGAGCCGCCTCGCATGACGACGCCCATGGCGATCGCTGTCTATTTCACCATGTGGTGGATCGTGCTTTTTGCCATTTTGCCCTTCGGCGTGCGCTCCCAGCACGAATCGGGGGACTATTTGCAGGGCACCGACCCGGGAGCCCCCGTGGCGCCCAAACTGGCGATGAAGGCCGTTATCACAACAATTGTCTCGGCCATCCTCTTTGCCGGCCTCTATGCCTATATCGAATGGGTCACCTGAACGCTTGACCCTTGAGGCTCAGGCGTTTAGGTGAACGTCTCTCACGCGGGACCGGCACAGCCGGTTCAACGTTCGGGCCCGTAGCTCAGTGGTAGAGCATTCGACTTTTAATCGAATGGTCGATGGTTCGAATCCATCCGGGCTCACCACCATTTTTTGAAATCGCCCCGCCGGCGGCTCAGACCTGTTCGAGCTCGACCAGCGTGCCGCAAAAATCTTTCGGATGCAGGAAGAGAACCGGCTTGCCATGGGCGCCGATCTTGGGCTCGCCATCGCCCAATACGCGCGCGCCCTCCGCCTTCAGCCGGTCGCGGGCGGCGATAATGTCTTCCACCTCGTAGCAGACATGGTGCATGCCGCCATCGGGGTTCTTTTCGAGGAATTTGGCGATGGGCGAATTCTCGCCCAAGGGCTGCAGCAGCTCGATCTTGGTATTGGGCAATTCGATGAAAACCACCGTCACGCCATGGGCGGGCTCGGCCTGAGGTGCGGAGACCTTGGCGCCCAAAGTGTCGCGATAGAGAGAGGCGGACTTTTCGAGATCTTTCACCGCAATGGCGACATGATTGAGCCGTCCGATCATTTCCCTCGTCCCCTTCCTCAGACTTCCACCACCAGCACATGGACCATGGGCTTTTTGCCCCAGACCTGGCGCAATGTGTTGCGAATGGCCCGCTCCACCGATTGGGCTGTTGCATCGGCATCCGCCCGCTTGGCGCGCGGCAATCCGTCGAGCGTGGCAAAAATGGCCTCGTCGACAATCTCGCCCATGTCCTTGCCATCGCGTGTCTTCATCGGAATGCCGGTGAAGAGCACATCGGGATCGCCGGCCACGTCGCCACGCGCTGTCAGCGCAATCGCGACCGAGATAATACCGGCAAAGGCCAGCGAGTTGCGAGCCCGGATGACATCATCATTCCGGGGGAGAAGAATATTGCCGTCCTTGGCGAGGCGGCCATGCTGAACCTGATCGATGACGCCGGGCTTTCCGGGGCCGAGCAGAACGACATCGCCATTATGCGCCTCGATCACATGGGGCACATTGCGGGCTCGTGCGAAGCGCGCATGTTCGGCCAGATGCATCGGCTCGCCATGGGCGGGGATGGCAATCTGCGGCTTGATCCATTCATAGACTTTGGCGACTTCGGCGCGGCGCGGATGGCCTGACACATGGACAAGGCCGTCGCGGTCGGTGAGCACCTGCACGCCCTGCATGACGAGGCCGTTGATAATATCGCCGACGCCCTTTTCATTGCCGGGAATGGTTCGCGAGGAAAAGATCACGCGGTCGCCGGGCGTCAGTTTGACTTCCGGATGATCGTCCTGGGCAATGCGCGCCAATGCTGCGCGCGGCTCGCCCTGGCTGCCGGTGGCCAGAATGACAATCTGTTCGCGCGCCAGATAATTGAAACTCTCGGCTGACAGGAATGTCGGCACGCCTTCCAGATAGCCGCATTCGCGCGCCACCTGAACGGTGCGCTCCATGGCGCGCCCGACCACGACAATCGTTCGCCCGCAGGCCTGAGCCGCATCGGCAACCGCCTTGAGACGCGCCACATTGGAGGCGAAGGTCGTGACGACCACGCGTCCCGTGGAGCCGCGGATCAGCTCCTCAAGACCCTTGGCAACATCGGCCTCGGACGGGCTCTGGCCTTCGCGCATGATATTGGTGGAATCGCAGATCAGCGCGAGCACACCCTCTTCGCCGATTTCGCGCAGGCGCTGTTCATCCGTGGTCCAGCCGACAAGCGGCGTCTCGTCGATCTTCCAATCGCCCGTATGCATGACGAGGCCCGATGGCGTGCGCAGCGCCAGCCCGCAGCTTTCGGGAATCGAATGCGCCATGCGGACGAATTCAATATTGAAGGGCCCCAGATCGAAACGCCGCCCGGGTTCGACAATATGCAGCGGCACTTTCGGCGCGCCCGGTTCGTTGAGCCGTTTTGTCTCCAGCAGACCGGCGGCAAAACGCGTGGAATAGACCGGGCATTGCAGGCGCGGCCACAAATCGGCAACAGCGCCAATATGGTCTTCATGCGCATGGGTGATGACGAGACCCAGAAGATCGCCCTTCAGCTTTTCAATAAAGCTGATGTCGGGCATGAGCAGATCGATGCCGGGCAATTCGGGACCGGCGAAAGCAAGGCCGAGATCGACAAGAATCCATTTGCGGCCGCGCTTGGGCCCGAAACCATAGAGCATGGCATTCATGCCAATCTCGCCGAGGCCGCCCAGCGGCAGCATGACCAAGTCATTATCAGTCGACATTATTCACCTTTTTCTTGGCGGCCCGCGTCGCCAACGAGAAACACATCTCCCGCCGCTATCGTCTCCGGACCGCTTTTTGTTTCAATCACCAATTGCCCCGCCGCATCTATGCCGCGGAAAATTCCCAAAAGATCGCGCCCGCCCGTAACCAGCCTGATCGTCTGATCGCGCCCGGCGGCCTGCTCCTGCCACGCCGCGCGGATCGCGGCGAAACCATCGCCCCGTGCCCAAAGCGCAAGCCAATCATCCATGCTCTCCGACAGGCGCGCGAGCAAATCCTGCGCATCGGTGACCAAGCCCAGATCGGCGAGCGAGATCGCAGCATAGGGAAGATCGCGCGGACAAGCGACGATATTGATTCCAAAACCGATGACGCAGGCAAAATGCCCACCGGCCAATTGCGTGCCCTCGAGCAGCAGCCCCGAGAGTTTTGCGCCATCGACCACAAGATCGTTGGGCCATTTGATCCGAACCGCCCGCCCGGCAGGCCCCAGACCCTGCACGGCGCGCAAAATGGCAAGGCCCGCAACAAAACCAAGCTGAGGCGCAAGCGCCACCGGACAGGCATCGACGAGAAGAAGACTGGCGGCCAGATTGCCCTGCGGCGAGAGCCAGGTGCGACCATGCCGGCCGCGCCCCTTGGTCTGCTCATGCGCTGCAATCCAGAGCGGGCCCGCCTCGCCATTGCGGGCGCGGCGCAGGGCCTCATCATTCGTGGAATCAATCGACGCGAGCCAATGGACCCGCGTCGTTGACTGCGCCCGATATGAGGCATTCCCGCTCAGAAGAGCGACCTCGCTGCCACAGAGGCTGCATTGAGCACGGGCGCCGGATAGATCCAGAAGAGAAGAATGACGAAGCTCGAAGCCCAGAGCACACCCGTCACTTCACGCTGCACGGGCGAGAAACGCTCGACCGGCGCATCGAAATAAATCACCTTGACGATGCGCAGGTAATAGAAGGTCGAGACGACCGACAGAAGAACGCCGATCACGGCCAGCCAATAGAAGCCCGCTTCCACGGCCGGCTGGAAGACATAGAGTTTCGCAAAAAAGCCTGCCAGCGGCGGAATGCCGGCCAGCGAGAGCATCATCATGGCGATGAAAAAGGCCATCACGCCATTGTTGCGCGACAGGCCCGCGAGATCGGCAATCGTTTCAACATAGCGATCGCCAACACGCATCGACAACAGCGCCGCGAAAGTGCCGAGCGTCATGGCGAGATAAATCGCCATGTAAATCAGCACGCCATAAATGCCCGATTGTGTGCCCGGCACCAAGCCCACCATGGCAAAGCCCATATGGCCGATCGACGAATAGGCCATCAGGCGCTTGAGATTTGTCTGGCCGATGGCGGCAAAAGAACCAAGCGCCATGGACAGCAAAGAGATGAAGATCAGGATCTGCTGCCATTGCGGCATGATGCCCGGAAAGGCCGTGATGATGATGCGCAAAGTGATCGCCACCGCCGCCATCTTCGGCGCAGAGGCGAAAAAGGCCGTCACCGGCGTTGGCGCGCCTTCATAAACATCGGGCGTCCACATGTGGAACGGCACCATCGACATTTTGAACGCAAGGCCCGCCAGAAGGAAGACAAGGCCGAAGACCACGCCGAGCGAGACATTCCCCTTGAGCGCATCGGCAATGCCGGTGAAGGAAACCGTGCCGGCAAAACCATAGAGAAGCGAGGCGCCGTAGAGCAGCATGCCGGACGACAAAGCGCCCAGAACGAAATATTTCAGACCCGCTTCAGAGGCGCGCAGATTGTCGCGATGGAAGGCTGCGAGCACATAAAGCGACAGGCTCATCAATTCGAGGCCGAGATAGAGGCCGATGAGATTTTGCGCCGAAATCAGCATGCACATGCCCGTCGTCGCCAACAGAATGAGCACCGGATATTCGAACTGATCGATCTTTTCGCGCGCCATATATTCGCGCGACAGCAACAGGCTCACCATCGAACCGATGAGTGCAAGACCCTTCATGAAGCGTCCGAATGCATCATCGATGAAAGCGCCGTCCCAGATCACCACTTTGCCGGCCAGCGGCGTGAACAGGGTGAGGAAAGCAATGCCGATAATCGCAATGGCGAGTTCGGAAATGATCCAGTCGCCCTTATGGCCCTTGAAGGCACCGAGCATGAGGAGGACGAGCGCGCCCCCCGCCAGGATGAGCTCCGGCAGAGTATGTGCAAGCGCGAAAGAAATGGGCGTCATGGTCTCGTGTCCTCAGTGCAGCGCCAGCGCGGCCGTCTTGGTCGCCGAAAGCGCCGTGTCGAGATTTTTTACAAGCAGAGAAACGGAGGCCGCACAGGCGTCGAGGATCGGGCCTGGTTGAACTCCGTAATAGATCGTCAGCAGAACGAGCGGGGCAAGAAGAACCATTTCCCGCGGCGAGACATCCTGAATCGCTTTGAGATTGGGCTTGTCGAGCACGCCAAAGGCAACGCGGCGATAGAGATAGAGTGCGTAAGCGGCCGACAGGATCACGCCGGTTGTCGCAAAAAACGCAACCCATGTGTTGGCCTTGAACGCGCCCATCAGCGTGAGGAATTCACCGACAAATCCGGACGTGCCCGGCAGGCCGACATTGGCCATGGTGAAAATGAGGAAGGCCACCGCATAGATGGGCATGCGATGGACGAGACCGCCATAGGCGGAAATCTCGCGCGTATGCATGCGGTCGTAAACGACGCCAACGCACAGGAAGAGCGCGCCCGAGACAATGCCATGCGACACCATCTGGAAGACCGCGCCCTGCACGCCCTGCTCATTCATGGCGAAAATGCCCATGGTGACAAAGCCCATATGCGCCACGGATGAATAGGCGATGAGCTTCTTCATATCCTCCTGAACCATCGCCACCAGCGACGTGTAGACAATGGCGATGACGGAGAGCGTGAAGACGAGCGGTGCAAAATATTGCGACGCATCGGGGAACATGGGCAGCGAGAAGCGCAGGAAGCCGTAGCCGCCCATTTTCAGCAAAATGCCGGCCAGAATAACCGAGCCCGCCGTCGGCGCTTCCACATGCGCGTCAGGCAGCCAGGTGTGCACCGGCCACATCGGCATTTTGACTGCGAAAGACGCGAAGAAGGCGAGCCACAGCCATTTCTGCATCGACACGCCGAATTGCGTCTTGAGCAGAACCGTAATGTCGGTCGTGCCGGCCACTGCATACATGGCGAAGATCGCCAGCAGCATGAGCAGCGAACCTGCCAGCGTGTAGAGGAAGAATTTGAACGAGGCATAAATGCGCCGCTTGCCGCCCCAAATGCCGATGATCAGGAACATCGGGATGAGGCCGCCTTCGAAGAAGACGTAGAAGAGCACCAGATCCAGCGCTGCAAAGACGCCGATCATCAGCGTCTCAAGCACAAGGAAAGCGATCATATATTCGCGCACGCGCGTCTCGATCGATTCCCATGAGGCCAGAATGCAGAAAGGCATCAGGAAGGTCGTGAGCAGGACGAAGGGCATGGAAATGCCGTCGACGCCGAGCTTGTAGAGAATGGTCTCGCCAAGCCATGTCTTTTGCTCGACCAGCTGGAAGGCCGGATTGGCCGGATCGAAGCGATCCCAGGCGACAAGCGAGAGAATGAAAGTCGCAACAGTCGTGATGAGCGCCGCCCAGCGCGCATTGCGCCGCGTTGCTTCATCATCACCGCGCAAGGCGAGAATAAATGCCGCACCGACAAGCGGCAGGAAGATCAGGCCGGAGAGGATGCCGAAGCCAAACATCAGCGTATTCCTCCAACCAGATACCAGGTGATGATCGCGGCAACGCCGATCAGCATCGCAAAGGCATAATGGTAGACATAGCCCGTCTGCAATTTGACGACGCGGTTGGTTATATCGACCACGCGCGCGGAAATGCCGTCAGGCCCCATGCCGTCGATGATGCGCCCGTCGCCGCCCTTCCAGAACAGGCGACCGAGCCAGAAGGCCGGACGCACGAAGATGCGATCGTAAAGCTCATCAAAATACCATTTGTTGAGCAGGAATTTATAGAGCAGCGGATTGGACTCCGCCATGCGCTTCGCCGTGCCCGGATAGATCACATAGATCAGGAGCGACAGAACGAAGCCCAGAACCATCATCACGGTTGCACCATAGACGGCGACCGCCGGCACAGTGTGGATTTCGTGCAGGATGTGATTGTTCGGCCCCGTGAAGAGCGAGCCCTTCCAGAAACCGTCATAAGCCGCGCCAATGAAATGGCCGGAAAAGGCAATGCCTGCAAACAAAGCGCCGACCGCCAGCACACCAAGCGGCACCAGCATCACAAGCGGCGATTCATGCGGCTTGTGGTCGCCATGGCCATGATGCGCATGATCGTCATTGGCCGCCGCATGGGCATGATCGTCGTGATGATCATGTCCGTGCGCCTTGCGCTCGCCATAGAAGGTCATGAACACCAGACGCCATGAATAGAAAGACGTCAGGCCGGCCGCAATGATCGTCATGATGAAGGCGAAAACAGCAGCACCTGAGTGCGCGCTGCCCGCATAGGCCGCCTCGATGATCGCATCTTTCGAATAATAGCCCGCGGTGAAAGGGAAGCCGGTCAGTGCCAGCGTCCCGATCGTCATCATCCAGAAGGTGAACGGGATCTCCTTGCGAAGCCCGCCCATATTGCGCATGTCCTGCTCATGATGCATGGCGTGAATGACGGAGCCCGCACCCAAGAACAAAAGCGCCTTGAAGAAAGCGTGGGTGAAGAGGTGGAAAATGGCCAGCGAATAACCGCCGACCCCCAGCGCCACGAACATATAGCCAAGCTGCGAGCAGGTTGAATAAGCAATCACGCGCTTGATGTCGTTCTGCACCAGACCGACGGTCGCGGCAAAAAAAGCGGTGATCGCACCAATGACGGTGACGACCGTCAAAGCCGCAGGTGCCAGTTCGAAAATGGGCGACAGACGCGCCACCATGAAGACGCCCGCCGTCACCATGGTTGCGGCATGAATGAGCGCAGACACAGGCGTCGGGCCTTCCATCGCATCCGGCAGCCAGGTGTGCAGCAGGAATTGCGCGGATTTGCCCATCGCGCCCATGAAGAGCAGAAGGCAGGTGAGTGTGAGTGCATCGACCTGCAAGCCGAAAGCATCGATCGGCTTGCCGGCAAGACCGGGCACAGCTGCAAAAATCTGATCGAAAGCGACCGAGCCCGTCAGGGCGAAAATCATGAAAATGCCGA
>CAZHOK010000022.1:0-19418 GCA_964534115.1 uncultured Beijerinckia sp.
CATAACCGCCATTCTCGACCTGACCGGTCCAGCCGCGCTCCGTTTCATCGGACAAAGCATCGAGGCGACGAGCAATATCTGCTGCAACGCGATCGCTCTCGGCATCTGAAACAAGACCGACCGGCTTCAAGGCACCCGCAATGGCTGCCTGCTCGACGGCAACGCGATCGTAACGCGAATGCAATTGCGCCAGAACCTGACGAACCATGCGGCACTCGTCCACAATCGCGCGCAAATCCTGCGCGCCGCGCTCTTCGCCGGTGCCAAGACGCAGAACAGCGCCCTCAAGACCGTTGGTGACGAGATAATCTTCCCGCGCCCGCTCATCTTTCAGATATTGCTCCGACTGGCCGCGCTTCACTTTGTAGAGCGGCGGCTGCGCAATATAGATGTGGCCACGCTCGATCAGTGCAGGCATCTGTCGGAAGAAGAATGTCAGAAGCAATGTGCGAATATGAGCGCCATCGACGTCGGCATCCGTCATGATGATGATCTTGTGATACCGCAGCTTGTCCGGATTGAAATCGTCGCGGCCAATGCCCGTGCCAAGCGCTGTGATCAGCGTGCCGATTTCCTGACTTGAAAGCATTTTGTCAAAGCGCGCGCGCTCAACATTCAGGATCTTGCCGCGCAATGGCAGCACTGCCTGATATTCTCGATTGCGCCCCTGCTTGGCTGAACCACCTGCCGAATCGCCCTCGACAATGAAAAGCTCAGCCTTGGATGGATCGCGTTCCTGACAATCGGCCAGCTTTCCAGGGAGATTGGCGACATCGAGCGCTCCCTTGCGGCGGGTCAGTTCACGGGCTTTGCGGGCCGCCTCGCGCGCCAGCGCGGCTTCGACAACCTTTGTGACGACGATCCGGGCGTCAGCTGGATGCTCCTCAAGCCATTGCTGGAGCATTTCATTGACGAGACTTTCGACAACCGGTCGCACTTCGGATGAGACAAGCTTGTCTTTTGTCTGCGAAGAAAATTTCGGATCGGGCACCTTAACGGAAAGAACGCATGTCAGCCCTTCGCGGCAATCGTCGCCCGAAAGATCGGCCTTCTCTTTCTTGGCAATGCCGGATGATTCGGCATAGCCCGTCACTTGCCTTGTAAGCGCACCACGCAGGCCTGCGAGATGGGTGCCGCCATCGCGCTGGGGAATGTTATTGGTGAAGGCCAAAACATTTTCATGATAGCTGTCGTTCCACCAGAGAGCGACTTCAACCGTGATGCGATCGCGTTCGCCGCGCATCATGATCGGTGCAGAAATCAGCGGCGCTTTGGCGCGATCGAGATAACGCACAAAGGCTTCAAGCCCGCCTTCATAAAAAAGATCTTCCTGGCGCACTTCAGCATGGCGCGCGTCTGTCAGGATAATATGCACGCCGGAATTCAGGAAAGCGAGTTCGCGCAGGCGATGCTCGATCGTCGAATAATCGAATTCGATCATAGTGAAAGTTTCAGGCGAGGGCAGGAAAGTGACTTCCGTACCGCGCTTGGGCGCGCCATTCTCAAGCGGAGCGTCGCCTGTAACAATCAGCGGCGCAATTGCATCGCCATGGCTAAACTCAATGAAATGCTCTTTGCCATTACGCCAGACGCGCAATTTCAGCACTGTCGAAAGCGCATTGACAACTGAGACGCCCACGCCGTGAAGGCCGCCCGAGACCTTGTAGGAATTCTGATCGAATTTTCCGCCGGCATGCAGCTGGGTCATGATGACTTCGGCAGCCGAAACACCCTCTTCCGGATGAATGTCTGTCGGTATGCCTCGACCATTATCCGTCACGGTGCAGGAGCCGTCCGCATTCAGCGTCACAGTCACCAGCGTTGCGTGACCCGCCAGCGCCTCGTCGATCGCATTGTCGACGACCTCATAGACCATGTGATGCAGACCGGAACCGTCATCCGTGTCGCCGATATACATGCCCGGACGCTTGCGCACCGCATCGAGGCCACGCAAAACCTTGATGGATTCGGCGCCATAAGTCGGTTCTTCAGGCATGGAGGCGGGTTCGGCCATGGGGCGTGTTTCCGTTCGGAGGCGGTGGGAAAGGGGGCATTGGAGCCCCCTTTTTGACGGGGCTTTGGGCACCCTTTTCGGAGGATCGATTCGTAGCCTGCAATCTAGCCTATATGAGGGCCAAAATGCACGGAAAAGCAGAGCAAAAACGGGGTTTTTCCCCGCTGCGCCATGGGCTAGTCCGGGGCCAGGAGAACCTCCAGGAAAGCCTCGCCATAACGCTCCAGTTTGGCAGCCCCGATGCCATGGATTCCGGCCATTTCAGCCAGGGAGAGCGGCCGGCGGCGGACCAGTTCGAGCAAGGTCCGATCCGCAAAGACGACATAGGCCGCAACACCCTCTTCGCGCGCGATTTCCAGGCGGCGGCGACGCAAGGCTGCGAACAGGGCCGAATCAGCCTCATCGAGCCCCTGCGTGACTTCCGGGCGGCCCTTTCGCGCCCGAGGCGTGGCCTCAAGAGCGCGAGGGCTTTCCTTTCGCAGCAAAATCCCCTCCCGACCGAGCAGGATATTCTCTCCCTTCTCGGTCAGGCGGAAGCCGCCATGCTCCTCACTCGCACTCGCCAGCGCATCGGCGGCAAACAGCTGACGCAGAATGCCGGACCAGGCATGTTTGCTCCGGTCAGAGCCGACCCCGAATGTTTTGATGCGGTCATGGCCGTTGCGCGCGATCGCCTCGCTCACTGTCCCTGTCAGGACATCTGAGAGATAGCCCGCGCCAAACCTCTGACCCGTGCGATAAACGGCGGAGAGCGCTTTTTGTGCATCTATGGCGCCGTCATAAAGAGCCACTTCGCCGCGGCAAATGTCGCAGCGGCCGCAAGGCTCGGCGCGCTCGTCAAAACAGGCGAGCAATGCCTGACGGCGACAGCTGGCCGCCTCACAGAGCATGGCAAGTCGACCAAAACGCGCATGTTCGATGCGGCGACGATTGTCGTCGATCTGCTTCTCATCGATCTGTCGCCGCCGCAGCGCCATGTCCTCGACGCCATAAAGGGTCAATGTCCAGGAGGGCAGGCCGTCACGGCCAGCGCGCCCAATCTCCTGATAATAGCTCTCGACGCTCGCCGGCATGTCTGCATGAATGACAAAGCGCACATCCGGCTTGTTGATGCCCATGCCAAAGGCAACAGTGGCAGCAACAATGATTCCATCTTCCTGAAGGAAACGATCCTGATTGCGTGCGCGCATGTCGCGATCCATGCCAGCATGATAGGCGACAGATTCATGGCCATTTTCATTCAGCCATGCCGCAATGCGATCTGTGCGATCGCGCGAGGTACAGTAAATGATTCCGCTTTGACCGCGATGGCCGCTCAGGAAAGCATTGATCTGACGACGCGGTTGCTCCTTTGCTGCAAAGCGCAGATCTATATTCGGTCGATCAAACGAATGAATGAAAATTTTTGGCTCGCGGTCAAAAAGACGCCCGACAATATCGGCGCGTGTGTTCCGATCCGCTGTCGCTGTAAAGGCGATCACCTGAACATTGCCAATCGCTTCAACCGCAGTCCGAATATGCCTGTATTCCGGGCGGAAATCGTGTCCCCATTCGGAAACGCAATGGGCTTCGTCAATGGCGATGCGCTTCACGCCGACACGCGCCAAAGCTTGCTGGAGGCCCTCCATCGCCAGCCGTTCGGGTGACAGAAAAAGCAGGCGCAATCTTTTGCTTTCAAGGCCCTGCCAGACGCGATCTGTTTCCTCATCGTCATTGGATGAATTCAGAGAGCCTGCCTCTACACCCAAAGCGCGCAATTGCTGGACCTGATCGCGCATGAGCGCAATCAAGGGCGAGACCACCAGGGTCAAACCTTCATCGACAAGCGCCGGCAATTGATAACACATGCTCTTGCCGCTGCCTGTCGGCATCACGGCAAGCACCGGCCCGCCATCCAGAACTGCAGCAATCACCTCTGCCTGACCCTGACGAAAATCTTCATAACCGAAAATCGAATGCAGAAGCGAAAAGGCTTTCTGCGGCAGATCTTTCATGGAAAGGGCTTTCAAATATCAGATGGACGTGACCCGACCTGGCGTCACATGCAACATTGTAGCGCGCGCGGAAATCTCAGCAAAGGCTGCTGTATCTGCACCCGTCATCCACACCTGCGATCCAAGTTCGGCAAGATTGTCATAAAGTGCAGCGCGTCGGCGCGGATCGAAATGAGCAGCAATTTCATCAAGCAAAACGATGGGCGCAAGGCCGCTCATCGATGCCACAAGTCGCGCATGCGCCAGCACGAGACCGACAAGCAGGGCTTTCTGCTCGCCCGTCGATGAACGCTCGGCATCAGCCTGTTTTGGCCCATGACGGACCACAAGATCGCTTGCCTGCGGGCCGATCAGCGTCCGCCCGGCCGCTGCATCGCGTCCCCGATTGGCGCGCAGCATCAGGCAATAGCGATCCTCGACCTCAAGCGCTGGATGATCGGCCATCATGGTTTCGATCTCGCCCGCAAGAGCAAGTTCCGCCCATGGAAAAGCTGACACCTCATTGCGCCCGGCCAAGATCAAAGCCGCCAGTCGCGACACGGTTTCGCTACGCGCAGCGACAACGGCAATAGCAAGCTGCGCGATCTCGCGCTCAGCCGCATCGAGCCAGGCGCTTTCAGAAAAATGATCTTCAAGCAGGCGATTGCGATTGCGCAGAGCCCGTTCGAGCGCATTGACGCGCGAGCCATGTTCGGCATCCACAGCAAGCACGAGCCGGTCGAGAAAGCGCCTTCTGTCGCCTGCAGGACCAGTAAAGAGTCCATCCATGGAGGGCGTGAGCCATGTGACGCGCACATGATCGGCGAAAGCTCGCGCAGAGCCCACAGGCGCACGATCGATCCGGCATTTCCGTGATTGCGGCTGAGCGGATTCGGCGGGTTCGCGACCGGTGCCGAGCTGAACAGCACTTTCGTGATCGGCAATTTCCACTGAGACAGCCCATCCTCCCGCGCCACCCTCGCGGGCACAATCTGCGAGATCGGCGCGGCGCAGACCCCGCCCGGGCGTCAGAAGGGAAATGGCCTCAAGGAGATTGGTCTTGCCGGCACCATTCTCGCCGGTGAGCACAACGACATCGCCGTCAATCGCAAGATCGAGCTCAAGATAGGACCGGAAATCGGCCAGGATGAGCCGGCGCACCTTGGGCCGGCGCAATCCAGCACCGCTCTCAAAAAATGAAGTCATGGCCTGCGCAGGCTAGAATGGACCGGCTTCACCGGGCGGAACAGAGCCGATGCGTCAAACGCGCATCGGCATCAGGACATAGAGCGCAGCCGCCCCATCGCGATCCTGAATCAGGGTCGGCGAACCAGGATCGGCAAGCTTGAACAAGGCCGTATCCGAATCGAGCTGGCTCGTGATGTCGAGCAGATAACGGGCATTGAAACCGATCTCCAGCAAGCCCGAATCGTAATCGACTTCAATCTCTTCTGTTGCCGAGCCCGAATCGGGATTGGTGACGGTGAGCGTCAGACGACCATCGGCCAAGGACAATTTCACCGCACGGCCACGCTCGGAAGAAATGGTCGAGACACGATCGACCGCCGCCATGAAAGGCGCGCAATCGACGACAAGCCTTTTGTCATTATTGGCTGGAATGACACGCGCATAATCGGGGAAGGTGCCGTCGATCAGTTTCGATGTCAGCACGACATCGCCGAAAGTGAAGCGAATCTTGGTGGTCGAAAGCTCGATCGACACATCGGCGCCCGCGTCCTCGACCAGCTTCTGCACCTCGGCCACAGCTTTGCGCGGCACGATAATGCCCGGCATGCCGGCAGATCCGGATGGGGCGGGAATTTCGACGCGTGCAAGACGATGCCCGTCTGTCGCCACCGCCCGCATCATCACATGTCCATCGACTTCCGTCGTGTGCATGTAGATGCCGTTGAGATAATAGCGCGTTTCTTCAGTCGAAATGGCAAATTGCGTCTTGTCGATCAGCTTCTTGAGATCGCCGGCGGCGAGAGAGAAGCGATGCGAAAGATCGCCGGCATTGAGATCGGGGAAATCGCTTTCGGGCAGCGATTGCAAGGTGAAGCGCGAGCGGCCGGAGCGCAGAAGCAACTGGCCGGCGTCGCCGGAGGCCTCAAGCGAGACTTGCGCCCCTTCGGGGAGCTTGCGGACAATCTCATAGAGCACATGGGCCGGCAGGGTCGTGGCGCCAGGCTGGCCAATGTCGGCAGCGACGCTTTCCGTCACTTCAAGATCGAGATCTGTCGCCTTCAACAGCAGGCGCCCATTGCCGGCCTGCAGAAGCACATTGGCGAGAATCGGGATCGTGTTGCGCCTCTCGACCACCCGGTGGACATGACCCAGCGACTTGAGAAGCGCCGCTCTTTCGAGAGTGACTTTCATAGGGTCTAATCCATCCTCAAAAATCGGTTGTGGAACAGGGCTGAACAGCCGGGGGCGGAACTTTGACCCGCTCTGCTCACAAGAGCAAGCGCCGCTTTCGGAATCAACTCCGGCGCGGCCGAAAGCCCCCAGCTTTCTGCACCTGCAATGCGGGGCCCGAAGACTTAACCGGCCTTTAAGCGGGGTGAGATTAAAGTGCCAATGACACAGCCTGGCCAGGGATGGGCAGGCCAATCCCTTGCAGCGGTGCCATGGCCCCCAGACGCCGAGAATCAGGCACGTCACGCAGCCCCGGTTCAGGCGCAGACGACGATCTGCGCGCCGATCCCGGCGACCGGATCGGCCGGCCAGCCGCGCGCGACCGCTCGCCCCGCGAAAACGAGCCTCCCCCGGAGCGCAAACGCCGAAAGGACCGGCGCCGCCGCTCCCTCCTCGGCGCCGCCTTTTATTGGGGCTTCGTGGCCTCGATCTGGGCCGGAATCATTGTGGCCGGCATTATTGCCTGGCACGCGATGCAATTGCCGCCCATCGACCGGCTGGCTGTCCCCAAACGGCCTCCCAATATCGCCATTCTCGGCGATGACGGTCGATTGCTGGCAAACCGGGGCGACACGGGTGGGGCTGCCATACGTCTCGACGATCTGCCGGCCTATGCCCCAAAAGCCTTTATCGCGATTGAGGACCGGCGGTTTCATGACCATTGGGGCATCGACCCGATCGGCATCGCCCGCGCCATGGTGCGCAATATGTCGGGGCAAGGCGCTGTTCAGGGTGGCTCAACCATTACGCAGCAGCTGGCAAAAAATCTGTTCCTGACTCAGGAACGAACCATGTCGCGCAAAATCCAGGAAGCGATTCTCGCTCTCTGGCTCGAGCAGAAATACACCAAGGACCAGATCCTCGAACTTTATCTGAACCGCGTCTATTTTGGCTCTGGCGCCTATGGCATTGAAGCTGCGGCGCGAAAATATTTTGGGCACGGCGCGCATCAGATTTCCCTTCCCGAAGCCGCCATGCTGGCCGGACTGATGAAAGCGCCGACGCGCCTCGCCCCCAATAGAAATCTCGCTGCTGCGACAGAACGCGCCAATCAGGTGATTCTGGCCATGGCGCAAGAGCGCCACATCACCGATGGAATGGCAAAAATCGCACTTGCTGCGCCCGCCACAGTCAGCCGACAGACGAATGGCTCCATCAATTATGCAGCCGATTACGTCATGGATGTGCTCGATGAAACGATCGGTGCAATCGATCAGGACATTATCGTCACAACAACATTGAGCCTTGCGCAGCAGGCTGCAGCAGAAAGCGCTTTGACCGAAGAGCTCGAGAAATCGGGCCGCCGCTATGGCGTCACACAAGCAGCCCTGGTCTCAATCGATCCCAATGGTCAGATCAAAGCGCTCGTCGGCGGCCGTCATTATTCGGAAAGCCAATTCAATCGTGCTGTTTCTGCCCGCCGCCAACCGGGCTCCGCATTCAAACCCTTCGTCTATCTTGCAGCGCTCGAACGCGGCCTGTCAGCAGATACAATCCGCGACGATGCGCCAATCAATGTGCGCGGCTGGCAACCAGAGAATTCAAATAATGAATATCAAGGCCCGGTCACGCTGACGCGTGCGCTTGCCATGTCGCTGAACACGGTTGCCGTGCGTCTCGCGCTTGAAATAGGTCCAAAAAACATTGCTGAAACGGCCCATCGGCTGGGCATATCATCCGATCTGCAATCCAATGCATCGATTGCGCTTGGCACGTCGGAAGTATCGCCGCTCGAACTTGTTTCAGCTTATGCGCCTTTTGCCAATGGCGGAATTCGCATTCAGCCGCATGTGATCATGCGCGTCCAGACCTCAGATGGAAAACTGCTTTATCAACGCAAGGGGGCAAGCTTCGGTCGGGTTGTCTCGCTGCAACATGTCGCCATGATGAACGCCATGATGCAGGAAACATTGCTGATTGGCACGGCGCGACAAGCGCAATTGCCAGGATGGCAGGCGGCAGGAAAAACAGGCACGTCGCAGGATTATCGCGACGCCTGGTTTGTCGGCTATACCGGCGCATTGATCACCGGTGTGTGGCTTGGCAATGATGATAATTCGCCGACAAAACGGGTCTCTGGCGGAAATCTACCCGTGAATATCTGGAGCAAATATATGCGCACGTCGCTTCAAGGCGTGCCCCCCGTTGCGCTGCCAGGTTTCACGCTGCGCCATAATGTACCCGATCAAGCACTGCTTCCTCCAGGAGAAGTCGGCCCGAATGCCGGGACGTCGCGCCCCGATCCGATCGGCGCGCTGATCGCACCGCTGCAACGTGAAAGATCGGTCCTCGAAAGATTGTTCGGCGGCGGCTGACAGCAAAAGGGCGACCGTCTGGGTCGCCCTTGGTTTTAATGCAGGCTCACGGTCTGCAAATCGTTCTGCCAGGCATTGGCTACAGCCGCATCGCGTGAATCGGTCAGAACGATCGGTGTGCCGTCCGCGCTCAAAAGCGCAAAAAGCTGCAGGCCGGGTGCAATTTTCGGGGCCTGAGGAAAGAGACGCGCCACATCTTCGGAACGCACTTCCTTGACATAGGCGATCGCGCCGTCACCCAGATGGGCGAATTGTTCCTGGGTCAGTGGCGCACGTATGGTCTTGTCGACGTTCATGTGCTTGCTCCTTTTGCGGTCAGTGATGAGACCCGCTCTCTGCGCGAGGACATTCAGTCCCTCACGGAGATTCCAATTTTCTTCACGATCCGCTCTGGCTCCGGTCGAGCGAGATCGACGCAAAGCAGGCCATTTTTCAGATCGGCTCCGAGCACTTCCATGCCTTCTGCAAGAAGAAAAGCGCGCTGGAATTGCCGCGCAGCAATGCCGCGATGAAGATATTGCCTTTCAGTATCGTCAATCTGTCGCCCGCGGATGATGAGCTGTCGTTCCTCGAGCGTCACATCAAGTTGGTCGCGCGTGAAGCCGGCGACAGCCAATGTAATTCTCAAACGCTCCGGATCGGCCTGCGTGCGCGGGAGACGTTCGATATTATAGGGCGGATACCCATCCGACGTGGATCTGGTGACACGATCCAGTGCCCGTTCGATATCGTCGAAACCCAGCAAAAAGGGAGAATTCAAGTTCGGAACACGCGACATGACGAAGCCCTTCAGGCACTTCGGAAGATCGGGCCCTTGCGGCGCCCATGCCCGAAATATGGGGATGGACAATCATCATTCAAGAGCACTGCCCGCAGCCATATCAGGCTTGTGTCAGAGCATGCTCGGGAGGACGCGATCGGGCGGCCGATGGCCATCCATAAAGGTCTTCACATTGATGATGACCTTTTCGCCCATATCGATCCGGCCCTCATGCGTTGCCGAACCCATGTGAGGCAAAAGCGTAACCTTCCCGGCTTTGGCAAGCTTGACCAGTTTGGGCGAAACGGCTGGCTCATGCTCGAAAACATCAAGGCCCGCGCCGGCAATTTCACCCGCCTCCAGCATGCGCGCCAAGGCATTTTCGTCGATGATCTCGCCGCGCGCCGTGTTCACAACGATCGCATCCGGCCGCAGGCATTTCAGGCGACGCGCCGAGAGCAGGTGATAAGTGGCCGGCGTGTGCGGACAATTGACGGAGACAATATCCATTCGCGCCAACATCTGGTCGAGCGAATCCCAATAGGTCGCAGAAAGCGCCTCTTCAATGGCCGGAGCAACGCGGCGACGATTGTGATAATGGATCGACAGGCCAAATGAAGCCGCGCGGCGCGCAACGGCCTGTCCGATGCGCCCCATTCCGACAATGCCGAGCCGCTTGCCCGTAATACGCCGGCCCAGCATCCAGGTCGGCGACCATCCTTCCCATTCCCCCGATGGAATGACCGAGGCGCCTTCCACGATACGGCGGGCGACGGAGAGAATGAGGGCCATTGTCATATCGGCCGTATCTTCAGTCAGCACGCCTGGCGTATTGGTCACGGTGATCCCGCGGCGCAAAGCGGCGGTCACATCAATATTATCGACGCCATTGCCGAAATTGGCGATCAGCTTCATCGAATCGCCCGCATGGGCAATGATGCCGGCATCGATCCGGTCCGTGACAGTCGGGACGATCACATCGGCTGTGCGAATCGCATCGGCCAATTCCTGCTGGGACATCGGCCGATCGGTGACATTTAGCCGCGTATCGAATAATTCGCACATGCGCGTCTCGACGACGTCGGGCAATTTCCGCGTCACGATCACCAAGGGCTTTTTCTTGGCCATCCCGTCTGTCCCCACTTCGCCCTATCCACCTGCGACCCCGGCAGAATGACGAATCCTTGAGGATTTCACCATCCTTTAACGACGTCAGCGCTTAATCCGTGCGAGGCACAAGCACAGGTCCGACCTGCGCAAGGGGCCTTCGGCCTCTCTAGCAGATGGCCCGGCAAACACAAGAATAGCAATGTGCCGCCCCCAAGCTGAAAAGCTGCGACGGAGCTGGCCTGGAGTAAAAGCAACATGGCCATTTCGGCCCCGGATCGCTGCAAAAAAGTGCTGAAACGCAGGCCTTTTGGCGTGTTCATGCCTTTGCTTGCAATATCAATAGTCTCGGCCTTCATTGCCATGGCCGGGCTGTTTCCCGCGCATGCGGTCGAACAATTCGGCACATCGACCGGCCTGCGCATTCCCCGTTACGTCAGCCTAAAGTCTGACCGCGTGAATCTGCGCGAGGGCCCTTCCAAGGACCATCGGACCACTTGGGTTTTCCAACGAGCGGGCTTACCGGTCGAAATCACAGCGGAATCCGAAAATTGGCGCCGTATCAGGGATGCGGAAGGCGCCGAGGGCTGGGTTTTCCAATCGCTGCTCTCAAGCCGGCGGACAGCCCTTGTCGCCCCTTGGCGAAAGGGTGAATTGTTCAATATCCACGCAAAGCCAGCCGAAACTACCCCGGTCACCGCCCGTCTTCAGGCAGGCGTTCAAGGCAATGTCCGAAAATGCGATGCGGAATGGTGCCGCATAAGCGGGGACGGATTTGAGGGATTCATCCGCAAATCGCTTCTCTGGGGCGTCTATCCGAACGAGACTTTCGACTGAAGCGGCGCTCAGCGCTTTTTGCGCAGCCGGACCACGACATCGACGCTGGCGATTTCCATGCCTTCCGGGGCTTCAGGGACACGCACAATCTCGACGCGGTCGCCAGGAATATCGAGAAGCTGGTTGGTATCCTCAACCAGAAAATGATGGTGCCGGGAGACATTGGTATCAAAGTAAGTCTTTGATCCATCGACCGCTATTTCACGCAACAGCCCAGCCTCAGTAAACTGGTGCAGCGTATTGTAAACCGTTGCAAGGGAGATTGCGACGCGCGAGCCGGTGGCCTCCTCATACAGCTTTTCAGCCGTGACATGGCGGTCGCCCTTGGCGAAAAGCAGCCAGCCGAGAGCCACACGCTGCCGTGTCGGGCGCAGGCCGGAGCGCCGCAGCTTGGCGCGCAATTCATGAACGGGACAGCCAGACATAGGGTCGCCCGACATTTTGGGTCGGCTCGCAACCGGCAAGGCTATGGGCGGCACGTTCGGGCTTACGGTCGGTCGAGGCATGAGCACACTTGTCTTGGGTCGCCATCTGACGGGCCAAAGGACCATCTCAGTCCAACATTATAAGAAACAGACCCCGTCCCGGCAACTTCTCCTTTCAGGCCAGACCCAGTCCGATCAAACCCGGTCCCCGCTTCCGGCCAGCAAAGGCCTGTGCTAGAAGGCCGCTTCGGGGTGCTGGCCCCAGCTTGGCAAATAAAGGGTTTAAGATGGGCGATCGGCGCTCGAGCTTCGAATATGAAGACCTGTTGGCCTGCGGCCGCGGAGAAATGTTCGGTCCTGGAAATGCCCAGCTGCCACTTCCTCCTATGCTCATGTTCGACCGCATTTCAGAAATCTCTGAAACAGGTGGAGCCAATGGCAAAGGCATTATTCGCGCCGAATTGGATGTGAGGCCAGACCTCTGGTTTTTCTCCTGCCACTTCAAGGGCGACCCCGTCATGCCGGGCTGCCTCGGCCTCGATGCCATGTGGCAGCTCGTCGGCTTTTACCTGGGCTGGCTCGGTTCTCCCGGACGTGGGCGCGCTCTGGGCGTCGGCGAAGTGAAATTCGTCGATCAGGTTTTGCCTTCTGTCACGAAGGTCGTCTATGGCATCGATCTGAAACGCGTGTTTCGCGGCAAGCTTGTCCTTGGGATTGCCGATGGATGGCTGGAGGCGGACGGCAAAAGAATTTATGAAGCCAAAGACCTACGGGTCGGCCTCTTCCAATCGGAAGGCTCGGCCTGATCTTTTTCGCAAAGCCGCCAGCAGGTCGCCTTTGTCGTGATATTCTTTGGCCAGCTCTAGCAGGAGAATGCAATGAGACGCGTGGTCGTCACCGGCCTGGGCATCGTGTCCGCCATCGGCAATAACAAGCAGGAAGTCCTGACCTCATTGCGTGAGGCCAAATCCGGTATTATCCGCGCACAAACCTATGCCGATCTTGGCTTCCGCTGTCAGGTGCATGGCGAGCCGACGCTCAAGGCAGAAGATGTGGTCGATCGCCGGGCCATGCGTTTCCATGGTGGTGGCACAGGCTGGAACCATGTCGCGATGGACCAGGCCATTGCCGATGCCGGCCTTGAGGCAAACGATATTTCCAACGACCGCACCGGAATCATCATGGGTTCAGGCGGACCTTCTGCGCGCACACTTGTCGAATCTGCAGATACGACGCGCTCCAAAGGCCCCAAGCGCGTAGGCCCCTTCGCCGTTCCCAAAGCCATGTCGTCAACCGCCTCGGCTACACTGGCGACCTGGTTCAAGATCAAGGGCGTCAATTATTCAATCTCTTCCGCTTGCGCGACCTCCAGCCATTGCATCGGCAATGCTGCGGAAATGATTCAATGGGGCAAGCAGGACGTCATGTTCGCAGGCGGATGCGAAGAGCTCGACTGGACGCTTTCTGTTCTGTTCGACGCCATGGGCGCTATGTCATCGAGCTATAATGACACGCCCGCAACAGCCTCGCGCGCTTACGACAAGAGCCGAGATGGTTTCGTGATCGCTGGCGGCGCAGGCGTGCTGGTGCTCGAAGAATATGAGCGCGCCAAAGCGCGCGGCGCCAAAATCTACGCGGAGCTCGCAGGATATGGTGCGACATCCGACGGCTACGATATGGTCGCGCCATCTGGCGAAGGCGCCATGCGCTGCATGCGCCAGGCGCTTGCACATGTGAAAGCGCCCATCGACTACATCAATCCGCATGCGACATCGACGCCGGTCGGCGATGCCAAAGAAATCGAAGCAATCCGCGAAGTCTTCGGCTCGGGCGAAAAGTGCCCGCCACTCTCCGCCACAAAATCGCTGTCGGGCCACTCGCTTGGTGCGGCCGGCGTGCAGGAAGCGATCTACTCGCTGATCATGATGGAAAACAGTTTCATCTGCGAAAGCGCCAATATCCAGGAACTGGATCCGGACTTTGCCGACATGAACATCGTGCGCAAGCGGATCGACAATCGTCCGCTCGGCACTGTTCTGTCCAATTCCTTCGGGTTTGGCGGAACCAATGCCAGCCTCGTATTCAAACATATCGATGCTTGAGGGCTTGAGATGAGCAATCCTGCAAGCAGCCTGATGGCAGGCAAACGCGGCCTCATCATGGGCGTCGCCAACGATCATTCGATTGCCTGGGGGATCGCGAAGACCCTGTCAGACCACGGCGCAGAGCTTGCCTTCACCTATCAGGGCGAAGCGCTGGGAAAACGCGTCAAGCCACTGGCGGAAAGCGTCGGTTCGTCAATCGTTTTGCCCTGCGATGTCGAAGACATTGACAGCGTCGATCTCGTTTTTTCTGCGCTGAAGGAAAAATGGGGCACGCTGGATTTCATCGTTCATTGCGTAGCCTTCGCCGACAAGAACGAGCTGAAGGGACGTTATGCCGAAACATCCCGCGAGAACTTCAAGCGCGCGATGGTCATTTCAGCTTTCTCATTCACCGAAGTTTCAAAACGCGCTGCGGAAATGATGCCCAATGGGGGTTCGCTTCTGACGCTGACTTTCGGCGGCGCCACCCGCGTCATGCCAAATTACAACGTCATGGGCGTCGCCAAAGCTGCGCTTGAGGCCAGCGTCCGTTATCTGGCAGCCGATTTCGGCCCGCAGGGAATCCGCGTCAATGCCATCAGCGCCGGCCCAATCCGGACCCTTGCCGGCGCAGGCATTGGCGATGCACGCACCATGTTCAATTTCCAGCGCGCCCATTCGCCGCTGCGCAAGAGCGTGACCATTGAAGATGTGGGCGGAGCCGCACTCTATCTGCTGTCGCCACTCTCGGCGGGGACGACGGGAGAAATCCATTTCGTCGATGCGGGCTATAACATTATTTCAATGCCTCGCCCTGAAGATCTGCGCGACGAAACGAACTAACGCCTTGCTGCAAAGCAAAAAACGGCCAGCTTCCAGCCGATCGGCTGGCGGGGTCTCACTTTCGCGCGGTTTTGTCCAGGCGTGTAACCTGACCTTAAGAGACACGTGAGCTAATCCGGTCATTTAAGACAGTGATTCTTGCGTGCTGACCAAACCGGCTCATGAAAATCCCGACAATGCGACCTTTGCGATATTCTTCGCATGGGCGATAACGCTCATCCTGTCGGCCACGATCACCCTACACACATGGAAAACCGGAGCCTTCGCCGATACCGATGACGCGGCACGTATGGTGCAGATACGCGACTGGATGGCCGGACAGGCTTGGTATGACCTGAAATTGCACCGCCTGGGCCTGCCAGACTCACCTTTCATGCACTGGACGCGCATCGTCGACATGCCCATTGCAGGCCTGATCCGCTTTTTTGAGCTTTTCTTCGACAAAACGGCAGCCGAGCGGATTGCGCGAATTGTATTCCCTTTAAGCTTGATCGCCATTTTGCTGATCACGGCTTCCCTCATTCTGCGGGAATTGCTGCTGCGAAATATGCTTGTTGCAGGTTTACTGATCGTCGCCTTGAGCGGTATTTCCACGGGCCAGCTGAGACCCGGTCGGATTGACCATCACGGCCCGCAAGTTCTGCTTTTCCTGATCATGTGTTTTCTCCTCCTGCGCAGCATGAGTGGGCGTACGCCATTCCTGAATGGTTTTCTTTGCAGCAGCACGGCTGCTCTTTCACAAGCCATCAGCCTTGAGAACTTGCCGCTCATTTTTGTGGCCGCGGCCGTCTTTGCAGTTCGCTGGATGATTCACGGCGAGAAGGCACGCGCTGCATTCAGAGGCTTTTCCGCTGGACTTGTTACATCAACACCGGTGTTTTTTCTGCTGACAACACCGCCAAAAAATTGGCTGGCACCGGTCTGCGACGCACAATCTATTGTGCATGTTCTGGCTTTTTCCGCTGTTGCTGCCGCTTGCATGATTTTGACCTCAACGGCATCATTTTGGTCGACGCTCGCCCGCCGGGCTACTGTGTTGAGTGCGGCCGGGATACTCGGCCTCATACCGATTCTCTATGTCTTCCCGCAATGCGCCGATCCCTATTCTGCGGTCGATCCGTTGGTTCGCAGTCTATGGCTCGACAATGTTGCTGAGGCGCAATCTTTGTTCGAAGCGATCTTGAGTGATTTCGGAACGATTTTTCCGTATCTGGGTCCGGGAATCGCTGGCTTGGCCGGGGCAATTTTCTGTGTGGTGAAAGCCAAAGCCGCTCAGCGCGAAAAATGGATCGTGATCGTCGCCATGACTGGCGCTGCGCTTGCGGTTTCGGCTTATAAAATCACTGGCCTGACAAGCCTGTCGATCATTGGAGCAATCGGTATCACCGGTGCGCTGGATTATCTTCCCGATTTCTACAGACGCTTTCGCAATCTTTTTGCCATTGCTTTTTCAGGCATCGGAATTTTTGCGCTCGTCCCAGCGCAGGCAACCGACCCCAAAAAGACAGGGACATTCGATTGTCTTGCTCCCGAAGCCTATGCATCCCTGAAAACACTGCCGCCTGGAATGATTCTCGCGCAAATCAATTTCGGCGCACATATCCTGGCTCATACACATCATTCGACAGTCGCAGCTCCCTATCATCGAAACAACGAGGGCAATCGCATCTCAGTCGAAGTCTTTCAGAATTCCTCGAAAATAAATCCGCTTCATATCATCGAAAGCGGCGCCGATTACATCATGATCTGCCAAGGAGCTGGATCGTCGAGACTCGAAACAGCATTCCTCGAGGCCTTTCCTGAACTTGAACTGATTGATCGCAATGTTTTTTCGGTCTGGCGTGTGCCGCGGTAAGGAAAGACGGAAACCAAGCCGTTGCCACATGGACAAAGCTTAATTTGAACATGGCCAGTTTGACGTTCATGCTGCACACATTGAGAACACGGAGCCTCTCGATGACAAAACGTGCGCCCTTTCTGGTTATCCTGACCGCTACTTCGGCCATTGCATGGATCGTTTCTGCACAGGCACAGCAACCATCGGCCCCAAGCCAATCACCTCCGGCTGGACAATCCGCCGGCTCATCCACCGCACAAGGAAACAGATTTACGGCGGAAGATCGTGCCGCCTTCATGGAAGCGCGCCTTGCAGCTATCCGCACAGGCCTTCGGCTGACCGCAGCACAGGAGGCCATGTGGCCGCCGGTGGAAGCAGCTGCACGTGACATGGCCAAGCAAATGACGGAATTGCGCGCGCAGCGCGAGAGCCTTGGTGCAGCAAGCGATCCGATCGAGCGCATGGCTCGCATGGGCGATGGCGCCTCAAAACGAGGCGCTGCCATGACAAAATTGGCTGAAGCTGCGCGGCCACTCTACGCTTCGCTCAACGAGGATCAGAAGCGTCGCCTTCAGGTGCTCCTGCACGCCGGAGGCCCTTCACGACACGGCTATGAGGATCGAGCTCACGGGCGAGCCTATCTGCACAGAGGCGATCACGAGCATATGTCGCAACATCGCCAAAGGGGCGAGAGTGATGGACATCGTGGCCACGAACGCGGCGGATACCGTGGCGAGCATCGCCATTGGAACGATTGGCGCTAAAGCGGAATTAGGTAAACAGACGGATTGAAAGACCCTCAACTGAAAAGGGCGGCTTCATCAAGAAGCCGCCCTCTTTTTATTTCACGCGACTGGGGCGAGATTACTCGCCCGCGGGCTGCTGAGCCTCAGCAGCTTCCTTGCCCTCGAGATCTTCGCCGGTTTCCTGATCGACGACACGCATCGACAGGCGGACCTTGCCACGATCGTCAAAGCCCATCAGCTTCACCTTGACCTTGTCGCCTTCCTTGACGACGTCGGTCGTCTTGGCAACACGCTGCTTGGAGAGCTGCGAAATGTGAACGAGACCATCCTTGGCGCCGAAGAAATTCACGAAAGCACCGAAATCTGTCGTCTTCACGACCGTGCCTTCGTAAATCTGGCCGACTTCCGGATCGGATGCGATGGACTTGATCCAGGCAATCGCGGCCTTGATCGAATTCCCATCGCTCGAGGCAACCTTGACGGTGCCATCGTCCTCGATGTTGATCTTGGCGCCGGTTTTCTCGACGATTTCACGGATCACCTTGCCGCCTGTGCCGATCACTTCGCGGATCTTGTCCGTCGGAATTTTCAGCGTCTCGATGCGGGGTGCAAATTCTCCGAGCTCGGCGCGCGCGCCGGTCAGAGCCTTGTTCATTTCGCCGAGAATATGAATACGGCCTTCCTGCGCCTGGCCGAGAGCCACACGCATGATCTCCTCGGTGATACCGGCGATCTTGATGTCCATCTGCAGCGAGGTCACGCCCTCAGACGTACCCGCCACCTTAAAGTCCATGTCGCCGAGATGATCTTCATCGCCGAGAATATCGGAGAGAACCGCATAGCGGTCGCCTTCGAGAATGAGACCCATTGCAATGCCGGCCGTCGGACGCTTCAGCGGCACACCTGCATCCATGAGCGAGAGCGAGGCGCCGCAAACGGTCGCCATCGAAGACGAACCATTCGATTCCGTAATCTCCGACACGACACGGATCGTGTAAGGGAATTCGGCGGCAGTTGGCAGCATCGGACGAATGGCGCGCCAGGCGAGCTTGCCATGTCCGATTTCGCGCCGACCCGGCGAGCCCATGCGGCCGGTTTCGCCAACGCTGTAGGGAGGGAAGTTATAATGGAGCAGGAAGCGCTCTTTATACGTGCCCTCGAGCGAATCGATGAACTGCTCGTCTTCACCCGTGCCGAGCGTGGCAACGACAAGCGCCTGCGTTTCGCCGCGTGTGAACAGAGCCGAGCCATGGGTACGCGGAAGAACGCCGACCTGCGAGAGGATCGGGCGCACAGTCTTCACATCGCGACCATCGATACGCACGCCTGTGTCCAGAATATTCCAGCGAACGACTTTGGCCTGCAGATCGTGGAAGACTTCGCCAACCATCTGCTTGTCGAACTTTGCTTCCTGGCCTTCCGGGAAGAGCGCCGACATGAGCTTTGCCTTCACCGCATCCACAGCAGCATAGCGCTGCTGCTTGACAGTGTTCTTGTAAGCCTGGCGCAATTCTGCTTCGGCGATTTCAGAAACCGCTTTTTCACAAGCTGATTTGTCGATGACAACGAGATCGCGCGGCTCTTTCGCGGCCTTTTCGGCAAGACGAATGATCGCATCGATCACCGGCTGGAATCCGCGGTGACCCGTCATCACAGCTTCAAGCATGGTTGCTTCGGACAATTCCTTGGCTTCCGATTCGACCATGAGGACGGCATCGGCCGTGCCGGCGACCACGAGGTCGAGCGCCGATTCCTTCATTTCATCAATGGTCGGATTGAGCTTCAATTCGCCCTTGATGTGGCCAACGCGCGCGCCGCCGATAGGGCCCATGAAGGGAATGCCGGAAATGGTCAGCGCAGCAGAGGCCGCCACCATGGACAAGACGTCCGGATCATTTTCCAGATCGTGGCTGAGCACAGTAACAACCACTTGCGTGTCGTTCCGATATCCTTCCGGGAAAAGCGGACGGATCGGACGGTCGATAAGACGCGAAACAAGCGTTTCTTTTTCGGACGGACGGCCTTCGCGCTTGAAATAGCCGCCAGGAATGCGGCCCGC
>CAZHOK010000022.1:19428-30890 GCA_964534115.1 uncultured Beijerinckia sp.
GGGAAAAAGTCCACGCCGGGCTTGGGAGCCTTGGCGGAAACAACAGTGGCGAGAACGGTTGTCTCACCCCAGGTGGCGAGAACGGCGCCATCAGCCTGACGGGCCACGCGGCCAGTTTCGAGCACGAGCTTGCGCCCGGCCCAATCGAGTTCTTCACGATGAATTTCGAACATGTCGTCTGTCTTTCATGGGCGGGATATTGCCAGCGGCCATGAGCAAGACGGCAAGAAGCTGTTCTCGTGTCGATATGCGACTCGTTTCAAGAACAGCGTCCGGCGATCCTGCCATGGCTCGGGCCTTTGCCCCGCATGAGCCGGAAGCCCCATGCCTCCGGTTCGAGATCGGCGCCTGAGCGCCATCGGATAAAGTGGCGAACGCCGACCCTATGCAGGGCCGGCGTTCGTCAGGCTTAGCGGCGAATGCCGAGGCGCTCGATGAGCGTCTTGTAGCGCGCTTCGTCGTGCTTCTTGACGTAATCGAGAAGCTGACGACGCTGCGAGACAAGTTTCAGGAGGCCGCGACGGGAATGGTTGTCCTTCACGTGGCTCTTGAAATGCTCGGTCAAGTTGGAGATGCGTTCCGTGAGGATCGCCACCTGCACTTCCGGCGAACCCGTGTCGCCAGACTTCGTCGCATAATCCTTGATGAGCGCTTGCTTGCGCTCTGCAGTAATCGACATCGTCTTTCCTTTCGGATTTGAGGAAATCCCGCTCAAGCGGCCGGGCCGGGATGTCGTCCAGCTCGGTCACGGATAGGCGGGTCTGTGAAAAGGAGACCTTTCCACAGGGGCGCTTATACACGAAAGGGTGGATATAGCCAGTTTTTTGGGGGGTCTTTATATGGCCAGATTGAAGACGCGGGCCGGCACCAGCTCGCCACGCTCGACCTCTCCAAAGGCAACAGGCACACCACCGCAGGCTGCATAGGCAACCCCGCCCATCGGCGCATCGCGGCCACGCAGGAGAAGCGACTGACCACGGCGCAGACGCGCCGCCCCATCCCGGTCAACAACCACGCAGGGGATTTCGAGCAGACCGGCCTCAACCGGCCGCAAAAGGCCGAAAGCGGCCTCTGGACCATCTTCCAGCTCGGACAGCTGGCACGAATCAACCTCGGAAAACGGGCCGACCCGCGTCCGGCGCAGAGATGTTACGTGTCCGAAACAGCCGAGGGCCCGACCAAGATCGCGGGCAATGGCCCGAACATAAGTGCCCTTGCCACATTGAGCCTCGAGGACGGCCTCATCATCCGTTGCGGAAACGAGAACCAGGGAATTGATCGTAATCGGTCGCGCCGCAAGGACGACCGTCTCGCCGTCGCGCGCAATGTCATAAGCCCGTTCCCCGTTAACCTTGATCGCGGAAAAGGCCGGCGGGACCTGCATGATCGTTCCGGTGAAGCGCGGCAGCATGGCCTCAATCTGATCCGGCGCAGGGCGCCGATCCGATGTTTGCGTCACACGGCCTTCGGTATCGTCGCTCTCGGTCTCAATGCCCCAGCCGATGGTGAAGCGATAGGCTTTCTCGCCATCCTGCACAAAGGGCACGGTCTTGGTGGCCTCGCCAAAGGCAACAGGCAAAAGACCCGAGGCGAGCGGATCAAGCGTGCCGGCATGGCCGGCCTTTTTCGCATTGAAAATACGTTTCAGACGCGAGACGGCATGAGTGGATGTCATGCCAACGGGCTTGTCGAGAATGACCCAGCCATTCACCTCGACGCGCTGTGAACGCGGCGCGCTCATGTGCTGCCCTCATCATCCTCGCGTGCGAGATCCTGCTTGACCTTCGGCGAATTCAAGATTGCATCGATCTTTGAAGACGCATCGAAACCTTCATCCTGACGGAATCGGAGATCCGGCGAGAATTTCAGATTCACACGGCGCGCAATCTCGCCGCGGAGAAACTTCTTGTTGCGATCAAGCGCCTCGATGACCTCTTTCGCATCCTGACCGCCGAGCGGCATGACATAGATCGTCGCAAGCTTGAGGTCGGGGCTCATGCGGACATTGGGAACCGTCACGACATGTTTTTCCAGAACCGGATCCAGAATTTCACCCCGTGACAATAAATCCGACATGGCGTGACGGATCAGTTCCGCCACGCGCAACATGCGTTGCGAAGGCTCGCCGCCAGACGTGTGATGGGTTCGTGCCATGGCCAACTCCGGCATGCGGAAATCTATTCCGCATGCGCTCAAGATGTTTGAACGTGACTGACTGTCTGAATGAAACGTCCGCTCATCAGAGCGAACGCTTGATCTCCTCGACACGATAACATTCGATCACATCGCCAGGACGCATGTCCTGGTAGTTTTCGAAGGCCATGCCGCATTCCTGACCGGAGAGGACTTCCTTGACCTCGTCCTTGAAACGCTTGAGCGTCGACAGCTTGCCTTCGTGAACCACGACATTGTCGCGGATGAGACGCACACTCGCGCCACGCTCCACGCGCCCGTCGGTGACCCGGCAACCGGCAACCTTGCCAACCTTCGAAATGCTGAACACTTCGAGGATCTGTGCATTGCCAAGCATTTCCTCGCGCAAAGTCGGCGCCAGCAAGCCGGACATCGCGCCCTTCACATCATCGACCAAATTGTAGATGATATTGTAGTAGCGGATTTCGATATCCGCACGTTCAGCGGCCTCTCGCGCTTCTTTGTGCGCGCGCACATTGAAGCCGATCACGGCAGCGCCCGAGGCTTCCGCCAAAGTAATGTCGGATTCAGTAATGCCGCCGACGCCGGCATGAATGACGCGCGCCGCAACTTCTTCAGTGTTCAGCTTTTCGAGAGCCGCAATAATGGCTTCAACCGAGCCCTGCACATCGCCCTTGACGAGCAGCGGGAATTCCTTGCGACCCGCTGTCTTCAGCTGGCTCATCATATCTGCCAGGGATGCACGCGCACCGCCGCCACGTGCAGCCAGTTTGTCGCGCTTCTGACGTTCGCGATATTCGGTCACCTCGCGAGCGCGGGCTTCGTTTTCAACGACAGCGACACGATCGCCGGCTTCCGGCGCGCCGTTGAAGCCAAGCACTTCCACGGGGTAGGATGGCCCGGCAACCCGGACATTTTTGCCCTGATCGTCAAGAAGGGCGCGCACGCGACCCCATTGAGAACCGGCAACGACAATATCGCCAAGCTTTAATGTGCCGCGTTGCACGAGAACGGTGGCAACCGGACCACGACCGCGATCAAGGCGCGCTTCGATGACCGTGCCTTCTGCAGCACGGTTCGGATCGGCCTTGAGATCGAGCACTTCAGCCTGGAGTGCGATGGCATCGAGCAGCTTGTCGAGATTGATCTGCTTGGTTGCAGAAACTTCCACTTCGAGCGTTTCGCCGCCGAATGTTTCCACCTGCACATTGTGCTGCAGAAGCTCGGTACGCACACGTTCTGGTTTGGCGTCCGGCTTATCGATCTTGTTCACCGCAACAATCATCGGTACGCCAGCAGCGCGCGCGTGATTGATGGCTTCGATCGTCTGCGGCATGACGCCGTCATCGGCGGCAACGACAAGCACGACAATATCCGTGACCTTCGCGCCACGGGCGCGCATGGCCGTGAAGGCCGCGTGGCCGGGTGTGTCGATGAAAGTGACTGCCTGACCATTGGGCGCCGTTACCTGATAAGCGCCAATGTGCTGGGTGATGCCGCCTGCTTCGCCCGCCACAACATTTGCTTTGCGAATGGCATCGAGCAGCGAGGTTTTGCCGTGATCGACGTGACCCATGATGGTGACGACCGGCGGACGCGATTCTTGCGCACCTTCATCGTCGGGTGAATCGAAGAGGCCTTCCTCAACATCGGATTCCGCCACGCGCTTGACCGTGTGGCCCATTTCCCCTGCGATCAGCTCAGCCGTATCGGCATCGATCACGTCAGTGATCTTGTGCATTTCGCCTTGGCGCATCAGGAGGCGGATCACATCCACCGCGCGTTCCGACATGCGGTTCGCCAATTCCTGAATGGTGATCGTCTCAGGCAAAGTCACTTCGCGCGAAATTTTTTCTTTCGGCTCGCTGACATGCCCCTTCATGCGCTGCACGCGGCGACGGAAAGCGGCAACCGAACGTGTGCGCTCTTCTTCCTCCTGCGTGGCGCTGGTCACTGTCAGGCGACCGCGATTCTTCATTTCGCCGGAGCGTGGCGTTTTCGGAACGGCCGGAAGGGCAACTTTCGGCCCCGGCAAAATCGGCCGCGGACCGGACGGACGGGGCGCAGGCGCGCCGGCGCCTGCAGATTGCACTGGCGCAGCGGGCGTCGTGCTGCGGCGCATGCTGGGAGCAGCCGGAGGCAGCGGACCCTCGCCGGCAAGCCGACGCGCGGCAGCTTCTTCGGAGCGCCGCTTGGCTTCGGATTCCTGCTGGCGACGTGCCTCTTCCTCGCGCTTGCGCGATTCGGCGGCTTCACGCTCAGCCTTTTCAGCGGCATCGCGCTCGGCGCGAGCCTTGGCTTCGGTTTCCTGGCGACGACGATCCTCTTCCTCGCGTTCGCGGGCGCCCACAAGGGCGCGGGCACGGGCATCGCGCTCCTCGTCCGTCAATGTGCGCAGAACCACGCCGGATGTCGGCCGGGACGGCGCTGCAGAGCGGGATCCACGACCGGACGTCGGGGCGGCCTTCGCAGCAGGTGCAGCCGCCGGCGCCGAAGGGGCTGCGGCGACGACGGCCTTGGGAGCCGGAGTGGGCGGTGCCGCGGCCGGGATCTCGGCAGGTGCCGCTGCTGCAGGGGCGGCAGCCGCCGGTGTTGTTGGGGCAGCTGCAGGCGTTGCGGGCGGCGGCGCCTTGGCAGGGGCGGCCGGAGCTGCGCCAGGGCCGACAACACGGCGCTTGACGGTCTCCACGACAACCGCCTTCGTGCGGCCGTGCGAGAAGCTCTGGCGGACGACGCCCTGCTCGACCGGACGCTTCAGCGAGAGCGTCTTTCCAACGGTCAGGGTCTTGTCGCCTGTATTCTTCGTGTCACTCATATGGTCTCGATCCCAGGGCTATGCCCGCTCGTCATTACATTGGCGCCGGAGCCCTGCCCCGGCCGGTCGTCTTGGCAATGATCCGGGCCGCCGCCCCGCCGATTGCGGTCTTCCGCTCCTGCTTCAGCCGTCCGCCTCTCGACGTCCGGCGCTCCAAATCCTGCCGATCCGGAGCCATTTTCGACCCCGCTCCCGCCCCTGTAATGCGCGAGACGGTGGCACCGCTCCAGAAAAGCTTCACTGGCAGCACCACACCTGAGGGCTGCATGTATCACATTTGACCGCCCCAATGCCAAATCCAATTGAGGGGAGGCGAAGAGAATGACCCTCGGGACGGAACGGGCCGCCTCGCCATAGGTGCGCGTCAGTGCCTGTCCCATCTTCCGGATCCCGTCCGCGCCGCCGTCAGAGGCATGAACCAGCGCCGCGACAGGTCCGGAGGAAATGGCTTTTTCGACCTTGGCCGCTCCTGCCGTAACAAGACCGGCCTTGTTGCAAATTGAGAGCGATTGCAGAGCGCTATGCTCGATCAACCGCTCGACATCCTCTGCCAGAGATGCCGAAACCAGCGCCTTTGCCTTCAAGCCCTTGGCGAAAAGATTCCGCGCCGCAGCTTCGGCAACCCTGCTCTTTACAGCCTCAACCCAGACGCCGCGGCCTGGCAGGTTACGCTTCAGATCTGCGACGATCGTATCGTCGGGAGCCAGAACGAAGCGGATCATTTCGGACGGCGGACGAACGGCGCGCGTGACGATGCACATGCGCTCCTGTTCCGTCTCGCTCGCCCGTTCTGCCCGCTTCAATCATTTGCTCCTGTATCAAGCTTGCGCTTCGCCGGCATCTGCTCCGGCTTCGGCCTCAGGCATAGCCTCAACCCAGCCAGCCTTGACGCGGGCATCCATGATCATGGCTTCAGCTTCGTCGCGCGAAACCTCCATCCCGTCGAGGAAGCCGGCGTTTTTGATCGTCTCTCCGTCCTTGCGCTCTGTCCAGCCGACAAGATCATCGGTGGCACAACCGGCGAGATCTTCGACGCTCTTCACGTCATTCTCGCCGAGCCGGACCATAATGGCTGTTGTCACGCCATTCACATGACGCACATCATCCTCGACGCCGAGTTCTTTTCTGCGCGCATCCAGTTCGGCTTCCTGCTTGGCAAGAAACTCACTCGCACGATTCTGAATTTCCGATGCCGTCTCTTCATCGAAGCCTTCGATGGAAGCAAGCTCGGCAAGATCGACATAGGCAAGCTCCTCGACCGAACGGAAGCCTTCCGAGGCGAGCAATTGGCCAACGACCTCATCGACGTCCAGCGCCTGCATGAATGTATTGGTACGCTCGACAAATTCTTTCTGGCGGCGCTCGGATTCTTCAGCTTCCGTCAAAATGTCGATGTCCCAGCCGGTCAGCTGCGAAGCAAGACGGACATTCTGTCCGCGACGCCCGATGGCGAGCGACAATTGATCGTCCGGCACCACGACTTCAATGCGCGCTGAATCTTCATCCAGAACAACCTTGACGACTTCCGCCGGCTGCAACGCATTGACGATGAATGTCGCAGCATCTGCTGACCACGGGATAATGTCGATCTTCTCGCCCTGCAATTCATTCACCACCGCCTGCACGCGCGAACCGCGCATACCGACGCAGGCGCCAACAGGATCGATCGAAGAATCACGCGAAATGACGGCGATTTTCGCACGCGAACCAGGATCGCGCGCAACCGACTTCACCTCGATAATGCCATCGTAAATTTCTGGCACTTCTTGAGCGAAAAGCTTGGCCATGAATTGCGGATGCGTGCGCGACAGAAAGATCTGAGGACCGCGCTGTTCGCGACGCACATCATAGACATAGGCGCGGACGCGATCGCCCGGCCGGAACATTTCACGCGGAATCAATTCATCGCGGCGCACGATGGCCTCGCCACGACCGAGGTCGATGATGACATTGCCATATTCAACACGCTTGACGACACCATTGACGATCTCGCCAATGCGATCCTTGTATTCCTGATACTGACGGTCACGCTCGGCTTCACGCACTTTCTGCACGATGACCTGCTTGGCCGACTGCGCGGCAATGCGGCCGAAATCGAAAGGCGGCAGCGTTTCAGCGATCCAATCGCCGACCTGCGCGGCGGGATTGCGCTTGCGGGCATCCGCAAGGAGAATCTGTGTCGCGTCGTTTTCGACCTGATCGACCACGAGCATCAAGCGTGACGTGCGAACCTCGCCGGTGCGCGGGTTGATTTCAACGCGGATCTCGGTCTCTTGGCCATAGCGGGAGCGTGCTGCCTTTTGCAGCGCATCTTCCATCGAGGTCAGTACGATCTCGCGCGAAATCGATTTCTCGCGCGCGACGGCATCGGCGATCTGCAGCAATTCAAGCCTGTTGGCGCTTACGGCCATGGTGATGTCTCCTTGAAGGGACTTGTATCCTGTTACTTCTTGTGGAGCGGGCGACCTGACGACGCATTGCGTCGCGCGGTTCCCGCTGGTGAAATCGGTTTGGCTTTGGCAAAGCGGCCCGGCCCGCGGCGTACCGCAAGCTGTTCTTCGTCGTCTTTCGAAGGCTCTTCCATGGCTGCTTTGCCCGCGCGAAGCGATTCACGGATCAGAGCCTCAGTCAGCACAAGACGTGCCTCGCTGATATCGCTGACGGGCAGCCGGACATCGGAGGGTTCATCTGCACGTGCATCGATGCGGCGCAACAGAATGATCGCATCGCGACCATTGCCCTCAACGCCTTCAATCCAGCCGCGGAAACGCTTGCGACCATCGAGCCCGAAATTCATCTCGACTCTCGCTTCATGGCCGATCGCGCGCTGGAAATCGGACAGGCGGACCAGCGGACGGTCAATGCCTGGGGAAGAAATTTCAAGCCGGTAAGCCTGAGTAAGAGGATCTTCAAGATCGAGGACCGGTGAGAGCCCGACGCTCACCTTTTCGCAATCGTCGACAGTCATTGTGCCGTCGGCGCGTTCGGCCATGATCTGCAAAGTTGTCCCTTCAGCAGCGGAAATCTTCACGCGTACGAGGCGGAAACCGAGGTCGAGCAGAACCGGGCCGGCGATTGTCGCAATGCGCCCTGCGACGCCCGCCTCTGAAATGAGGCGCGGCTCTTCGAGCAATTCCGGGCCAATCTGGGCGGCCGCCATGCTCTTCTCCTGCTCCAAACGCTCAACTCCCAAAGGCCGTCATCAGATGACAGAAAGGCTGGACCAAACAAAAAAGAGCGGGTCCCGGGCGGGCCCCACTCTCCACAATCGACCATCCAAGACGGTCATACTGTTAAGATGTGAATGAAGGTCTTATACACCCGCGGCCCCCTGCAGGCAAGATCGGCGCTCTGCCAGAAGAGCCCGACTGACCTGGGCCGGCTGATTTGGCCCAGCCAAGGTCAGGCTACCGTGCCAACGGCGGCAAGGAGAAGGGCAATATCCTGGTCCCGAGACAGGCGATGATCGCCATCCTTGATAAGCGTCACCGTCACGCAATCGCCGGCAAGATGCTCTACCAAAGTCATGGCGTGCTGCCAGGGCACATCCGGATCCTTGCCTCCCTGCAGGATATGGACGGGCGCATGCGCCTCGATCACGCCGCCCAGCAAGAGGTTGCGCCGCCCATCCTCGATGAGCGCTCGGGTGACCGGATAGGGCTCGGGCGCATAGGCGCTTTGGCGCATCCAGACGCCCTTCTCCACGATCTCACGCCGTGTGTCTGAGCCCATTTTCTCCCACATCAGAACTTCGGTAAAATCGACTGCGGGGGCGATCAGAACCATCCCGGCAATACGCTGCGACGCCTCTTCAGCCCCCATGGCGCGCGCGACAAGCAGCGCAATCCAGCCGCCCATGGAGGATCCGACAAGAATTTGCGGTCCGCTGGTCTGAGAGCGGATCATGGCCAGGCTTTCCGAGACCCACCTTGAGATCGTACCGTCCTCGAAACGGCCGCCGGATTCGCCATGCCCCGAATAATCGAACCGCAAACAGGGGCGACCCTCCTGACCGGCAAAATCATCGAGACGCTCGGCCTTGGTCGATTTCATGTCTGATTTGAAGCCCCCAAGCCAGACGATTCCGGGCCGAGCGGCTTTGGCAGGATTGGGCAGACGGCGGCGGAAAGCGATGCTGACGCCATCGACCTTGAGAAAATCGATGGCACCTCCTTCATGGGTGGATGTATCTGACATTGCGATCCGATCTGCCTGACGCGTATCGTGGACATGATTCGCGCTGCGGTCTTGCCGCAGGCCTCGCGGAGCTTATAGCGGCCGGAACAACAATGCGACAGATTGCACGGGGAGCATTCGAAACCGGAGCCCAATCGCGGCTCGGCGGACAGACGATCCTGCAAATCATTCCGCGTCTCGATGCCGGCGGCGCGGAGCGCACAACGATAGACATAGCTGCCGCGCTTGCCGAGGCTGGAGCGCACGCACTGGTGGCAACCGAAGGCGGGCGACTGATCAGTGAATTGCAGGCCAACGGCGGGATCTGGATTCCCTTCCCGGCATCCACCAAAAACCCGTTGGCCATGGCCATAAACTCGAGACGCTTGGCCAAAATCATCAAATCGGAAAATGTCGACCTTGTTCATGCGCGTTCGCGTGCACCCGCATGGGTTGCCCTTGAAGCCACACGCAAAACGAAGACGCCATTCATCACGACTTACCATGGCAGCTATTCGGGCAAATCATCCCTGAAACTGCTCTACAATTCCGTCATGGCGCGCGGTGATGCCGTGATCGCAAACTCTGCCTATACAGCGGGGTTGATTGCGAAAAATTATCCATTTGCGCAGGACCGGACAGCCGTCATCCATCGCGGGACCGATCTGCGGCTTTTTTCGCGTAACGGGCTCGACCCGGCACGCGTGCAACGCCTGCGCAAAGCATGGAATGTTGGCCCGGAGGATCGCATCATTCTTTTGGCGGCACGACTGACCGCATGGAAAGGACAAAAAGTCCTGATCGAGGCCGCGCGCTTGCTCAGCGAAAAGGGCGTCACGGATGTCCGCTATATTCTCGCCGGGGACGATCAGGGGCGCGCCGGTTATGTGCGCGAACTGGATGAGGCCATCCAAAAAGCAGGCCTCGAAGGCATAGTGTCCCGCGTCGGCCATGTCAGCGACATGCCGGCGGCCCTTGCGGCCGCAACGGCCCTCGCAGTGCCCTCCACCGAACCTGAGGCCTTCGGCCGTTCGGCTGTCGAAGCTCAAGCCATGGGCACGCCGGTTGTCGTCACCGATCTCGGAGCCGTTGCAGAAACAGTTCTTTCGCCTCCACGCGTGACAAAAGAGAAGCGCACCGGCTGGACAATCGCCCCCAACGACCCCCATGCCCTAGCAGAGGCGCTCGAAAACATCCTGTCGATGGGCGCCGCTGCCCGCGACGGACTGGCGGAGCGGGCAAGGGCCCATGTCGAAAAGTCTTTCGGCCTCGAACGGATGTGTGCGCACACATTGGAAATCTATGCCCGGCTGATCAAACATGCGGCCACAGACCGTGATTGAAATCATTTCTCCGCGTGCCCCCTCTGCCGTGTTGACTTCGGCACAGGGAGCCACGATCTTCTGCCCGGGTCCGGATTGCGCTTGCGCATAAGCCGATTTGAGGCGTAATCGTCCAGATCCGACGTATTCACTCGAGGAGAAACCCCATTCGTCGTCCCATGAAAGCCCCGCCCACACCGCAAAAGGATGGGCATCGCATCAACCGAGATATCCGCGTCCGCGAAGTGCAGCTGATCGATCAAGATGGCCAGAACCGCGGCGTCATCGGGGCGCCCGAAGCACTCCAAATGGCTGAAGAGGCAGGCCTCGACCTGGTCGAGATCGTGCCAAACGCAAGCCCGCCGGTCTGCAAGATTTTGGACTACGGCAAATTCCGCTTCCTTGAGCAGAAAAAGGCCGCCGAGGCCCGAAAGAAGCAAAAAATCGTCGAGGTGAAGGAGATTAAGCTCCGTCCCGGCATCGACGATCACGATTACGACGTGAAAATGAGGGCCATGAAGCGCTTCTTCGAGGAAGGCGACAAGGTCAAGGTGACCCTGCGCTTCCGCGGCCGCGAAATGGCTCACCAGGATCTTGGCTACCGTCTGCTCTCCCGCGTCAAGGAAGAGACCGGCGCCATTGCCAAGGTCGAGCTGGAGCCCTCCATGGAGGGCCGCCAGATGATCATGATCCTGGCCCCGCGCTAAAGCGAACCGGTCAGCCCCGACCGGGCTTGCCAAGTTAGGCTTGCCAGCTCGGGGGATTGTCCTCTATAAGCCCCCCTTCGAACCGCCCGGCTGACAGGGCTGCCGTGGCGGTTTGTTTCGCTCATTGTGACGCGAACGGAGAGGCATCGGCCTCTCCGGCATGAGTAACCGGGCGGGAAGCCGCCCCTGTGGAGAGCCAAATGCCCAAACTGAAGACCAAGTCCGGCGCCAAAAAGCGCTTCAAGATCACGGGCACCGGCAAGGTGCTCTACGCCCAGCGCGGCAAGC
>CAZHOK010000023.1:0-30624 GCA_964534115.1 uncultured Beijerinckia sp.
CCGGGTCGAAAAAGCATGGACGGCGCGCGCCACAAATTCCTTGCCGCTCCCGGAGGGACCATTGATGAAAACATTGGTCTGGGTCGAGGCGACGCGCGTGATCAGATCCAGCGCTTCGCGCATGGATGGACTGGGCAGATCAAGATAACGAAGCACCTCATCACGCGTCATAGACAGTCAGCATTCCGATCCATTCGAGCCTGTCGATTTTTTGACTGAAACGGGGTCTCGAACAAGGAATTCCCTCCGCCCATGCAGCCTAAAATGTTTTTTAGAGCAATATTTACGCAGGGGAACACTATTTATTCAGATGATTCACCAAATTGGGGATTTGTGAAAAATGCCCACGTAGCAATGATTTCCGTCATCGAGGGTGCAAATTAACGATATATTTTCCCTGTCGCAACGTCAGTCTTGGCACGTTGGTTGCGTTCCCCCTTCCCCGAATGGGCGATCAGAGGAGAACGCCGTGAACGCAGTTTTATGTGTCACCGACCAGTTGGCAGACAGCGAAGCGTGGATCACGCATCTGCATAATCGCGGATACGAGACAAACACGACGACCTTTGCCAAATTGGCGTCGGTCTCCGTGAACTGGCAGCAATGCGGCCTCATTGTCTCTCAGGCGATCGCCAAGAAACTGGCATCGGATGCCACAGGTTTTCAAAAATGGTGTCGCCAGCTGAAAGCCGAGCGGATTGTTGTGGTCGGCGAATACGGCCCCAGCCTGACGATGAAATGCGAATTCAACGGCACCACGCTCCAAATTCGTCCATCGGAAAATAACTGGCGTTTCACTGCGGAAGTCGTTGCGCGCTTTCTCGATGGCGACCAGGGCACGGCAGCCGGCGATCCTTCCACTTTCATCCTGCTGCGTCTGGCCCGGCGCGTAGCGGGCAGCGACGTGACCGTGATGCTGGTTGGGCCTACCGGTACAGGCAAAGAGGTTTTGTCGCGCTTCCTCCACAATGCCTCGCCCAGAGCCCGCAATCCCTTCATCGCCGTCAATTGCGCTGCGGTTCCCGATACAATGCTTGAAGCGCTCCTCTTTGGCTATGAGCGCGGCGCCTTCACCGGTGCGCACCATCCCAACAAAGGGATTTTCCGCGCTGCAGATTCCGGCACTCTGCTGCTCGACGAAATTTCGGAAATGGCTCTCCCGCTGCAGGCAAAGCTTCTGCGCGTGTTGCAGGAAAAGGAAGTCACGCCGCTTGGCAGTTCCAAGCCCGTTGCTGTCGATGTCCGCGTGATCGCAACCTCCAACCGCTACATGCTGGAAGAGGTGAAGGCCGGACGTTTCCGCGAGGATCTGTATTATCGCCTGAATGTCTTCCCCCTCGTCACAAAGGCACTGGCTGAGCGCTCGGGCGACATATTGCCGATCGCTGTTACTTTGCTTGCCAAACATGCTGGCGGTTTCGCCAAAATCCCAGAGCTCAGCGACGATGCAATCGAGAAGCTCGAGAGCCACGAATGGCCCGGCAATGTTCGTGAATTGGAAAATGTTCTCCAGCGCGCTTTGGTCATGTCGGGCGGTGGCCGCATCGACAGAGAGCATCTGATGCTTGACATGCACGACATGCTGCAACCTGTCGAAGAACCGACACGCCGACTGCAGCTCGCCGTTTAAGGATTTAGCAAATGACCGCCATTTCCTCAGTCGGATTGACACAACAGATCCAGGCCGCAGCCCAGCAAAAACTGGCCGTTGCGCCGAAAACCGGAAGCGACTTCAGCGAACAGATGCAGCAGGCACTCTATCAGGTTGCGGCTGCGCAATCGCAGTCGAGCCGTGCAGCCCAGGCTTTCGAGACTGGCGAAGAAACCGACGTGACGAAAGTCATGCTGGCACGCGAGCGCGCATCCCTCGCCTTCGAAGCCACATTGCAAATCCGCAACAAACTACTCAGCGCCTATAAGGACATTGTCTCGATGCCGGTCTGACCGGCATCCTGAGAGACAGAACCGGAGAAGAAGACGGTGTCGGAAACCAAGAGCGTCGCCTTCCCAACATCGACAGCATTCGGACCCGTGGGAGCCCAGCTCTTCCGCGGGCTTTCGGCAGGCCAAGAATTCATGCGCCAGCCCGCCATGGTGCGAGCCATGCCGATGATCGTTGTCGCGCTCGTGATCCTGGTTGGTCTTGCCGCCATTTTGACCATGCGCGAACCTGCCATGACGCAGCTTTTCCCGCGCCTTGCCGAAGAGGACAAGGCGCTCGTCATGCAAAACCTCGAAGCGCAGGGCATTAAAGGAAAACTCGATCAGACGACGGGCACAATTCTTGTTCCCCGAAATGATTATCACCGTGCACGCATTCAGCTGGCAGCAGCCGGATTGCCGAAATCCTCCGCCGCCGGTTATGACATTTTGACCAATATGCCGATCGGTGCCAGCCGGGCTGTCGAACTCGTCAAACTGAAACAGGCGCAGGAAAGCGAACTCGCCCGCTCCATTATGGAGATCCGCGATGTCGAAGGCGCGCGCGTTCATCTGGCTATTCCTGAGCGTTCGGCCTTTGTCCGCGACCAGAATCCGCCTTCTGCGTCAGTGTTTCTGAAATTGTCGCAAGGCCGCGCCCTGTCCCAGGGGCAGGTGCAATCGATTGCCCATCTTGTGTCGTCCAGCATTCCCTATTTGCCAGTCGCCAATGTGACCATTGTCGATCAAACCGGCGCCCTGCTGACTAATCCGCAACGCGACAATGATCTGGGTCTTTCGGCCCAACAATTGGAATATAAAACCCGCATCGAAAAGATGCTGCGCGAGCGTATTTCCAATTTGCTGACACCCATTGTCGGGATCGGGAATTTCAATTCAGAAGTCAATGCCGACATTGACTTCACACGGACAGAACAGACCAACGAAACCTACGATCCCAATATGCAGGCTATCCGGAGCCAGCAGGAAACGATCCAGGAATCGTCTGATGGTCGGGCTCGCGGCGTACCTGGGGCCACATCCAACCAGCCGCCGAACACACCCGCTCTCACGGCAACCCCTCCGGGCGGAGGCACAGCGCAGACGGCTGACAATTCCCGCGCACGCTCGAGCACGACAGTCCGCAATTTCGAAGTGAGCCGCGAGGTTCGCTCGACACGGCGCGCAGTCGGCGAGATCAAGCGTATCTCCCTTGCTGTTGTCCTTCGTTCCGCAATGGTCCTTGATGAAAACGGCCGCATGGTCGAAAAGCCCCTGTCGGATGACGAACGCAATCGCATAACCCAGTTGCTCCAGGAAGCCGTCGGATATGTTCCCGATCGCGGCGACAAGATCACCCTCATTTCAAGCTCTTTCGCCGAAATGCAGAAGCTGGAAGGTCGCTCGTGGTACGATGCCCCCTGGCTTGAGGATGCGATCAAGCAGATCGTCATCGTCCTGATCCTAGGTGTTGTGGTACTGGGCGCACTCAAGCCCTTCCTTGAGCGCCTCCTCGATCGCTCGATGGCCACATCCATGCGCTCTGAAGACCCGATCGTTGGCGAAGGCGAATCGATCGAAGTCCGTGAGGGCGAAACACTCGAAGACATCAAGGCGCGTCTCAAACCGAAGAAGAACGCCATTTCGGCCGAGCTTCTGGATACGGCGAACACGTATGATGACAAAATCACACTTATCCGTATGCTGGTCGGTGACGACTCTGCCCGTGTGACCGCGGTGCTGAAGTCGCTCATCCAACGCGATATTGAATAAGACAAGGACGGAAACGTATAATGGCTGACGCGCTTCCAGTTCCCCCATCCGAACAGGAATTAACACCGACGAGGCTGCTCTCGGGTACGCAGAAATGCGCAATCCTGATGCTCTTGCTGGGTGAGGATGAGGCCTCGGAAATCCTGAAAAACCTGTCGCCCCGCGAGGTGCAGCAGCTTGGCTCTGCCATGTATTCCGTCGCAGAAGTCGATCAGGAAACAGTCAACCTCGTGCTCGATGAATTCCTGTCCATCATCAAGGCGCAGACATCAATCGGCCTTGGCGCCGACACTTATATCCGCCGCATGCTGATCAAGGCGCTCGGTGAAGATAAAGCCGGTTCTGTTCTGACACGGATCACCCCCTCCAGCAGCGCACGTGGAATTGAAATTCTGCAATGGATGGATGCACGCTCAATTGCTGAAATGATCGAAAGCGAGCATCCCCAAATCATTGGCCTGATCATTGCCCATCTCGATTATGCCATTGCAGCCGACGTTCTCGTCCTGTTGCCGGAAGACAAGCAAGCCGAAGTGCTTCACCGTATTGCCACACTTGATTCTGTTCAGCCGGAAGCGATTGAACAGCTTGAGAGAGTCATGCAGCTCCAGTTCCAGGCCAATACATCGCTGCGCGCCTCGAAGATCGGTGGCGTCAAGGCCGCAGCCAAGATCATGAACTTCACACAATCGGCGACGGAATCGCGGATCATGCGTAACCTTGTGAAGATCAACAAGGATCTGATGACGGACATTCAGGAAAACATGTTCGTCTTCGAAAATCTCACTGCTGTCGACGACAAAAATCTTGGCGTGCTCATGCGCAATATCGAGCCGGAAGATCTGGCAATCGCTCTCAAGGGCGCGGACGAGCGCCTGCGCGACAAGATCCTTGGCTGTATGTCGGCACGTGCTGCCGCCTCCATTATCGATGAAATGGAAGCAAAGGGCCCGATGCGCGTGACAGAAGTTCAGGAGGCACAGAAGCGGATTATTGCAGTTGCCCGCAAGCTCTCCGACGCCGGCACGATGGTTCTAGCAGGACGTGGCGACGATTATGTCTGATCATGCAACACAAAGGCGGATACCGCTGGCTGAGGTTGCGGACCTTGTTCCGCGCGGCGGCGAGTTCAACCTCAATGACCGGTTTTCACCCGCCTCAGAGGTCGCCTTTATTCCCTGGAACAAGGGAAGCTTCAAACCGATTGAAGCGGTGGCTGCGCCTGCCATCGACGATCTCGCTTATCTCAGCGAAACACACGAAGCGCCGGTGGAAGCCGCTCCTCAAACAGAGGCCCCACCACCACCGCCGCCCCCTCCGCCCGAGCCTGTTGAGCCCCCGCCCAGCCCCGAAGAAATTCTGGCTGCCATTGAAAAGGCGCGCGAGGATGGCCGTGCTCTTGGATATCAACAAGGGCTCGATGCATCGCGTCGAGAGCTTGGCGATGCAATTGCAACCTTGCGCAAGCTTGAAGGCGAGCTGATGGCGCTCGCTCAGGATTCCTTTGAGCGCAATGCAGAAATTATGGCCCGCCATGTGCGGCGTCTCGCTCAGGATCTTTTCGGCACTATGTTTGCCGAAATGCCGGTCGCCTTTGTAGAGCGCATCAAAAATGCGGCCGAAATGTTTACCAAGGCCGGCGGTGAATTTACGCTTGCCCTCAATCCGCATGATAAAATGACATTGGCGACAGCCCTCAAGGAAACTGAAATCTTCGATGAAATCAGAATCATCGAAGACGATGATCTCAAACAGGGATCGTTCCGCCTTTTCTCGCGCGATCTGCAGTTTGACGACATTCCGACCATCGAGGAAAACTAGTGCTCGACCCAAGCCTTATTCTCGAACGTCGCCTTGATAAAATCGCCGGTACGCGACAGACAAGTGCGGCCGGACGCGTTCGTCGCTATGACGGACAGATCGTTCATGCATCTTCCTTTCCCGCCGCTGTCGGCACGGAATGCCGCATTGCCTGCGAGGATGGAAGCTGGGCGGACGCAGAAGTTATCGGCTTTCTCGATAATTATACGGTCATGGTCTTGACTGGCGGCGCTGCTCCCTTGCTCGCCGGTGCGCGGGTTGAGACAAAGAAGCGTGCCGATCTTGTGCCTGTTGGCGATGGGCTGCTGGGCCGTATCTTTGACGGCGCGGGCAATGTGCTTGATGGTCATGCCTCGCCGTTTTTGAACGAAAATTGGCCCCTGCGCGGCGAACGCGTCAATCCCTTGCGCCGCCGTCCCGTGCGCGAAACATTGGATGTCGGCGTGCGTGCCTTGAATGGTCTCCTGACCGTCGGACGCGGACAGAAAATCGGCATTGTTGCGGGTTCGGGCGTTGGTAAATCGTCCCTGCTCTCATGCATTGCCCGCTATACGGAAGCTGAGGTCGTTGTCATTGCATTGATCGGCGAACGCGGACGCGAGGTTTCCGGCTTCGTTGAGGAATTGTCAAAAGCACCCTCGTTCAGCCATACAATCACAGTTGCTGTGCCGGCGGATCATTCGCCTGTTCTGCGGATGCGCGGCTTGCATAGGGCCACTGCCTATGCCGAATATTTCCGCTCACGCGGTAAAAATGTTCTTCTCATGGTCGACAGTCTGACGCGCGTTGCCCATGCCCAGCGTGAATTGGGACTGGCCTTGGGCGAACATCCCACAACCAAGGGATATCCGCCATCCGTGATTTCACTGATTGGTTCGGTTCTCGAGCGTGCTGGTCTCGATGGCAAGACAGGCGGGAGCATTACCGGCATTTATACGGTCCTTGCCGATGGCGACGATACGACAAATGATCCGATCGTCGATACGGCGCGCGCCATTCTGGATGGACACGTCGTGCTTTCGCGTAAACAGGCGGAACAGGGGATTTTTCCGGCCATCGACGTCAATGCCTCCATCAGCCGCACGATGACGGAATGTGTTGGCCCCGGCCAGATCGCACGCGTTCGGAAATTCAGGCGCTATCTCAGCCTGTGGGAACAAAACCGGGATCTGATGCTGATGGGCGGCTATCAATCCGGACAAGACCCCGAGCTCGACCAAGCCTTCCAGATTCATCCGCAACTGATCGCCTATATCCAACAGGGCATGAATGAGCGCGCGACTTTCCTGGAAAGCGACCAGCGCCTGCAAATGATCATCCCTTGAGGCCTGAATGAGCCGCGTCCGCATCCTCGAACTGATGGCCATGAAGGAGACGATCCAACTCCAGGCTTACACGAAAGAGGCCACGCGCCTGTTTGAAGAAATCGATCGCCTGGTCAAGCGCCGCGCTCAGATCGACGATCTGGAGCAGGGATATCGCGATCATCTGGCCACACCGCAATTGCGCGCGCAGGAGTACCGGGACGTTCTGCAACTCATCGCCCTCCTCCGCGAACGTCGTGAAGTGGATGGCGCCAGACGGGAAATTCTCGATGCCGAAAGGGATCGTCTGACCAAAATCCTGGGTGAGAAAAAACGCCAGATCGACCGTCTCCAGGAAGAAGCAAAACGATTAAAAATCCTTGCGCGGCACGAGTTTGAGGAGCGACAGGCATCCCTCCTCCCAGCCAGGCGCAAATAGTGGCATCAAACTTGCTGATCTGCCTCGGGGTGACGGCTTTCCGACACCCTTTGTGCGGAGTTGATGTTCAGTGCTGCCGATCGGACCGATCATAGGAATTGCGAATGTGGATGGCGGAGGCGAAAGCGCCCCGGCGATCCCGCTCGTTCCTGCGAATGAGGCCGCGGCCTTTGCGGCATTGTTGACGCCGGGTTTACAGACCGCAGACACCGACCTGAAAGCCCTTGACCCGGTTAACTTTGTAACCCTCGACGTCCCATGCCTCGCAAAGGCAGAGACCGATGAAATGATCGATGCGCTCGCTGCGACAAATCGCGCGACCGCTCGTGGCATCACCATGCGCTTGCCCGTCGTCAATCCGTTGGTGATCCATATCGAAGCCATTCAAGAGCCCTTGGTGAGGGCAAATATTTCTGACAATGTCGACACACAAATGTCTGGCGCAGAGCCGCTTGAGACAATCGACACAGATATGACCACAGAGCTGCTACCAAATCTGGTATCGGCTCTTCCGGCTGAACCGGCCCCGCTAGCAAACCAAATCCAGACCGCAGACGTTCAGAGCGTCATCTCGATCCCATCCGATGCACCCGTTGCGATTGAAGAGAGCGCAATTCTTCATGATGATGCGGCTCTCCCAATTTCCGACGCGCCTAAGGCCATCGTCTTCGCTGACAAATTGATCGAGCCAGGCCGACCAAATCTGCCCACCGACACCTTCCCGCAGCCGAATGGAACTGAACGGGTTTATCCGTCTTCCGATCGGCCTGACCATTTGATGGCACAACCTCTCAAAACCCCTGCCCCACAGCCACAAATCGTTGTTCTGCCTGTTCAGATCATGTCACTCGACCAGATCCGGACGCAGAAAATTCAAGACGCAGAGCTGAAGCCTCAAACGCTTCAAGAAACACATACACGGGTCACACATTTAGACGATCTGCCAGTGGAGACTCCTGAGGCCGCCGTCCCACGTGAAAATATTGAGACCATCACCCAGCAAGAAAGCCCCGAAGGGCAAGCGGAGACAAAAACTCAGCTCCTTGCCGATGCAACGCGTCTCGACGCCATTGCCATGGCTTTCAGAGATCTGGTCTCAAGCCCAACAGGTCAACAGATTGAACATCTGAGCGAAACACCAGAGGACAATCAGACCCCCTTGCCGGCCCAACCATTGCCGCGAGAGAGAATTCAGGATGGGTTCCGAGAGGCAGTTCAAGAAACACCTTTTGTCCGGCCTGTCGCTCTTCAGCACGGCACTAAAGCATCGGACGTGCTGGATGAACGGTCTCATCCGGACATCAACCAAACTTTGGCACTGACTCCAAAGGATCCGTCGCCAAACAATGTGGGCGCTGTAATTTCTCTGCCGCAGCAGGCTGAGGGAACGCACGCCAACCGCATGCCTGATGCACGGGAGCCAAGCCAGCATCCTCACCGCAATCAGGAGATGACGCAGGACTTTGATCGCGACCCACGCGACTCCCAAAGCCAAAACGAACGCGAGCAGATTGCAGGCCGCGAAGAGAATGAAACAAAAACAGAAACACTAGGGGCGGCAACCAATGACAAAAGCCTTCGTGAAGAGTTCCGAAACGTATTGAAGGCTATTGAGATCAAGACAGAGCCAAAGCTCGAAGGTTTGAAAAGCGTGAACCCGGAACCAGCGCCTCCGCAGTCTGATGGTCAGAACATGACGCTTCCGCGCGCCATTGCGGGCGACGACCATTTTCCGACCATGTCCCAGACAGGAAATCCAGAAAGCCGTGCACAGGCGAATGAATTGCGGATGCGCGCCTTGGAGCGCCAAATCGTCAATGCCGTGAAAGAAGGCTCAGATACGATCAGAATGCAGCTTTACCCCCCTGGTCTTGGGCAGGTGGTTATCCGATTGACCGCTGAAGGCGGACGCCTGCGCATGATCTCCCGCACACAAAGCCAGGACGCAACCGATGCCCTGCGGCAGGTCGAGCATGACCTGCGAAATGCGCTTGGCAACGATGGTATCCAGCTCACCGAATTTGACGTCTCCGATCATCATGACGGCGACGGACGTCGGCAGCCCCAGGATGCAAAACCTTTCATCAACCGCAGCGCGAAGGCTGAATCCTTCGCCATCGACATGAACGCCTAAGAGAGAGGGCGAAACAATGGCCGCGGACGCCGAAGACAAACCGGAAAAGAAGAAACTGCCGATCGTCAAGATCCTCGTCACCGTGCTTGGTGCGCTCGCCCTGATTGGCGCTGGCGCCGGTGGCACTGTTCTTTACTTCATGCTCACAAAGCCACCGGAAGAAAGTCCCCTGGCGATTGTCATCGAGAAGAAAGACGGCAGCGACGACAAAGACGCGAAAGACAAAAAGTCTGGCGGAAAAGATGGCGACAAGGCAGCAGCGCCTTCTGGACCAAGCGCAAAGCCTTTGCCCATGAAAGAGCAATTCGTCACCAGCTATTTCGAATTTCCCGGCAATTTTACGACGAACCTTCGCGGGTCGAAGCGCTTCGTCCAGATCAGCATCGGCCTGGCCACTCAGTATGACAAGAAAGTCATCGAGAATGTCCAGAAACATGAAGTCGCCATTCGCGCGGAAGTCCTTGCTCTGATTGCAGAGCAAACTGAACCGGAGGTTGTTGGTGTCGATAACCGTCGTCGCATGCAAAATCTCATCAAGGATGCGATCAATCGGGTTTTGACCGAACGAACGGAATTCGGCGGGATCGAGAACGTTTACATCACCGCACTCGTCATGCAGTGAAGCAAGAACATGTCGAACAGCCGCAAGCTCAGCAATGAAGAAGTATCGGCCCTGATCGAGGGGTTGAATAATGGCGAGATCGAAACCAGTTCGACCTCGTCGAAGGGCATTGAGTGTCGCCCCTATGTCTTCGGCGCCGAAGATGCCGGACTGCTGGGCGATTTACATACATTGCGTCTCATCAACGAGCGTTTTGGACGTCAGATCCGAAATGTTCTTCTGCCGATGCTTCGCTTTATGCCGCGGATCACGACACTCCCGCCGGATTCAAAACGCTTCGACGAGCATTTGCGGACGGTCGATCAATTTGTCAGTCTGAGCACAGCACGCGCTGATGCCCTCAAGGGAACCATCCTTGTTTCCATCCCCCCACGTTTGATCAGTATCCTGGTCAATACTTTCTTCGGTGGAAAAGGCGATTGCGACGTTACACATCAGACCGAATTTACGCCGACGGAAGAGCGCATCCTGCACATTATCGTCGAAGGTGCCCTTCGCACTCTGGAGGAAAGCTGGCGTGAGGTTTACCCCGTCGAATTTGAGTTTATGGCAAGCGAAACCAACCCTGCATTCACCTCCTTCGTAGAGGGACAGGAGATTGTCGTTGTCAATACTTTCGTTGTGCAATTGCCATTTGCACAGCCGGCCAGCATTGACATTCTCTACCCGCGCCAATCGCTCAAGCAGATTGCAACAATCCTGCGCAGCAAGATCCAGCGCGTCGGCGATGGACGCGATGCAAACTGGGAGCGCAGGCTCGAAGAAGCCTTGATGCAGGTTCCGCTCAATTTCGTTCCGCGTATTGCGGAACCTAAAATCACACTGCGCTCTCTCATGGATATCCATGAGGGCATGGTGGTCGATATACCTGCTTTTGAACAGGTCAAAATCTTTGTCGAAGGCGAAGCGCTTTTCGACGCACATATGGGTGACCGCGATGGCAAACTTGCGGTTCGCCTCATCGGCCAAGAGAGAGAATAGACATGTCGACGTCGGAAACCGAGCAGATGGGTGGCGCTGGCGAAGGCGGCGGAACCAATCTTAAACGCCTCGAAAATATAGAAGTGCAATTGACCGTCGAGGTTGGTGGAACCAAAATCTCCATTGGCGACCTACTGAAGCTCAATGACGGATCCGTTGTTGAGCTCGATCGCCTTGCCGGAGAACACCTCGACATTCTCGTCAACGGGACGCTTCTTGCACGCGGCGAAGTGGTCCTTGTCGGCGAGAGGCTCGGCATCCGCTTCAATGAAATCGTCTCTCCGGAAAAGCGGGTTCGCAGCCTGTGAGCGGCGGGGCAGCCTATAGCATCGTGATGGCCGTGCTTCTTGGCCTGCTCGTTGCGGTCGGCTTTCTGCTGACGCGCTATCGCGATCGGCTGCACAGGGCTTTCTCATCGAATGACACGTCCAAACGCGTTTCGGTGGATATTGCGCCGGGCGCGCGTATCACGATTGTCGAGATCGACGGAATAAAAATCGCATGCGCTCTGGGACGAAACGGTGTCACCGCCATGCAGATCGTCGGGAAGGAACAGGTATAATGCGCTTTGCATATCTGCTCCTGGCTGGTTTTGCCGTCATTCTTGCCGATAGCGCCATGGCGCAGTCAGCGCTCGACATTCCACTGATCAAACTCCAATCGCAACCTGGCGGCGGACAGACACTGTCGCTGTCGTTGCAGACCTTGGCGCTGATGACAGCATTGACCCTGCTGCCTTCGCTGCTCCTCGTCACGACCAGTTTCACGCGCATTATCATTACGCTTTCGATTCTGCGTCAGGCACTGGGAACGCAGCAGACGCCACCAAACCAGGTTCTGGTCGGCCTTGCGCTCTTCATGACTTTGTTCATTATGGCGCCGACTTTCAAGACCATCAATGAGACTGCCTTCACGCCCTATACCAATGGGGAAATCCAGATTGAGGAAGCAGCATCCCGTGCAACCGGCACGATGAAGGGATTTATGCTGCGCCATACACGGGAGAGCGATCTCCTGCTCATTGCCGATCTCCAGGGTGACAAATCCTACAGCAGCCCGGAAGCTGTTCCTCTGCAGGTTCTGGTTCCCGCTTTCATGATGAGTGAATTGCGGACAGCCTTTACAATTGGCTTTCTTCTGTTTCTTCCCTTCCTCGTCATCGACATTGTCGTGGCCAGTATTCTCATGTCCCTGGGCATGATGATGCTGTCGCCCACTCTTGTGTCCCTACCCTTCAAGCTTTTGCTTTTTGTCATCGTCGATGGATGGGCGGCAACGATTACCGCACTCGTCGAAAGCTTCGTGAGGGGCTGACGCGATGCAATATGCACAATTTGTCTCAATCGGACGTGAAACCATTCAGAGCATTATGATCATTATCGGCCCGGCTCTGATCGCGGCTCTGATCATTGGCGTTCTGATTGGCATTTTTCAGGCTGCGACCTCGATCAATGAGGCAACGCTGACCTTCGTCCCAAAACTCATTATTGTTGTCCTTGTTCTTGCCTTGTCGGCACCTTTCATGATCTCGAATATTTCGAGCTTCTTTCGCACCGTCTTCATCGAAATCGCCAGGGTGAACCGATGATCGTGCTGCAAGAAGAAATTGTCATGGGACAGCTTGCCGCCTTCCTTCTGCTGGCGGTTCGCATCGGTGCCCTTTTTGCTGCAGCTCCGGTCCTGTCGGCCTCGGCGGTCTCCTTACCGATCCGCATTGGCCTGACCATGGCCATTACCCTGACATTGCTTGGCAGCGTCACCGTTCCGGAAATCGATCTTTTGTCGCCCCCGGGCGTCATGACCCTTGTTCGCGAAGTTCTGATCGGCCTCTCGATCGGTCTTCTTTTCCAGCTCGCTTTTGCCGCTGTTGCCATGGCTGGCGAACAAATCGCCTTTGCCATGGGCCTTGGTTTTGCCTCGATGGTCGATCCACAGACCGGATCGCCCTCGCCTGTCTTGACGCAGTTCATGTCCATCCTGCTCATTCTGATCTTTTTGATAACAGAAGGGCATCACGTCCTTTTGCGGCAGCTTGCAGCCAGTTATGAAGCCTTGCCCATCGGCGCCGAATTCAGCACAGACATGTTTTTGGGAATTGCCAAAGCGGCTGCGCTCATTTTCTCTGCAGCACTGCTGATTGCAGCACCTGCTATCGTGCTTTTGTTTATGGTCAATCTCCTGATCGGTTTCATGACGCGCGTAGCACCGCAGATGAATATTTTCTCTGTCGGCTTTCCGGTCACGATCCTGGCGGGCTTTGCCGTTCTGCTTGTTTCCATTCCCACTTTGGGTAATGGCATGAGCAATCTCTTGCAGAGCGTTGCGGGAATTGTCAGGGATCTTGTTCTGGCACGAGGGAGCCCCGCATGAGCGAGGAAACCAGTCAGGACAAAACCGAACAACCAACCGGACGACGGCTCGAACAAGCCCTCGAAAAGGGGCAGATTCTGACGTCTCGTGATCTGGTGATGGCGGCTGTCCTTGTCGGTTCGGTGATCCAGCTGATGTTTCTCGGCCGGTTTCTCTTTAACGAATTGACTGGCAATTTTCGCAGCGGGCTCGATTTCGCCACACCCGTTCTCAGGGATCTGCCGCTCCTCGATGTTCTTGCGGATCGCTTTCGGGGCGCTTTGTTTCTGATCGTCTTGTTCAGTCTGCCCCTCGCATTGATTGCAATTGCTTGTCAGTTCAGTATCGGGGGGCTCCATTTCATCATCGGCAATGCATCTTTCAAAGCTGACAGGCTTTCGCCTCTGGCGGGTCTGAAGCGGATGTTTGGGAGCAATGGTCTCATTGAACTGGGAAAATCGATCCTGAAAGTGATTGTCATCGGGACGATCGGCTATCTGTTGCTGAAATCGCGTCTGCCCGAGATTCTGGGCCTTTCATTGCAGCCATTCGAGACTGCTATGGAAAGTACCGGCTCATTGTTGATGCTGATCCTGTTTGTCTTGATCGGTGCCATAGCAGTGCTTGGTGTCCTGGATATGTTCATCCAATGGCAGCAGCATCGCAATCGCCTGCTTATGACCAAACAGGAAATCAAAGACGAACATAAGGAGACTGAAGGGTCGCCTGAGGTCAAGCAACGTATTCGCAAATTGCAGCAAGAAGCGGCCTCCCGCGGTTCCGTCTCGCAGGTCGAAAACGCTCAGGTCGTCATTGTGAACCCAACCCGTTTCGCTGTTGCCCTCCATTACGACTTCGCAGAAGGCTCTGCTCCCAAAGTTCTGTCCAAGGGCACTGAACAGGTCGCCCTCAAGATCCGTGAGACAGCGGATCAGAACGGCATACCTGTTCTCACCATGCCGCTTCTGGCTCGCGCCCTCTATTATACCAGCGAGATTGGTTCTGAAATTCACGCCGATCTTTATCGCGCTGTGGCAACAGTGCTGAGTTTCGTTTTACAGGCGGGCGCGACTGGCGATTTGCCTGAGGTCGAGATTCCAGACCAGCTCAAATTCGACTCCAACGGCCGACCGATCGGAGGCAAGGCATGACAACGCCCTCCTGCTATGGTTGCGCACATTTCAAAATCACCCACGAAACTGCGGCACCTTATGCCTGTGCCGCATTCGGATTTCGTTCGCGCCGCATTCCGGCACTCGAAGTCGCATCGTCATCGGGCCAGGCCTGCCAGAGGCGCGAGCCAGCCCAGAAAAGCAAGAGGAGCGTGAGGCCATGAGCAAAGCACCGAAGAAAGCGGCTGCGCCAACCGAAGCTGCAGCGGCCCCGGCGCCAGCCGAAGCGCCAGCCAAATCGCCACTTTCCCGAAAAATCGAGAAACCTGTCGAGCAGAAAAGTAAGCCACCGATCGACGAGGCGATTGAAATCGCGCTTGCCGCGGCAAGTACTGCCGTCGATTCAGCGCAGGAAATCCAGCGTCTGCGCGGCGAGGTTCAAACCTTGGTTCAGGGATCGCGTCGCAATAACAAAATTCTGTTCTATGCGACATTCCTCATTCTGGTCTTCGCCGGTGCTGGAGTCTTTGGTTCTCTCGTTTTCTTCAAACGTGCCTATAATGAATTTGAGGCGGTTGCGAAGGTCAATCGCGAGGCGCTGATCGTCTTTGCCGGCGAGATCAATGGGCTGGTTGCTGCCAGCAAGAAGATCGATGAGGCGCTCAAGGCGTCTTCGCAAATGACCGCTGCAAATCAGGCTCTGAATGAGGAAGTCTCAAAGAATCTTCAGGCTCTGACGCTGGCGCAAAATGCCCTCGCCCAGAAGATTCCACCGGCCAATCTTTATGATAAATCCTTTTCGCAATTGCAGAAGGGGATTGACGAACTGGTCAACGCCAATAAAGCGATGGCAACGCGGATCGCTGAACTCCAGGCTCGTCCTGTCGCGCCGCCAACGCCGCCCGCAGCGACCATAAAGCCACCGGTACAGGCCAAGCCGCAATCCAGCCAGGCGAATGCGGCTGCTCGTCAACGCGCGGAAGCCGCACGTCAGCGTGAGATGATCCGCTTCCCATAATGGTGGCATGAATGAAAACCGAAGTCAGAACGTTCGACGATCTCGTCAAGGTTTCACAGGTCGGTCGTTATACGCCGGCTGAACGGACGGGCCTGCTTGCGGGAGACCTGATCTTGTCCTTCGGCATTCATCCGCCGAGCGACATATCTGCTGACTCGGATTTGATTGCGACACTCAAACGCAATGACTGGTTGTTTATTCTGCGCGGTGAAGTCGCCTTCCGCCTCATGTATGGGGAAGGTATTGAGGGCGCGCAATTTGAGAGCGCAAGCCCGGTTGAAAACATCACTGTTCCCACCGGCGTCTCATGGATGCAATATTGGGGCGGTATTCAAACAAATGGGCAAACCATATTTGTGCCCGATACAATCTCGCCCTGGTGGGGTCTTGTTCCGCCGCTGCTTTATGCGCGCTATCGCAATTGGCAAATGCTCGCCGCTATCATGCTTGTCTGGCTTGTCGCCTTCACGCAAGGGGCTGTAACATTTGCCCTCGCCTATCTGGTCAGTATTGCCGCCGCCATGTTCGGTGGCGCATCGCTCATGCGCGATGCCCTCCAGAAGCAGGGTTTCGTCCCGCGCGGAACCTATTCTATCGCCCGACATACGGATGTCGCGGCACTTGAAATCGTTACCTGCGAACGTTTGCGCCTCATTCGGCAAAACAAGCCCGCGGCGCCGCCGCCAAATTCAGGCGACGGCGAGGCGGCTCCCAATCCGAGCCATTGATCAATGGCGGGCACGTCCCGCATGAAGCGCTGCAATCGTCTCGATAATGTCAGCCGACAATCCGGTTTTGCGGACCATTTGCTCCCGGCTCTCGCCCGAACGTGCAAGATGAATGGCCAGTTCCACCGTCTCGGGCGCTTCGCGTTCCGCTGAACGCTTCGACATTTCGACGAGTTTCATGTCGGCCTGCATTTGGCGCAGGGCGGTTTCCACATTTCGGTCACGTTCGGCGACAAATTTGTTCATCGCACCACGCTGACGAAGATTTTCGGACAGCAAACCGTCTATCCGTTTTGAGAGTTCGGCGAGTTTCGTTTCCCAAACCCGCTCGCGACGGCGTAACTGGATCTGGACCAGAGCCAGGGTCACAAAGCCGCTTCCTGCGGCAAAGAGAAGAGCTTCGTTCAGCATGATCCCTTGCTCCCTTCGCTTTCACGCCATGCGGTAATCGCCAGATCATAGGCCCGCAGGCGCGAGGCAAGCGCATGGGCAAGCTCCTCGCTCATGCGATCCAGCTCTGCCACCAGAGCGCGATCTTTTTCAGGGACGCCGTCGGCCCCGCGCGCAAGGTAATCGCGTAAAGCCTCGGTCGAGGCTTCCAGCGCAGGAAGGTCGGAAACGGCAATAGCCTGGCCGAGCTGCGCGAAGACTTCGCGCAGGGCCAGGAGATCGGGCTGATGCATATCGGGACTCACCGGACTACTCCTCGGAACCGCCTCCCCGCAGCTGGGCGATCATCTGATCGGCCAGCTTATCGTAATCGATCGGGTAAGCGTTGTTGCGAATAGCTGTCCGGATCGCGTCGATCTTCGCTTTATCAAGCGGAGCGCCCTGGGGGCCCGGCCCCGAAGCGCTGATCTCCACGACTTCCGCCCCGATCGCGGCCGCGGCTGGCGAACCGGCGCGCGCTGGCGCCGACGCAGGCGTCTCTGCCTTGGAGCCCTTGCGGGCGCCGGGCTCGAGATAGCTCAGGTTCTGGCGAATGCCATCGATCATGGGAATACACCTCTCACATGCCCTAAGACGGTCGCGACGGGCGTTTCTTTAGCCCCGGCGCACCAATCGGGCGAAAAATTACATCTGGAAGACACTGACGGTCTTCCCTCTCTCAATACGGCCCTTCAGGGTCGCACCCGTGCGGTTGTTGCGCACAGTGATAACGTCGCCCTCAAAACCGTCCTGTTCGGCCCGGCCCGGGACAGAAATCTGGAAACCCGACCCATTGGCGATCAGGGTCACATTCTCGCCCTTGGTGACCGAATGCGCCCGCGCCACATGGCGCGATGTCAATGCCACGCCTGGAGAAATGGAGGATAGAAGCCGTAAACCCACGACGTCGGAAATGGAGCGAATGGCCGTCGTGCCGGGGGTCACATTGACCATCCGCTCCTCGAGATCGCCCGCCGAAAGGATCGCGCCGGCCGGCAGATCGACCTTCGGGACGATGACCCGGAACTGGTTCTGTCCGGCGGCATTTTCGGTCGCGCGCAGGGACGTTGCAGCAGCCGGCGGCAGATTGTCGACCCGCAGAACCTGCTGCCAGGGGCTGGGGCCGTCGCAGCGAAGGGTAAAGGTCGTCCCCGATGTTCCGCGTGGCGCGACATCCACTTTCTCGCAAGCGGGAAGACTGATGCGGGGATCCAATGGGCCGATATTGGCCATCTGCGGGACATCCCGACCGGTCGCCTGCAACCAGTCGACGAGGCTCCGGCGAATGTCCTCCGCACCCCAACGCTCCTCGCTTTGTGCAAAAGCGGGGATGGTCGTGGCCAGAAGGAAGGGGAGAAGAAGGTGGGAACGCAAGACCTGGCTCCTATCGCATCAAGGTTGCGAGCGCATTGACGGGAATGCTCGGACGCGGCTTGAGGAATTTGGCGACAGATTGCGAAGGGGTCACTTCATCGACCCGCACGATCTGCCAGTCACCTCTGGAATTTGCAGTGCCTACAAGGAAATAATCGCCTTTGTTCACACCATGCTCGAGGCCGACCGAGAGCAGAACCTCGTCCTTGCCCGCCTGCAAAACAGCTGCCCGCAAGGGCTGGCAGGCCAGTTTCTCCTCGAGATCGGCACGGATCAGCTCAAACAGAGCCCCTGTATCGACGCGCGAGCGCCCCATGGAAAAGGCCTCATCCATGCCGAAAACGGTTCGCCGCTCGGCAAAGGATACGGACCGACGGATCGAGCCAATCCGGGCCCCGGTGTAATTGTCGTGAAGGCTGAGAACAGCGGTCAGCACAATATCGGTGACATTGGCCACCAGATTATCGCGGCGCTCGCGCTGGACCAGAACCTCGCCGGACAGCGAATACCCGGCCGGGCTCGGGCGGGAATCCGTCAATTGGGCGGCATAATCATATTGGGAGGAATTGTTCCGCTCACCCCCGCGGATACGTGGCAGATGCCGCTGGTCGGCGATGCGGAACGACTCCCCTTCGGAGAGAAGCTCGAGGCCACGCGAAATGCCCTCTTCAACATTGCGCTGAACCTGCCCGGGAATGCCGGGCGCCACCCGGTAGGAAATGGCGCGTATGTCGAGATCGATCTTTTTGCCGCCGCAGGTCTCACCCTCTGTCTCGCCGACCGCTTCAATGGTGACGACAAAAGCGGAACCTTCGCGCCCCTCTCTCACGACCTGATAGGTCTTGAAGCGTCCATCGACGGTGGCCGTGCTCTCCTCGCGCAGCACCCCTTGATTGAGGCGGCTCACGCCGCGCACGCGGCTCCCCAGTTTCCCGGCGGCATCATAAAGGGCATCCGCAAGAGCGGCTTTTCTGGCCCCCGCCAGATCATTGCCCGAAATGACCGCCCTGCCCTCACCGCGCACCACGGTCAGGCCGGCGAAAGCCGGGCTCATGCCGAGAGCGAAAAGGCCAAGGGTCAGAAGGAGGAAGCGCGCGCGCATTTTGAGCCTCACCGATAGGCCGGACGGCCAGGATGGCGCCGCATGGCAGCAACTTCGGCCGCATCGACCTCGAGGACGGCCTCATAAACGTCGCTGCGGATCGGCTGGATCGATATTGTGCGCGCACCGCGCACCAGGCCATCGACATTCATGCGCAAAACGTCGTTGTAAACGCGCCCCTCGCCCACGGACGTCTGCGCGCCGATTTCCGCGCCATAGATTTTTTCGGCCAGTTCGCGCATGGCCGCTGCTTTGGCGGCCCGAATGGCCATCAGCTGCTTTTGCGCCGCATTGCGACCGGGCTGAATAGATGTCGATGCATAGCCCACGGCGCGATAAGGCGCCGAACTTGCAGAGACGACGCCGGGCCGAAGGCTCTCCTCATAGGCCGCGCATCCCGAAAGAAGCAGGCCGAGGGCAGCAAGGCAGATCAATTTCTTCACGAGGACAATCCTCCGCAATTGCGTTTGGGCTCACGGCAGCAAGAAGCGTGCCGGACCAAAAACCGCTGGCACATGCCTTGCAAAACATCGTTCCGACGGGGGGAAACCCCCAAAAAACGTCGGTTTTCAGACGCTTTGGTCAAAAAGCGTCGGAGATCCGACAGTGGAGAGACGAGTGACCGATCTCAGTGTGACATCGCGACCCCAGGCCGGCGGCGGCATGACGAAGACCATCGCCATGCCTGTGACCCTGATCGCGCTCATTCTGCTAATGGTCGTTCCGGTTCCCCCGCTTCTCCTCGACGTCTTCTTCACGATCAACATTGTGATCGCGCTCGTCATTATGATGGCGAGCTTGAATACATACCGCCCGCTCGAATTCTCATCCTTCCCGACAATCCTCCTCTTTGCCACTTTGTTGCGCCTGTCCCTGAACGTCGCCTCAACACGCGCAGTGCTGACGGATGGACATAAAGGAACCGATGCCGCCGGACAGGTGATCAAGGCATTCGGCGAATTTATTACCGCCGGAAATTTTGCCATTGGTATTCTCGTCTTCTTCATTCTGGTGGTCATCAATATGATAGTCATCGTGAAGGGCACGGGTCGCGTGTCGGAAGTCAGTGCGCGCTTCACCCTCGATGCCATGCCCGGCAAGCAGATGGCGATCGATGCCGACCTGAACGCTGGCCTGCTCACGCCTGAAGAAGCGAAAAAACGCCGTGAGGACGTCACACGGGAAGCCGATTTCTATGGCGCGATGGATGGTGCGACGAAATTCGTCAAAGGCGATGCGATCGCAGGCATTATCATTCTGATCATCAATATTGTCGGCGGCCTGCTCGTCGGCATGATCTTCCACGATCTGACGCTTGCCAAGGCGGCGCGTGTCTATGTCACGCTGGCCATTGGCGACGGCTTGGTGGCGCAAATTCCATCACTCTTCCTCTCGCTCGCAACCGCAGTGATCGTCACCCGCGATTCTTCGGGTCACAATCTCACCGACCGCATGATGCAACAGCTGGGCATGGACAAGGCCTGGTGGCCTGTCGCCGGCATTCTCGTCATGTTCGGATTGGTGCCCGGCATGCCGACAACTTTGTTTTTCAGTGCCGGCGCCTTGGCTGCTTATGTCGCTTGGCGCGCGCGCAGCTCCGCAAAAGAAGCGGAAGCCCCAGATAAAGCGACCCCGGAAGACGAAGAGGGCGTTGAAAAAGACGCAGAAGGTGGCGATCAATTGTCGGTCGAGGATGTCTCGAACCGCGCCATGCTCATGCTCGAAGTTGGCTATGGTTTGATTCCACTGCTCGAGGACAAGAGCAAATCGTCGCTTGTCACGCGCATCACCGGTATTCGGAAGCAGACCTCACGCGACTTCGGATTTATCGTCCCGGCCGTCCGTATTCGCGATAACCTCTCTCTGGAGCCAAACGGCTATCGGATCACGATCGGCGGCGTGATTGTCGCAGATGACAAGGTCATCAACGGCAAGCTCCTTGCGATCCAAGGCGACCGTTCAAACATTGCCCTGTCTGGCGAGCGGGTCAAAGATCCGACTTTCGGCCTCGATGCCTATTGGATCGAGCCGCATGAAAGAACGCGCGCGCAGGCGTCCAACTATACGGTCGTGGATCCAAGCACGGTTGTTGCGACGCATCTCAACCAGCTCCTTCGTCAACATATATCCGATCTTCTTGGCCAGGATGAAGTTCAGGCCCTGCTCGACCATGTCGCGAAAAGCTCGCCCAGTCTGGTCAGTGGGATCATCCCGAAACTCATTACTCTGGGCGTCATCACACAGGTGCTCAAAAACCTGTTGGCCGATCAAATCTCCATTGCCGATATGCGTCGTATTCTGGAAGCGCTCGCCGGCGCCAAAAGCCGCGAAGTGGAAGATCTCGTCGATACGGCCCGTGTCGCTCTTGCACCCATCATTGTGCAGCGCGTGAGTGGGCCGAAAGAACCGCTCTCTGTCATCACCCTCGATCCGGCTCTCGAACAGCTCATTGTGCAAAATGCACGCGCAGGTGGCCGCGATGCCGGCATGATCGAACCGGGTCTTGCCCGAAAGCTGCTCGAATCTTTGCAGGAGCAAGGTCGCAAACTTGCTGAGGACAACAAGACACTCGTACTGGTTACGACGCCCCTGCTGCGTCGCGATCTTTCAGCACTTGTACGCCAGGCTGTCCCGGATGGGCTTGTCCTGACCTACAAGGAAGTCCCAGAAACAAAACGGATCAATGTCGTCGCCGTCATCGGCGCCTCGGAATAACAGGACATAAGCGATGTTGAACAGAATGAAAGTATTCGCTGACGACAGCGTCGAGGCCATGGCCAAAATTACCCGCGAACTTGGCGGCGATGCCCGGATCTATTCGACCCGACAGGTCAATGGCGGCATTGAAATCATCGCCGGACCGCCGGATGCGGAACAGGACGAGATCGAAAGGCCCAAGCGTTTCACGCCCGCACGAAATGCGCGCAAGGAAGAAGACTTTGCCGCCCTGCTCTCCAGCGCGCGCGCCGCCGCACGCGGAGAAGATCGGGGAGCGCGTTCGGGCCGCACGGTGAAGGCAACAGCCCCACAGGCACAATCTCCTGCCCAGCCCGCCACGCAGAATATAGATGAAAAGCGCATGCGGGCGCTGGAAAAATCGGTTGCCGAGATCAAGTCCATGCTGGGTTCAGACCTGATGGCCAATGGGCTGCGCGCTGCCGGCGCCACCCCTGAACTGATTGCTGTCTTCCTGGCGCAATCGGGCGCCTATGATTGTGAAAATGCCGACAGGAAATTCGGTCATTTTCTGGCGCGTCGAATTCAGCACGAGGCACCGGCGACCCTTGTTGCAGCGCCGCGCGTGATTGTTGCCCTTGGCCCCTCCGGCTCAGGAAAAACAACCTTCCTTGCCCAACTTGCTGCTCGTTTGCGCATGAACGATCCTGACGCACGTGTCACATTCGTCAATGCCGATTCAAGCCGTCTTGGCGCTGCTGAACAATTGCGTGCCTATGGCCGGATTTTGGATATTCCAGTCGTCGATATTGAGCATGTCAGCGAATTGTCGGAGTTTTCGCAGTCAGTCGATCCAGATCTCACAATGCTGGTCGACATGCCGAGCAATTCCGATGAATGTATGGCTCTGATGGAAACGATCGAGGAAAATCGTGCCGGCATGGCACCGATCACAAGAATTGGCGTCATTGCCGCAAACCTGTCCTCGGACAGCACCGGGCTCATGCTGAATCGTTATCCCAATCTCGATGCAGTTGTTCTGACAAAGCTTTCTGAGGCACAACCAACGCTCGCCACTCTGGGGACATTGGCACTCCGCAAAACTCCTGTTGCCTATCTTGCAGCAACACCGCATTTGACACGCGGAATTGTCGAACCGGGGACTGACGATCTCGATCAACTGATCCACGGCGCCATTCCCGGCATTCAGGCTCTGAATTAAGGTTTTTGGGCATGCAACCAAGCACAGCCATCGCAGTCACCAGCGGCAAGGGCGGCGTCGGCAAAACAAACTTGTCGGTGAATCTTGCACTTGCATTGGGGAAAATCGGAAAGCGCGTGGCGCTTTTCGATGCCGATCTAGCGCTTGCAAATGCGCATATTCTGATGGGCGTCAACCCCAACAAGACAGTTGTCGATGCGCTGAACGCGAACCTCCCCCTTCTGGACATATGTACTGAAGGTCCAAATGGCGTAAAACTGATCTCAGGCGGCAGCGGCCTGACAGAAATGATGAACCTGTCTGTGCAGAACAGACGGAAAATCATCCGATCCTTCAGCGATCTTTCACGCGATGTCGATTGCCTTGTTGTCGATACGGCTGCGGGTATCGAAGACAATGTTCTGGATTTCGTCCATGCCTGCAATCGCGTCATTGTTGTGGTTGTTGGCGAACCGGCTGCTTTTATCGATGCTTATGCCTGTATCAAGGTTTTGTCCCAAAACAGCCGTGTGACACATTTCGATATTGTCGTGAACCGCGCACGAAACGATGCGCATGGGCGCGATGTGTTCAAGCGCTTCAAGGCCATTGTCGATCGTTTCCTGACGGCAAACACCTATCATGTAGCGACCATTCCGGAAGATGACGCCCTCAATGCAAGTGTGAGCCGCTGCAATCCGGTTGTTTTATCTGCACCGGGATCACGCGCCGCCAAAGCGATTGAAGGGCTTGCCGCCAGCATCACCGGGCCAAAGGCAACACCGATGAATGAAGATGATGAGACCTTCTTCTCACGGGAGCCAGCGCCATGAGCGGCGTGCGCGCCTATGCAGCGCAGGTCAACGATCCAAAAGAAATTGCCGAACGCGTTCGCTCGCATATGCCGCTGGTCCGCAAGATCGCGTGGCAGATACATGGGCGCGTACGGGATCTCTTTGAAGTGGAAGATCTCATCCAGATTGGCATGGTGAACCTGGTCGAGGCGGCACAGCGCTTTCAGGATACGGGACAGGCCAGTTTCACGGCCTATGCAGCCGTGCGTGTGCGCGGCTCACTGACAGATCACTTGCGCAAACATCTCACCCTCACGCGTCTGGGTGTTCAACGCCGAGACCAGATCCTTGCTGCCGAACGGGCCGTAAAGGAAGCCGGCGGCGATCCGACCAAGCCTGAACTCGTGGCCGAACATCTCGGGATCACACTTGCTGAATTTGAATCCTGGCGTCTCAAAGCTGCCAGCGTTCCGCGCGACAAGTCACTCGACGAAGTTTATGACGATCATTCATCCTGGTTCGCAGATGATGGCCACACGCCTGAGAGTGCCCTTTTGTCAGGCGAAATGCGCGAGCTGCTGAAGCGCAATCTGCGCAAATTGCGCGAACGCGAGGCCTTGGTGCTCCAGCTTTATTTTGTCGAAGAGCTCAATCTCGAAGAGATCAGTGAAGTTCTCGACGTCACTGTCGGGCGCGTCTCGCAGATGAAAAAATCCGCCCTGACGCAATTGCGTGGCTGGATGCAGGAAGCCTGAAAATCAGGGCTTAAAGCGGGCGAATTCTGATCTCGACACGGTGGTTGCGGTCCCGCCCAGCAGGATCGAGCGTATCCAGCAGCGGCTGTCGATCGCCATAACTGACGCTTTTCAAAACCGATCCAGACGATCCCATTGACATGCCAAGTTCGCGCACCACCGATGCGGCTCGAGCGGAGGCAAGCTCCCAATTATCGCGATAGCGACCAGAAACAGCCCGATGATCGGCATGGCCCTCAACGGATATTTCAGCCTTGAATTCCGCAAGCAGGCTTCCGAGTGCAGAAATGGTGCGGATGGCAGCCGCATCGAGTTCGGCGGAGCCTGGCGCAAAATGAACAGCCGAACCGAGGCTCACAACGATCGTATTGCCGGCACGCTCCAAAAGGAGCTGCGAGGGATCCAATTCAGATACGAGTTTGCGGTAAATATTTTCGACCGGATCGACCTGCAGACCGCGCGCCGCGGATCCTGAACCCATAGAGCTTTCAATGTCAGATCGATTTTGTCGCAACCGCGCCAAAAGCTCATCCGCATTCTTGGGCACTTGGGACACGAGATCGGCGCGCAAGGGCTCGATCTGCGAGGCGGGCGGCTCGCCATGGGCAACCATGAGCGCAAAAAATGCGGTCAGCAAAAGCCCCGTATCGGCAAGCATGAGCGCCCAAGAGATTGAGCGCCGCGGCTCGGCATCATAACGTTCGGCAAGGATCGCGTTCATCGCACCCCAACCAGTTTAAGCGCCGGCGGGGCCGCAAGTTGCGGGTAAATGGCTTCTCTGAACTGGCGTGGGCTGCCGCCGCGCGCGAGGATACACAAGCCATCTGCAATATTTTGCATATAGGAGCGATCATCGCGCAAGCGGCGTCTCACGCGGGCCAGCATCGGAATGCCGACAAAATTGGCGAGCACTGCGCCGTATAGAGTTGTCAGCAAAGCCAGCGCAAGGGATGGGCCGATCGCTTTTGGGTCCGACAGATTTCCCAAAACGCCGACCAGTCCGATGATGGTACCAATCAATCCCATAGCAGGTGCATGATCGATCCAGCCGCGCCAGACATCGATCTGCGCGATATTTCTTTCGTCGCGTTTTTCGAGCTCTCGCTCAAGGAAACGCGACAGGCTTTCCTCATCGGCCCCGTCAACGAAACGGGCGAGCCCTTCAGCCAGCAGGGCATCGTCGACTTGATATTTTTCAAGTGCGACAGGCCCCTGTCTCCGGGCAATGGTGGCCATGTCGGAGAAGACAGCAGCCAATGTCTCCCGCCGCTGCATCAGATCCTGTTCAAATGAAAAGATGGTGCGAAGGGATGCGATACAGGCCTTGGCGCCCGAACGCATCAATGTCAGCGCAATTGTGCCAATCGATACGATCAGCAAAGCATAGGGATCGACAAATTGGGTCACGCCCGATGGTGCGAGAACCAGCCCGGTGAGCGCAAGAGCAGCGAAAACCGCGATCAATATGGGCGTTGCACGCATCGTCAATTCCTTGTTCGTTCGTGGTTCTGCAAGTTCGAGGCCACGAAAAAATCTATTCAAACCAATTGTTTGGCTGAGTTGCGCGGCTGGCACATGAATTGCTGCTCCGACGTCGATCAAGACTTGTCGGAGCCAGAAAGCCCATGCTCAGGATATCCCAGACCGGAATTAATTCCGCCACACGCGAACTCAGCGTGATTTCAAACAATCTCGCCAATGCGATGACGTCAGGCTTCAAACGTTCGATGGCGCAATTTTCCGAAGTTTCGGGCGCCAGTCTGGCCGCCCGGCCCGGCTCCGAAACAGGTCAGGGCACTGTGACCATGGAAGTCCGTCGCTCCGTGCAGCAGGGCAATATGCAGAACACGGACAAGGCCCTTGATCTTGCCATTAATGGCGCAGGCTTTTTCACCTTTGGCGACCCGAATGCGCAGACGGGTTCGGAACCGGTCTATTCCTATAGCCGGAGCGGCAGCCTCTCGATTTCGGCCAACGGCAATCTGATCGATCAAAGCGGGGCCCCCCTTCTGGGCATTCCGATTTCGGGCGGAACGGTGGGCGGAGATCCGCAGCCGATCAATCTCTCGCGCCCCGTCGGCGGCGATTTCAGCAAGGTCCAATCGATCAATGTCGATCCGAAAGGCACTGTCAGCATGACCCTTGCGGGCGGCAAGATCGTCCAGGTGGCGGCAGTCGCCATTGCCAATTTCCGCAATGTGGACGGCCTCAAGAGCTCCACCGGCACGAAATTGTCCGAAACGGGCGCTTCCGGTCCACCTGAATTCAGTCGGGCCACCTATAATGGTGTCGGAGACGTAAAACAGGGCACGCTTGAAGGCTCAAACGTCGATCTGACCAATGAAATGCTCCGGATGATCCAGTCTCAACAGGCCTATAATGGCAATGCCCGGGCTCTGCAGGCGGGATCGGACATGCTGAAATCAACGATTGAGACTCTCGGCCGATGAACACGCTTCGGGAAGGCGGCCAATTGGCTGTGACCCATCCCCAAAGCACTAGAAAAACCTATGGAATCCTGCCCGCTTCAGGCCTAGTCTGGACAGCGAATGGGGCGGCTTGCGCGCCCGCCCGCGCCGGCTCGGGGTTCCATGGTCCTGGACTTGCCATCGCTGACACGAACGCCGCCCGCCTATCTTTCGGCGAGCGCGGATTTGCGCGACCAATTTGCACTCTCCGCGAGTCGCAAAGAGCAATCTCGTCCGCCCGATGCACTCAACTCAGACTTGCAGGAAGAACCCGCAGACTGGGCCTATCAGGCCTCGAAAGATGCAGCCGGTTCAACGCGTCGGATCGATTGGCAGACCCAACGCGGGGGCGCGCCCGGCGCCTATGGCGATCCACGCAGCTGGGATCAATCGCGACCGATCCACAATCCACGCGGGGCGCCGACAGATGCAACCCCTGCCCTGACGAAACTCGAGGCACGCATCGCAATGGAGCCCAATTACGTGCATCATTATGCGAGCACGCGCTATGCCAATGTCTCGTACCTGCCATGGACACTCTCAGAGCGCCGTCAGCGTATCGACATTATGGCCTGAGGAACTGGCGCGGTGACTGAAGACGAATTCATTCGCGAGCTGGAGCGCCTGCTTGCGCGCTATCCCGAATTCTCTCTGTCGCGGCTCGATCCGGAAGGCGGCGACATTGTTTTGCGCCGCAAATCAAGCCGCACCAGCGCACGCGCACGCAATATTGCGGCGGCTTTTCAGGCCATCATGATGGCGGATGCCAAAAAGCCTCGCGGCGGCGGGTGGATCTGATGGTCAAAAAAATACTCGCGCTCCTGACTGGACCTTTTGCAATCGCCTTTGGCGTTGTTGCGCTCCTTGCCCTGGGCGCCGGCGCTGGAATCGTCATTGCCGGCAAAATGGCCGAGGCCGATGCAAAACGCCGCGCCGATTTGAAGGCCGCCGAAGAAGCCGCAAAGCGCCCACCCCCACCCCCGGAACGTGTGCGACTTCCAGATCAAGGGCCCGATCCTTTCGTCGCGCGCTATATCGACCTGGGCGACGAGATTCTGTCGAACCTCCCGGCCCGCGGGCGTGCCCTCATCGTGCAGGTCGCGTTGATGACGCAGAAGGGTGAGCGAGCCGAAAAAATGCTGAACGACAGCAGGATGCGCTTGCGTGCCCTCGTCGTCGCGGTGGTTTCAGAGGTGACTGTCGAAGAAGCGACAGCTCAAGGAGCCGTCGAGGCCCTGGCCCAGCGACTGCTGAAGGCCATCAACGCCGAAATCCGCCGCACCGAAGGGGCTGACCTGGTCGATGACGTGCTGATCAGACGCTATTTTGTCCAGTAAGTATCTGGAATTTAAAGGCTTTTAATCTGGCACGAAGATTGCTGAGTGATACGCGACCCAAAAGAGGACGTGTCACGGCCAATGAAAGCCATCGATAATCTCCTTGCCCCGCATGCAACCGCACTCTCCGTCCGTCAAAAGCGAATGGAAGTGCTGGGTGCAAATATCGCGAATGCGGCAACCCCGAATTACAAGGCGCGCGACATTGATTTCGCGAGCGCCTACGGACAGGCCATGAGCGGCAGAAGCACGCTCGCATCGACCGCCGCCGGACATATCAAGAGCGCAACCGGCTCCGCGCCCGACACAATGTATCGCACCCCGGTTTCTGCCTCACTCGACGGAAATACGGTTGAGCTGCATGTCGAGCAATTGCAATTCGCCGAAAATGCGACGCGTTATGAAGCCAGCCTTCAGTTTCTCAGCGACCGCATCCGTGGCCTGCGCACAGCGTTGCGAGGCGAATGATGAAGAACCTGACCATCTTTGACATTGCCGGACGCGCCATGTCGGCCCAGCAAGTCCGTTTGAACACGATCGCTTCAAACCTTGCCAATGCCAATACGGTTTCGAGTTCAGCAGATACAGCTTACCGCGCCCTGCGGCCGGTTTTTGAGGCTGAATTTCCCGCTTTCCAGGAAGGCAGCGGCATAGCAACCGTTTCGGCTGTCGACATCAAAAAGTCCGAAGTCGTCCCTGAAAAACGTTATGCGCCAACACATCCGCTTGCGGATCCCGAAGGCTATATTTTTGCAACCAATGTCGATCCCAATGAAGAGCTGGTCGACATGATGGAAGCAGCCCGCCAATACCAGAACAATATCGAGGTTCTCGCCACGGCGAAGTCCTTGATGATCAAAACCCTCAGCGTCGGCAAGTAACGGACCAAGCCCATGACACAGATCAGCACCCAGGCACAACAGACGCTGGACTCCCTGCTTGAAAAGCTCGGCGCGAAAAAACTCGCCGACAGCAGTGAGAAAAAATACAAGACATCGCTTGGTCAAGAAGACTTTCTCAAGCTGATGACAGCGCAGCTTTCGAACCAGGATCCTTTTGCGCCGCAATCGAACGATCAGATGATCGCTCAAATGGCGCAATTCTCTACTGTGTCGGGTATTACGCAGCTCAATACAACGATGACGAATATGGCGACGCAAATCTCGGAAAACCGGATTGCCACAGCCGCAAACTTCATCGGGAAGACCGTGCTCGTTCCCGGAAATGTTGCCCTTGCCGATGACAATGGCGCGATTTCCGGCGCTGTCGATCTGCCTGCCGATGCCACCGGCCTGATGATTCAGATTGCCAAGGAAAGCGGCGAGCTCGTCAAATCGATCAATCTTGGCCCGAATGCCGCAGGTCTGGTGGGCTTCGAATGGGACGGCCGCGACGACAAGGGCAACAAGGTGGGATCTTCCCGCTATCTCATCAAGGCCATGATGACCGCATCCGGCAAGCAATCGCAGGTCGGCACGGATGTCTATGCACCTCTGACTGAAGCAACGGTTGGATCGGGCGCCGATCAGACCTTCAAGGTTGGCGGTGTTGGCATCGTGAAAATGTCCGACATCAAAGCGTTCAAATACTGACGCTCCGATCTTCTTAGCCACAACAAAGTTCAACTGAAAGACCAGGCGAGACCCACAGATGTCCTTTTATACATCGCTCACAGGCCTCAACGGCGCCCAAGCTGACATTGCAGCCATTTCGAACAATATTGCGAACGTCGGAACGACCGGCTTCAAGCGCTCACGCGCAGAATTCGGCGATATTTTCGCAACCTCGCCCCTTCAGGCCGCCAGCTCCGCCATCGGTTCCGGCACGATTCTGAAATCCATCAAGCAGCAGTTCACGCAGGGCAATATCGAATCCTCGCTGAACGCGCTCGATCTCGCCATTTCGGGCCAGGGCTTTTTCGCGTTGAAGCCGAGCCTCACGTCCACCCAGACCGTTTACACACGTAACGGCGCCTTCTCGGTGAACAATGACCGATATGTTGTCGATTCACAGGGCCAGCTTCTGCAGGTTTTCCCGGTCAACGCCGACGGCTCGGTCATTGCGACGGGTATCCAATCGGCCAAAAACCTGCAATTGCCGACCACATCGGGACTGCCGAAAGCCTCTGAGACGATCCAGCTCGGTCTGAACCTGCCGGCAGACGCGGAAATCATTCCAAACCGTGCCGAATATACCGAAAACAATCCCTATGTTTTCGATAAGACGAATGCCGCGACCTACAATAAATCGACCTCGATCACGATTTACGACTCGCTCGGCAACCCGA
>CAZHOK010000024.1:0-3880 GCA_964534115.1 uncultured Beijerinckia sp.
GGAGTAACCCCTCATCCGGTCGCTCGCGCGACCACCTTCTCCCTCTGGGAGAAGGGAGCGCCCTCTCTTGCCATCATTGCGAGCGAAGCAATGACTAATTGTCCCAGCCATAAAGACGCGCCGGATTTTTCACGAGGATCTTTTCCTGCGTCGCTGCATCCTTGGCAAAGAGCGGAATGAGATCGACGAGATCGCCGTCATTCGGCATGGATTTGACATTGGGATGAGGCCAGTCCGTGCCCCAGACGCAGCGGTCGGGCGCAATCTCCACCAGCTTGGCAGCGAAAGGCGCTGCATCGTGGAAGGGCGGGCCGGCGGATGAGACGCGCTCCGAACCGCAGACTTTCACCCAGGCCTTTTCATCATTCTTCATGAGATCGACAAGAATGCGGAACGGCTCCTGATCGAGACCGTCGGCAGCTTTCACGCGCCCCATGTGATCGATGATGTAAGTGACGGGCAGTTTTTCGAGCATTTTGGCAAATTGCGGCAGATCGATCGCATCGAAATGCAGATTGAGATGCCAGCCCAGGGGCGCAATCATGGCCACAACGCGCTCGAAAACTTTCATATCCGGCACGCCGCCAAGATGGCGCACGAAATTGAAACGGCAGCCGCGAAAGCCGCCCTCGTGCAATTCGCGCAGGCCCTTGTCCGTGATCGTGTCGTCAATATTGGCAACAGCGCGATAGGCACCATTGGAGACAGCGATGGCATCCAGTGCAACGCGATTATCCGTGCCATGCGCGCTGGCATTGACGATCACTGCGCGCTCGACGCCGAGAATCTTGTGCAGCTTGCGAAAATCCTCAAGCGGCGCATCGGGCGGCGTATAGGTGCGATCCGGCGCATAGGGATATTTGTCGCCCGGCCCAAAAATATGGCAATGCGCATCGCAGGCATTTGGCGGCAGTTTGAATTTCGGCGTCTTCGTATTCGGATCGGGCCCGGGAATGGTCGGCTTGTAGCTTGTCAATGTCTTCTCCTCACAGGCCGGCCTTGCCTGCGCCACGTTCCTGCGCGGCGGCAACAGCCAGTTCGAGCTCGTTCATCATGCCAAGATCGGCGACCATGGCTGCGGCCTCGCGCATTTCTGCACCGCGGCGCACGCCATGCTGACGCACGCGGCCTGCCATATCGACCGAGAGTTTGCGCCAGTCAATGGAGGGATAGCTCGCATCGAGCGAGCCGAAAACTTCCGCCTCCACATTCCACTCCTTGGCCGCTTTGGCGCAATCGACGATCAAAGCCTCAATGCCCTTGATCATGATCGAGCGGCACAGTTTCATCGCCGAGGCGCGTCCATATTCGCTGGCCACCGGCGTGATATTCATGCCCAGGGCATTGAGCTTTGGCGCCAGCTCCTGGGCCTGCGGCCCACCGCCAAGTATCTGCACTTTGATGCCGGGGCCTGGCACGGGCGCCATGACTGCGCCCTCCACATAATGCGCACCCGATGCTGCAACGATTTTGGCCGCCTGCGCTTTGGTGTTGGGCGCCGCCGAATTCACATCGAGAAAAAACTGGCCGGGCTTGAGCCATTTTGCGGCTTCGCCGGCAACCTCCTGCACCCTGTCGGCCGTGACGGCAGATATAATAACATCTGCGCCCGCGCCTGCTTCTGCACCACTCAGGCAGAGTGCGATTCCATCGCGCCGCGCTGCGGCACGATGCTTTTCGCTACGAACAGGATCGGCGAAAAGAATATCAAAGGCGCGGACTTCACCGGCGCCACCCGCCAGCAATTCACGGGCGAAAATCTGTCCGACTTCACCATAGCCGATCAGCGCAATTTTCATGGGTCTTCTCTTCTTTTTGTAACCACTCGCAGATTGCGCCACGGGGGCGCGTGAAGCAAATGACGGCTTTGTTTCGATTGATGAGCGCCATTCAGGCGCGCTTGCGGCGCGGGCCAGCCGCAGGTTTCATGCGCGCCAACCCATCCGCCTTGACGATCTTTTCTGTCAGAGCGCGCAAGGCCTGAGCCGTGGGGCTCAAAGGCCGATCGCGCGCGCTCAAAATGCCAATCGTGCGGCTCACGCCGGGATTATGCAGGGGCAGAGCGACAAGCCCGCCCATATCAATGCCATCGACCGCCAGACGGGGCACTACGGTGAGACCAATGCCTGCCGACACCATGCCGACGGCCGTGGCGATATGGAGCACTTCCCAGCGCCAATCGAGCTGGTCGCGGCGTGGCCCGAGCGCATCGTCGATCAGCAGGCGATTGCCTGCCTGCCGGCTGGTGCGCACCAAAGGAATGCCGGCAAGATCGTCCCAATCCACCTCTTCGCCTTTGGCGATTTTGTGATCCTTCGGGCAGAGCAGCACGAAGGGCTCTTTCATCAAGGGTTTTACTTCCAGATCGGGATGGGTCTCGGAGGCGAGCGTCAATCCGAATTCCGCTGTGCCATTGCGCACAAGCTCGCTGATCTCGGTCGCTGAATTATCGTAGATGCGCACCGAGACGCTTGGATGATGCAAATGAAATTCACGCAGCAACGAGGGCAGATAATGCACGGCCAAAGTCGGCAGACAGCAGATTGCAATGCGCTCCTGCTTCTCCCGCCCCTTCTGGCGCAATTCCTCAAATGAAAAAGCAAGCTCCTTCACCATGGCCTGCGCGCGCGGCAGAAGCTGCGCACCGGCCTCCGTCAGCGTGACCTGTCTTGTCGTGCGCAAGAGCAATTTCAGCCCGAGATCCTGTTCGAGCTTTTTCATCCGGTGCGAGAGCGCCGTCTGGGACAAATTGAGCTGTGCGGCCGCACGCTGGAACGAACCGCGCTCGGCAATGGCAAGAAAGGCCTGAAGGCCGAGAAAATCGATCCGCGCATTCATGAGAAACCGTCCAGAAAACCCCGGACGCCTGGCCCGGCCCCTCATGCAAGCATTTCATCAATCGCGCATCAAGTGAAAACCTGTTCATAAATTAGTGCCCCGGCGCCCCGGCGCGGGGCTGAAAATTGCCGCTGCGCCGGCAGGTGCCTAAAATGTGCGCCATTCAGGAGATCATGATGCTGCGCCTTGCCATTCTCGACGATTACCAAAACCTCGCCCTCTCGCTGGCCGATTGGTCGCATGTGAAGGAGAAGATGGAGATCACCGTCTTCACCAAGAATATTGCCAGTGTCGATGAGGCGGCCAAAACCCTCGCGCCTTTCGATGTCATCCTCATGATGCGCGAGCGCATGCCGATCCGCCGCGATCTCATCGAGCGTCTGCCGAATTTGAAAATGATCCTCACCACAGGCGCGCATAATCGCGGGCTTGATGTCGAAGCCTGTCATGATCGCGGCGTGCTCGTCACGCACACCAGCAATCTTTTGGCTCAGGCAACCACGCTCGAGCTCACATGGGCGCTGATTCTGGCTGCCGCGCGCAATCTGCCGCATGAAGATCGCATCATCCGCCAAGGCGGCTGGCAGGACACGCTCGGCATGCGTCTCGTCAATCGCACATTGGGCCTGTGCGGCTTTGGCAAGCTCGGCACAGCTGTTGCCAAAATCGGCCATGGCTTTGGCATGAAGACGATTGCCTGGAGCCAGAATCTCACGCCCGAAAAGGCTGCAGCAGGTGGCGCAGAATGGGTGAGCAAGGAAGATCTCTTCCGTCGCTCCGATGTGCTCTCCGTGCATCTCGTTTTGTCCGAGCGCACGACCAATCTCGTCGGTGCGAAAGAGTTTGCGCTGATGAAACCGGATTCCATTTTCGTGAATACGTCACGCGGCCCCATTGTCGATGAAGCTGCCCTTGTCGACACGATGCAGCGCCGCGCCATTCGTCGCGCAGCACTTGATGTGTTCAATGTCGAGCCATTGCCCAAGGGCCATGTGCTGACGACGCTGGACAATGTCGTCTTGAGCCCGCATCTGGGCTATGC
>CAZHOK010000024.1:3890-22810 GCA_964534115.1 uncultured Beijerinckia sp.
CCAATATTTCGTCGATGCCGTGGAAAATCTGGAAGCCTGGCTCGCGGGCAATCCGATCCGCGTGATGGGCGCTCACTGAGGCCTTGCGCCCTCCCCTCTCCCGCTGGCGGGAGAGGGCAAGCTTGTCAGTCCCATCATCCGTGTGCATGCTCGCCGCTCTCAAGCGCGGCGAGGATTTTGGCCACCAGCGCGCGCGCTGATTCTGCCGACATTTCGACCGCGACCTTGCGCTGCTCGTCTCCGGTGAGGAAATCGATGGAGAGCGCATGATCGAGCGTCGCATGATAGGGATGGTCGAAATAGACATGCGCGCTTGTCACCGACGACCAGCCGTCTGCGCCCTTGGCGGAGCCGGTGATCGCCGTCTTCTCGGTGATATAGGAGCACATGGGCGCTGCCCTCAGCCCAGATGCTTGCGATAGAAGGCAATCACCTTCTGCCAGCCGTCTGTTGCCTGTTCGGCGCGATAGCCGGGACGCTCGGCGGCGAAGAAACCATGGCCCGCGCCATCGTAACGATGGAACTCGTAAGTCTTGCCGAGTTTCTTGAGCACGTCTTCGGTGCGGTTGACCTGATCGGGCGACGGATTTTTATCGTCATTGCCGAAGAGACCGAGCAGCGGCGCTGTCATTTTTTCGGTGAGATCGACCGGGGCCACGGGGCGCTGCGGCGTGATCTGCGTCGGATCGTCAACGATCACATTGCCGCCCCAGCAATCGACAGCAGCATCAATGCCCTTCAGCGTGCAGGCGGCGAGATAGGTGTGGCGACCGCCCGAGCAGAAGCCGATCATGCCGACCTTGCCATTGGCTTCCGGCTGCGCGCGCAGGAAATCCATCGCGCCTTTCACATCGGCCATGACCTGTTCATCGGAAACGCCACCCGCAGAACGCGCCTTGGCCGCCAGATCGTCCGGCGTGCCGGGGCCGTGACGGAAGTAGAGATGCGGCGCGATGGTTGCAAAGCCGTGATGGGCGAGCTTGCGCGTGGCTTCCATCGTCCAATCGTCCCAGCCGGGCATGTGATGGATGAGGACAACGCCCGGAAACGGGCCCTTGCCCGCGGGGCGCGCATAATAAGCCTCGCCTGTATCGCCCTGATGGCCCTTGAAAGCGACAATATCGGCGACCATGCCACGATAAGACATTCTTGTTTCCTCCCGAATTCAAACTCACAGCGATGCTTAAGAAAACGGGAGCGAAAGTCAAAGCCCCTCCCCCTCGAACAAAGCCAATTGCGGCGGAATGGGTGAGGCTGGACGCGCGTGAATCAGCGGGTTCCAGTCCCGCGTCACAATGAAGGGACGCGCCCAGCGCAAACCCCGCGTCAGCCGCGCCACATCGGCCAATCGCAAGGCCTGCCGACGGCGACCCTTCAAAATGCGATCCACGCTTTTCTCGCCCAGCCCCGGCACGCTGAGGAGAAGTTTGCGCGGCGCGCGATTGATATCGACAGGAAAGACCGTCTGCCCTTTGAGCTTGTGCGACATGAACCAACCCTGCTTGAACGCCAGCCTTTGTTCATGTTTTGTTCTAGTCTGAAACGGGCCAAAAGTCAAGGTCTCGTTGGCCAGACAATCAGCCGGTCAGCGCATCGCGCCTGTAGAGCTGGGGAAAGCGGCGGGCGCAGATGACAGCCACGAGAATCGTGCCGAGCCCGCCGGCAACGACGGCCGGCACGGGGCCGATGAGAGCCGCCACAGCGCCGGATTCGAATTCGCCGAGCTCGTTGGAAGCGCCGACAAAAACCATATTCACGGCCGCAACGCGCCCGCGCATTTCATCGGGCGTTTCGATCTGGATCAGCGATGAGCGGATGAAGACGCTGATCATATCGGCGGCACCCAGCACGAAGAGAAATCCGAGCGCCACGTAAAAATTGGTGGAGAGGCCAAAGCCGATCGTGGCTATGCCAAACAAGGCCACTGTCTGAAACAGGCGCAGGCCGGCACGACGGCGCAGCGGATAATGCGCGAGCGCAATCGACATGACCAAGGCACCGACGGCCGGCGCGCTGCGCAACAGGCCGAGACCGAAAGGATCGACGAGAAAAATATCCGCTGCAAAAATCGGCAGAAGCGCTGTTGCCCCGCCCAGCAGAACAGCGAAAAGATCGAGCGTGATCGCCCCCAGCAGGATCGGTTTGGAGAAAATGAAAGACAATCCGGCCGTCATATAGGCGAGGCTGAATTTTTCCGGCCTGTCGGTCACGCCGCGACGGCGCAGGATCAGATAACCGACAAGGCCGGTACAAAAGCAAAAAGCTGTCGCGCCGAAAACAAAAGTCCCGCCGAGCGCAAAGAGCAGCCCGCCAATGGCAGGCCCGCCGATGGTGGCAGTCTGATAGGCGGCCGAACTCAAGGCGATGGCATTGCCGAGATGTTGCGGCGGCACAAGGCTCGGCACAATCGCCTGACTCGATGCGCCCGAAAAGGCCCGCGCAATGCCGAAGACGACAATCACGGCATAAAGCAGCGGCACGCTCAAATGCCCGCTCACAGAGGCTATGAACAAACCGGTTGCAGCCGAGGCAGAGAGGATATTGCATGCGACCAGCACATGTTTGCGGTCATACATGTCGGCAATCTGGCCTGCCGGCAGTGCCAGCAAAATATTCGGCACGAAAATGCAAAGACCGACAAGGCCCAGCGCAAAAGCGCTCCCGGTCATCTGATAAATCAGCCAGCCGATGGCGACATCGACCATTCTGACGGCGAGCGCATTGAAAGTGCGCGCGATGTAGAAGGCGGTGAAATCGCGGTAACGGAAAGCGGCGAAACCGCCGTATGAGGACAAGAGGCACCGGTGGAACAGGCGCGCTCGGCTCTGAGCGCAGGAGGAGAACAAACTCCTCCGAGGCGGGGTCGCCTGTCAATCCATCCTATTTCAGCGCCCGCCCAAAAGGGCCAAGTGCGGCAAGGATCCGGCCTTCGAGCTTTTCAACAAAGCGCACCATCTCGTCTTCGGGCGCATGGGCGTGGCTGGCGGCGGGAACAACGGCATAAAGTGTGCGCGTCAGCGCCGGGCGGTCGATCTTGCGTCCGACCAATTTGCCTGAGCGCAATTCTTCGGCGGCCAGCGAATAGGGCATGATGCTCGCCCCCACGCCGCGCGCAATCAGCGACTTCATCGAATTGATCGAATGAACCTCGAAGGCGATCCGCAATTTCAGCGACAGGCGCTTGGCCTCCTCCTCGACAATGGAGCGGATGAGACCGCGCTCGCCACCAATCACAAGTTCGGCTTCCAGCGCCTCGGCGAAAGAAATGGTCGGCTCGGCGGATGCATTTTCCGGCGCCGTGACAAAGAGAAAATCTTCCTCGAGCAAAGCCTTTCGCTCGAAGCCCATGCGCGGGCCGATATTGTAAGCCAGGATCACATCGAGCTGCTCGCGCTCCAGAGCCTCTGCCAGAACGACCGAGCGCTCTTCCGACAGGCTCAGAAAAACATTCGGCATTTCGCGGCGCGCCTCAAGCAGGACATCGGCGCCAATCAGCAGCATGATGGAGGGCGAGAGGCCGAGCACAATCGAATCTTTTTTCGCCAGACCGATCGATTGCACTTCGCGCCGGATATCATCGAGCTCGCGCAGCAATGTTTTGGCACGCTCATAAAGCCGACGGCCCGCCTCTGTCGGCGAGACACCGCGCGAATGGCGAATGACAAGGGCAACATTCAGCTCTTTTTCCAGCGCACGGATCTGCGCACCCAGCGCCGGCTGCGCCAGATTGAGCTGTTCTGCGGCTGCCGTCATATTGCCGGCTTCGACCACGCGCAGAAAATAGGTGAGCTGCCTGAGATTGATGTGCCCCTCCCCGCCATGCGGAACGGCGCGATCCTACACGCGGCGGCCTGAAAAGAAAAAGGCGGCCTGAGGCCGCCTTTCAAGTCGAGAGCCGTTGATCGGCTTCTGTTTACGAGCCGGGCTTTTCGCCGGTACACCGCACCCCAGGTCAGCCTGCAGTGTAATTCCCGTATTTTATAAGGTTGGCCTTCTGCTGCTCATTGCGCGGCGGAAGTTTGAAGATACGGGCCGCCGTGCCGCCGAGAATATTGTGCTTGGCCTTCTCGGACAGGAACGGCAGATCGTAAATCGTGCTGGGCAGATCGAAATCCCAGTGCGGATAATCGGAGGCATACATGAGCTGCGTTTCCGCATTGATCATGCGGAAGGTGCATTCGAGCGCTTCCATATCCTGTATTTCCATCGGCTGCGTCGAATAGAACATGTCGCGCATGTAATCCGACGGCTTCTTCTTGAGCAGCGGCGCCTCCGACGGACGCATCATATATTCATGGTCGAGACGCTGCATGAGGAAGGGCACCCAGGCGAGGCCCGCCTCGATCCAGATCACCGGCAGTTTGGGGAAACGTTCGCCCATGCCGTTGATGACCCAGTTCGTGCAGTGCAGGATGTTGTAGAAAGAGAAGCCCAAAGCATGCACGCTGAGGAAGCGGTTGCAGCCGCGGAACACAGGCTCGCCCCAGTTCGGACCCGAATGGAAGGCCAGCGACAGGCCACGCTCTTCAATCGCGCGATAGACTTTCATCAGCGCATTGTCATGCACGGGAAGCGTGCGCACGGTCGTCACCATGAAGCCTGTGACGCCTTTGCAGTGACCGAACTTTTCAACCTGACGCAGCGACGCATCGGGATCGGACAAAGGCAAAGCGAGCTGCGTGTAGAAGCGGCCGTGGTTTTCAGGCAGAACGCGCTCGGTGAGCCAACGATTGTAGGCCCAGCAAAGTTCGACTTCCATTTCCTTCTGCGGATGCAGGCCGACATTGAGCATGCCGGTGGGGAAGAGGCAGGAATAATCGACGCCCATGGCGTCCATCCAGCGCTCGCCGAGCTGCACATCGCGCAGCTTGCCGGGCTCGGTCTTTTCCGTCATGCGAAGCGGATAGCGTGTGACGCGACCGCCCATGTCCTGATAGCCAACCTGGCCGGGGACAATGGAATGACGGCCCTTGGCGCGGCCTGACATGGTCAGCTGGCGCAGAACGTCATTTTCCATATAGGGGAGAATTTCGCCGAAATTCTCATTCTCGTAATGATGCGCATCGCAATCGACGATGAGCATGTCTTCATATTTGCGCTCGCGCGCCTGTTCGGCGGCATGGGCGAGGAGCTTCGTCGTATTGAGCTCTTCGACGGTGACGCGACGTCCACGGTCAGCAATGAGATCCATTGTACCCTCCATTCCGTGCGGTCAGGCGGAGCGCTAGCGGCCCGTCCAGCTCTGCCACATTCCGAGTTCGAAAACCTGCAAATCGGCGGCCTTCAGCAGCCCGCCGCAAAGTGTGAGTACATCCGTGCCGGAGACGGCCTGCGGACCGGCGAGCGCGGGATAGGTGTTCCCCGCCTCGACATTGGCGCCATAGGCCTTGGCGAGCGCAGCAAGAATTGCCTGCATGGCCTGCGGATCGACGGCGTCGAGCTTGCCATTCAGCGTGGCAAGCTCAATGTCGCGCGCCAGAGACAGCGCGCGATCTGTGATGGATGAAGCAGTCGCGCTCTCAGGCGACGACATAGACTTCGTCTCCCTTTTGCACCACTTCGTAGCGCTTCAATTTCAGCTTGCGGTCCGAGATGCACTCGCCCGTCTTCATGTCATATTCGTAGCCGTGCCAGGGGCAGACGAAATTGAGATCTTTTTCCGAGAAGTAGAGACCCATGGAGGTCTTGTCCTCGCGCAGATGCTCTTCGACCTTGGCGATGATCAGGCCTTCGCAGGCCGGACCGCCCTGATGCAGGCAATAATTGCTGTAGGCGAAGAACTCGCCCTCATGACGGAAAACGCCGATCTCGGCTTTGCCGACCTTGACGATCTGGCGGGTACCGTCGACGAATTCGGACAAACGACCCACGAATTGTTCTGCCATGGCCCGTATTCCCTCCCTCGGACAATCAGGTCGCTTCTGAAGGGCGGAGGGGAATTTGAGGCCCCACTCAAAGCCCTTCGCGACTTCGATGGGGGAAGACTAGCCGGTCTCGATCCAGCCTGTCCAAAACATTTCGCTTGATTCAGGCCAAAGTTTTTCTTTGGTCAGGACCGGGCCGAGGCAGTCCGCACAGCGAGATCAAGCAATGGTCCGGGCTCGCGCAAACCCTCCAGAAGACTGAAATGATTGCAGTTTTCTGCATGAAGGGGGGTCGGGGCAGCCCATTGGCTGGCCATGTCCGCCGACTGGCGCTTGAATTCATCGGTTTCCAGCGCCCCGACAGCCAGGCCGATGCGGGCCTTGGGCGGCGGGCTGAAGGCCGGCGAAAGCCCCCGCCAGTTTTGCGAATCGAGGCCGATGATCCGCCCCATGGGCAGGTGGAACAAAGGCTCGAGATCGAACACGCCCGAGAGCAACAGAGCGGAGGCAATGGCTGGACCATGCGGATCGATGGCCGCCATGGCGGCCAGATGCGCCCCGGCACTATGGCCGGCCAGATGAATCTGCGCGGGATCGAAGCCGAGCGCAGCCGCATGTTCGATCAGAAATTGCAGCCCATGGCGCACCTGCACGACGATCTCGGCCAACGAGGCCTCGGGTGCAAGACCATAATCGAGATTGGCGACAGCAAAGCCGTTGCGCAACATGCCTTCGGCAAATTGTCCGTGCTGATCCTTGGTGCAGGCCTGCCAATAGCCGCCATGCATGAAAACCCAGAGCGGCGCATTGCGCCTTTGTGCCGGATAAAAATCGAGCGTCTCGTCGCGCGTCGGGCCATAGCGCAGATCGAGACCAGCTTGATCGGCACGAAAGGCTGCGCCCTCTTCATTCCATTTGGCGAAGACGGCGCGCATATCGGCTTGCAGACGCGGCGAATAGGCGCGCGCCAGCTCCGGCATGTTCATGCCGCGCCAGATGGTCGGCATGTCACGTGCAGGCTGAACATCGGCCTGCGCCTCAAGCATGAGGATCTGATCCCCTTGATGGCAGAGAATGGGGCGGCGCAATCCGCCCAAAACTTCGCGCCATGCCAGATCGATGACGCGACGGGACAGAGAAAAAGCCTCTGGCCTGCGCGCATGAAGATCGATGCGCAAAATATCGCCGGGCGCAGCACCCTGGCGCGCAAGATCGGCGCAGAGAGAATTCAAAGCCTCGCGCAAAGCATCTGCGGGATCTGTTGCGCCAGACAGGCCGCGCGCAAGGATGCGACGTGGATCAGAAAGCGACATGGCGGTGCACCTCGTCTCTGTCGCGCGCCAGATCGGCGCTTGTTCCAGACCAGATCGTGCGGCCTTTTTCGATCACATAATGCCGGTCGGCCAGACGCTCGAGCACGGAGACATTTTTGTCGACGATCAGAATCGACTGGCCGCGCGCTTTCAATGTTTCAATACATTTCCAGATTTCAGCGCGGATGACGGGCGCCAGACCCTCCGTTGCTTCATCGAGAATGAGCAATTCCGGATTGGTCATCAAAGCGCGCGCAATGGCGAGCATTTGCTGCTCGCCGCCTGACAAAGTGCTGCCCATTTGCGCTTGGCGTTCATCGAGACGCGGGAAGAGTTCGAAAATGCGCGGCAATGTCCAGGCCTCAAGGCCAGCGCGACGCTGCGCGGCTGTCGCGACGAGATTTTCGCGCACGCTCAGGGTCGGAAAAATCTGCCGGCCTTCCGGCACAAGACCGATGCCGAGCCGCGCAATGCGATCGGCCGGCCAGCCGATTGTCTGCTCGCCCTTGAAGACAATATGTCCGGACTTTGCACGCAGAAGCCCCATGATGGTGCGGATGGTTGTTGTCTTGCCCATGCCATTGCGGCCCATCAGCGTCACGACTTCGCCCGCACCGACGTCAAGATCGATTCCGAAGAGAACCTGGCTCTGGCCATAGGAGGCTTCGACCTTTCGCAGCGACAGCATCACGCTTCTCCCGTGCCGAGATAGGCCTCGCGCACATTGGCATCGGCCTGAATGTCGGCAATCGAACCACTCGCAATAATGCGCCCATAGACGAGAACGGAAATGCGGTCGGCAAGCGCAAAAACAGCCTTCATGTCATGTTCGACAAGCAGCATGGCGATTTCGCCTTTCAGCCCGGCCAGAACTTCGATCATCTGCGCGCTCTCAGCCGGCCCCAGGCCCGCCATGGGCTCATCCAGCAAAAGCATGCGCGGTGCTGTTGCCAGCGCGACCGCCAATTCCAGCTGCTTGCGCTCGCCATGCGCGAGATCGCTGACGCGTATCGCGCCGCGCCCGGCAAGACCGGCGCGCGTCAAATATCTGTCGGCTTCCGCATCGAGACTTGCATCGCGCGCCGGATCGCGAAAAGCGCGGCCGACGCCGCGCGCGATCAAAGCAGCAGCCACATTATCGCGCGCGGTAAATTCGCCGAGCACTTGCGGGATCTGGAATGTGCGCGCCAGACCGCGACGCACGCGCGCGGCCTGCGACATGGCGCCAAGCGGCGCGCCATCGAGCCGGATAACACCGGCATCGGGAGCGATCTCGCCCATGATCTGACCGATCAATGTCGTTTTTCCCGCGCCATTGGGGCCGATCAAAGCGTGAATTTCGCCCGGCCGCAGATCGAGACTGACATGATCGGTGACGCGCAGGCCGCCAAAATTCTTCATCAGATCGTCGATGACAAGAAGCGCGCCGCTCATCCGCGCCTCCCGAAACGGGCAAGGCCGCCACGAAAGCCAAGAACCATCAGAACCAGCAAGGGCCCGAGAATGAATTGCCAATGTTCGGTCCATGCTGCGAGCAAGGATTCAAGACCGATCAGAGCAAAGGCACCGATCACCGGGCCGAAAATCGTGCCCGAGCCGCCAAGCACGACCATGATGAGCAATTCGCCCGATGTCGTCCAATGCATCATGTCGGGACTGACAAAGCGCCCGAGATTGGCCATCAGCGCACCCGCCAGACCCGCGCCCATGCCAGAGACGATAAAGGCGATCCATTTGGTGCGGAATGTATTGACGCCAATCGCCTCCATCCGCCGCTCCGACTGGCGAATGCCGCCCAGCAGCAAGCCGAAACGCGAATGCAGAATGCGCGCGCAGACCATGAGCCACAAAGTCATCACGCCCAGCGTGACATAAAAGAAAGTGGCATCGTCGCGCATGTTCAGATCGAAGAGAAGATTGCGGCGGCGGAAGGACATGCCATCGTCGCCGCCATAGGCTTTCAGCGCCACGAAGAAGAAAAAGATCATCTGGGCGAAAGCCAGAGTGATCATGATGAATTGGATACCGCTGGTGCGCAGGGCCAAAGCACCGATCAGGGCTGCAGCAAAGCCGCTGGCCAGAAGCGCTGCAGCCAGATTGACGAGCAAAAGATTCGAACCGGGAATGAAGCCGAGAAACGGCGTGCCCGAAACCGCATGGCTTGTCAGCATGCCAACCGCATAACCGCCAATGCCATAGAAAGCCGCATGGCCCAGACTGACAAGACCGCCAAAGCCGAGCGCTATATTCAAGGCGCTGGCAGCAATGGCGAGGATCATCATGCGCGTCACAAGAGTGATCGTCGCCGGCTCATCGAGCGCAACGGCCAGTCTGGGCAGCGCCAGCAGAAGGAGAAAAGCGCAGGCAGGCAGCGCATAAGGGCGCAGGCGCGAAATTTTGGGTGCTTTATCCATGGGCGGGGAACAATCCCTTGGGCCGCACCAGCAGCACAATCGCCATCAGGAGATAAACGCCCATGGCTGAAATGCCGGCGGCCAAAGCATCGGCCTCCGAACCTGCCATCAATCCGCGCAAAATCTGCGGCAGGAACGCGCGCAAGGATGTGTCGACAATGCCGACCAGCAGCGCGCCCCAGAAGGCGCCGGCCACCGAGCCCAATCCGCCGATGACGACAACGACGAAAGTGAGAATGAGAATCTGCTCGCCCATGCCGACCTGCACCGACAGAAGCGGCCCCGCCATGACGCCGGCAAAACCCGCCAGCAGCGCGCCCAGCCCAAAGACGAGCGTATAAAGAAGGCGAATATCGATGCCCAAAGCCTGCACCATATCGCGATTGGTCGCGCCCGCGCGCACCAGCATGCCAAGCCGCGTGCGCTGGATGAGATAGAAAAGCCCACCGGCTGCGATGAGTCCGGCGGCAATGATGCACAGCCGATAGATCGGATAGGGAAAAAGACCGAGATCGACTGCACCAGACAGAAAGGGCGGTATCTGCACGAAGACGGGCTGGCGCCCAAACAAGAGAACGATGGCCTGATTGAAGAACAGGATCAGACCGAATGTCGCCAGCACCTGATCGAGATGATCGCGCGCATAGAGACGCCGGATGACAAAATATTCAATCGCCATTCCAACACAGGCGGCGGCGGCAAGACCGGCAGGAATGGCGAGCAGAAAAGAACCGGTCGCCTTGGCGGTGAAAGCGGCTGCATAGGCGCCCACCATATAGAGCGAACCATGGGCAAGATTGATCACGCCCATAATGCCGAAGACGAGCGTCAGGCCGGCGGCGAGCAGGAAAAGCGTCACGCCCAGCTGAATGCCGTTCAGGGCCTGTTCGAGAACGAGCGCCATGCTTTCCTCATTGGCTCGTCATTGCGCGCGAAGCGAAGCAATCCATCTTCCGACAGCCGAAAGATGGATTGCCGCGTCGCTGCGCTCCTCGCAATGACGATATTGCTTAAAGCTTGCAATCCTTGGCGTAGAAATCGCCCGTGCCGGACGAAATCTTGCCTGTGGTCTGGATCGTCGGTGCACCATCGGCGCCCTTGACCACTTTCATGGCATACCAATCCTGGATCGGATGCTGGTTATTGCCGAATTTGAAATTGCCGCGCACGGAATTGAAATCGGCTTTCAGCATGGCCGTGCGGAAGGCTTTGGTATCGTCCACCTTGCCGCCCGTGGCCTTCAATGCCGCGCCAATAGCGAGTGCTGTGTCATAACCCTGGCTGGCGTAATAAGTGATCGGGCGATTGTATTTCTTCATCCAGGCATCGACGAAAGCCTTGTTGGCGGCATTGTCGAAATCGCTGTTCCATTGCGCCGAAACATTGACGCCGATGGCTGCCTCGCCGATCGCTTTCAGCGTCACGGCATCCATCGAGGGCGAGGGCACGACCATTGGAATCTCGCTCAAAAGACCCGCCTGCTGATATTGGCGCAGGAAAGCAATGCCGGCTGCACCCGGATGAAATTGGAACACCATTTCAGGCTTGGCCGCACGGATCTGTGCGATTTCAGCGGCGAAATCGGTCTGATCAAGGCGCGTGAAAACCTCGCCGACAATCTGACCCTTGAAATTGCGCTTAAAACCTTCGAGCGCATCTTTGCCGGCCTGATAATTCGGCGCGAGGATGAAGGCGCGCTTAAAGCCAAGATTATTGGCATTGGAGCCGGCGCTCTCATGCAGCGAGTCATTCTGCCAGGAGACGACGAAATAATTGGCGTGGCATTCCTTGCCCGCCAGAGTCGAGGGGCCGGCATTGGGGCTGACATAAATGCCGCCATTGTCGAGCACATCGGGAACGACAGCGATGGCGACATTGGAGAAGACGATGCCGGTGAGCAATTTGATGCGATCGGTCTTCATGAATTTGTCGGCGATCTGCTTGCCCTGACCGGGCTTCAGCGCATCGTCTTCGACAACGAGCTGCACCGGCGTGCCGCCGAGACGGCCGCCCTGCATGTCGATGGCGAGCTGGAAAGCATCGCGAATATCCTGGCCGAGATAGCCGCCGGGGCCCGACAGCGTCGTGACCATGCCGATTTTCAGCGGCTCCTGCGCATTGGCGGCGGTTGCCGCGCCAAAAATCGCGGCCGCAATGGCCATTTTGCGAAAGCTTTTCATATCCGCCCCCCGGGTCGATGAGATCGCCTTTTGTAGAGGGGGCGGGGCACGACTGGCAAGCCCAAGGCGGCTTCGTCCCTGCAACGTGAAAAGGGCCCCTTGCGGGGCCCTTGCTACATGAAGAGGGCCCCTTGCGGGGCCCTTGCCACTTATTTTGCCCCGAGCCGCTGCTGCCAGCTGGGATCGGTGTACATGGCAGCACCCCCCTTGGCGGCATTGCCATAGACGCGGCGCAATTCCAGCACGGATTCAACGCCCTTCTGGTTGAGCGCCGCATTGCGGGTGAGGCCGCCGGGCCCCGTCAGCCGCTTCCAGATGAGCTCGGCATCCTCGCGCGAGACGCCCGGCTGGCGCTTCATCAGCACTTCGATCGCGCCTTCGCGGTTCTCAAAAACATAATTCTGCGCAGCGATCACGGCACGCATGAGGGCGAGGACTTCCTTCTCATGGGCCTTCGCCCAGCTCTTGCGCACCGCATAGACCGAGCCCTGCGAGTCGCCCAGCGCTGCAGCAGCATCGTCGAGGATCTTAAAACCCTTCTTCTCGAGCTGGATGTCTTGGGGCGAGGAGATGATGGCCACATGCCCGCGACCCTCTTCGAGCGCTTTCACGCGGCCCTCGGTGCCGCCAACCGAGATGATTTCATATTGGCCCTTGTCGATGCCCTTGCGCTTGAGGATCTCGTAGAGAACCGTCGCATAGCCGGATGACACGGCATCCACCGCGACAACCTTGCCGCGCAGATCGGCGTAAGACTTGATCTCGGGACGCGCCACAACGCTGTTGAGGCCCGAATGAACGCCGAGAATGGCGGTGAGATCGAAATTGTCGAATTTCGTCGCGCCCTGCCCATCGGTATAGGCGACAATATTGTCGAAGGCGGTGGTGACAAATTCATATTTGCCGTCCATCACATCCTTCATCTGCTCGCGCGAGCCTTGCGTGCGATCGAGCGTAACGGAAAGCCCTTCCTTGGCGAAAAAGCCCTTTTCAATCGCCACCCAGGCCGGAAGATTGGTTGCGCCGCCAAAACCGATCATGCGGATCGGCGTCGGATTTTGCGCGAAGGCCGGCGCCAGAGCGCCGATCATGAAAGCGCAGGCAAGCCCTGCACGACGCGTGATGTTCAACATGGTCCCTCCCCTTGATTTTCATTCGTGATTGATAAGCGGGGCGGCATTGCGCATCCCCGCAATGGTGAATGTCACGGATAACCCGGATAAGTCCGTTCCGAACCAAAGCCCCAATAATTGCGAAGCGTATCCGGCCCCCAGGTCTTTGGTCTTTGCGGGCGGTCCTGATGCCAGGGGCGCGGCTCGAAATAGCCGAGATCCTCATCCTTCATCTGATCCATCTCGCAGAACATTTCGACGCGCACATTGTCGTGGTTGCGATGATAGCAGGCGACATTATGCCCGATAATGTGACGCCCCGGGCCCCAGACCAGACGGATGTCATTCTTCGCCAGCGTTTCCGCCGCGCGATGAATCTCGCCCCAATCCTTCACCTCAAAGGCAATGTGATGCAGCTGCGGCTTGGGATCGACAACGAAATTGACCGTGTGATGATCCACACCGCAACGCAGGAAGGCGAAGAAATCGCCGCGGAAATCGGACACGCGGAAGCCGAGAAATTCCGTATAGAATTTCACCGTCTCGACAACGCTCTCGACACGATAGGCGACATGGCCGAATTTGACCGGCATGATGCCGACCGCCTGCTTGTCATCGGGCGCGAATTCATACTCGGAATAAATCTCGAGCATGGTTCCCTTATTGTCCTTGAAGCAGAGCGCATCTTTCACGCCGGGCGTAATGCCCGAGCGCCGTTCGGCCTTGACGCCCTCCTTCTGCAATTTGGCAGCAAGCTCGCCAAGATCCGAGCCCGGCTTGATCTGGAAGGACAGGCGCGGCAATTCGCCGGCCACCGGGCCTTTTTCAAGCACGATTGCTTCCTGGCCGACTTTCGTGGCCAGAACCGCGCGATCCTTGTCGCGCGCCACGAGCGAAAGGCCGACCACCCGCATGTAATAATCAAGCGAGCGCTCGAGATCTTCGACAGTGATCGTGGCATGGGCCAGTCGTTTCACCTGGATCATGGAGATATCTCCTTCTTCTCGTTTCAGCCGCCGATCCGATGGGCGCGCACTTTCATGCGCAATTCACCGAATTGCGGCAGGGCATTCACACGAATGACATCGCCCGGCTGCACGGGGCCAACGCCCTTGGGCGTGCCTGTGTAAAGAAGATCGCCGGGATGGAGCGTGTAGAAAGAGGAGGCGAATTCGATCAGCCGGCGGATCGAATAAACCAGATGTTTCGAATTCGATTCCTGCCGCTTGTCGTCATTCAGATAGAGAGAGAAGGGAATGTCCTCGGGATCGGCAATCTCGTCAGCCGTGACAATCCAGGGGCCAATCGGCGTATAGCCATCGACCGACTTGCGGAAGGAACGATCTTCCGGCCCGCGCACCGTCATGTCGAGACCCAGCGAATAGCCGGCGATATAATCGAGCGCTTTGTCCTGCGAAATATCCGTGCCCTTCTTGCCGATGACGATGACGATTTCTGCCTCGTGATCGTTGCGCCGGTCGGGGAAGCGGATCGGAATTTCCTCACCCATGCCAATGACGGAAGAATTGGCCTTCAGGAAAATACCGGCCTTGCCGATGTCGGAGCCGAGTTTGGAGGCAACGCCACCGGCCTGATTGCGCGCTTCCGCCATTTCGGCAATGTGGTCGCGATAATTGGTGGGCGCAGCCATGGTCTTTGTCCAGCGCGCCACCGGCGGCAGCAGCTTGACCGAGGAGAGCGGCACGCCGGCGACTTTTTTCGCCATATCCTCAATCTTGCCGCGCCATTCCGGCAGAGCTGCAATGACAGCATCGCCGGCCATGTCATAGGGCGCCTTGGCGCGGATTTCATCCTGCGCAGCGCTCACATCATGAACCATATCGCCCATGACGACGCCCAGGCGATCGTTTCCAAAACGGCAGATTTTCATTGTTCGACCTTTCTTCTTTTTCTCACGAATTCTCAGCGCCCTGAATTTTGCGTTCAAGCCAACGCAGCAGCGCAACGATAAAGACCAGCGGCATGATCTGGATGACGCCCAAAGCGCAGACGGCACCATAAGAGCCGCCCTCTTTCCACATGGTCAGACTGATCGTGCCCAGCACATGCGTTCCCGGCCCCACCAGCATGATGGATGCACCCAGCTCGCGCACGGCCAGAACGAAAATGTAAATCCATGCCGAGAGCGCAACCGGAACCAGCAGAGGCATGAGCACGCGCCGGAAAATCTGCGCATAGCCCGCCCCGCTCGTATGCGCGGCCTCTTCCAGCTCCTTGTGGATCTGCACAAGCCCACCGGACGCGAAGCGCATGCCATAGGGCATGTAGAGCGTCAGATAGGCGATGAGCAAAATCCAGATCGTGTTGTAAACCGGGATCGGCAGGATGAGATAGGCAAAGAGAATACTGGCCCCGACGATGATCGAGGGAAATGCAATCGGCATGAAGGCCAGAAGATCGAAGGCCCAGCCGTAACGCGGCACGGCGCGTTGCGCGATCCAGGCCAGCAAGAATGTCAGAGCGACAATAATGGTCGCCGCCATGGCAGCCAAGGACACGCTGGTTGTCACTGCATCGAGGAAGATCGGATAGCTGAGCACGAATTTGTAGTTTTCAGCCGTCATGGCGCCGGCGCCAGCCATGAACGGCAATGTCGGCTTCATGAACAAGGATTGCCAGACCAGCGTCATGATCGGCAGGCCGAGCGTGACGAAAAAGAGAATGGATGTCAGGATGCACAAAGGCCAGCGCCACGCGCCCAGCTTCATGCGCGTGGGCTTATAGCCCTTGCCGGTGATCGTGGCAAAAGCTTCGGCATTGCGCGTCGAGCGGCGATAGAGCCAGACAGTCAAAGCGCAAATGGCAAGCAATGTGATCGACAAGGCGCTGGCTGTGCCAAGCTCGGGCGATGCACCGCGGATCGCGGCCTGAATATCGGTGGTGAAAACTTCGATACGGGCCGGATTGCCGATCAGGCGTGGCACTTCAAAGGATTCAATGCCGCGAATGAAGAGCAGCAGCAGCGTTGAAAGAATGGCCGGGCGCATCATCGGCATGGTGACCAGACGCGCGATCTGCGATTGGCGCGCGCCCGACATATAGGCCGCCTCTTCCATGCGCACATCGAGCGCGCGGAATGCAGGGCCCAGCAGAAGATAGGCGAGCGGGAAATAATGGGTCGAGAGAACCCAGATCATGCCGCTCATCGTATAGACATTGAAAGGTGCGGCATCGAGACCGAACCACATTTTCATCAGCGTATTCACCCAGCCGACATTGGGGCTGAGAATGAGCATCCAGGCCATGGTCGTCAAAAGACCCGGCAGGGCGAAATTCAGCAGAGTGAGACTATGGAAAATCTCGCGCCCCGGCATGTCGGTGCGCTCGACCGCCCAGGCGACAAAACCGCCAAGCAGCAAAGTGAGCGCGGCTGAACCGCCCGCAAAGACGATGGAATTCCAGAACAGCTGGAGCAAATGCCAGCGCGTATAGGCATTGATGAAATTTTCAAAGGTGAAATCGCCGGGACCGTAAATCGTGTCTTCGGCAAAAGCCGTATAGAAAAGTGCGGCAAGCGGCACGATCACCAGCCAGGCGACAAACAGCACGCCGAGGACGGCAACAATCTTGGCGGGCGAAACGGAAAACAGCCGTGCGCGCCACCCGCCGGCTGCAGCAACATCCATGCCTGTCGAAAGTGCCAAGTTTACAACCTCCCCTGCGGGCGGCGCTCATTGTCACGCCGCCTCTGTGTTTTTTTGTCCATCAACGCGGTTTCAGAAGATCCGTCGTGATGCGCTGCCATTTCTTCTCGTCATCGGGCGAGAAATTCACGGGAATGATCTTGTTCGTGCCAAAACGCTTCACTGCATCTGGCGGATTGGGCTCGACATCGGCGCGCACCGGCAGGCGGCCTGCTTCGGTGAGCATTTTCTGCGCCTCACGACTGACCAGGAAATTGATCGCCAGTTCCGCCGTTTTGGGATGGGGCGCGCGCATATTGATTGCCGCCTGACCATAGAAAAGCGCAATCGGATCGAGCGCCCAATAATCGGTAGCGCCGCCACGCAACATCACATTGATGGTGAGATTGGTGTAATTGTTCAGCGCAACCCAATATTCGCCAAGGCCGACAGACCGCGCCAAAGCCAGATGGCCATCGACAACAGCGGGCTTCAGATTGGCAACAAGGTCGCCGATGATCTTGCGCGCTTTGGCTTCGCCATATTGCAAGAACAAGCCATAGACCCATTGGCTGTCATTGCCGTCAATGGCGACTTTTCCAGCCCAATCCTTGCGCGTTGCCATTTCCTCATAGCTTTTGGGCAGCGTCGCCTTGTCGACGAATTTCGTATTATAGGCCGGCGTATTGTAATTCGAATAAACGCCGTACCATTTCTTCTTCGGATCGATCGCATTGGGATCGATGTTTTTGGCTTCCGGCAATTCGAGCACCCGCAGAAATTCCTGCGGCAGTTTCGACACGGCCGTGGTGACAACGAGATCCCAGGATTTCTGCTGCGCCCGCGCCTCGAGCACGATGCGGCTCATCAATCCCGTATCGGAGGAGCGCACATATTGAACTTTGATGCCGGTGGCGGTCTCGAAAGCTTTCCAGAGCGGCAAAGCTTCCTGCTCGTTCATCGATCCATAGATGATGATTTCATTGCCTTCGGCCTTTGCCGCGGCCAGCATTTGGGGTGTCAGCCAAGAGGGAGTGGCGCCCTGCGCCAAAGAAGCGCCCGAAAAGGCTGGAACCAATCCAGCCGCCAGACCGAGCGCGCCGCCCTGCAGCACATCACGACGCCTGAAGCCCATTCATGCCTCCCACAGGCGCCGGTTCTTCGCATCCGGTGAACCCGAATGTCGCGGCGGCGCTCTGGGAGGGACTATGCTTGCGCGGCCCGGTCTAGGCAAGAGCAAGGCCGCGGCTTGTAAGGCTGAAAAACCCGGTCGGGATCACCGGGTGGATGACCCGCCCGGCTTCCCGCCCGCGCCGGATTCGCTATCCGAAGAGGATCGTTCGGAGGCGTAACGAAATTCTGGAGCAGCCTGAAGATCCTGACGGCTCATCTGGACAAAGGCGCGCTCCGGGTAATCGCGCATCTGCCCGGCTGCCTGCTGGGGCGCCGCGCCGGGGGCGGAGGACAGAATCGCCCCGCCCGAGCCCATCGTCTGGCCGGGCTGCGCACCGGTGGCCGATCGCGCGACATCGGGCGATGGCCCCGCCCCGGCTGCGCGATCCCCGCCGACATCCCATTGCACGCGGTCGAAGGGAATGGCGACATTCTTTTCGCCCAGCCCCAGAAAACCGCCGACGCCAATCACAATCGCCTTGGCCTGCCCCTGCCGGTCGATGATCACTTCATTAATATCGCCGATCTTCTGATTGTCGGCGCCATAGACATTGAGACCGACAAGTTTCGAGCCGCGCCACTGGCCGGATTCCATGCGCGTCAAAAAGGGGATGCCGGCGGCCTGGCTCGATGGGGCGAGGTCTTTCGGCGCTTGCGCCCAGGCTTGCTCCATGGCGGGCGCCGATACGAGCGCCGTTCCCATAAGGCAAACTGCAGCAATTTTCTTGATCATGTCGGTCTCCTGTCGCAGGCGCCGTTCAATCGGCGTGCGCATTCAACCGCCCTGGTCGCGATGGGTTCGTTCGCCGCGCGAAAAGAAGCGCTGCCGAGAATTTTTTAGCGCCGCCCCGATGGATCGTTCTTGGCCACACCTGCGCGCCGCAGCGCATCGGCCAGCAATCCGCCGGCGGCAGATGGAGCCGCGGCTTTCTGCTGCATCTGTTTCATCGTGCGCTGTGTCTGGGCGGCATTGGCCTCATTGCGGCGCGGCTGCTGCGCGCCCGGCTCCGCATCCATGCGCATCGACAGGCTGACGCGTTTGCGCGCCGCATCGACATCGAGAACCTTGACCTTCACGACATCGCCGGGCTTGGCCACATCGCGCGGATCTTTCACAAAAGTCTCCGACATGAGCGAAATATGGACGAGCCCGTCCTGATGCACGCCGATGTCGACGAAAGCGCCGAAGGCCGCCACATTGGTGACGACACCCTCAAGAA
>CAZHOK010000024.1:22820-30463 GCA_964534115.1 uncultured Beijerinckia sp.
CATGCCGGGGCGCAGATCCGAGATTTTCTCCACGCCATCCTGGAAGGAGGCTGTCTTGAAGGAGGGACGCGGATCGCGTCCGGGCTTTTCAAGTTCTTTGATAATGTCGGTGACGGTCGGCAGGCCGAAAGTGTCATCGGCAAATTCCTTCGGCTTCAGCCCCCGCAATTGCGTGACATTGCCGATCAGCACATTGATGTCGCTCTTTGTCGCCTCAAGAATGCGACGCACAACCGGATAGGCTTCGGGATGCACGCTGGAGCGATCGAGCGGATCCTCTCCGTCGCGAATGCGCAGAAAGCCGGCGCAAAGCTCAAAGGCCTTGGCGCCGAGACGCGGCACGCTTTTGAGCGATTGGCGGCTCTTGAACGGGCCATTGGCATCGCGATGAATGACAATATTCTGTGCCAGAGATTCCGACAGGCCCGAGACGCGCGACAAGAGCGGCGCCGAAGCCGTATTCACATCGACGCCGACGGCATTGACGCAATCTTCCACGACAGCATCGAGCGAGCGCGACAATTTCACCTCGGAGAGATCGTGCTGATATTGGCCGACGCCAATGGATTTCGGATCGATCTTGACGAGTTCGGCCAGCGGATCCTGCAGACGACGCGCGATGGAAACCGCACCGCGCAGCGACACATCGAGACCGGGAAGTTCGGATGAAGCATAGGCCGATGCCGAATAGACCGAAGCCCCCGCCTCCGACACCATGATCTTGGTGAGTTTGAGCTCAGGCGCACCCTTCAGCAATTCGGCAGCAAGCTTGTCGGTCTCGCGTGAGGCCGTGCCATTGCCGATGGCGATCAATTCGACCCGATGTTTGCGGCACAGATTGGCGAGAATGGCCAAGGATTCGTCAAACCGCCGCTGCGGCTCATGCGGATAGATGGTTGCCGTATCCACGACCTTGCCGGTCGCATCGACCACAGCCACTTTGACGCCGGTGCGAAAGCCCGGATCAAGACCAAGCGTGGGGCGCGCGCCAGCAGGGGCTGCCAGCAGCAGATCGCGCAAATTGCCGGCGAAAACCTTGACTGCATCTTCTTCCGCATGTTGCCAAAGCCGCACGCGCAGATCGACAGAGAGCGAGGATTCCATGCGCGTGCGCCAGGCCCAGCGCACACAATCGTTCAGCCATTTGTCGGCCGGACGGCCCTGTTGCGAAATGCCGAATTTGGCGGCGATCCGGTTTTCATAAAGCGTCGGCGTTCCAGCTGGCGCAGGCGTCGCCTCGGGCTCGAGCTTGAGGTCGAGCATTTCTTCCTTTTCGCCCCGGAACATTGCCAGAATGCGATGCGACGGCAATTTGGCGAGCGGCTCGGCAAAATCGAAATAATCGGAAAATTTTGCGCCTTCGACCTGCTTGCCCTCGCGCACGCTGGAGCGCAGACGGCCCTGCGTCCAGAAGGTCTCGCGCAATGAGCCGATCAGCTCGGCATCTTCGGAAAAAGTTTCGACCAGAATGGCGCGCGCACCATCGAGCGCGGCCTCGACAGTTTCGATCGCCTTTTCCTTGTCGATGAATTTTTCAGCCTCCACGCGCGGATCGAGCATGGCATTGGCGAGCAGGCCCATGGCCAAGGGCTCCAGTCCCGCCTCGCGCGCGATCTGCGCCTTGGTGCGCCGCTTGGGCTTGTAGGGCAGATAAATATCCTCGAGCCGCGCTTTGGTGTCTGCACCATTGATCTGCGCCAGCAAAGCATCGTCGAGCTTGCCCTGCTCCTTGATCGAATCGATCACCGCTTTGCGGCGCTCTTCCAATTCGCGCAAATAGCGCAAACGCTCATCGAGCAGGCGCAATTGCGTATCGTCCAGAGTGCCGGTGACTTCCTTGCGATAGCGCGCGATGAAAGGAACGGTCGAGCCCGAATCGATCAGCTCCACCGCCGCAGCGACCTGCCATTCCTGGACGGCGAGTTCTTCGGCAAGGCGCTGATGGATCGATTTCATGCTGTGCAACCCGATTCTGAAAGCAGCTCAAAAGAGAGCGCCCTGACTAAGCGGCCGGCTGCCCGGGGTCAAAGCACGGGGCAGACACGCCTGTGGGTAAAGGCGGCAGGCCCGGCCGGGCCGCTTAAATCACAGCCAAATCATTCGTATCAAATGTCTTTTTTCAGAAATTAACCTTTTGTTAACCAAAAGAGCCGACCGCTGGAGACACGCACAAAAGCGGAGCAACGCCATGGATTCGGATGCCCGGACAGGGACTTCAGAACTTCAGACGCTCTATCGACCGCAAACGGGCGAAGATGGCCGCGCTTACGTCATCGTCTCACGACCGGATGCAGCAGCCCAAGCCCTGTCTTTTCATTCGAAGGAAGCCGCCTGTTTCTGGGCGCGCCAATGGATGCGCCGCGATCGTCTTGCCCGGCTGGAAGGCCTCCTCTTCGGCTCCGCCTGGATCAGGCCGCACAAGAACCATTGAACCAAGAGATGGTAGCGCGGCATTCATGATCCCGCCATGATCGGCTTCCAGCTTGCCGGTCACCCGGCGCAAGCGTGAGCGTGATCATGAACGGCAATTTCATTACCGAACTTTTGCAAAGCATCACCGAACGCGGCCGGGAACTTTTGGCCCGCGCGCGCGGACAGGAAGAGGCAACGCCCGCCGGCCTGATGCGCCTTGCAGGCGATCTGATCAAGCGGCGCGGCGAAGCAACCGGCGTTGCGCTCGCCGAAGTCGTGCTTGCGCGCTATCGACATTTATCGGATGCGGGAAAGCGCGAATTTCTGGTTCATCTTGCGCGCGATTACGGGCCCGACCGCGAAAAACTGTCACAATCCATCGACGCCTATCGCGCCGATCCATCGCAATTGAATGCACTTGCCCTGCATCAGGCGGCCGAGCCGCGCAGACAGGAATTGATCCGCCGCCTCAATCAGGCGCCGGGCGGCACGGCTGCTCTTGTTCACATGCGCGAAGACCTGTTCAAACATGAGAAAGAAATGCCTGAGCTGAAAGCGCTGGATGGCGATTTCCGGCATCTTTTCTCATCCTGGTTCAACCGCGGCTTTCTGGTTCTGCGCCATATCGCCTGGACGACGCCGGCCAATATTCTTGAAAAGATCATCAAATATGAGGCCGTACATGCCATCGGGAACTGGGAGGATTTGCGCGGACGCATCGAGCCCTCAGACCGGCGCTGTTTTGCCTTTTTCCATCCGCGCCTGACAGACGAGCCGCTGATCTTTGTCGAAGTCGCCCTGACGCAAGTCATGCCGGACGCCATTGCACCGCTGCTCGCCCCCGCCCGCCAGGAAATCGAGGCGCATGCGGCGACAACGGCTGTCTTCTATTCGATCTCGAATTGCCAGAAAGGATTGCGCGGCATCTCCTTCGGCAATTTCCTCATCAAACAGGTGGTGGAGGAATTGCGGCGCGAATTGCCGAAGCTCTCGACTTTCGTGACCCTGTCGCCGGTTCCCGATTTCGCCCGTTGGCTGCGCGAAGATCTGGCAAGCAAGCAGCCGATTCTTCCCGCCGATCTGCGCGAGGCTCTTGCCGAATTGGCCGCCGACACGCCGCCGCAGGATTTGAGCGAGGCCTTGCGCAAACCATTGCTGGCAGCCGCCGCCATCTATTTCACTCAGGCCAAGAGCGCCGGCAATCAGCCGCGCGATTCCGTTGCCCGTTTTCATCTGGGCAATGGCGCGCGGCTCGAGCGCATCAATTGGCAGGGCGATCTCTCGCCCAAAGGCCTCGCCCAAGGCCACGGGCTGATGGTCAATTATCTCTATGAGCTCGACGATATTGAGGAGAACCACGAGGCCTTTGCCGATCGCGGCGAAATCATCGTCTCGGGCGAGGTGCGCCAGCATCTCAAACGGAAAATCGCCCCCCGCAGCAGCGAGCGCCCCGCACCCGAACCGGCCTGAGTGCGCGGGCCAAATGGCGCCAAAGGTTCGGCTCAGGGTTCTCCTGCCCCTCGACTCGGGCTAATGTCGCGCCCGCGCGGCAGGGAGGACCCGATGGACGCCAATGACAAAAACGAAAAAACAAGCATCCAGACGGCAAGCCTCCTCGATGTGCTCCTTGCGTTTCTGAAAATCGGCGGCACGGCCTTCGGTGGCAGCACCCAGGCGCTGGTCTATCGCGAAGTGGTCGAGAACCGGCGCTGGCTGAGCGAAGAGCAATTTCTCGCCGGACAGGCGATTGCGCAGGTTCTGCCCGGTGCCAATCCGGTCAATCTCGCGCTCTATATCGGGCTGCAGATCAATGGCCGGCTCGGCGCCATTGCCGCCGTGCTCGGCATGGTCATCCCCGCCTTCTTCATCATTCTGGCCATGGGCTTTGCCTATCGCGAAATGTCCGGGCTCGACGTCACGCATTATGTGCTCGGCGGCGTCGCGGCTGCTGCTGTGGGCGCGACTTTGTCGATGGGCTTCAAAACCGGGCGCAAACTGCGCCGCAATGCCAAAACCTTCATCGTTGCAGCGCTGGTCTTTGTGACGATCGGCCTGCTGCGCTGGCCGATGATTCCCGTCGTCATCATTGCCGTGCCTTTGAGCATCTGGCTTGCCTGGCTCGACGTGCGGGAGGCCAAGTGATGGACAATAAACTGCTTGGCCTGTTCATCGTCTTCGCGCCGCTCTCGCTGCTCTCCTTCGGCGGCGGACAGGCGATTGTCGCCGACATTCAATATCAGACGGTCGAAGTGCACGGCTATCTGACCAACCAGCAATTTGCCGATCTCTTCGCCGTCTCGCGCGCAGCGCCCGGCCCCAGCACTTTGATTGCAGCGCTGATCGGCTATCAGGTTGCCGGATTCTGGGGCGCCATTGCCAGCTGCATCGGCATTTATCTGCCCTCCTCGCTGCTCGTCTACGGCTTGGCAAATTGGTGGCAGCGCAAGGGCGACACGCCGCTGAAAAAAGCCGTCGAACGCGGCCTTGCCCCCGTCGCTGTGGGGCTGATTTTTGCCGGCGCCCTCGCCATCATCCGTGCTGCCAATATCGGGCCGCTGGAAATCGTCACGCTGGCTCTGTGCACGGCGATTTTCTATTTCACCAAATGGGGCTCCTATACGGTGATCTTCAGCGTCGCCGGCATTTTTCTGGCCATCTATTTCATCACGACCTGACGCCGCCCAAGCGATGCCTGGCGGGGGCATGGACCAGCACAGCGACAAACGGGCGCAAAGGCAGGCCTTGCCGGACACCCGCTTCATGCCCAATTAAGCTCCAGCCTTCGCTTTTCCCCGGAGCCTCTTGCCGTGCAAAATCCTTTCTTCGAAGTCTGGGCCACCCCTTTCGGCATGCCGCCGTTCGATCGCATCCAGACCGCCCATTTCATGCCGGCCTTTGCGCGTGCGCTCGAGAACCATAAAAGCGAGATTGCCCGTATCCGCGACAATGCCGAGGCCCCCGATTTCGCCAATACGATCGAGGCGATGGAACGGGCCGGCGCCGATCTCGTGCGCGTCTCGCAAGTGTTTTTCAATCTGGCGTCCACCGAATCCAGCGAAGAGCTGCGCCAGGTGGAGCGCGATGTCTCGCCCCTGCTCGCGCGCCATCGCAGCGCCATTTTTCTCGATGCAAAACTTCTGGCGCGGGTCGAGGCCATTCTATCAGGGCCAGAATGGAGCCTGCTGAATGCCGAACAGAAAAGACTGACCGAGCGCGTGCGCAAAGGTTTTGTGCGCGCCGGCGCGCGTCTGAGCGAGGCCGAGCGGGCAAGGCTGACGGAAATCACCGCAAGGCTTGCGACACTGGGGACGCAATTTTCGCAAAATGTCCTGAAGGACGAATCCGATTATGTGCTCTGGCTCGACGATGAGGCCGATCTTGCCGGACTGCCGGATGATTTTCGGGCTGCCGCCAAAGCGCTCGCGCAATCGCGTGGCCGCGCGCAATCCCATGCGGTTTCGCTCTCGCGCGGCAATGTCGAAGGATTTCTCACCCATTCGACCCGCCCCGATCTGCGCGAGACATTGATGAATGCTTTTCTGGCGCGCGGAGAAAAAGGCGGAGAGAGCGACAATCGCGCCTTGATCGCAGAAACGATTGCGCTGCGCGATGAGCGGGCGCGCTTGCTCGGCTATTCATCCTATGCCGAATACAAGCTCGACGACACAATGGCGCAGACACCGGCTGCCGTGCGCCAATTGCTCGATCGTGTCTGGGCGCCGGCGCGAAAGGCTGCGCAAAACGAGCGCGACCGATTGGCGAAAATCGCTGCGGCAGAGGGCCAGAATGGGCCGATCCGCAAGGCCGACTGGCGCCATTATGCCGAAAAACTGCGGCGCGCCGATTACGCGCTCGACGATGCGCAATTGCGCCCCTATTTCCCGCTCTCGCGCATGATGGCGGCGGCTTTCGATGTGGCCGGCAAATTGTTCGGCCTGTCCTTTCATGAGCGGCGCGATGTGCCGGTCTATCGGGCGGGCGTGCGCGTGTTCGAAGTCAAAGACAAAGCGGGCGACCATGTGGCTTTGTTCGTCGGCGATTATTTTGCCCGCGCCTCGAAGCGCAGCGGCGCCTGGATGTCGGGCTTTCGCACCCAGCAGAGGCTCGTCGGCAATATTCGCCCGATCATCGTCAATGTGCTCAACATTGCCGAGCCCGCTCCCGGCGAGGAAGCGCTTTTGTCGATCGATGAAGCGCGCACATTGTTCCATGAATTCGGCCATGCGCTGCATGGCATGCTCTCCAATGTCACTTATCCGTCGCTGGCGGGCACTGCCGTCTCGACCGATTTCGTCGAATTGCCCTCCCAGCTCTATGAGCATTGGCTGCTCCAGCCGCAGGTCTTGCGCAAACATGCCCGCCATGTGGACAGCGGCGAGCCCATCCCTGAGGAATTGATCGCGAAACTGAAAGCCGCGCGCGGTTTCAACCAGGGTTTTGCCACTGTCGAATATTGCGCATCGGCCTTTGTCGATCTCGACATTCATATGGATTCGCCGGCCGCTGCCGCCGATCCGCTGGCTTTCGAGGCCGACATTCTCGACAAGATCGACATGCCCGACGAGATCGCCATGCGCCATCGCTCGCCGCATTTCTCGCATATTTTTTCAGGCGAACATTATGCCTCGGGCTATTATTCCTACCTCTGGTCGGAAGTGCTCGACGCCGATGCTTTCTCGGCCTTTGAAGAAAAGGGCGATATTTTCGATTCCGAAATTGCCCAAAGATTGCACGACCATATTTATGCGGCCGGCAATCTGCGCGATCCGAAAGAGGCCTATATTGCCTTTCGCGGCCGCCTGCCCGGCGTCGATGCCCTGCTCGAAAAGCGGGGCCTCGCCTCATGAGCGCGACGCCGCAGACGACAGAGTGCAAGACGATTTATTTCGACGGGGCCTGTCCGCTCTGCACGATCGAGATTGCGCATTACCGTGCCCAGGAAGGCGCGGAAAAACTGCATTTTCTCGATGTCTCGCAAGAAAGCGCCGATACGGGGAGCGATCTGGCGCGCCACGATGCGCTGGCGCGTTTTCATGTGCGGCGTGAAGACGGATCGCTTTTGTCGGGCGCTGCGGCTTTTGTTTCCATCTGGGAAGATTTGCCGCGCTGGCGCTGGGCGGCACGCGTGGCAAAATGGCCGGGCGTGCTGGTCGTGATGGAAATTTTCTATCGTCTGTTCTTGCCGTTGCGGCCCGCGCTCGCCGCTCTGGTGCGGCGGCGCGGACGCGCGT
>CAZHOK010000025.1:0-10069 GCA_964534115.1 uncultured Beijerinckia sp.
GATGCGCGACATAGATCATCTCTTCGGTGATGATGCCGGCGCGGGCGAATTCATATTGCGTGACGGGCCCCTCGCCGCCGGCGAGCGGAGCGGTGATGGCCGGGCAGGGCGGCACAAGCTTTTCGCCCGACACGCCGCCATTGTCTTCCGGCTTCACGGCGCGGCCGGCATAGCTCGCCAGATTGGCGCGCCGCGCCAGCCAGGGTGCGCGAATGCGCTTCAAACCTTTGGAGAGATCGATGCCAATATCGGTTTCAGTATAGGGGCCCGAGGCATCATAGACGCGGACGGGCGGCTCCTTGGGGTCGCTGACCGAGATTTCGCGGTAGGGAACCTGCACATCCGGATGGCCGGGGACGGTGTAATAGACCTTCTTCGAACCCGTCAGGGGGCCGGTGGTCACGGTTTCCGGCACAATGCTGCCGGCCTTCGGTTGAATATTCATGCGCTGCTCCTCCCGCCAGACTGACGAGGGCATGCCGCTTGTGGAAGGAGGATGGCCTCCGCCGGAGGCTTCGCCCGTCCCTTCCGCTGGCATTACCCAGTTCAGGTTCTATGGGTGTGATCTCAGCCGCCGGACGATTCCAGCAGCACCCCATGGCTTCGAAATGAGGTTACCGCCGGAAATGGGGGGAAGCAAGGGGCCGCTTCCGGCCCTTATGACGCAAAGCCTCGTCATTGCGAGGAGCGCAGCGACGCGGCAATCCATCTTCGCCCCCGGAGCGCATTCCTGCTAGCGGCCAAGATGGATTGCTTCGCTGCGCTCGCAATGACGAGCTTGCTATTTCTCTTCCCCATATTGCGGGCGCGGAATGCCCATATGGGCGGCGCGCAGCGCTGAGGACCAGCGTTCGCGCAAATCGCGGAAATAGGGATCGCTGGCATCAATCCGGTGGCGCGTGTCATATTCCATCGCGCCCGAGCGGGTGACGGCAATGTCGATGGGCAGGCCGACGCCGAGATTGGACTTGATGGTCGAATCCATCGAGATCAGCCCGATCTTCAGCGCATCGTAGAGATCGGTGTCGTAATTGACCGCACGGTCGAGAATGGGCTTGCCGTATTTATGTTCGCCGATCTGCAGGAAGGGCGCATCGGGCGTGCATTCGATGAAATTGCCGGCCGAATAGATCATGAACAGGCGCGGGCCCGCGCCTTTGATCTGGCCGCCAAAGAGAAAGGAGACTTCGAATTTGAGATTGGCCTGTTCGAAGGCTTCCGCATAATTCGAGCCGGTTTTCTGCACGGCACGACCGATGAGTTCGGCGGCAGAAAACATGTCGGTCATGTCCTCAAGCCGCTCGGATTTTTTTGTCTTCGGATTGTCGATGCCGGTGTGCACCAGATGGAGCACATTTTGCGTCACGGAGAGATTGCCGGCGCTGGCAATGGCAAAGGCGTGGCGGCCCTTTTTTTCAAAGGTATGAAGTTTGCGAAAGGTCGAGACATTGTCGAGACCCGCATTGGTGCGCGTGTCGGCAATCATGACGAGACCTTCGCGCACCAAAATGCCGCAGCAATAGGTCATCGCTCTCTTCCTCCTGCCTCAACGTGAAATCGCGGCCCTTATAGGCCTGAGGCTCAGACTTACGCAATCAGGCCTGTGTCTGGATCTGTGCCGTCTCTTCGCCATCCTCGGCATGGACGAGATATTGCGTGGCAATGGCCATGCCCAGCGCATCATTGCCCGCGATGAATTCGGTGAGAAATTCATGCAGGCCCGTGCCGAAAATATCCTTGATTTCGGCACCTTCCAGTTTTGCCAGAGTGGCGCGGGCATGGGCCTGGGCCGCACCCTCCCGCCCATAGGCGCGCGCAATATTGTCGAGAAGCCGCACAATATCGTCATAGCAGGAGCGCAGCGAGCGCGGCATTTCCGGCCGCAGGATGAGAAGTTCGGCCACCAGCCAGGGTTTGATCGATCCCTTATAGACCCAATGATAGGCCGTGAGTGCCGAGACCGCGCGCAAAATCGCCGTCCACTGGAAATAATCGAGCGAGCCGCCGACCTGTTCGGTCTGCGGCAGCAGGACATTATATTTCACATCCAGCACGCGCGCGCTTGTATCGGCGCGCTCGACATAAAGGCCCAGTCGCGAAAACCAATGCGCATCGTTGCGCAGCATGGTGCGATGCGCCGATCCATCGAAATCGAGCGAGGCCTTGCGCACGAATTCGAGAAAGCGCGACAGTTCGATGCGGTCGATGGGGCCGGGTTTCCCAAGCGCCAGTTCGAACCGTTTCATTTCAAGCCAGGCCGTATTGATCGCCTGCCACATTTCAATGGTGAGCGCTGTGCGCACCGAACGCGCATTGGTGCGCGCCGCTTCCAGACAATTGCAGATCGAGGATGGGTTTTGCCGGTCGAAGGCGAGATAATGAATGGCGCGCGCCTCTGTCACCTCGCCGATCTGTTCGCGAAAACCATCGAGCGCACCGGCAGCGTTCAATGTGCTTTCCCATTCGCTGCCCGTGCCGCCATAGGCAGTGGGCAGAGTGGCAAGGCGCTGCGCTGCCTCGATGATGCGGGCGAGAAAATCGGCGCGCTCCATATAGCGCGAGAGCCAGTAGAGATTGTCGGCGGTGCGGGCAAGCATCAGAACGGCCCTCCGCTGGTTTCATCTTCAATGACCCATGTGTCCTTGGTGCCGCCGCCCTGGCTTGAATTGACGACAAGCGATCCTTCCTTCAGCGCCACGCGCGTCAAGCCGCCAGGGATGACGCGCACACCCTCAGCACCTGAGAGAACGAAGGGGCGCAGATCGACATGGCGCGCGCCAAGGCCGGCCTCGAAAGATGCCGGACAGGTCGAGAGATTGAGCGTCGGTTGCGCGATGAAACCGTCAGGATCGTTCTCGAGTTTTTTGGCAAATTCGGCGATCTGTTCGCTGCTCGCATGCGGGCCGACAAGCATGCCATAGCCGCCTGAGCCATTGACTTCCTTGACGACGAGTTCGGGCAGATGCGCCAGAACATATTTGAGCGCTTCGGGCTCGCGGCAGCGCCATGTCGGCACATTTTTCAAAATCGGTTCTTCGCCGAGATAGAATTTGATGATCTCGGGCATGTAAGTATAGACGGCCTTGTCATCGGCCACGCCAGTGCCGACCGCATTGGCCAATGTGACATTGCCGGCGAGATAGGCGCTCATCAGGCCCGGCACGCCAAGCGCGGAATCGGGCCGGAAGGCAAGCGGATCGAGAAAATCATCATCGATGCGGCGATAGATGACATCGACGCGCTGGGGGCCTTGCGTGGTGCGCATATAGACGATCTTGTCTTTCACCAGCAGATCGCGGCCCTCGACCAGTTCTACGCCGAGCTTGTCGGCGAGAAACGAATGTTCGTAATAGGCCGAATTATAAATGCCGGGCGTGAGCAGCACGCAGACAGGATCGGAGCCGGCCTGTTTCGGCGCGACTGAGCGCAGGCTTGCCAAAAGCGCATCGGGATAATTTTCCACCGGGGCGACGCGATGCTGGGTGAAAAGTTCCGGCAGCAGCCGCATCATCACTTCGCGGTTTTCCAGCATATAGGAGACACCCGAGGGTGTGCGCGCATTATCCTCCAGCACATAGAAATCATGATCGTCGATGCGCACAATATCGATGCCTGAAATATGCACATAGACGTCGTGCGGCACTTTTACGCCGCGCATTTCGGGCCGGTAATGCTCGTTGCGATAGACAATATCTTCCGGAATGATGCCGGCCTTGATGACTTCGCCGCGTCCATAGACATCGGCGAGAAACATGTTGAGCACCTTTACGCGCTGCACGAGCCCGGCTTCGAGTCGTGCCCATTCGGCGCGTCCGAGAACGCGCGGCACAATGTCGAAGGGGATCAGGCGTTCGGTTGAATCCTTGTCGCCATAGACGGCGAAAGTGATGCCGATGCGCCGGAACATCAATTCCGCCTGCGAGCGGCGGGAGGCCAGAAGTTCCGGCGGGGCCGAGGAGAGCCAGCGCTCGACCTTGCGGTACATGCTGCGCGCCTGGCCATCGGGCCCGGTCATTTCGTCAAAGAAGCGCCCGCTCGCCAAGTCCCGTTACTCCCCGCCAGACGAAATCATCTGAGCATTCAAGCAAGCGAAGTGCCACTGAAAACTGGTTTATCTGGGGGCAGTCCCTTGGACATCCGTCGAAGATTGCCTGACATTTCGGCAGATTGGGCGCCAAATAGCCAGTTCAGCGCGAGAGTTGCGCGCCGATTGGGCCGGTTTCGGCGCGTTTGCGGCGCGGCCGCAGAAGCCGTCGCATCCAGATCCAGGCACCTGTGAACAGGAGCGCCAGCAAGGCCAGCGAAGTCACAATATTCACTGCACCCGACCACATGCCACGCCAGGTGCCCTCATGGATCAGGCGCGGCCAGTTGTTTTCAAGCGGTTTCAATCCCTCCGGCGTCGCGAGGAAATGGCGGACCGCGCCATCTTCCATCACGCGCACCATCTGCCGGCCGCCACGCTGGGCGATGAACAGAAGGGTCGCGGGATCCTTGCTGGCAAGGGCGAGGCTCACGGCCTCGCGCAGCGGCATGGCCGGCGTACGCGGGGCAGGCGAGGTGAAAGTGATGCTGAAAGTCAGGGCAAGGCCGGTCAGCGGGCTGATGATGAGGAGCGGCAGCAGGGTCCATGCTATCCCGCGGTGCCAGCCCGGCACATTGTTGCGCCATGTGCCCCAGCCCATCATCAGGCCAAGCGCAATCAGGCCCAGAAGCGCGCCTGTGGCGATAGGCACGAGCGGATCGAGGCCATAAACCAGCCGCTCATGAATGCGACGGCTCTGCCAGAAGAGGGTGGAAAGTCTGCCTGCTTCGCCCGCCCTCTCGCCGCTTGCCAGATCCACCGCGACATTGCCCGCGGGGCCTGACAGAACAAGCCTGTTGTCCACCGGATCGATATTGAGTGTGCGAGCCGTGCGCTCCGGATCGTGTTGTTCGATCATGGCGATAAGTCGCTCGGCCGAAAGGCTTCCCGGCTTGATGGCCGCATGCTGGAGGGCCGGCTGAAAGGAGAGGATCAGCCCGGTCGCAATAATGACGAAAAGGGGAAGGGCAAAAATCAGGCTCGTCCAGCGATGCAATCTGAGCAGAAAAGGTCTCATCGGCCGTCGGTCCCCGTCTTTTTCGTTTCTGTGCGGCCAGACCAAGATGCAATTTGATCCTGGGCCGGGCAAATTAACATTTCTTCATGTCCGATTGACGAAAGGCCGGCGGCACTTTCCGCAGCCGGATGGCTCGGCAGATGTGCGGGCTTGCGCAGGGCGTTTTTTTGGTTCACCTGTGATCCATCGTCGACTGACCTATGTATGGGGTGAGCCTGCCGACCGAGGTGCTTTTGCAGCATGGGTCGGGTCGAATTTCGGGTCAGCGCTTCTATTTAAAGGAAACGCGGCGTCTCCCGCTTTCCTGCGGACATCTGGTGAAACATGAAACGCAATTTCGCTCTCGTTCTCGTCCTCGTTTCTCTGGCCGGCCTGACGGGTGCGCTTGCATGGTTCCAGTTCGTCGTGAAGCCGCAAATGATCAAGGGATTTATTGCGGCCGCTCCCCGTCCAGTGCCGGCGGTTGCAGTGGCTGAAGCCAAGCTCGAGAATTGGCAGTCCCGGATTTCCGCCATTGGAACTTTTCGCGCCGTTCAGGGCATTGATATTTCGCCGCAGGTGGGCGGCGTTGTGCGCACGATCAATTTCGAATCCGGCCAGGATGTACAGCGCGGCCAATTGCTGATCCAGATCGACGATTCCGTCGAACAGGCCGATCTCAAATCCAATCTTGCAACTTTGCGCAATGTCGAGCTGGCGCTCGAGCGTCAGCGCCAGCTTGTCGCCGGTGGCTCGACGGCAACCGCCAATGTCGATTCCGCACTCGCCGCACGCGATTCCGCTGCGGCGGCTGCAGATCGCACGCGCGCATTGATTGCGCAAAAAGCTTTGACCGCGCCCTTTTCCGGGCGCCTTGGTCTGCGCCGCATCGATGCCGGTCAATATGTCTCGCCCGGCACATCGATTGTGACGCTGCAGCAGCTCGATCCGATCTATGTCGATTTTCCGGTGACCGAGCAGGATATCGGGCGCGTGGCTGTCGGCCAGTCCATCGAGATTGGCGTCGATGCTTTCGCCGGTCGCATTTTCAAGGGCAAGGTCACCTCCATCGATGCGCGCGTCAGTATCGAGGCGCGCACGATTTTGTTGCGGGCGGAAGTTGATAATACGGGTGGTGAATTGCGCCCGGGCATGTTTGCCAATGTTTCGGTTCTCATCGGCACGGGGCGCGATGTCGTGACCATTCCACGCACCGGCGTTTCCTATTCGCTCTATGGCGATACGGCCTTTGTCGTGAAGCCGGCATCGCCGCCGGCGGGTGCCGCCCAGGCTTCATCTGCGCCCGCCGATCAGCCGCTTGTCGTGGAGCGGCGTGTCTTGCGCATTGGCGACACGCGCGGCGATCAGGTTGCCGTTCTGGATGGCCTCGCGCCGGGCGAGAAAATTGTCACCGAAGGGCAGCTGAAGCTGCAGAATGGGGCGCGCGTGCGCATCGACAATGACTCCGGCCTGAAGCCGCTGCAAGAAACGCCGCGGCAATAGGAGCGCGGATCACATGGGCTCCTTTACCGATCTTTTCATTCGCCGGCCGGTTCTGGCCACGGTCGTCAGTCTGCTGATCCTGCTTGTCGGGCTGCAGGCTTTGTTCAAATTGCAGATCCGGCAATATCCGGAATTGTCGCAGACGACGATCACCATCACCACGACCTATCCCGGCGCCAATGCGGATCTGATCAAGGGCTTCATCACCGTGCCGCTCGAGCAGGCGGTGGCGAGCACGGAAGGCGTCGACACGATCGTCTCCAATTCGCAGCAGAATGTCTCGCTGATCACGATCAATCTGCGGCTCAATGCCAATCCCGATCGCGCCATTGCCGATGTTTTGTCCAAGGTCAATCAGGTGCGCTCGCGCCTGCCGCGCGAGGCCAATGATCCGATTGTCGTCAAGCAGACGGGGCAGGGCTATGCCTTGCTTTACATGTCCTTCAATTCGAAGGTTCTGAACGCTTCGCAGATCACCGATTATCTCACCCGCGTCGTCCAGCCGCGGCTGCAGACCATCGATGGCGTCGGCAATGCGCAAATTCTCGGCGGTCAGACGTTCGCCATGCGCATCTGGCTCGATCCCAATCGCATGGCGGCGCGCGGTGTTACGCCGGCCGATGTGCGCAATGCGCTGGCCGCCAATAATTTCGTCTCCGCCGCCGGCCAGATCAAAGCCGATTTCACGCAGACCAGCATCAATGCGCTGACCTCGCTGTCGAGCCCGCAGGCTTTCGGCGATCTTGTTGTTGTGGCGCGCGGCGACAGTCTGATCCGCCTCTCGGCCATTGCCGATATCGAGCTTGGGCCGGAATCGGTGGAGTCCTCGTCCGTGTTTGACGGGCTGAAAGCCGTCTTCATCGGCATTTACGCCACGCCTTCAGCCAATCCGCTCACGGTCATCGACAAGGTGCGCGCCGCTTTCCCTGACATACAGGCGCAATTGCCCACAGGTCTCGATGCCGCCATCGCTTATGATGCAACGGAATTCATCCGCGCTTCGATCTGGGAAGTCGGCAAGACGCTGCTGGAAGCGGCTTTGATCGTCGTCATCGTGATCTTCCTGTTTCTCGGCAATTTCCGCTCGACGCTCATTCCCGTCGTCACCATTCCGCTGTCGCTCATCGGTGTGATGATCGCGCTGCTGGCCATGGGCTATTCGATCAATCTGCTGACGCTGCTGGCGCTTGTTCTGGCCATTGGACTCGTGGTCGATGACGCCATTGTCGTGGTCGAAAATATCTATCGCCATATTGAGGAGGGCATGTCTCCCTTCGAGGCTTCGCTCAAGGGCGCACGCGAAATTGCCATGCCGGTCATTTCCATGACCATCACTTTGGCGGCGGTCTATGCGCCCATCGGCTTTGTCGGTGGGCTCACCGGCGCGCTCTTTCGCGAATTTGCCTTTACCCTGGCCGGTGCTGTGGTCGTGTCGGGCATTATTGCGCTCACGCTCTCGCCGATGATGTGTTCGGTTTTGCTCAAGCGCCCGGCTGAGGGCCATGGCGGTTTGGCGGCCAAGCTCGACCGGATTTTCGACAATCTGCGCCGGCGCTATGAAAACAGATTGCGCAAGACGCTCAATTTCCGCGCCATGACCATGGCGGTTCTGGCAGGCGTTCTGGGCCTCACGGCTGTCATGTATGCCTCGACACCGAAGGAGCTTGCCCCGGAAGAGGATCAGGGCATTCTCTTCCTGATCGTCAAGACGCCGCAATATGCCAATCTCGATTATCTCGAGCAGACGACCGACCGGCTCTATCGCATTCTCGATGAGATTCCTGAAAAGCGGCATGTCTTCACCATCAATGGTGCCGGCGGCGTCAGGCAGGCTTTTGTCGGTCTGCTGCTCAAGCCATGGGATCAACGCACGCGGTCGCAAAAGCAGATTTTGCAGGAATTGCAGGGCAAGATCGCCGGCGTCACCGGCGGACAGGTCATTGCCTTTGCCCCGCCCGCTCTGCCCGGCTCGACCGGCGGCCCGCCGATGCAATTCGTCATTCGCTCGACCGGCGATTATCAGCAGCTCGCTCAGGTTCTCGACACGATCCAGACATCGGCGCGCGAAAGCGGCATGTTCATTTTCGTCGACAGCGATCTGAAATTCGACACGCCGCAGATTGAATTGCGTATCGATGCCGACAAGGCCAATCGGCTGGGCATTAAAATGCAGGATATCGGCAATTCGCTCGCCACCATGCTCGGTGGCAATTTCGTCAACCGCTTCAATCTTTATGGCCGTTCCTATCAGGTCATTCCGCAGGCGCCGCGCGAATTCCGCGATGCTGAGGACTGGTTGATGCGCTATCAGATCCGCACTGCATCGGGCGAGCTTGTGCCATTGTCGACGGTCGCTTCCGTCTCGAGCACGGTGCAGCCCAATGCGCTGACGTCTTTCCAGCAGCTCAATTCGGCCACCCTGTCAGGCGTGCCTTTCCCCGGCCGGACCTTGGGTGAGACTCTCGATTTTCTGACGGAAAAATCGAAGGAGGTTTTCCCCGAAGGCTTCACTTATGATTTCAATGGGGACGCGCGCCAATATGTGCAAGAGGGCAGCGCGCTGACGATCACTTTCATCTTTGCGCTGATTGTCATCTTCCTTGTTCTGGCGGCGCAGTTTGAAAGTTTCCGCGATCCACTGATCATTCTGATCGCCTTGCCGACCTCGATCTTCGGCGCGCTTCTGCCGCTGAATGTGCTGGGCATTGTCGGTGCGGGATCGATCAATATTTATACGCAGATCGGCCTGGTGACCCTGATCGGATTGATCACCAAACACGGCATTCTCATGGTCGAATTTGCCAACAAGCTGCAGGAAGAGGGTATGGGGCGGCGCGAGGCCATCGAACATGCTGCAGGCGTGCGCCTGCGCCCGATCCTGATGACCACGGCGGCCATGGTGGTGGGCATGATCCCCCTGATCCTGGCATCCGGTGCAGGCGCGCGCAGCCGCTTCGACATCGGCCTTGTCATTGCAGCTGGCATGTCGATCGGGACGCTTTTCACCCTGTTTGTCACGCCGGCCGTCTATACGTTCATCGCCCGCGATCACGGTCGCGAGCGCGCAGCCGCAAAGGGGCTGGCAGGTGCCAAGGCCAGCCAGGCCGAGACGCAGGCAGCGGAATAAAGCGGACCTGAGTGGATTTTTGCGCCGCGCCGGGTTAAACCCCGGCGCGGTGTCGTTCCGGGCCAGTCTGGCCCGCTTTTTTCAGGTCATCATGGCAAGTCCCGATCCCGTCAGCCGGCGGCGTACATTTGCGATTATCTCGCATCCTGACGCCGGCAAGACCACGCTCACGGAAAAGCTGCTCCTGTTTGGCGGCGCGATCCAGCTCGCCGGTGAAGTGCGCGCCAAGGCCAATCGCCGTCAGACGCGCTCCGACTGGATGGGCATTGAGCGCGAGCGCGGCATTTCGGTTGTCACCTCGGTCATGACTTTCGAATATGCCGGCCATGTCTTCAACCTGCTCGACACGCCGGGCCAT
>CAZHOK010000025.1:10079-30193 GCA_964534115.1 uncultured Beijerinckia sp.
ATCGCACGCTGACGGCTGTCGATTCGGCGATCATGGTGATCGATGCCGCCAAGGGGATCGAGGCGCGCACGCGCAAATTGTTTGAAGTCTGCCGCCTGCGCGATATTCCCATTGTCACTTTCATCAACAAGCTCGATCGCGAAACGCGCGATCCCTTCGAGCTGCTCGACGAGATCGAAAAGACGCTGGCGCTCGACACGGCGCCGGTCACCTGGCCGATTGGTCGGGGTCGCGATTTCAAGGGCACTTACGATCTGCGCAAGAGTGAGATCCGCCTCATCGATGGTGAGGGCGGTGCGCGCAAGGTCAATGGGCCGGATGATCCAGCCATTGCCGCACTTCTGCCTGAACATGAGCGGGCGGCTTTTGTCGAAGAATTGAGCCTGGCCGTGGATGCGTTGAAGCCTTTCGATGAAAAGGCTTTTCTGGAAGGCCATCTGACGCCTGTCTATTGGGGCTCGGCTTTGCGCACATTCGGCGTGCAGGATCTCATCGACGGGCTCGGCGAATTTGCACCGCCCCCGCGTGCGCTGGATGCCTCGACCCGCAAGGTTGAGCCGCGCGAGCCGAAGATGAGCGGCTTTGTGTTCAAGATTCAGGCGAATATGGATCCCAATCATCGCGACCGCATCGCCTTCATGCGTGTCTGTTCGGGCAAGCTCACGCGCGGCATGAAGGCCAAGCTCGTGCGCACCGGCAAACCCATGGCGCTGAATGCGCCGCAATTCTTCTTCGCGCAGGAACGCGCCATTGCCGATGAGGCCTATGCGGGCGATGTCGTGGGCATTCCCAATCACGGCACATTGCGCATTGGCGATACGCTGACCGAGGGCGAGGAGATCGTCTTCCGCGGCGTGCCCTCTTTTGCCCCCGAAATTCTGCGGCGCGTGAAACTGGGCGATGCGATGAAGGCCAAGAAACTGCGCGAGGCGCTGCAGCAAATGGCTGAAGAGGGCGTCGTCCAGGTCTTTGTGCCGACCGATGGATCGGGCGCCATTGTCGGCGTCGTCGGGGCGCTGCAGCTTGATGTTCTGGCCGAGCGCCTGCAGGCCGAATATGGCCTGCCGGTCTCCTTCGAGCAGAGCCGTTTCGAGCTTTGCCGCTGGATCAGCGCGCAGGATGGCGCCGAACTCGAGAAATTCCGCCGCGCTTTTTCCGCCTCGATTGCCGAGGATCTCGATGGCGCGCCAGTGTTTCTTGCCCCTTCCGCCTGGGCTCTGCGCTACGAGCAGGAGAAATGGCCGAATATCCTCTTCTCCGATATTAAGGATTATCAAAAGCAGGCGGCCTGACCCGGCCATAGCCTGTGCTATAGGAAGTGAGCGTGGCCGCATGTCGGGCGGCTGAGGAAATGACGTCATGACGAAAATTCAGCCTGTCATCATGTGCGGCGGCTCTGGCACACGGATGTGGCCGGAATCGCGGGAGAGCTTTCCCAAGCAATTCCTGCCGCTGATCGGGGCCCATTCGTCTTTTCAAAACACGGTGCTGACGCTGGCGCGCTCATCTTCTTTCGCGCGCCCCATCGTTCTCACCAATCATGATTATCGTTTTCTGGTCGCTGAACAGCTGGCGCAGGTGGGCATGGAGGGCGAGATCGTGCTCGAGCCTGTGCGTCGCGATTCAGGCCCGGCGGTCGGTGTCGCCGCCGAGATCGCTTTTCAGCGCGATCCAGAATCTGTTGTCATCGTTATGGCCGCCGATCATTTCGTGAAGGATCAGGACGGGCTCATCGCTTTATGCGAACACGCGGCCGATGTCGCGCGCAAGGGCCGTATTGTCACGCTCGGCATCAAGCCGACGCATGCCGAAACAGGTTACGGCTATATTCACCCCGGCGACACGGTGGCCGGTGCGGTGCGCAAGGTTGCAGCCTTTGTCGAAAAGCCCGATGCGAAAACAGCGCAAACTTATGTCGACAGGGGCTATCTCTGGAATTCCGGCAATTTTGTTTTTTCAGCCGCGACCATGCGCGATGAGATTGCGCGTTTCGAGCCCGCCATGGCGGAGGCTTGTGCGGCTGCTGTCGAGAAAGCAAAAGCCGATCTGCAATTTCTCGTTCTTGATCGCGCTTCCTTTGAAGGCGCACCAAAAAAATCCATCGATTATGCTGTGATGGAGCGCACCGAAGTGGCCGCCGTGATCCCGGCCGATATCGGCTGGTCGGATATTGGCACATGGGCGGCAGTGCGCGATTTATCTTTGCGCGATGGGGCAGGCAATGCCATTGCAGGCGAGGGCGTCGTGCTCGAGGGCCGCAACAATCTTTTGCGCTCCGATGGATTGCTGACGACCATTGTCGGGCTCGACAATGTGATTGTCATCGCCACGCAGGATGCCGTGCTGGTTGCCGATGCAGCGCAATCGGGTCGCGTCAAGGATCTCGTTGAAAAGCTCAAGGCGCAGAAGCGTCCCGAGGCGCAGGAGCACAAGCGTGTCTATCGCCCCTGGGGCTTTTATCAGAGCGTGGATTCAGGCGCGCGTCATCAGGTCAAGCGCATTGTCGTGAAGCCGGATGGGCGCCTGTCGCTGCAAAAACATCATCACCGCGCCGAGCATTGGATCGTCGTCAAGGGCACGGCTGAGGTGACGCTGGGCGATGAAGTGCGGCTCGTGCATGAGAATGAATCGATCTATCTGCCGATCGGCTGCGTGCATCGCCTCGCCAATCCGGGCAAGATTGCGCTTGAATTGATCGAAGTGCAGACGGGATCCTATCTCGGCGAGGATGATATTATTCGCATCGAGGACGTCTATCACCGCAATTGAGCGCAAGCTTGGCGCATGCCGAAGCGACACGCCGGCGCGCCAATTTCTCCTGCTGCTTGCGCCCTCGCTTGACGCTGTTTTCGCGCGCGCCCATCGTGATGCATCTCGCATCGGGACTGGATCATGCGCACGTTTCTGTTTCTCGTTACATGTCTGTTTGCCACGCCTCTGGCGCAAAATGCCGACGCCCGCCCGCTGACGCCGGCCGAACAGCGTTATTCGCCTTATTCGGGCTCCATCCCGTCGTGCGACAATCGGCGTGTCTTGCGCCTCATCAATGACAAATTCAGCCTCCGCGAAAGCACATATTGGTTTTCAGGTCTTGCCATTCTCGGCTTCGGCGAGATTGAGGAGATCGGCCTGCGCACCAATGGTATCGACTATATTCCGCGCCGCTATTGCCGGGCGCGTGTGGCGATGAACGACAACAGGGTGCGCGAGATCAGCTATTCCATCGCCGAAGGGCTGGGGCCGATCGGCATTGGTTTTGGAACCGAATGGTGCATCGCCGGGCTTGATCGCAATTACGCCTTCGGGCTCGACTGCAGGTCGGCGCGGCCCTAAAATCCCTCCCCATGAGGGGACATTTTTTTGCAGCTTCGATTCTATCCGGCGTTCTGGGCGCATGGCTGGGGCTTGCCCCGGCGCAGGCGCAAGCGCCGCGCGCCGGCGATTTCGATCATTATGTTCTGGCGCTCTCCTGGTCGCCGGGCTTTTGTGCGCTGAACGGCTCGGATCGCAACAGCACGCAATGCCAGCCGGGCGCCCGCTTCGGTTTTGTTGTCCACGGCCTGTGGCCGCAAGCGGAGGGCGAGCGTTCGCCGGCCAATTGCGAGGCCGGATTGCGCCCGCCCGCCGTGGCCGATGTCGCTTCGGTGCGCGATCTCTTCCCCAGCGAATCTTTGGCGCGCTATCAATGGCGCAAGCATGGCGGCTGTTCGGGCCTGCCGGCCTCTGCCTATTTCGCCCATGTGCGTCGCGCCCGTGCCGCGGTGGAAATTCCGCCGGAAATGGCCGAATTGCGCGCCGCAAAAAAGGTGCAGCCTGAAGAGATTTTGCGCGCCTTCCGCGAGGCCAATCCGCGATTGCGGCCTGGCATGGCGGCGGTGTCATGCCCGCAAAATGTGTTTCAGGAAGTGCGCATCTGCATGAGCCGCGATCTGCGCGATTTCGTTCCCTGTCCCGATGTCGTGCGTCGCTCCTGCCGGGCGCGCGATATCGATCTGCAGCCGCCCTTGTGAGCGGGGCTGCATGAATTATCGCCATTCCTATCACGCCGGCAATTTTGCGGATGTCTTCAAACATGCGCTGCTGGCGCTCATGCTCGATTATCTGAAGCGCAAGGAAGGCGGCTTTCGCTATATCGATACGCATGCCGGGCCGGGGCTGATCGATCTTGCCGGGGATGAAGCCAGCCGCACAGGCGAATGGCGCGATGGCATTGCGCGCTTGGCGCAGGCCGATCTCGATGCGCGCCTGCAGGATTTGCTCGCCCCCTATTTTGCCGGTCTGGGCGGCAAGCCCAATAGCGAAAAGCCCTTTATTTATGCGGGTTCGCCCTGTCTGGCGCAAAATCTTCTGCGCCCCCAGGATCGTTTGACCTTGTGCGAATTGCATCCTGAAGATGCGCGTCGGCTCGAGCGCAATATCGGTCGCGACAATCGCGTGCGTCTGCTCCAGGAGAATGGCTATCGTGCGCTGAAGGGCCTGCTGCCGCCTCCCGAGCGGCGCGGTCTTGTGCTGATCGACCCGCCCTTCGAATCGCGCGATGAATTCGAGGCCATGGAACAGGCGCTTGTCGCCGCATGGAAGAAATGGCCGACGGGCATTTATGCGCTCTGGTATCCGGTGAAAGAAATTCGTCCCGTCGCGCAATTCATCGAGCGGCTGGCGGCGCGCAATATTCCGCGCATTCTGCGGCTTGAAATCGCCGTCGATCTTATGCGCACCGATGGGCCTCTGGCGGCGACCGGGCTTGTCATTGTCAATCCGCCCTATCTTCTGGCTGAGGCCGCCCGTACTCTGCTGCCGTTCTTGGCCCGGGTGCTGGCGCGCGGGCCGGGCGGGTCTTTTCTGGTCAGCGAGGTGACCGGCGAGCGGCCAGCCTGACGCTGGTGAAGAAAATAAACGAGTAATTCCATATATTTGCTATTTAGCGACGCTTGCCAATGTGGGCGCTTTGTCTCACCCTGACCAGAGGCGGCCACCTCATTGCGGTGGATGCCCGGTGTTTCGGGGATGGGGGCGTGTCTGTCGAGGAATGGCGTTATGGCGCAGCAGGGCACCGTCAAATTTTTCAACGCTGAAAAAGGCTATGGTTTCATCAAGCCCGACGACGGCGGAGCGGATATTTTCGTGCATATCACGGCGGTCGAACATGCCGGCTTGCGGTCGCTTGCCGAGGGCCAGCGCATTTCGTTCGAAATAGAGCCTGACAAAAAGGGCAAGGGGCCCAAGGCCGTCGCTCTACAGCTGGGATAAGTTCACGACATTTCAGGCCGAATATGCGGGTGAGCCAGATGCGGCTTGCCCGCGCGCTCCCTGTGCTGCACTTTGCATCGGTTTCGCAGGGAGGATGTCCGATGAAATTGCGTTATTCCGCCGCTTCGCCATTCGCGCGCAAATGCGCCATGGCAGGCCATGTGCTCGGCCTCGCCGACAGGATCGAAATGGTCGACAATGCGCGCGATCCCGCAGATGCCGTGCGGTCGCGCAATCCGCTCAACAAGATTCCGCTGCTCATCACGGATGATGGCGAGGCGATTTTCGACTCTGTCGTCATTTCCGAATATCTCGATCATCTGGCCGGTGGCGGCAAAATCATTCCGCGCGAGCCTGCGGCCCGCTTTGCTGCACTCACCATGCAGGCTCTGGCCGACGGCATTATGGAAGCGGCCATTCTCATCATGTATGAGGGGCGCTATCGCGAAGAGCATCAGTTCTCGCCGCGCTGGCTCGATCATCAGCGCAAGAAAGTCGATGCTGGCCTTGCAGCGCTCGAGGCCAAACCGCCCGGCGCCAATGTCGATGTCGGTTCCATCGCCGTTGCGGCGACCCTCGGCTATCTCGATTATCGCTTCAAGGGCGAATGGCGCACAAAACATCCCAAGCTTGTGGCATGGTTCGATGATTTTGCCGCTCGCGTTCCAGGCTTTGCAAAGACCGCCCCGGGCGATTGATCATAAAAAAAGCCCGGCACAAAGGCCGGGCTTTTTCCTTTTGGAAGCGTTCGATCAGAACTTGAAGTTCACGCCCGTGCGAATGGCGCTGACATTGGCGCCCGCTGCATTCACAGCGGTGAGATTGTAGTTCTTCGAGCTCAGGCTGCTGTAGACATATTCAGTCTTGGCCGAAATGCTGTTGGTGAAGGCATATTCAATGCCCGCGCCAACCGCATAGCCATGCTCCCACTTCGTGGCCGAACCGGCAGCCGTCGTCACTTTGACATTGCCGCCGGCATAGCCGCCCGTGGCATAGACGAGGGCGCGGTCGGCGGCGAAGCCGGCGCGGGCGCGCAATGTGCCGATCGAGGAAATCTGCGCCTTGTTGGCGCCTGTCGCGCCGTCAATGTCGGCCCAGGCGAGATCGCCTTCGGCGCCGATGACGAACTGGCCCATCTGATGATTGTAGCCGACCGTGCCGCCAACGCTGTAGCCGCTGACATTGCCGATGGCATTCTTGGCCGACTTGGACATCTGGCCGAAGTCATAGCCGGCGTTCAGGCCGGCATAGAGGCCGGTCCAGTTGAAGGCGCGGGTGAAAACCGGCGAGGGGGCATTGGCAGCCGAGCGGCGCGGCAGATCCGCAGCCATGGCGCTGCCCGCGATCACGGTGACAAGGGCGCCGGCGAAAAGGGACTTGAACATGGGTAACTCCTCTACACACCGGCCAACCACGCCGGCGATATGAGGATTGGTTTAAGTTCCTTCAGGTTACCAAATTATAACCGAGACGATTTTCATGCGATTATGGATTAAGGCAAGAAAAAGGCAGATAGATTCAGATGTAGTAAATCATGAATACAGAGAAGTTTTCAAATTAACCATGCGGTTTTCTTCTCATTGGTGGCATGATGCGCCGAAAACATCGGATGAAAACACAAGAATAGCTTGGATAATGAATCGTTAATGGCGGCTTTTCTCCAAGTTATTCGACCGGAAGGTCATGGGCAGGCGCGCTTCTTTTGCTTGTCCGGCTTGCCCTGCGCGCCTGCGGCAACAGATAAGTGACCGGACACAAGGATCGGGACAGAACGAATGACGATGCAGCGCAATGCTTTGGTGACGGGGGCGGCCCGCCGGATCGGCGAGGCCATTGCTCTGGCGCTGGCGGGCGAGGGTTTTGGCGTCGCGTTACATGCCAGTGCGCGCTCTGCCGGCGAAGCGCAGGCGCTGGCGCGACGGATTGCAGACAGCGGTGGGCGGGCCTGCGTCGTGATCGGCGATCTGGCTTTGGCGGGCGATGTTGCCGCGCTCCTGCCACAGGCGCGCGCTGCACTCGGCGACATTGATCTTCTCGTCAATAATGCATCGCTCTATGAGCCCGACACGGCAGGGACTTTCGATCCGGTTTTTTTCGACCGCATGATGGCGATCAATCTGCGCGCACCTTTGCAATTGGCTGCCGATCTATCGGCGCATCTGCCGGCCGGGCGCGAGGGCGCGATTGTCAATATTGCCGACCAGAAAGTCTGGCGTCTCAATCCGCGCTATTTTTCTTATACTTTGTCGAAGTCGACGCTGTGGACGGCGACGCAGACATTGGCGCAAGCTTTTGCACCGCGCATTCGCGTCAATGCCGTGGGGCCGGGCCCTGTTCTTCCCAATCATGTCGAAGGCGTCGAGGGATTTGCGCGCGAGGCAGCGGCCGTGCCGCTTGGCCATGCCGTTGCCTTGAGCGAAATAGTCGACGCTGTCTTGTTTCTTCTCCAAGCGCGCAGCATGACAGGGCAAATGATCGCCGTCGATGCAGGCCAGCATCTGGCCTGGAAAACGCCCGATGTTTCGGATGAGTGATCAATCTGCCGAAGGCAGGCGACGCATGGTGAATTCGATTTGCCCGTCGGCCAGTTCGCGCCAGGATTCGATCTCTGTCATATAGGCCTGTTTGGGAAAGGCGCTGAACATTTCACGCGCTTTTTCGCGGGCGGCCTCACGCGTCATGGTGAAAGTCTCGCGACGCCATGCGCTCGCTTTTGCCTCGCGCAGGCTCTGGCTGTAGCGGTTGCGCTGCGCCAGCGAGCGGGCGACATCGCCCGGAATTTTTCGTTCGAAAGCCATACGCCACTCCGCAATGGAATAATTATAGCGCGGCGACGCATGGGTGAGGAGTCGTGAATCTCAGTTTTTGCGCGGTGCCAGCGCAGCGGCGAGAATTCGCGCAAGCACGGCCGGATCTGTCGGAAAACCTTCATCGATCCAGGCTTTTTCCGCAATAACCAGCGCCTTGCCGAGATCTTTGCCGGGCTTGGCGCCAAGCGCAATCAGATCCGCGCCGCCAAAGGGGCGCTGGGGTTCTGCGGTCGAGGCAATGAAATGGCGTGCCTGCACCCATCTCGGGTCGTCGGCCGCTGCGCGGCTTTGCGCCTGGGCAAGCTCCAGCCCGTCGGCTGCCGCTTTTGACCCGAAGGAATAGATCAGCCGCACAAGCGCGCTTCTGTCTGGCGGCGGCAGATTGTGCAGATGCGCCCGCGCCGCCGCAGCGCGCGAAAGGCGCGCTTCCTCGGCATTGGAGAGACGCAATTTGTCGCGCAGTCGCCCTGCATCTTCGGGCGTCAGGATGGCCAGCGCTGCGAGGCGCAAAAGCGCGTCGGGCTTTGCCCCACGCGCATGTTCCATCTCAACAAGACGTGCCAGCCGGACGGGCATATCTATGCCGCCCAGAATCGGCAAAACGAGACCAAGGCCTGCCATCAGACTTATTGTTTGCGCGGGGGCGCGTGTCTCCAGAAGTTTGAGCATTTCGGCGCGCACGCGCTCGCGCGACAAGCCATCGAGCCCGGTTCGGTTGCGCGCAATGGCGGCGAGCGCCTTGCCATCCGCCTCGCTTTCGCCAAAGGCCGCATGAAAGCGGAAGAAGCGCAGGATGCGCAGATAATCCTCGCGGATGCGCGCATCCGGATCGCCGATAAAATGCACGCGTCTGTCAGCAATGTCGCGCAGGCCTTGCGCATAATCGAAAATCTCGCCCCGTGCATTGACTGACAATGCATTGAAAGTGAAATCGCGGCGCAGGGCATCGGCGCGGAAATCGCGGCCAAAAATGACTTTTGCGCGCCGTCCGTCTGTCTCGACATCTTCGCGCAGCGTGGTGACTTCGAAGGGCGCATGATCGACGATGATCGTCACCGTTCCATGTTCGATGCCGGTCGGCACGCATTTGAGACCTGCCGCGTCAGCCCGTTCGATCATGCGCGCAGGCTCAGATGTCGTTGCAAGATCGACTTCTATGACGGGTGCGCCCATCAGATGATTGCGCACAGCCCCGCCCACCACGCGCAATTCCTCGCCCCTGCCGTCGAGCGCAGCAAAAAGTTTTTTCAGACGCGGGTCATCGAGAAAGCTCGGGCCCTCAATGCGGGAGACGGCGCTCACGAATAAAGTCTTTCGTGCAGATTGCGCAAAATGCCCGCCGTCACGCCCCAGATATTCCGCTCGCGATAGGACATGGAATAAAAATGGCGCTCGATGCCTTCGCGCATGCGCGATTCCCGCCGGTGGTTGGAATCATCCATCAGAAAACCCATCGGAACCTCAAAAGCCTCCGCCACTTCATCGGGATTGCAGATGAGAGAGAAAGACGGGTTCAGCATGGCGACCAGCGGCAGGATGCGATAGCCCGAATGGGTGAGATAGGGATCGAGAAAACCAAGCGGCGTGACGGCGTGCCGCTCAAGTCCGATTTCCTCTCCCGCCTCGCGCAAAGCAGCATCCAGTGGGCCGTTATCTTCCGGATCGATCCGCCCGCCGGGAAAGGCAATCTGTCCGGGGTGCCGGCGCAATCCTGTGGCGCGCTGTGTCAGCAGGACATGGGCGCCATCGGCGCGCGGCACAATGGGAATGAGCACGGCTGCAGGCGTTGCCTGCGCCGCAAATGTTTCGTCCACGATACCGGGATTGAGCACATGATCGCCCCGGCGCGGCTTTTGCGCGGGATCGATGGCGCTGCCGGGCAATTCGAGCGACAGGCGCGCCCTCGCGCGGCGGCTCACCTCTTCGGCGGAATAGAGGCCTGCCTTTTCCTGCGTCGCGCTGTCGTTCAGCATGCGTCGGGCCCTTGCGCTGCGCTGTCCATCACAAAGAATTGTCCCTGCGATGACACGCCGATTTCGCTCTGTCCATCGCGGCTTCGGCTTTGCGCCAACTCAACCAGATCATAGACGAGGGCGCGCGACAGCAGGGCCCACAGATCGTCGCGGATGAGAATATAGGGTTTCAGTCCCCCGCTGGGGTCCGTTTCAAAGCGCAAAGGATGGTCTAGGCCGGCGGCCACTTCATCGCCGACATTGGTCAAAAAGACGAGGCGATCGCCCGCCGGATCGGGCTCCTGGCGCATGTCGATGGCCAAAAAGGGCGCGTCCTCGACCTCGACGGCGACTTTCTCGACCGGGGTGACGAGGCGGTAGCCTTCGCTCTCGCGCCGAAGAATGGTGGAAAACAGCCGAACCAAAGCCGGGCGGCCAATCGGCGAGCCCTGATAGGACCAGGTGCCGTCACGCGCGATTTTCAGCCCAATATCGCCGCAATAGGGCGGATTCCACGTGTGAACGGGCGGCAGACCGGGTCTTTGCCCGCTGGCGGCGGCCGCGAGCGCATCGAGCCGGGGGGCCGGCACCTGCGCATTGACCTCGTCTGCCATATTCTCGACCATCGGGCGTGTGGAACTCGGGCACGGGTGCATCGACATTGACGCCCCGCGACCTAAACTAATCGTCACGGGCTAAAACGGAAACCGCCGAGAGGGCGGGGAGCGGGGATTGAGCATGCAGGACAATACAGCCACCTCACTCGATGCTGCCGTCGCCCGATCGGCCGAAATTGCGCTGGAGCGCGTGGCCGCGGCGCGCGAATCCATCGGGACGGTCATTTTCGGTCAGGAGCGCGTTGTCGAAGAAGCGCTCGTCACTTTGATTGCCGGCGGCCATGGTCTGCTGGTCGGCGTGCCGGGCCTTGCCAAGACAAAACTGGTGGAAACGCTCGGCACAGTGCTGGGGCTCGATGCGCGGCGTGTGCAATTCACGCCCGATCTCATGCCCTCCGATATTCTGGGCTCGGAAATTCTCGAAGAAGGATCGGATCGCGCGCGCGCCTTCCGCTTTGTCAAAGGCCCGATCTTTGCGCAATTGCTGATGGCCGATGAGATCAACCGCGCCAGCCCGCGCACGCAATCGGCTTTGCTGCAGGCCATGCAGGAGTACCATGTCACGGTCGCGGGCGAGCGCCACGATCTGCCGCGCCCCTTCCATGTGCTGGCTACGCAAAACCCGCTCGAACAGGAAGGCACTTATCCGCTGCCTGAAGCCCAGCTCGATCGTTTCCTCATGCAGATCGACGTCACTTATCCCGATCGCGCGGCGGAGCGGCGCATTCTTCTGGAGACAACGGGCGAAGGCGAAAAGAGCCTGCGCGCGGCGATGAATGCAGACGATCTGATGGCGATCCAGCGGCTCGTGCGGCGCCTGCCGGTGGGCGAGCGCGTCGTCGATGCCATTCTCGATATTGTGCGCGCGGCGCGCCCCGGCGAGGGCGATGCCGAAATTACGCAGCATATTGCTTGGGGCCCGGGGCCGCGCGCGGCGCAGGCCTTGATGCTGGCCTCGCGCGCCCGTGCGCTGGTCGATGGGCGGCTTGCGCCTTCGCTCGACGATATTGTGGCTCTGGCCGAGCCTGTTCTCAAACATCGCATGGCGCTGACATTTGCCGCGCGCGCCGAAGGCTGGACGATTTCCTCCGTCATTGCGCGCCTTGCCGCGCGGCTTGGATAATCTGACATGGTGGATGTGAGGCTCCTCGACAGGCGAGAGGCGGGCGTGGAAGCGCTGCATCCGCTCGAGGCTTTGTCTCTGGCCCGTCGTCTGCCCTCGCTCATTGTTGCCGCCAAAGAAGTCGCCGCCACCGTCATGCATGGCGTGCATGGACGACGCCGCGCCGGCACGGGCGAAACATTTTGGCAGTTTCGCCCTTTCGTCTTCGGAGAATCTGCAGCGCGGATCGACTGGCGGCGTTCGGCGCGCGACGATCGCCTTTATGTGCGCGAACGCGAATGGGAAGCTGCCCATACAATATGGATCTGGTGCGACCGTTCCCCCTCCATGGGCTATGTGTCGGGCCTTGCGCTGCAGCCGAAAATCGATCGCGGTCTCGTGCTGGGTCTTGCACTCGCCGATCTTTTGGTGCGGGGCGGCGAGCGTGTCGGCATTCTGGGTCTCACACGTGCTTTTGCTGCGCGCAATATTGTCGAGCGCCTGTCGGAGCGCATGGTCGAGGAGGCGAGCCGCCCCGACCACATGCCATCCGAATTGCCGCCGGCCGATGCTTTGGCGCCGCGCACGCAGGCTGTCGTGATCGGCGATTTTCTGTCCGATCCTGCGGATATTGCGCGCGCCGTGCATGGCATGGCTTCGCGCGGTGCGCGCGGTCATCTGGTGATGATTGCCGATCCGGTGGAAGAAACTTTCCCCTTCGCGGGACATGTCGAATTTCGCGATGTCGATACATCGGCGCGTCTGCGCGTCGGCGAAGCGCAATCGTTCCGCGACGATTATGTGACGCGGCTTGCTCTGCATCGCGAGCGCATCCGCGAGATTGCGGCCTCGCGTGGCTGGACATTCGCTGTGCATCGCACGGACAGGCCGGCCTCCGAAGCGCTATTGGCTCTGCGCATGCGGCTCGAAGTCGGGCGGGGAGGCTGAGCCATGTTCGGATTGCCGCTCGCCTTTGCCGCCCCTGCCGTGCTCTCGGCTTTGCTGATCCTGCCGGCGCTCTGGTATCTTTTGCGCCTGACGCCGCCGCGTCCGCGCGAAGTGCATTTTCCCCCGCTGCGCCTCATTCTCGATCTGCAGGCGCGCGAAGAGACACCCGCGCGCACACCCTGGTGGCTGCTGGCTCTGCGTCTGCTGCTGGCAGCGCTGGTGATCTTTGCCATGGCGGGGCCGATCTGGAATCCGCGTCCTGCAGCCGATGGCGGGCGCGGTCCTTTGCTCGTGCTGATGGATGATGGCTGGCCGTCTGCGCCCACATGGCAGCAGCGCATGGCGGCTGCGATGGAGCGCATGTCGGGCGCGCATCTGCAGGGGCGCACTTTGGCGCTTGTCGCCATGTCGGATGGCGCGCGCGATATTACCACGCAGGATTTGACCCGTGTGAGCGAACGTCTGCGCGTGTTGAAACCCGTTCCCCATGTGCCCGATCGCATGGCCGTTCTGCCGGCCGTGCAAAAATTTCTCAGCGCCCAGCCACAGGCGGAAATTGTCTGGATTGCCGATGGCCTTGCCCATGGGCAGGCGGATGCTTTCGCCAAGGCTCTGGCCGATGCCGCCGGCGAGCGGCGTCTGCATCTTGTCCGCCAAGAGCGCCTGCCGCTGGCCATATCCGGCACGGAAAATGCCGCCGCCGGTCTTGAAGTGCTTGTCCAGCGCGCGGATGTTGCGACGGCTCAGGCCGGGCTCTTGCGTGCCTATGACAAAAAGGGCCTGTCGCTCGGCGAAGCGCGTTTCGATTTTGGCGCCGCCCGCGAGGCCCGTGCGCAATTCGATTTGCCGATTGAATTGCGCAATGAGATTGCGCGCGTTGAAATCCGCGATGAATTGTCGGCGGGTGCCGTGAGCCTGCTCGATGAGCGCTGGAAGCGTCGTCGCATCGGACTTGTTGCGGGCTCAACCGCAGATGTCGCGCAGCCTTTGCTCTCGCCGCTTTATTATCTGCGCCGCGCGCTGCAGCCCTTTGCCGATGTGCGCGAGGCACCCGCCGGGCGCGGCGATCCCATTCTGGCTTTGCTTGAAGATCGCGTCTCGGTCATGGCATTGGCCGATGTCGGCGTGGTGAGCGGCCGGGCACATTCGGAATTGCAGCGCTTCGTCAATGAGGGCGGTGTGCTCTTGCGCTTTGCCGGCACGCGGCTCGCAAGTTCGACGGATGATCTTGTGCCGGTGCGTTTGCGCCGCGGCGGGCGCGTGCTCGGCGGGTCGCTCTCATGGGATCAGCCAAAACAGCTCGCTCCATTTTCGGCAGAGAGTCCTTTTGCCGGCCTGTCCGTGCCGCAGGAAGTCACGATCAACCGCCAGGTTCTTGCCGAACCCGACGCCGGCCTGCCCAGCAAGACTTGGGCGCAATTGGCCGATGGCACGCCGCTTGTTACCGCCGAGCGGCGCGGCAAGGGCATGATCGTTCTCATTCATGTCACGGCGGATACGACATGGTCGAACCTGCCTCTGTCTGGTCTTTTCGTCGACATGTTGCGCCGGGTCGTGTCCTTCTCGGTGGAGGCCGGTGCAGAGACTGGCGCTGTGACTGAGGCGGGCGCGAGCCTGCGGCTTGAAACGCTGGCGCCCGCGCGCACGCTCAATGGATTTGGTGCGCTGGGACCGCCGCCCCTCAACGCGCGGCCCATTGCCGCCAATTATCGCGGCTCATCCAATGCCGACCATCCGCCGGGTTTTTATGGTCCCCCGGAAGCCTCTGTCGCCATCAATACGCTGGCTCCGGGCGAGAAGATCGAAGCGGCGCAATATGACCCGAGATTTGCAATGGAAAGACTGACGCGTGCAGAACCTGTCGATCTTCGCGCCGCACTTGTTGTGGCAGCTTTCCTGTTGCTGATTGTCGATGCACTGGTCTCGCTCTGGCTTGCCGGTGGCTTCGATCGTCTGATGCGCCGTCCCTTGCGCGGGCGCACGGCGGCAGGTCTTGTTGTCGCCGGTCTTCTGGGCGCGCTGGCCTTGGCGCCTGATATGGCTCTGGCGCAGCAACAATCGATCCAGCCCAATGCCAGTCCGGCTCTTGTCACGCGCCTTGCTTATGTGATCACCGGCGATGCGCGCGCAGATGAAGCCAGCCGTCTGGGTCTTGCAGCACTTTCGCGCGCCCTTGCCAATCGCACCGCGCTGACGCCGGGCGATCCCGCAGGTGTCGATCCCGCGCGCGACGAGCTTGCCTTTTATCCCTTGATCTATTGGCCTGTCGTGCCTTCCCGTCCGCAACCGCCAGCAGAAGCCGTGGCGCGCATTGCCGATTTCATGCGCCAGGGCGGCACGATCATTTTCGATACGCGCGATGCGCTGACAGCGCGGCCCGGCGGCCCGCCCTCGCCCGAACAGCAATGGCTGCGCCTGCTGCTGGCGGGCGTCGATGTGCCCGAACTCGAGCCCGTGCCGCGCACTCATGTCGTGACAAAAACATTCTATCTCCTCGAGTCCATCGTCGGGCGCACAACAGTTGGTCAGACATGGATCGAGGCGCTGCCGCCCGAGACGGGCGATCAGACCAATCGCCCCGCGCGTGCGGGTGACAGCGTTTCGCCAATCATCATCACCTCAAACGATTTGGCCGGTGCATGGGCGGCCGATCGCAATGGCGAGGCGCTTTATCCGCTGGTGCCCGGCGGCAATCGCCAGCGCGAATTGGCCCTGCGTGGCGGCATTAACATTGTGCTCTATACGCTGACCGGCAATTACAAGGCCGATCAGGTGCATGTGCGCGATCTTCTTGAGAGGCTCGGCCATTGAGCGGATTTTCTCTCTCCCTCACCCCGCTCGTGCCCTCGGCGCTGCTGATTGTGCTGGCGCTCGGCGCTGTTCTCGTCGTTGCGCTCGGTCTTTTGGCGCGCCGTCGCGGCACGCTGCTCCGCGCACTCGGTCTGGCGCTCGTGCTTGTCGCGCTCGCCGATCCCTCGCTTGTGCGCGAGGATCGCGAGCCGCTGAAAGATGTCGTGGCTGTCGTGCTCGATCGCAGCGCCAGCCAGTCGATCCGCGAGCGCCGCGCGCAGACCGACAAAGCGCGCGCCGAGATTGAAAAGAATTTTGCCGCACTCGGTCATGTCGATCTGCGCTTTATCGATGGCGGCGGCGTCGATTCCGGCAATGACGGCACGCGGCTTTTTGCATCTCTCAATGCAGCTTTGGCCGATGTGCCGCCAGAGCGCATCGGCGGTGCCTTTCTCGTCACCGATGGCGTGGTGCATGATATTCCTGCCAATGTCGGGGCGCTTGGTTTCAATGCGCCGCTGCATGTTTTCATCACGGGGCGCGAGGGCGAGCGCGACCGCCGCATCGAGCTGGTCGAGGCGCCGCGCTTCGGTCTCGTCGGCAAAGAAATCAGTGTCGGTCTTCGCGTCCATGATACGGGCGGTTCCAACGAGCCTGTGGCGGTGCGCCTGCGTCGCGATGGCGTCAATGTCGCAAATCTGCGCCTGCGCCCCGGCCTGCTTGTGCGCGTGCCGGTGCTCATCGATCACGGCGGGCCGAATGTGCTCGAATTCGAAGCCGCTGCTCTGCCCGAGGAATTGACCGACATCAACAACAAGGCGGTGCTGACGGTTGAGGGCGTGCGCGACAAGCTGAAGGTTTTGCTGGTGTCGGGTGAGCCCCATTCAGGCGAGCGCACCTGGCGCAATCTGCTGAAGTCGGATGCCAATGTCGATCTCGTCCATTTCACCATTCTGCGCCCGCCGGAAAAGCAGGACGGTACGCCGATCAGCGAATTGTCGCTGATTGCTTTTCCAACCAGCGATCTGTTCGGGCGGCGCATCCGCGATTTCGATCTGATCATCCTCGATCGTTATTCGAACCAGACCATTCTGCCTTCGGTCTATTTCGAAAATATGGTGCGTTATGTGCGCGAGGGTGGCGCCTTGCTGATTGCCGCCGGGCCGGATTTTTCCGGTCCCGATGGTTTGTTCTATTCGCCGCTGGGCAAGATTTCGCCGGCGCGCCCGAGCGCCATTATCGAGCGTCCCTTCCGCGCGCAGATTTCGGAGGACGGGCGCAAACATCCTGTCACGCGCGCACTGCCGGGCTCGGAGAGCTCGCCGCCCGCATGGAGCGAATGGTATCGTCAGGTGGCGGCTGAGCGCCTGCGCGGCACAGCCATTTTGAACGGCGTCGACAATCAGCCGCTCGTGCTTCTCTCGCGCGAAGAAAAGGGCCGCGTCGGCCTGATGCTGTCCGATCAGATCTGGCTTTGGGCGCGCGGTTTTCAGGGCGGCGGGCCCCATCTCGATCTCATGCGCCGCATGGCGCATTGGCTGATGAAAGAGCCCGAGCTTGAAGAAGAAGCTCTGCGTGCCACAGCGCGCGGGCGCGAGATCACCATCACGCGCCAGACGTTGAAAATGCAAACGGCGCCCGTCACGCTCACCGGCCCGAATGGCGCAAGCCAGCAGGTGAGCCTCACGCAAGGCGAGCCCGGCCTGTCGCAAGCCCTCGTCAATGTCGAGGATTTTGGCCTTTATCGCATCAGCGATGGCGAATTGTCGGCTTTGGTGAATGTCGGGCCGGAAAATCCGCGCGAATTCCAGAATGTGGTTTCCACCCCTGAGCGTCTGCGTCCTCTGGCCGAGGCAAGTGGCGGCACGGTGCGGCGCATTTCAGCCGGGGCCAATGATGAGATTCAAATCCCGCGTCTTGTCGCCATGCGCGAAGCGCTTGTTTATGGCGGCGCAGATTATGCCGCGGTGAAACGCACAGGTTCCAGCATTGTCACCGGCATTGGCGTGTCATCGCTCGCTATCGGCTTTATCGGCCTGATCGCTTTGCTGGGCGGAATCATTCTGGGCTGGATCGGCGAAAGCCGCCGGCGCAAGGCCTGATCCTCGCAGCTCTCACGTCGCGCGCGTGACCGCACCTTGCACACCGTCGAAAGCGCCGGGTACCAGTTCGCAATAGAGCAGGCGTGCGGGATCGACGGGGCCGGGCATAACCAGTCGCCCCATCGGCACGCGCTTGAAACCGGCGCGGCTGTAATAGGGTTCATCGCCAACCAGAATGACGAGCCTGTGGCCGGCTTCCCGCGCGGCGTCCAGCGAGCGCGTCAGCAATCGCTCGCCAATGCCGCGCGAACGAAAGGCGGGCTCGACGGTGAGCGGGCCCAGCAGCAAGGCGGGCGCGCCGCCGCAGCGAATTTCCGTCATGACATTCGCACCGACCAGAAAAGTGCCGACGCGTGCGACAAAGGACAGGCCCGCAACCGGCGGCAGGCCCTCGCGCAGCCGATAGGCGGTGCGGGTGAAACGGCCCGGCCCGAAAGCGCGTTCATCGAGCTTTTCGATTTGCGACAGATCGGCTGGTGTGATCGGGGTGATGTCGAGCGTGAGTTCGGTCATGGTGCGATCCTTGTTGCGGCAAAGCAGATCAAGGCGCCCCGTAAGGGCGCCGGTCAGTCAGCTTCGTCGCTGGCGGATCGGGCTCGACATGTTCATGAGCGTCCCTTTAACAAGGCGGGGGCGGGGTGGCAATGTCACCAGAGCGGCGCAGGCCGTGCGCCGGAAAGCACTTCCGCCACGCGCCGGCGCGTCGGTTCGGTCGTCTCGGCTGGCAGGGCATCGGTGGCGAAAAAGCCAAATTCGCGGATTTCGAGCCGGGAAGGCTTATGGTCGGTCTGCGTGAAGGCGCGCACGACATAAAGCGCGACATGGTCGCGCCGCGCCATGCGCTCGTTGAGATAGAGGCCGAAAAGCTCCGCCTCGCCGGCAAGGGCGAGCCCCGTTTCCTCGCGCACTTCGCGCACCAGCGCGGCATGGGCCGTCTCGCGCGGCTCGATGGCCCCGCCGGGCATGTGCCAGCCCTCCACATAGGAATGGCGCACCAGGCAGATGCGGCCCTGCGCATCGAAGACCATGGCGCGCACGCCCATGGTGAGCGGGCGGGTGAGGCGGGCGATCAGGGGTAAAGCGGCCTTGGCTGCCCCGTGGATGAGGCTTTTCATGGATCCACTCCGGCTTGAGCGGCGTAAGGCTGAGGCTCTTCCTTTTTCTTTAGAAGCATTCTAAACAATCCTGCATCTCTCCGGGAGCCTGTCCGTGAAAAGCTTCGCCGATCTCTCCGCCCGCGAAATTCTTGCCGTCGCCATTGCCTCCGAGGAGGAGGACAGTCGAATCTACGCCAGTTTCGCCGAGGATCTTGCCGAAAGATATCCTGCCTCCGCCAAAGTGTTTGAGGAAATGGCGGAAGAAGAGCGCGCCCATCGGCACATGCTGCTTGAAATGTATGAGGCCCGCTTTGGCAAAAATCTGCCGCCGATCCGCCGCGAGGATGTGAAGGGCTTTTTGAAGCGCCGCCCCATCTGGCTCACCAAAAATCTGCCGCTCGATACGATCCGCAAGGAAGCGGAGAATATGGAATATCAGGCAGCGCGTTTTTACGAGCGCGCGGCTGAACAGACCACCGATGTCGACATTCGCAAATTGCTCGGCGATCTCGCCGAAGTGGAAAAGAGCCACGGACGCCATGCGGGCGATCTCGAAAAAACGCTTTTGACGGAAGACGCCAAGGCGGAAGAAGCAGCGACCTCGCATCGCGTCTTCGTGCTGCAATATGTGCAGCCGGGCCTCGCCGGCCTGATGGATGGTTCGGTCTCCACACTCGCGCCGCTTTTTGCCGCCGCTTTCGCCACCCACAGCAATTGGGAGACGTTTCTGGTGGGCATGGCGGCCTCCATCGGCTCAGGCATCAGCATGGGCTTTACGGAGGCCCTGTCGGACGATGGGGCGCTCACCGGGCGCGGCAGTCCCTGGCTGCGCGGCACGATCTGCGGCCTGATGACGACTTTGGGCGGCGTCGGCCATACATTGCCCTATCTCGTGCCCGATTCATGGGCCAATGCCTTCTGGATCGCGACCAGCATTGCAGCCTTTGTCGTCTTCGTCGAACTCTGGGTGATCGCCTGGATCAGGGCGCGTTACATGGACACGCCCTTCCTGCAGGCAGTCTTCCAGATCGTTGTCGGAGGCGTGATCGTGCTGGCAGCGGGCATATTGATCGGCGGCGCTTGACGCAGGCGGAACAAGAGGCGAGACAGTCGCCCGTGACGTTCCGCCTCGCCCATCTTTCCGATGCCCATATCGGCCCGATCCCGCGCCCGCGCGGGCGTGAGCTTATGGGCAAGCGTCTCACCGGCTATCTCAACTGGCGGCGGCGCGGGCGCATTCACAATATGGATGTTCTGGCGAGAATCGTCGCCGATCTGCGCGCGCAAAATCCCGATCATATCGCCATGACCGGCGATATTCTGAACATCGGTCTGCCGGCTGAATTTCCTTTTGCCAGCGCCTGGCTCGAAACATTGGGCGATCCGAAGGACGTGTCCTTTGTGCCGGGCAATCACGATGCCTATGTACGCTCCTCTCTCGCGCAT
>CAZHOK010000026.1:0-15150 GCA_964534115.1 uncultured Beijerinckia sp.
AGCCCCTTCAGGCGAGCCTGAGGCGGGGCTGGCCCATGGATGGGCCCACGTCATCACCAAGTCACCCTGACGCCGGCGTAGACGGACCGTCCCGCTGTCCCGTAATCACGGGCATCCTCATATCTCGTATTGGTGAGATTCTCGCCGCGGGCAAAGACCGAGACACGATGGCTGACTTTATAATCAGTGAGGAGATCGAACCGCGCATAGGGAGCCATATAGAGCGGCGGATTATCATAGCGTGTATCGACGCGTTTGGTGATGAGATAGAGGACTGGCTCGATAGATAGATCGCGCATGGGCATGAATTGGACTGAACCCCGCACTGCATGCTTTGGCCTACGTGCAAGCTGAAATCCGGTTTCATTATCGCGCGCATCTAGGAATGTATAAGAGAGTTTCAGCTTTGCGAATGTCGGAACGAGATTATAGTCCAAGCTCGTCTCGATCCCTGAAATGCTTGCACGATTGATATTCGCGTAGCGATAAGGAGATACACTTGTTGTGTCGATGAGATTGATGATCCGGTTGCTGAAATAGGTTACGCTCGCACGCGCATCGCCACCGAAAAATGTCTGGTCGATACCAATGTCAAAACCTTTCGAGGTCTCTGGCTTCAATGACGTATTGCCATAATCGCTCGAGTATTGCTGGTACAGCGAAGGCGCCTTCGCGCCCGTGCCAAAAGACGAACGCAATTTCGTAGTCGAAGTCAGATCGTAAGCCGCGGTCAGCCGATAGGTGTTGAATGCGCCAAAGCCCGTGACATTGTCGGATCGTGCGCCGACAGACATATGCAGTCTGTCGAACGGCGAAATCTGGTAAAGGACGAAAGCAGCTTTCGTATCCTGACGATTGTCGGAAGCGCTGCCGTTTTCAATGGCATCTGAACGTTCACGTTCCACGCGCGTACCGAAAGAGACCGTGCCGAACCTCTCGAGCGCGAGGTCCTGCTGCAATTCTGCGCCGATCCGGATGCCTACATATTGATATTTTTTGTACGACGTGACGGGCATCTGTGTGACCCAGTCCTCTGTCGTCTTGAACCCACCATAATTGCGGCTGAGGCGCGTCTCAAATGTCGTCAGGGTCGTACGAAAAGGTCCATTCTCCAAAATAGCACGCTGATATGCATTCCCCGTCCAATCTTTCTCGTTTTGTGGTTCGAGGGGCTTCAGCGTGTAGGCACCTGCATCATATTGTAGCTCGGCGCGGCTTGCGAGCATTCCGAACTCCAGCGTCACGATATCGCTGACTTTTCGCGAGATCTTCGCAAAGGCGCCATAGCGACTGACCGGATCAATACCATCTGGATTGATGCCGGACAGACGGCCGATGCGATACCCATAACGTTTGAACCCGTCGGAATGAAACTGGCTCACAGCCAAGCTATAGGTCGTGTCTTTCGTTGCACCCGAGATCGAAAGGGTCGAGCTGAAGGTCCCGTAGCTCCCACCCTCGGCGCGAAACTGCCAGACCGGCACGATGTTTTGGCCCTTTTTCGTGATGATATTGACGACGCCGCCGATCGCATCCGAACCATAAAGGGCCGATTGCGGACCGCGGACAATCTCAATGCGCTCAACAAGCTGGGGCGGGATCGTGCGCAGATCTGACTGACCACCCGTTTGGGTAGGATCATTCATGCGCACACCATCGATCAGGACGAGCGTGTGATTGGATTCGGTTCCGCGCGTGAAAATGGATACCGCGCCGCCCGGCCCCCCTGTCTCCGTCACACTGATGCCCGGCTGAGCTTGCAGCACATCACGCAGTGACTTGTTGCCACCTTTCTCTATTTCCTCGCGAGTAATCACCGTCACGGACGAGCCGATTTGCTGGATCGACTGTGGAATGCGATTCGCAGTGATCACGAGATCAGGCATATTGTCCTGCGCCGCAACGGGCAGGCAGACGAGGCACACGCCGGCTAGGGCAGCCGCACGCAGGATGCGTTCAGACATTATTCCTCCAACCGACCCACCGTCGGTCTCAAGGGTTTTTCCGCGGATCCGGCCGGTATCCTGGCTTTTACGGCATGATGTTTTGACCTTCCCGGCTCTCGCCAGTGACCAAAACCAAACCGTTCACAGTTGCGGGGGCAGCGCGGCTTGAACCGACTTCCCGTTTAACCCCGGCTTCATCCGGGGCACCCGATCCATCCTCAGCTTAGATCGGGGACGGCTGGCGCGGAAGGGCCAAAATCTCCTCCGAACAGATTCTTTTGGCCCCCAACCAAGGGCACGGACCATACTTTTGTCGCAGCCGGGCAATGGCTCCATGCGCGCCCATCCCCGGCAGCCCGCTTGCAGCCTGCAGCGCAAACAAAAAGCTCGACATATGCGCGTCGAGCGAAAGTCCCATCCCGTACCATAACGCTATGACATCGGTCATCGCGTGCCGCAGATGCCGCATTCATGGCAAGCGCAGGCTGATCGACAAGGCGCATGCATTGCGCGCGTGCGCCTGCGTTGCAGGAAAATGCGATCAACATGTGGCGCGATCTTGATTATCCACGCACTCCACAATGTCACCTTTGCAGCGCGCCAACGCCGCTTTTGAAACACAAAGACTCGGCAAATCGAACCCTGCAAGTCACAGAAAAACATCTCAGGGGAGCCAGTCTTGGCAATCGATCCGAAGAACCTCGCCGGCACGGCGACGATGACATTCGCCGATGAATTCAACACACTCAGTCTTGTGAGCGATACAGGGGGAACATGGGATTCCAATTATTGGTGGGGCAAGCCAAATGGAACGACGCTGACAAACAATGGCGAGCAACAATGGTATATCGATCATACTTACGCCGCCACGCAGTCGATTAAACCCTGGGTGGTTCAGGATGGCGTGCTGAATATCACTGCGCAGAATGCTGCACCCGAAATCCAGAGCCAGATCGACGGATATCAATATACATCCGGCATGCTGACAACGCATGAATCCTTCTCGCAGCAATATGGCTATTTCGAAGTCAGCGCAAAACTGCCCGATGGCCAAGGTCTCTGGCCGGCCTTCTGGCTCTTGCCGCAGGATGGCGGCTGGCCGCCGGAAATCGATGTCATGGAGCAGCTCGGCCATGACATGACAACCTATTACACGGCCGCCCATACACAGAGCAGCGGTTCGCATACATCGCAGGGCGCTGCAATTCCCACGCCCGATCTCAGCGCCTCGTTCCATAGCTATGGCGTGAACTGGCAGCCAGACAATCTGACCTATTATTTCGACGGCCAGGAAGTCTGGAAAACGGCGACACCATCGGACATGGACTCGCCCATGTACTTGCTCGTCAATCTTGCAGTCGGCGGTTATTGGCCGGGAAATCCCAATCCCGATCCCAATTTCTCTGAAACCATGCAAGTCGATTATATCCGCGCCTATACGGCAAAGCCGGATGGCGAAGTGACAAACACGGCCCCGACGACAAATGTGCCTGCAGAGACAGCGCCAATACCCACAGAGCCAGTAGCCTCCGGCAATGGCTCCACACAAACAACCGAGACCGCGCCTGCGCCAAGCCAGCCTGACGTCACAGTCGATGCATCGACAAGCGGAACAAATCCGCCGGTCAGCGAGCCGCAGCCGACACCGCCTGCAGCGAGTGAGAATGTCCAGACTGCAGGCGGTGTGGATCCTATCGTGCCTGTTCCGCCCGTCGCAGTCGAACAGCCGGTTGTGTCACCACCCGCACCGACGGTTCAAGAGGCTTTCGATTTTGCCTCGCTCCCCTCTGCATCGGGATGCAAAGGCAAATCCCTTAGCCATGACGATTCGCAAGACGTCCATTTCGGATGGTCGCATGGCAAGGGGCATGACAGGCATGAAAAGCATGATGAGGCTGCCACACGACAGGTTGCGGATTTCATCGATGACGATGGTTTGGATGTGAGCGATCTTGCCGGTGCGGGATTATCGCATCATCACCACCATCATCATGCCCATACGCATGGCGACCATTGGTCGGTTTGACTGCAGACCGGCGCGCTCTCTTGCGCAGAGCGCGCCGCATCTCCTCCGGACAGGTCCGATGAACGCCAATCCGCTCACGCATGTTCTCGCACGGTCTCGCCGCGCCCTGATCGCCGTTGCTCTTTTCAGCGCCGGCGTCAACATTCTCGTGCTCACCGGCACGATTTACATGATGCAGATTTTCGATCGCGTCCTGACAGGACAGAGCGGTGCAACGCTTTTTTATCTGACCTTGCTGGCCTTCTTTCTTTTGTCGATCTACGGGCTTCTCGAGCTGGTTCGATCCCGCATTCTTGTGCGACTTGGCAGCTGGCTTGAAAGCTTTCTTTCGCCTGTCATTCTCTCGCGTGGGCTTGAGGGCTGCATTGCCGAGAACAGAAGCAATGATGATGGATTACGAAACCTCGCCAACTTGCGCCAATTCATCTCCGGTCCGGGCCTGATCGCGCTTCTCGATGCGCCCTGGGCACCGGTCTATATTATGATCAGTTTCATGCTGCATCCGCTGGTGGGATGGATCACCCTTCTGGCGGCCATCATCCTGTTTTCGACGGCATTGATTTCCAATCTGATGACAGCACGCGATCTTGCGGCGGCGCAGGAGAAAGCCGGCGACAATCATCAGCTGCTGCGCACGGCCTTCCGCAATGCACAAACAATCGATGGGCTCGGCATGCTGCCTGCCATTGTGCGGCGCTGGTATTCCGGCAATTCCACCGTTCTGGGCGCACAGGAGCGCGCACATGACCGCATGGGATCGATCGGCGCCATCACAAAATTTTTTCGCAATGCGCTGCAGATTCTCGTTCTGGCAACGGGCGCATGGCTTGTTCTCAATCATGAAATGTCTGCCGGTGCGATGACCGCCGCCTCGATCATACTGGCGCGCGCGCTTGCACCGGTTGAATCTGCTGTGGCCTCGTGGCGATCCATTTTGGGCGCGCTGGACTCCTGGAAAAAGCTCGGCTTGTCGCTCCAGCGCGAGAAGCTGCATGTGGGCGCCATGAGCCTGCTCGAACCTAGAGGCGTCATCGGAATCGAAAACGTCTCTTATATTTTGCCCGGCGCCTCGCGCCCGACGCTTCTCGACATCGATCTCGAGGCCCAACCCGGTGAGGCACTGGCCATTATCGGACCCTCGGGCGCAGGCAAATCGACATTGGCACGTCTCATCGTTGGTCTTGCACGGCCCCATCGTGGGACGGTGCGCATCGATGGCGCAGATATTTTCAGCCAGGACCGCAATCTGCTGGGGCCCCATATCGGCTTCCTGCCGCAGGAGGTTGAGCTTTTTCCCGGTACCATCCGCGAAAACATTGCGCGCATGCAGGATGATGCAGACGATGCAAAAGTCCTGGAGGCCGCACGCATCTCTGGCGTGCATGAGCTGATCCTGCGGCTTCCGCAAGGATATGACACACAGATTATAGCGGGCGGCAGCAATCTCTCAGGCGGACAGCGCCAGCGCATCGGCCTGGCGCGCGCCGTTTTTGGCAAGCCAAAACTGCTCGTTCTCGATGAGCCCGATTCCAATCTCGATGCGCAAGGCGATCAGGCGCTCAATGCGGCAATTTTGACGATGAAAGGCTTGGGCACAACCGTCATCTTGGTCGCACATCGTCCCTCGCTGATGCGGCATGTCGACAGGATCGCAGTTCTCGATGAGGGCCGACTGCATCTTTCTGGCTTGAAAGGCGAGGTTCTTGCGCAGCTGAAAAAGCCTGATCAACCCTTTGCACAAGCCAGCTGACCATGAAGCAGATGATGATCGGACCTTTCACAAAACTGCGCGCTCTTGCAGAGAAAATGCACGGCGCAATCATGTTGCCGCCATCGCGGCCGGCTTCAATGGGCGTGCCGCAGGTCGAGCCCTGGATTCGTCTGGGTGGTTTTGTTTTTTTTGTTTTGTTCGGCGGCTTTCTTCTCTGGGCGACACTGGCTCCCATTTCAAGTGCGGCTCTGGGCAATGGCTCAATCAAGGTTGAGACAAACCGGAAAACCGTGCAAAATCTCGAGGGTGGCATTTTAAGGGACATTCTTGTCCGGGAAGGCCAGAGCGTCGTCACGGGACAGGTTTTGTTCCGCCTTGACAGCGTCGATACAGATGCCGATCGCGATTCATTGCAGGGGCAATATGATCTCTTGCTGGCACGCGAATGGCGATTGAATGCCCTGCGGGCCAGCATTGACAAGACCGATACGTTTCCTTTCCCAGACCTGCCCGAACGCGCGCGTCTGAAGTCCGCCCTGTCTGCGCAAAAACAGATTCTTGATGAGCAAAAAGATTCACTCGAAAAGCAGATCGATATCTGGAAGCGGCGCAAGGATCAGTTTGTTGCCCAACTCGATGCGACACGCGTTCAGCTGTCTGCACTCGAAGCGCAACGCCCGCTGCTTGAAGAGGAATTGTCCGATGCCCGTTCTCTCCTTGCCAAAGGATATGGGCTGAAACCGCGCGTTCTTGGCCTTGAAAGACAAATCGAGGCAATGCGTGGCGAGATTGGAAATACTGCTGGCCGCCTTGCCTCTCTGCAGGAGCAGGTTGCGGAAGCAGATGTTCAGATCATGAGCATTTTGTCTGCGCATGGAAAGCAGATCGCCGAGGATATGCAGGAGGTGCAGGCCAAAAAGGCCGAGGCTGAAGATGGCCTCAAAAAAATATCCGCGCGTCAGGAACGCCGCGAAATCACGGCTCCGGTCGATGGTGTGGCGATGAATATGCGTTTGTTTACACAGGGCGCCGTTGTATCTCCGGGCGGCGCGCTGATCGATATTGTGCCTGTGGGCGAAAAACTGCTCATTGAGGCCAGATTGAAACCCACAGATATTGATGTCGTCAGACCCGATCTGCAGGCATCGGTGCGTTTCATTGCCTATAAGCAACGCAGCACACCATCCGTGCAAGGCCGGGTCGTGCGTGTCTCGGCTGACATTATGCAGGATGAGCGCAGTCGCGAATCTTTTTATGCCGCCACCATTGAAGTGACGGGCGAATCGCTGGCGCGCCTGCCTCAGGTCCGCCTCTATCCCGGCATGCCGGTAGAAGTGGCGATCGTCACGGGCGAACGCAGCATGCTGGCCTATCTCCTGCAGCCATTGCTCGATTCGATGTCCCATTCCTTCCGCGAAGAATAGGCGCTGAGCAGGCTCAAAAGTTCATCCCTTTCATTCCTGTTCTTCAGGGCCATTTCCAGTTCAGCCAGGGCTCAAGTACGGGCGGAAGAGGTATGATGTCCTGAACGGCATCGACAGAAAGAGACAGAAAAATAGCACCCAGCAGAGAAACGATGGTCGCTGCAAGGATGCGCGAGGAAAAAATCTCATATTGCCGGTTCATGATGTAACCGATGAAAAAGCGGAAGATCAGCGACAGGCGCTGAATTGGCGACACGACAGAAACGGGTGCAAGGGCCAGCGCCATATAGCGAAACATTTGCGACACGCCGACGAAGAATCCGGCCCAGCAGAACCATTTTGCAGTTTCGCGCGACATGTCGCGCACATGTTGGACTTGTCCGAAGACAAGAATAACAAGAAGGATGGCAATGGTTGCCGCAATATAGGAGATGAGGCCCGCAGCAATGCTGGCAGGCAGGCCTGCTTTGGAAATGGCAAAACTGACGAGAATGGGGCTCGTCCCATAAGCGAAGGCTGCGAAGACCGAATAGAGATAGCCCTCAAAATAGCTCGGCGTGAAAGCCAGATCGGGGCGGTGCTTGGGCTTGCGTTCAACGGTCAGCGCCGGACCGCCGAGGATTAAGGCGACGCCGATGATTTTGAGCACGGTCAATTGTTCGCCAAGCAACAGGACCGCCAAAGTCAGTGCAACAATCGTGCTGCCTTCAATGACCGGTCCGGCCAGATTGGCACCGATGGCCTTGACCGCACGGTAATTGCAGTAACGACCACCGACAAAATGAACGACGCCGGCAGATGCCATGAAGCCGAGCGTTGGCAGGCTGAAGGTTGGAATGAGATCAAGGCCGCCGGAAATCCAGGCGGCGATGAGAAAAAGCGGCACGCCGAAAGGGACCGAAATGGCCATGGCCTGAATAACGGATCCGCTGAGCACACCGCGGCGCGCAATCGCATTGTTCATGGCGAATGTCGCCGCTGCGCATAAAGCGAAGAAACCGCCCAAAATCCATCCTCCCGCGCCGGACCTCATATGTGCGGGTCCGGATTCGCCGCGCAGATTAGGCTCTTAGGTCAGCCAGCGCAAATGCGAGAGGCAGGCTTTCAGCGGATGGGTGGCGATACATTGCGGCGATCGCCGCTGCGGCGCAGGAAAATATTGGCGACCATCGCCTGCGCAATATGTTCGGCCATGCAAGGAAAACCGAGATCGTTCAGGCTGAATTCATCGTCCGGGGGAACATCAGCAGCCGCTTTTGTCTGCGCGAGGAATTCCATCGCGCGGTCGCGCCGGACATAGAGGAGATTTTCCTCATTGGCGATGCGATCGAGCGCGGCACGAACGGCAAACCAATGTTCATCACGGGCATATTTGGGCGTATATTGCAGGCCGACAAGAACCACATCGATATGGTGTTTCTGCAGCATGCGCACCGTACTGCGCACAACATTTTCGAATTCGGCCAGCGGCACGCGCGAGACCGCATCATTTGTGCCCAATTGCCAAAGGACCAGCGAAGGCCGCACCAGAGCTGCTTCATTGATGAGGCGGCGCGCGCTGGTCGAGGCTATTTCTCCTGACACGCCGCGATTGACGAATTCGACATCGACGCCGCGCCATACACCCTCAAGCAGTTTTTCGAGCCGTGAGGGATAGTTCGACGTCTTCATGCCGGTCCATGTCGCCGAAGAGCCGATGGCCAGAACCCGCACTTTCTTGTTGGCTTCAATGCGGGTCGCCGTATTGAGCAGCGGCGCCGGGCGGGCGACGGTCGATTGCGGAACGGTGCATTGCAGGGCCATAGCGGCGGCCTGCGGCGGCAAAGGAGGCACAATCGGCTCGACATTCGGCAAAGATTGTGTGGGTGCGGACTCATTTTGCTGCACTGCACCATTCTGGGCCGCAGCAAAGCTGCCCGCGAGCAAAAGCCCGCAGAGCCCGATGATCAGCGCTTGAAATTGATGCGCCATTCATTTCCCCAGGCCACTGCCAGCATGACAGCCACACCAATCAACAGCACCAGCGTGTCGATGGCAAGACTCGTCGGAAGGGCAAAACGCAACAATTGACCGCCCAGACTCAACAAGGATCCAGCACAAAAGACATGCAGAGAATTGCGCCCGAGCAGGCACAAGGGCGCGGCCAGAAAAGCAAAGCCGCGCCGGCGCATGGCAAAATCGAAAAGGCCGACGAAAAGCGCCACAAGACCAAGGAGATGAAGGATACGCAGCGGCGACAGATTGGTCTTGTCATTCATGAAGAACAGGCGCGGCTCGGGCAATTCGAACGGGTTTGGAGCCCAGGCCGTATAGGCCAGCCAAAGGCCCGTTCCCACAATCGCCGCACCGACGAAGCGCAACTTTCCGCGATGACGAATGACAATGGCATCGGCAGCCGGGCGCGCCAGCACATAGCCGAGCACGAATTGGAACTGCCAGGCAAAGGGATTGAAAAACCACACGCCCTCAACCGGCCATGTCGGGAGGTTGAATTCGCCATAAAGCGTCACCGCCCAGAGGCTTGCCGAAGCGAACAAAAGCAGCCCGAGCGAAATGCGCCCGATGGCGACAATGACAGGACCCATCGCCATCAGCACAACATATAAAGGCAGAACGTCGAAATAGCCCATTTGATGGGAGAGGGCGACAATGCCGATTTGCGTCGTCACCGGACTTTCGAAAAAGGCCGCCGCATTGTTCCATTGCAGAATGAGCGAGGTGTCGAGCAGCAAGGCCGCCAGCGCCATCATTGCCAGGGCCAGGGCAACAATCAGGATCTGGGCGGTGTAGAGCGTGAAGGCGCGCCCCTCAAGCCGATAGAACAGGCGCGGCCCGACCAGATCCTCCGTTTTGCTCTCGGCCAGATAACGCAAGGAAAAGCCCGCCAGAAACACAAAAAGCTCAGCGGAATCCGACAGTCCAAAGGCGCGGTGCGTATATTGCTCGTACCAGATGCCCGGGACATGATTGATAAAAATCGCAATCAGCGCATAGCCGCGCCAGAAATCCACCTGATTGAGCGAACGAGCCGCCACACGCCGCGGCTGGGCGGCATGTTTGGGGTCGACCGTGAGAGCGGCGTCCGGGGATTTCGATTCGTCTCGCATGAGCGAACAGACCATACGCCTGCAAGGCCCGCTAAAGAAGATGAAAAGCGTCACAGCTGAACCGGCTTGCCCGCGTGCGGCCATTCTGCGACCATCCCGGCAACGCCTCGAGCAGACGGGGCGGCCAGAAGATCGAGCCGCGCGGCGGCCGGGAGGAGGAAAAATGGTCAAGGGACGCATGTGGCGCCGGGCGCTGCTCGGCATATTCGGGGCCGCCGCCGCAATGGCATTGCCCGGAAGCCAGGCGCAGGCACAGCCTTCCGTTGAGGCATTCTACAAGGGCCGGCAGATGACGATGATCGTCTATTCGCCGGCAGGTTCCACCTATGACATTTATGCGCGGGCGCTGGTGCGCCATATGGATCGCCACATTCCCGGCAAGCCCAATATCATTACCCAAAACATGCCGGGCGCGGGCGGCCTCAAGGCCACGGATTATCTCTATAATATCGCGCCCAAAGACGGGTCGGTAATTGGTACGATCGGCCGCGGCCTGCCCTTCGAAGTCTTTCTGGGCAAACCTGAATTCCGCTTCGACCCGCTGCGTTTCCTGTGGCTGGGCAGTATGAACCGCGACGTCAGCCTGGCTATCTCCTGGCACACGTCGAAAGTGAAGACGCTGCAGGATCTCCAGAAGTTTGAATTGCTCAGCCCCGGCACGGGTGCGGGTGCCGATTCCGAAATCATGCCGCTCGCCTTCAATTCGCTGGCGGGCACCAAATTCAAAATCATCAATGGCTACCCCAATACAATCCAGGCCGCACTTGCCATGGAGCGCGGAGAGCTGGACGGGATCGGCTATTGGTCCTGGGGCTCGATCATCACGGCCCAACCCCATTGGCTTCGCGACAAGAAGATCAATCTCCTCTTCCACACGGGCGTGAAACCGCTGCCGGAAGCCCCTGACGTTCCGTCGATCCGGCAATTTGCGCAAAACGACCTCGACTCCAAGGCGCTGGATTTCTTGCTCGCGCGCGAAATCCTCGGCCGCCCCTTCCTCGCGCCGCCCGATGTTCCAGCTGAGCGCGCCAAAGTTCTGCGCGAGGCTTTCATCGCAACGATGAAAGATCCGGAATTCCTGAAAGAGGCCGAGAAGAGCAAGCTCGAGATCGACCTTGTGACGGGCGAAGAAGCCGAAGGCGTCTTGCGCACGGCATCGAAAGCACCGCCTGAAGTTATCGATCGGGTGAAGTCGCTGCTCGGGCGCTAAGCTCTTTGCACATGAAAAGCCGCCGCGTCCGCGCGGCGGCCGGCTCGGCAAGGCCGACCGCAGGACAAGAAAAGAAGGGAAGAAGAAAATGACTCTGCAATTTGGGCTTTATGCGCCCATTCCCATGGCCGCTGTCGGCTCGCCGCAAATTGCGCAGGCTGTCGAGGAATCGCTCAAGCCTTTGCCGGAAGGCCGTCGCGATGCGCAATATGATCTGGGGATCGATCTGCTGCTGGCCGCCGACAGAGTCGGCTTCGATCTGACGCTGTTTGCCGAACGTCATCTTGGTCACGATATGGCGGCATGGGTGAATGCCAGCGCCATTGCACCGCGCTATGAAAGAATGCGCGCGCTCGTTGCCGTCCATCCGGGCCTTTGGGATCCTGTGCTGATCGCCAAAATGGCCGCCTCGCTCGACCGTATCTGCAAAGGCCGCATGGCCATCAATATTGTCAACGGCTGGTTCGACGAAGAATTTGTCATGTTTGGCGGCACGGTTCTGCAAGGCGAGGAACGCTACCGCCGGACAATCGAATTCATCGACATTATGCGTGGCCTGTGGAGCAACGAGACCTATACGAAGCACGGCGATCATTACAATGTCGAGAAAGGCCAATTGCTGCTGAAGCCGCGCACACAGCAGGGTCCGGAAATTTTTTCTGTCTCAACCAGCGATCGCGGTCGCGATTTCATTGCCGAACATTGCGACTGGTGGTTTGCAGAATTTCCGAAAGAAGCGACATCGACGGATGATGTCATGCGCTCGCTGGAAGCTTCCATCGCCGATATGGAAAAGCGCACCGCCCGCACCGGCCGCAAAGTGCGCTATGCGCTCAATCCGTTTCTGGCGCTGGGCGAGGATGCCGAGACGGCTTTCAACCATACGATCTCGGAGATCTTCAAATACGATCCCGATCCCGACACACGCAAGATCGAACGGCGGATGATTCCTGCCACGCGCGCCGGGTGCATGGGCCGCCCCGAGGATGTCCGCCGTCAATGTCAGCGCTTCCACGACATGGGCATCGAACTGCTTCTTCTGAAGCTCTTGCCCAATGTCGAAAATATTGAGCGCATCGGCGCGGAAGTCATCGCACCCATGCGCGCATGAAGCTCAATCGGGTTTGAAATTCAGCGCAATTCCATTGATGCAATAGCGCAAGCCTGTGGGCGGCGGGCCATCTTCGAACACGTGACCGAGATGGCTCCCGCAGGAAGAGCAATGCACCTCCGTGCGCACCATTCCATAGCTGCGATCGACTTCGATCTCGACACTGTCGGGGATGGGATCGTTGAAACTCGGCCAGCCCGTGCCGCTTTCAAATTTCAGCTTCGAGGCAAAGAGCGGCTGGTCGCAGCCGGCACAGGAAAAAACGCCGGCGCGTTTTTCATGCAGCAAGGCACAGGAGCCCGGCCGTTCCGTGCCGTGATTGCGCATGATATGATATTGCTCGGGCGTCAGGCGCTGGCGCCATTGCGCATCGGTGAGTGTGAAGGCAAACGGCTTGTTGGACATGGAATGATCCTGGAATGATCCTGCATGAGACTGCCTCTTATGTCGGCGTCTGCGCCATTTTTTCCAGTCCCACTCTCAGGCGGGTGCAACGCCGGCAAGCAGTCGGCGCAGGGATGATGGCCGGGGCGGAAGCAGGCCCCAGAATTCCGCGATGCGCCGCGTCGAGGAAATACCGGCCTCGAGCAGGAAGGGGCCGGGCAGGCCAAGGGTGCTTTGCGCCAGGGGCGCGCCATGGCCAAGCCCCTCGACAATATATTGCTCGATGAGATCTCGCCCGGCCGCATCGCTCCAGACCCGGCGGCGCTGACCATTGACGCGCTCTTCTCGCGTGGGAGCGGCGCGGAAACCATGCAAATGCCGCCATTGGCGCACGAGCGCGCGGGCATTGTCCTGCGTGACGGTTTCATCCTGCGTGCCATGCCAGACGGAGAGCCGCGGCCAGGGCCCGACATGGCCTGAGGCTGTGCGCACGGCATCCGCCGCCTGCGGGCCGCTGCGCCGGTCGCCACGGGCCATGGCCTCCAGCGCCGCGCCCACACCTGTGGCGCAACGATAGGAGAGGCCTGCAATGGCCGCACCGGCCGCAAAAACATCGGGATAGGCAGCCAACATGCTCACCGCCATGGCGCCGCCAGCCGACAGGCCCGTGACGAAAATCCGCTGCCGGTCAACGCCATGAACCAAAGCCAGATGCTCCGTCATGGCATGGATGGAGGCGGCCTCGCCGCTGCCCCGCGCCGTATCGCGTGCGCTGAACCAGTTGAAACATTGATGAGAATTATTGCCGCCCCGCTGTTCGGGCAGGCAAAGAATAAAGCCCTCCCGTGCCGCCAGCGCCAACCAGCCTGAGCCTATGCCATAGGCGGCAGCCGTCTGGCTGCATCCATGCAGCGCCACGACAAGCGCGGGCGCGGGCGGCAGATCGTCAGGCACGAAAGCCAAGAGGCGCAGCCGGGCCGGGTTGTGACCGAAATCAGCGATCTCGACGAGATCGGCCGGAGAATGGCCAGAATCCGCAGCACCGGATGTCAGCCACCGGCGACGATAAAGGTTCAGATCTTCGATCGTCTTGCCCAGACGGTTCATCAAATACCTCGCCTTGCGCAATAGCTCGGCCGAATATTGGTTGCTGCACTGCAGCAAACAACGCCAGATTAGAGACACAAGACCCGAGCCACAAGCGCGTCCTGCCTGCGCGAAACGGAGACGTGACCGTCGTCAATTTCATTGCAAATCATTGTCATGCAACAAAAAAATAACTTTTTGCCGATCTTGTACCCGACTTTCGCCGCGGCGCTGATGCCGATCTGACGCCAAAGCTCTAGATTGCAGGCTACAGGCAAGGGAGCATGCAATGGCGGACAGCCGCAGACTGGCACTCATCACGGGCGCATCGGAGGGGATCGGGGCGGAACTGGCCCGCATCATGGCTGCGGCAGGGCATGATCTGGCGCTCGTCGCGCGGCGTCAGGACCGGCTCGATGCCTTGGCCGCGGAAATTGCGGCATCGGGTGCGCCTCGCCCGCTGACGATTGTCTGCGATCTCCTGCAGCCGCAGGCCGTCGACAAACTTCTTGCCAGCCTGGAGGCTGCCGGGGCGCAGGTCGATATTCTGGTCAATAATGCGGGCTACGGCCTGCATGGAAGCGCGCACAGGCTCGACCGTGCGGAACAAATCGGCATGATCGATCTCAATATCCGTGTCCTCACCGATCTGACCTTGCGCCTTCTGCCTCACCTCGTGTCGGTGCGCGGGCGCATTTTGCAAGTGGCCTCCGTCGCAGCTTTCCTGCCCGGCCCTCATATGGCCGTCTATTACGCCACCAAATCCTACGTGCTTTCCTTCGGCGAAGCGCTTGCGCAGGAATTGAAAGAAACCGGCGTGAGCGTCAGCGTGCTTTGCCCCGGACCGACAAAGACCGGCTTTCAGGCGCGCGCGGGTCTCGATGCGACCTTGTTCAAAATGCTGCGCCCGATGAATGCGCGCGATGTGGCGCAAGCCGGCTATCGCGGAATGATGGCCGGGCACCGCACGATTTTCCCCGGCCCCCTCAACGGCGCAAGCGCATTTTTCGCCCGCATCGCGCCGCGCATGTTGCTGTTGCCGCTGGTCGCCCGACTGCAGGCTGCCCGCAAAAACTGATCAATCGGTCAGGATCAGCGCCCAATAGACCTTGTATTTCGATTGCGGCACATAGGCGGTTGCAATG
>CAZHOK010000026.1:15160-29524 GCA_964534115.1 uncultured Beijerinckia sp.
ATGCGACGCATCTGCGGATTGAGCATGTTTTTGTTGTGAGCCGGCGACTCGCGCCAGCCCGAAAAAGCCTCGGCCAGCGTGTGATAGCCGGCCGAAATATTCTCGACCCCGCGCGTGTGATCGAGCTGGCCGTGGAGACGCGACATCAACGAGCCGCCAATGTCGTGGCTCATGCGATCGGCGCGCGCCATAGCCAAAGCCTGTTCCTGCGCTGCGCGCATTAACGCGGGATCTATTTTGAGCGCCGACAGGCCCTGATTGGTGCGATAAATCGAAATCATGTCGCGTGCCGCCGCCTCATCGACCTTTGCGGCTTCCGCTGTCAGTTTTTTGTAAAAACCCGGCTCGCCGGACATTGTAAAACCGATTGGCGCAGAAGAGCAGCCGGCGAGCGCAGCAGCGCAAAGGGAAATCAGGGCAAGCGAACGAATGAGCATTGCGGGGCCTTTATTTCTTGTTTTGATCGAGTAGCGGTGCGAGCTTTTCAAGCCCGCCAATATTGACGATGGCAGGTGGCGCGGGCGGCGCGCTGGGCGGTGAAATGCCGATCTCGGCCTCCTTGAAGCGCGCGTGAATGGCAAATTGCAAATCGCTCTTCACACGCGCGGATTTTTCGACATCGGCAACGAAGCAGATGAGTTCGAATTTCAGCATGTTTTCGGTCATGGAAATGAACATGACCGTGGGCGCGGGAATTTTTTCGACAAGATCCTGCCCATTGGCAATTTCAATCAGCAGATCGCGCACATGTCCGGGATCGGCGAGAAGATTGACGGCAATCGGCACTTTGATGCGGCCGACCTTGTCGGTGCGAACCCAATTTTTGACGACGCCGGTCACCAGATTCGAATTCGGTACAATCATGGTCGCCCGATCGAATGTTTCGATCTCTGTCGAGCGCACGTTGATGCGCCGGACATAGCCCTGCTCATCGCCGACAACGACCCAATCGCCGACGCGGATCGCGCGCTCCCACAAAAGAATCAGGCCGGAGACAAAATTATTGACGATGGATTGAAGACCAAAGCCGATGCCGACAGACAGGGCGCCGGCCACAATCGCCAGTTTCTCAAAGGAGAGACCCAGATAGCCGAGCGAAAAAGCAGCGGCGAGAATGAATCCCACATAGCCGACGCTGGTGCGGATCGAATTGCGCAGGCCGGTATCGAGCTGCGTGCGCGGCAGGAAACGATTTTCAAGCCAGTTCTGGACAGCACGCGTGGCGAAAAGCGCCAAGCCGAAAAACAGGATCGCCAGCACAATGCTCGAAAGGGAAATCGTGACATCGCCGATCTTGAAGCCGAAAAAAGCCGATCGGAGATTGTCCAGCATATCGTCGGATTCAATACCCCATGGGGCCAGAATGACGAGTGCTGCAGCAAGAACGATGCAAACGCTGGCAAGGCCCGACAGAAGGACTGCCATCTGCGCAAGCGATTCACGCCGCAGCCCAAGACTTGTCATCAGCACATGCGCTGGACGCGAAGGCGGACGAAGGGCGATTTCGAAACCTTCATTGGCGAGAATGACGAGCAAATAGGCCATGGCGCCGACAAAGGTCAGCCAGACGATCTGCTCGGCAATGAAGGCGCCAAAGGCAACATAGCCAATCAGAACGGCGCCAATCGTCATGACAATGGCGATCCAGGCCACGAAACGCAAAGGACCATACCAATCGCGCGCAGGTGCAACCCGCGGGCCCAGACATTCATCGCTTTCCTCTGGCGGGCCGGCAATGCCTTTGAGCGAAAAGGCCATCAGCAAAGCTACCGACAAAGCACCCGTCGCACGCACGGCGACAGCGACCGGCAGCGAAACTGCAATCAGCTCGTTGATCGCCTCGGTCACTTTCATCAGCGACACGATAGCGACCACACCCATGACCAGCGCCGTCAGACGCGATGCCACCCCATCGCTGAGATCGAGCAGACGCCATGTCGGCCGCAAGGGCGCAAGAAGGCCGCGCGCCAATCCTGCTGCAATGGCCACACGGCGCACCGTTTCCACCAAGGCAGACAGAAGCGGCTCAAGACGCGCATTGATCAGATCGAAACTGCGCAGCGCCTGCGCCACGGCAAGCGCGACAATAATGGGGACGAGCGCTGTGACGGCTGCCACCCAAAGCGCACCCAGTACTTTTTGCAGACGGGTGGGATCGGAAATATCGGGAGCCCGCCGCAAAATACCGCGCGCAACACGCGCCGCAACCACATAGCCAAAGGCGATGGCCGCCAGAATGGCGAAAAACAAAATGCCGCGCCAGCCTTCGAGACGCATGCCTGCACCCGAGAGCCAATCGCCGCCGATCACGCCTGCAGCGCGCATGTCGCGCGGTATTTCTGCAAATACCGCCAGCCAGAGATCGGGGCTCAAAATGCTGGAGGAATGCGCAAATAAAGCGCGGGCGAAAAGATCGCGCCGCCGCTCCGAGACCAGTGCCTTGGCCTGCTCAATCTCGATGCCAATGGCGCGCGCGCGTTTCAACAGGCCATCGGCCTCATTGAGACTTTTCTGCTGTTCGGCGCGGTCAGCTTCTATCGCCGCATCTTCGCGCTCGCCTTTCGGGCCCAATTGTTCGAGCCGTGCCCTGATGGATTCGACGCGCGGTTCGATCTGCGCGACGATCTCCTGGATCGTCATGGCCAGCGGCTCGATATCGGCGCGGCGCGCTGCCAACTCGGAATCTTTCAGCTCAGGACGGCGCAAAGCGCTGCCGATCTGATCCAGCTCGGCGCGCACGGAATCGAGGCGCTGGTGCGCGGAAGGGGTCTGGGCCTGCGCCGGCCCGCTCAGAAGCAGCGCAACGCCTAGGAAGAAGAGCGCTTGGAGGAGGGTTCGTTTCAGCATGTTGCCCGGGTGATTCGCATGGTTGCGCCATTTAGGCCCTGTGCGGGCGCGCGGCTCAAGCCTGAGCAGCGCATTAGCGTTGCAAATCGGGTTTTCTTGCGGCCTGCTGCGGATAGGCATGCAGCCGGCCGGCATGATCGCGCACCCGGTCGCCCTCCAGATGATCGCGACCGACCGGCACTTTGCCATGGCCACCGGGGATATCGAGCACATAGGCGGGCTGGGCGAGGCCCGACACCGAGCCGCGCAGGGCCGCCACCAATTCGCGGCCCCGTTCAAGACTGACGCGCAGATGCGACGTGCCCGGCGCAAGATCGGGATGGTGGAGGTAATAGGGCTTGATTCTCAATTCGACGAAACGGCGCATCAGCGCGGCCAAAATGGCTGCATCGTCATTGACGCCCTGGAGCAGGACGCTCTGGCTGACCATCGGAATGCCCGCATCCACAAGCCGCGCGATGGCGGCTGCCGCCCCATCGCCTAATTCTCGCGGGTGATTGGCGTGAAGCGCGACATAGACAGTCTTGCCGGAGGATTTCAGCGCCTCAATCATGGCTGAATCGATGCGGGCGGGATCGACAGCGGGCACGCGCGTATGAAGGCGCACGATTCTGACATGCTCGATCTCGCCAATTGCCTGCATGACTTTGGCAAGGCGGCGCGGCGCAAGGGCAAGCGGATCGCCACCCGTCAGAATGACCTCCCAAATGTCGGCATGCGCCGAAATATAGGCAAGTGCGGCTGCCAGCTTGTCGGCACTGAGAATTTGTTCGGCACCCGGCCCGACCATTTCGCGGCGGAAGCAAAACCGGCAATAAACCGGGCAGACATGCAAAAGCTTGAGCAGAACGCGGTCTGCATAACGATGCACAATGCCCTCAACCGGACTATGCGCATGATCGCCGATCGGATCGGGCAATTCTTCCGGGCCAGCCTCGGCCTCGCGCAGATCGGGGACGAATTGGCGGGCAATGGGATCGTTCGGATCGTTGGGATCGATCAGCGCCGCCATGGCGGGCGTGATGGCCAAAGCATAGCGCTGGGTGAGCTCTGCCAGAGCAGGCGCATCCTGCGGGCGGACGAGTCCCTTGGCGAGAAGATCGTCAATCTGATGGATGGCGCCGCTCAATCGCCTGCTCCTGCAACGGGCGTCCATAAAACATCTTCGATGCGCCGTGCCCCGGTGGCCAGCATCACGAAACGATCGAAGCCAAGCGCAATACCGCTGGCCTGCGGCATATGGGCAAGGCAGGCGAGAAAATCGTCATCGATGGGGAAGTCCTCGCCATAGATGCGCCGGCGCTCGGCCATGGCAATCTCAAAACGGCGACGCTGTTCGGCCGCATCGGTCAATTCGCCAAAGGCATTGGCAAGCTCGACCCCGCAGGCATAAAGCTCGAAACGCTCGGCAAATCTGGGATCGGCAGCAGGGCGCGCCAAAGCGGCCTCGCTCACCGGATAGAGATCCAGAATTGTCGCGCGCCCAATCCCGAGTTTGGGCTCGACGCGATCGCTGAGAATCTTGCTGAAGAGATCGGACCAGCCATCATCGGCGCTGACACGAAGGCCAAGGCGCGCTGTGGCGCGCGCCAGTCCCTCGCGATCTTCAAGCAGCGGCTCAAGATCGAGGCCCACATAACGCTGGAAGGCGTCGAGGACGCAAAGGCGCTCGGGGGCGGCCAAGGGGTCGCATGACAAGCCGCGCCATTCGAGCGCCCGGCAGGCGGCAGCTTGCGCGCCTGCGGCCAAAAGGGCGGCGCAATCATCAATCAGAACGTCATAGGTCTCGCCGGCCCGATACCATTCCAGCATGGTGAATTCGGGGTGGTGAAGCGGGCCGCGCTCGCCATTGCGAAAAACATGGCCGAACGAGAAAAGACGGGTCTCGCCCGCCGCCAGAAGCTTTTTGCAGGCAAATTCCGGCGAGGAATGGAGAAAATAGCGCTGCCGTGCCCCGGCCGGGGTGGAATATTCGGTGGCGAAGGCGCCGATATGGGCCTCATTGCCCGGGCTCGTCTGCAGGGCGGCAGTCTCGATTTCCACGAAATCGCGGCTCTCGAACCAGGATCTGACAGCCGCACGGATGCGCGCCCTCGCCATCAGACGGGGGCGACGATCGGCATAAATGCCCTTCTCCCACCAGGGAGACGAGCCGGGCGGACCCTCGACACTCATGATTAGGCAGACGTCCTTCTGCTCAAGGGGCTGGCGATTCCCCGCCAGATCGCTATACATGCGCCCCGACCAAGGGCTGATGCATATTCCGCCCCGCGCCGCTCATCAACTCAAGGACGTTTCCGTGAAAGTCATCGCAAGTTCGATCCGCAAGGGCAATATCATCGAGCGCGAGGATGGTCAGCTCTATGTTGTCCTGTCCGCCGAAAGCTTCCATCCCGGCAAGGGAACGCCGACGACGCAGATCGACATGCGCCGCCTCTCCGATGGCGTGAAGACCACGGATCGCTACAAGACGACCGAACAGGTCGAGCGTGCCTTCGTCGAAGACCGCGACTTCTCCTTCCTCTACCAGGACGGAGAAGGCTATCATTTCATGAACGACGAGAGCTATGAACAGCTCCAAGTCTCCGAAGACATCCTCGGCGACCAGTCGCAATGGCTGCAAGAAGGCATGAAAGTCATTCTGTCGCTGTTCAACGGCGTTCCGGTGGCGATCCAGCTGCCCGCGCGCGTGACGCTCGAAATCACCGAAACCGAACCGGCGATGAAAGGCCAGACGGCCTCTTCCTCCTACAAGCCGGCCAAGCTTTCCAATGGCGCGCGCATCATGGTGCCGCCGCACATTCAGACCGGCACGCGTGTTGTCGTCCAGACGGAAGACGGCAGCTACGTCGAACGCGCCAAGGATTGACGCGTCATTTAGTGAGCGGCTCCGCACAAGAGTGAAGGAACCGCAGGCGGCAAGCCGCCATTCACCGGTAGCCGGGCAAGATGCCCGGCGCCGGAGCGATCATGCAGAAGCCGCAACCGGAAACGGATCTGGCCGCCGACGAAGCCGGCGCTCGCAAAATCGCCATGCGCCGCTTCCTGCGCCTTGCCTGCGGCTATTGGCGCCGAGAAAAACGCCGTGAGGCCTGGCTGCTGAGCGCGGGTGTTTTCGCTCTTGTTCTGCTTATGCTGGCAACACAGCTTGGCGTGAACCAATGGAACCGCTTTTTCTTCGACGCGCTCGATGCGCGCAACAGCCGACAGATCCTGATCGGCGTCGGCCTGATTGGCGCGCTGGCGCTGGCGACCGCCCTGCTCTCGGTTCTCATGGTCCACATCCGCATGCGCCTGCAGTTGCGCTGGCGCCAATGGGTCACGCGCCGCCTCATCGATGAATGGTTTGTCGACCGCAGATTCTATCAGCTCACCATTGTCGGCGGCGATGACATCAACCCCGAATATAGAATTGGCGAAGATACGCGACTTGCAACCGAACCTGTCGTCGATTTCGCCATCGGCCTGACAAGCGCCATTCTGTCTGGCATCGCTTTCCTGGGTATTCTCTGGAGCGTCGGCGGCGGAATTGCCCTCTCTCTGGGAGGCCAGCAGATCCATGTGCCGGGCTATATGGTCTGGGTTGCGATTCTTTATTCGCTCATTGCATCGACGATGATGGTGAAAATCGGTCGTCCGCTGATCGCCTGCGTGGATGAGAAAAATGCGGCTGAGGCGCAATTTCGTTATGAGCTGACGCGTGTGCGTGAAAGTGCAGAAAACATTGCCTTGATCGGCGGCGATGAGGATGAAAAGGCAAGGCTCGATGAGACCTTCGCCGATCTCGTCAAACGCTGGCTCGGCGTGATCGCCCAGCAGGCGAAAATGACCTGGGTTCTCAACGCCAACACTGTGCTCGCCCCGGTTGCACCCTTGCTGATGGGCGCCCCGAAATATTTGTCAGGCTCGATGACTTTGGGCGAGCTGATGCAGGTGACAGCCGCTTTCATGCAGGTGCAGACGGCTTTCAATTGGCTCGTCGACAATGCGATCAGGCTTGCGGAATGGAATGCATCCTCGCAACGGGTCGGCGTTCTGCTCAATGCCATTGCCGAAATCGATACGAGTATCGGCAAAGCTGCCGACGGCATGATTACATCGGGTACGAGCCCGGACGCCAATATGCGGATCGAGAATCTCTCCATCGCGCAACGCAACGGAAAATTGCTGATTGCCGATGCAGAAGTCGTCATCGAACCGGGTGAAAAAATTCTGGTCAAAGGCGAGTCGGGCATGGGCAAGAGTACGCTGATCCGCGCCATGGCCGGCCTGTGGCCCTGGGGATCGGGACGCATCCTGCGTCCTGAAGGCGCTGAAATCGCTTTCATGCCGCAGCGCCCCTATATTCCGCTGGGAACATTGCGGCACGCATTGCTTTATCCCGCAAGCGGACAGCCCGAAGAGGATTGGAAGATTCGCGAGGCCTTGCGCAAAACAGGGCTCTGGCATCTGATCGAGCGACTTGATGAAGACGAGCAATGGAGCCGCATTCTGTCGGTTGGCGAGCAACAGCGTATTGCCTTTGCGCGACTTCTCATCCGCCCACCCGATATGATCATCATGGATGAGGCCACGTCCGCACTGGATGAACTCAGTCAGGCGCGTGTGATGGATTTTCTCAAGCAAGAACTGGCTGCCGCCACCGTGATCAGCGTTGCTCACAGGCCGGGTCTGGAAGCCTGGCACACACGCGAAATCAATCTCGTTCGTGCGCCGGGAAAAGCCCATGCGGTGACGCAGGACAAGCGCTATCCGCTTGCCCACAAAATTCTCGAAAAATTGCGGCTCCACGACAAGCGCATGCCGGAGCCATAATCTTTCGACAGCGTCGAACCAGATGGAGAAGAAATCCGCTAGCCGACTTCGTTTGCCGTCAGCCGTGCATCGATCTGCGCGAGCAATGCCTGCAGGCGATCGGGTGTGGGTTCGCCATCACCTGTCAAAATGATCCGCAGGCGACGCCCAATCTGCGCCTGCGCATCCAGGCTGAGCCTCGGCTCTGCAGCCCCATTTCGCTGGTGGGAAAGAATTGGCTCTCGTATCACGAAATTTTTCGCTTCCATTCGATTGCAACTCATCAGCGCATTCTCCGGCGGCGCTCAAGCCTTTTCCGGGCAGCACGACGGACATTAACCAAATCCGTTCAGCCTGCGATGCAACGTCTGCCGGAGAGCAATCGTTCCAAGCCGCACGATTCATGAGGGTTGGAGGAATCTTCACAAATCTGAAACTGCAAATTGGGGAACCGATCGGCTCCGCATATGTTGGCAACAACCGTGATCGATGCGCCTCCTATCCGAAAGGTCTGCATGAACGCCGATGCCGGTTTCCTTGCACGTGAAGGGACGCCTGACGGCGCGCAGATGCTGCGCGATGTGCTCGACAATCTTTCGGCCTTTGTCGCCGTCCTCGATCCGGGGGGCAAAATGCTGGAGGTCAATCGGGCACCGCTTGAGGCTGCAGGCCTGCAGCGCAGCAATGTCATCGGTCAATTCTTCTGGGACTGCCCATGGTGGGGCTGGTCTACGGACGCGCAGAAACAGCTCCAGCATTGCATTGCGCGCGCGGCTGCAGGGGAGACCATCCGCTACGATGCCACAATAGCGCTCCAGCCTGAGGGCGCGCGCGCGACGCTCGACGTCCAAATTGCGCCGCTGCGTGACGAGGAGGGGCGCATCATGCGCCTTGTCGTCAGCGGGACGGATATTACCTGGCGCAAAAACACCGAGCGCGCATTGCAGACGGCTCTGGTGCGAACGGAACTGGCGCTGGAAGCGGGCCAGACCGGTGTTTGGGAAGTGGATTTTCTCACCGGTGAAATGATCTGGGACATAAGGATGCGCAATCTGTTTGGCATTGCGCAACATGATCCTGTGACGCAGGACATGCTGGATAGTCTCATTCATCCAGAGGATCTGTCAGGCATGCGCGATGCGGCCAAAGCCGCCACCGATCCTTCCGGCAACGGCGAATATGCGACAGAATTCCGCCTTCGGGGCGCCGGACATGCAGCGCAGGACAGATGGATTGCTGCGCGGGGACGCTGCCTGTTTGAACATGATAGCCCCATTCGCATGGTCGGGATCGCACGCGACATTACCCAGCGCAAGCAACGCGAAACGCATGTGCATATGCTCATGTGCGAAGTCCAGCACAGATCGAAAAATCTTCTTGCGGTGATTCAGGCCATGGCCCGCCAGAGTGCATCGGCGGGCGGGACAGCCAAAGACTTTGAGCGGCGTTTCACAGCCAGGCTTGAGGCTTTGGCCGGCGCGCAGGATCTGCTCGTTGTCCAGGACTGGCATGGCGCATCCATGCGCGATCTCGTTCTGTCGCAGCTCGTTCAATTCGAGGATCTGATAGGGTCGCGCATTTTCATCGAAGGTCCGGACGTCATGCTGAAACCGCAAGCTGCGCAAAACATCGGTCTGGCGCTTCATGAGCTTTCGACCAATGCCGCCAAATATGGAGCTCTGTCGAACCATCGCGGCAGAATCGATTTGAACTGGTCCATCAAGCCTGCGGAAGAAAGTCCGGTTCTGTGCCTGTCCTGGCGGGAGAGCGGCGGACCGAAAGTCTCGCCACCCAAGTATGAAGGGTTCGGTCACAAGGTTCTCAAACGGATCGTCGCCAATGCCCTTGAGGGAAAAGTCACATTCGACTTCGCGCCCGGCGGCATGATCTGGCAGCTTGAGATTCCGACAAGCTATCTTGCAACCGCCCGCCTGACGCCGCAGGAAAGCAAAACGCCTGCAAAACATCCGGGAACATTCGGCGCACCCTTGTGGCGGACTTAAATTGCCGCGCCGACGCAGGGCGCTTAAGCTCTTGGCTTTTGGTCACCTGCAATGTCCGAAGAGACTGGCGTCCCGGAAGGGATTCGAACCCCTGACCTACGGTTTAGGAAACCGTTGCTCTATCCTGCTGAGCTACCGGGACGCGCGCGAGCGCACTATTCGCGCAAAGGGCAGCGGCGTTCAAGCGCCATCTCTCTGGCAGGCGCCCTGCTCGCCGCTTTCGGCCTGATCGGACCCGGTCAGGCCTGCGATGGCCGTTTTACCCGGGCCGGGGAACCCGTCTCCGTCAATGCCCGGCTGGAAATCGCCCTGAGCGATGAAATGCTTTTGCGCCCAGAGGGCCTCGCCCCCTTTCCGGCAAATCCTGAGGGCGCGCAGAAGATGAGGGCCGCCAGTATCGAACTTGCCCATTTTCTTTCCGGCAAAATCCTGTTCATCCATGAAAGCGCCGGCGCGGCTGACCGCTGGGGCCGTATCACGGCCCCGCTGCGCACAGGCGCCGGCCAGGATGTCGCAAACTGGCTTGTGGGTCTGGGGCTCGTGCGGGCCGACCCGGTCAGAATGGCCTGTGCGCCCGACCTCTACGCAGCCGAAGCACGGGCGCGGGAGGCAAAACTTGGTCTCTGGGCTGATCCGGTTTATTCGATCCTGGCGGCGAATGATCCCGACGCGCTCAAGGCACGCGCTGGAGAATTCGTTATAGTAGAGGGGCGGGTCTTGCGCTTGGGCCAGACCTCCACCCGGTTCTATCTCGACTTTGGACCTGCCAAAGGCATGGATTTGAGCGTCACATTCGACAGGCGAGCGGCAAAAGCCTTTTCCGCCGCTGGATTGAACCCCGATCAACTCGCAGGTCGCACCCTGCGGGTTCGCGGGCATTTGCACATGCGTCCGGGCCCCCAAATTGAGATCGTGGGGCCCGTCGCCGTGGAAATGTCGGGGCGCTGATCGGCCATGAATGTCGCCCCGCCATTTTTCACCCTGCCCCGGACCGGCCTGCGCATGGCTGCAGCAACAGCCCTCGGCCTGTTGCTCTCGGCATGCGCGGCGCTCGATCCAGGTGGACGCAAGCCCGAATTGCCGGCCGTTCCCACAGCCGCCCCGCGCACCACAGGCAGCGATACGCCTGCCGCCACAGAACATCGCCGGCTTGTGGCTCTCTTTGGCGGGGAATATCGCTCATCTGCGGCAGAGCTCTATCTCAACGGCATTCTTGCGCGACTGGCGCAAACACCCGAAAGCAAGGGCGACGCCTATCGCGTGACGATTCTCAACACGCAAGCCGTGAATGCCTTTGCTCTGCCCTCAGGCAATCTTTACGTCACGCGCGGCCTGCTGGCTCTGGCCAATGATTCTGCCGAGATTGCGGCGGTGATGGCGCATGAAATTGCCCATGTCACCGCACGACACGCCAACCAGCGCGCCGAACTTGAGAAAAATGCGCAAGTGATTTCGCGCGCAGCATCTCTGATCCAGAGCCGCGAGAAAGGCGAGGAAGTGCAGGCCTCAGGCCGCCGATCGCTGGCGAGTTTCTCGCGACAGCAGGAACTGGAAGCCGACCAGATCGGCGTGCGCATGATTGCGGCAGCCGGCTACGATCCCTATGGCGCGGCGCGTTTCCTGACATCGCTGGGACGCTCGGCCAATCTGCGTGCCGCTTTATTCGGCCAGAGGGGACAAGAAGAACAGCCCGATATTCTGGCGACGCATCCCTCGACGCCCGAACGCGTGCGTCAGGCGCTTGCAGCTGCGCGACAGCATGGAGCACCTGGAATCGGTGCAGGCGGACGAGAAGAATATTTTAATGCAATCGACGGGATCGATTTCGGCGACGATCCGAATGAAGGTTTCGTGCGCGGGCGCAGTTTCATTCATCCAAAACTGGGGTTCAGCTTCACGGCGCCCGAAGGTTTTGTGCTTGAAAATTCGACCCAAGCCCTGCTTGGCCTGGCTGCCGGCGGCGCCCAGGCCTTGCGCCTCGACAATGTGAAACTGCCTGCCTCGACCAGTCTCGAAACCTATCTCGGTTCAGGCTGGATCGATGGAATCGATACAAGCTCCATTCGCGCAACAAGCCTGAACGGCATTCAGGCAGCCCTGGGTCGCGCACGCGGCGGCGAATGGCATTTTCGCGTGGCTGTCATGCGTTTTGGCGCCGATGTCTATCGACTGATTTTTGCCACGCGCAATCTGTCGCCGGCCATGGACGCACGCTTTATCGAATCGATCGAGAGCTTCCGGCCTCTCGAAACAGAAGATGCGCAGCGCGTGCGCCCGCTGCGCATCCGCATTGTCACAGCGATTGCAGGCGACACGCCAGCCACGCTCGCACAGCGCATGGCCGTGTCGGAAAAACCGGTTGAACAATTCCTGCTGCTCAACGGACTTGAGACCGGTGCGGTGCTCAGGCCCGAAGAGCGTTACAAGATTGTCGTCGAATGATCAGGCAAGTTTTGCCTTGAAAAAATCGACGGTGCGCTGCCAGGCCAGTTTGGCTGCCACATCATTATAGCGCTCGGCGCTCGTTTCATTGTGGAAGGCGTGATTGACGCCCTCATACATGTAGAGCTGATAAGCGATATTGGCTGCTTTCAATGCCGCTTCATAAGGCGGCAAAGTGGCATTCACGCGCGCATCGAGCGAAGCGTGATGCATGATGAGGCTGGCCTTGATCTTGGACACATCCTCGATCTTGGGCGCAACGCCATAGAAGACGACGCCCGCATCCAGAGCCGGTGTTGCCGTCGCCAATGTATTGACCACACCGCCGCCCCAGCAGAAGCCGACTGCGCCCACTTTCAGGGATGGCGATTTCGCCTTGAAAGAGGCAATGACAGCCGCCGCAGAGGACACAACCTTCGGCATATCCGCTTTGGCGATCATGTCGCGCGCCTGATCGGGATCTTGCGGCGTGCCGCCTTGAGGCGTCAGGAAGTCAGGCGCGAAAGCATGGAAGCCCTCAATGGCCAGACGCCGCGCGACATCTTGCACGTAAGGGTTGAGGCCGCGATTTTCGTGAATCACGATCACGAGGTTCTGAACAATCTCCGGTCCCTTGGCTTTCGGAAAAGCCAGATATCCCTTGAGCTCGGCAGCAGGCAGATCCAGCGATGTCGCGCCGATGCGCGGATCATCGGCGGCCACAACTGAGGCATGTGCGTAATTTGGCTCGATCGCACTCAGAATGGCCTGTGCCGCCGTCACGGAACCGGCCAAGGCAACGAGCCGTTCCAGAAACACCCGGCGATCAAGTGGGCGGTGCGTATATTCGTCATAAAGATCGACAAATCGCTGGTCCATAGGGGGGATCCTCTTTCGGTTGCTGATGTTCTCTCATCTGGCTGCGGCCATCCGCCCTCGCTGGGCTGACAAATGCTGCGGATGATCCGGGTCCAAACCTCTCTCGTAATTCCATGGAGAGGTTATCAGGAGACGAAAATGGCGCAATTGGCAGGTGTCCGGCGACAATTCGTCAAAGCCGCTATGGCAGCGCCCTTCCTCGAGCGCGAGGAAGAGCGTGCGCTCGCGGTCCGCTGGAAGGAAAACCGCGACGAGCGTGCCCTTCACATGCTGGCGCATGCCCATATGCGCCTCGTCATCGCTCTGGCCACGCGTTTCCGCCATTACGGCCTGCCACCGGCAGATCTCATTCAGGAAGGCCATGTCGGCCTTCTGGAAGCAGCTGCCCGCTTCGAACCCGAACGCGAGGTCCGCTTCTCGACCTATGCAACCTGGTGGATCCGCGCCTCGATGCAGGATTACATCCTGCGCAATTGGTCCATCGTGCGCGGCGGGACAAGCTCGGCGCAGAAAGCGCTTTTCTTCAACCTGCGACGTTTGCGCGCACGGCTGGCGCGCGACACCAATCAGGGCGACCCCTCGCGCATCTTCGCCACCATCGCACAGGCGATCGGCGTTTCGCAGGCCGATGTCGAATTGATGAACAATCGCTTGTCCGGACCCGATGTCTCGCTCAATGCACCGGTTGCCCAGAATGACAATTCATCGATGACGGAACATGTCGAATTTCTCGTCGATGACAAACCGCTTCCAGATGAATGCGTCGGCGATTCAATCGATACGAGCCGGCGGATGAATTGGCTGCGCGAAGCCATGGGCGTTCTGTCGGAACGTGAATTGCGTATCGTTCGCGAACGACGTCTGGCCGAAGAAAGTGCAACGCTCGAAGCTCTGGGCGATCGGCTCGGCATTTCGAAGGAACGCGTCCGGCAGATCGAGAATCGCGCCATCGAAAAATTGCGCCGCGCCCTGATCGAGCGCCATACCGGCGATGCCGTCAGCGCCATGATCTAGGACGGACATGCAAAAAAGCCCGGCAAAGCCGGGCTTTTTCAATTCTGCAGACAAAGCGGCAATCAGGCCGCTTCGTCCACATCGCCCTCATCTGCATCGCTTTCAGCATCAACATCATCGCCAGCTTCAGCCTCGACATCGGCTTTGCCGCCACGCCGCGGGCCTTTCTGCAATTGCGATTCGATCAGCTTGAGAGCTTCGGTCTCCGTCAGCTTTTGCACAGCGGCAATCTCGCGCGCCATTCTGTCGAGCGCGGCTTCATAGAGCTGACGCTCGGAATAGGATTGCTCGGGCTGGGCTTCCGAACGATAGAGATCGCGCACCACTTCGGAAATCTGCAACAGATCTCCCGAATTGATCTTGGCCTCATATTCCTGCGCGCGACGCGACCACATGGTGCGCTTGA
>CAZHOK010000027.1:0-27704 GCA_964534115.1 uncultured Beijerinckia sp.
TGTTAGGCCTGCCGCCAGCGTTCGTTCTGAGCCAGGATCAAACTCTCAAGTTGTAGTTTGAGATTGTATCCCGACTAGTCACTATATCTCTTGACGAGTCCCAAACACTGCCAACCATCCCGCTTCACAGCAGATATAGTCGGCCGGTGTTTGAAAACGTGACCGTCGATAGTCTCTTCTCGGCTCCCATCTCACGATGAAAACCTCGCAAGGACACCGCCGTCCACGTTTCTCTTTCTTCCGATTCAAATGTCAAACAGCGCAGTCAGCCTCTAACCTATTCGACCGGACAAAAGCGCCACCGGTATGACCCGGCGGTTTGTGCCTATGTCGAAGCAGGAAGAGCGGCGACAAGTCCTCGTTATCCGAGCCCGTCGCCGGTGTGGGGGGCTTTCTAGACCCTGCCTCTAGGTGAGTCAACAACCGATTTTAAAAAAGGCAGAAAGTTCTTTTTGGAGGCAGAACAAGGCTCAACGCCCTCGGGGATCCTATCGCCCGGAACGCCAATCCAACCCCTTCGCGAAAGCCGCCGGCCATGGGCTATCCTATTGTTCTGGCAATGATTGATGGTTTTGCGCGCCGAGCCTGCTGAAGCCCTTAACCATTCTTGACATCAGCAACCTACCGCCGCGACCCGATTTTTTCTTGACCCCCAGCATCCTGCCCCACACACACAAGAAACGTTGCGAAAGGCGAGATGAGGGGCAAGCCCATATGCATGATCACCATGACCATTCCCACGATCACGGGCACAAGCATCGCCACACGCATGCGCACGACCATCATCATGCGCCGAAGGATTTCGGCCGGGCCTTTATGGTTGGCCTGAGCCTGAACATTGGCTTTGTCCTTGCTGAAACAACGGCCGGCATGATGGGCAATTCAATGGCCCTGATCGCCGATGCCGGGCACAATCTGGGCGATGTTCTGGGCCTCGTTGTTGCCTGGGCGGGCGTCACTCTCGCCAAACGCAAGCCGGATTCCCGTTTCACATTCGGCCTCGGCAAAAGCTCCGTTCTGGCCGCCATTGCCAATGCCATGCTCCTGCTGGTCGCTGTCGGGGTCATTACGGTGGAGGCAATCGAACGCCTGCGCAATCCCGCACCCGTGGCGACAACACTTGTCATGGCGGTTGCCGCCTGCGGCGTGCTGGTGAACGGCGTCACGGCCTGGATGTTTTCAGGCGGCTCCAAGACAGACATCAATATCCGTGCGGCTTTTCTGCATATGGCCGCCGATGCCGCCATCTCGGCCGGCGTGGTTGTCGCCGGATTTGTGATCATGCTCACCGGCATGACATGGATCGATCCGGCGATGAGCCTTCTCTTGAATGCCGTGATTGTCTGGGGCGCCTGGAACGTGCTGAAAACTGCCGCCGTCATGATCCTTTCGGCCGTCCCGCATGATCGCAACCTCGATGAGATCAAGGCCAGCCTGATGCGCCTGCCAGGCGTGCGCGACGTCACAGACCTGCATGTCTGGCCGCTTTCCTCACAAGATGTCGCGCTGTCCTGCCATCTTGTGATCCCAGCCGGCCATCCAGGCGATGCTTTTCTGACCGAAGCGGCACGCCTGATGAAATCGCGCTTTTCCATCACCCATCCGACATTCCAGATCGATCTGGAATCGCGCGGCGCATGTCCTCTGCATGCGAAAGAAACCGCCTGATCTTCAGCCTGTCAGAATGGTCTTCAATTCGCTGCGCCGGCGCATGCTGGCGCGGCGCAATTCCTGGATGAAATCGGCGATATGGACTTTGTCGGCAGATTTGCGCGGCAGGCCGAAGCCGACTTCGGGAAGAATCCAGCCCGGTTGCGAGCCCAGATTAAACAGACGCTTTGCCTCGATCTCCTTGGCAACAAGATTGCTGGGCACGATCGAAACAGCGCCTGTCTCCCTGATATATTCCCACAAAGGATCGCCAATATTCATCTCGACGTAATTTTTCGGAAATGGCACGCGCGCATCGCGAAAAATCTCGTGAATGAAACTGCTCACCTGTGAATCTGCACCCGGTATCACCCATGGACGATCGGCCAACATGGCCAGATCCAATGAAGTGCTGCGACCGGCACTCAAACCGGAAACAAGAATCAGTCGATCCTGAAACAAAGGCTCGAATTTCACCCTGAAATATTCGTCGCCATCCATTCTCCGACCGAAATAGACATCGACATCGCCATCCTGCAAAGCCTGCAGCGCATGCCTGTGATCGGATGAATTCAGCAAAACGGTGACCAGCGGAAAACGCTTCTTGAAACGCGCCACTGCGCGCGCGACGATGCGCGAAGAGCCCACTGTCGGCCCACTGACAACCAGCTTCTGCTCAGCCGCTTTGCCGAGCGATTTCACCTCATCCATGCCGGCTGCTATTTGCGCCAGAACATTGGCGGACCAGCGATACATGACATCGCCATGTTTGGTCAGACTGATCCCGGTCCCGGTGCGGAACATCAGCTCGACGCCCAAGGACAATTCAAGCTCGCGGATGGCTTGGGTGACGGCTGGCTGGGTTACACCAAGACTGCCGGCAGCCTTGCGGATCGAACCGGCGGCGACAATGCGATTGAAATATTCCAGCTGGCGAATGGTGATTTTCAGCGACATGCAGCAAGCCCCGGCTCCGGATCGCCCCGGTCTATAGGCAATAATTATCAAGAAAAAGAAAAATTTATAGACCCAATTGGAGCCGCCCATGCGACGCTTTTGCAAAGTGCAGTTTCAGCCATTGTAACAAAACAGAACGAGATGACGGGGGGAGGCTTCATCATGGGCAAGCTGCGATTGGATCGCCGAAGATTTTTGGAGCTTTCGGCAGGCGGAATGGCCGCGGGCCTGGCACATCCGGCTCTTGCAAATACAGACCCCTTTTACAAAGGCCGGAACATCGACCTGATCGTCGGCTACCCGCCCGGCGGCAGCAATAATCTCTACGCGCGCACCCTGGCCAATCACATCGGAAAATACATTCCGGGGAACCCTGGCGTGGTTGTGCGCAATATGCCGGGCGCCGGCAGCGTGACGGCGGCTGCGCATGTCTTCAGCCAAGCGCCGCGCGACGGGACCGTCCTGGCGCTCGCCTCCCCCACATTGCCGCTGGAAGAGAGACTCACGAGCGGCGTGCAGCGTTTCAAATCGTCGGAGTTTTCCTGGGTCGGTCGCATCAACACGCTGGTGAATGTGATCTTCACCAGAAAAAATTCGATACGGACCTTCGACGAGGCCTTTACGACGGCAGCACGCCTCTCCGCCACCGGCGCGGGTTCGGCCATTACCGTCTATCCCAATTCCACCAATGTTGTGCTCGGCACGAAATTCGATCTCGTGCGCGGCTATTCAGGCTCGGCTGAAGGCATGCTTGCTGTCGAGCGCGGCGAAGTGGATGGCCATTGCACCGGATGGGACACGCTCAAGACAAGCCACCCGGCATGGATTGAAAACAAGAGCGTCAATATTCTCGCGCAATTTTCAGCAAAGCGGCATCCCGAGTTAAAAGATGTTCCGACCGTTCTCGATTATGCCAAGACAGAGCGCCAGAAGGCCTTGATGAGCGCAATCGTCAATGCAGCAGAAATCGGAACTGCTTTTTTCTCGACCCCCGGCATTCCCGCAGAACGGCTTGCCATTTTAAGACAGGCCTTTTTGCGCTGCATGGAAGATCGCGATTTCCTGGCTGAAATCGTCAATCTGAAAATCGGCCTCGATCCTCTGGCGGGCGAGCGTGTTTCCGACATGGTCAACGAGATCGGCAAAATCCCGGATGCGCTCGTGCCTGAGCTTCAGCAGGCCAGCCTCATGACCCAGCCCAAATGACGAAGGAAAGAACTCATGAACATTCAAAATAAAGCCAAGGAATTCATGACCACGTGGCACACGTCCGCGCGGTCCTATCTGCCGGCCTGGGCACAGCGCCAGAAATCCAGCCTGATGAATTCGGGCAAAAGCACGCGCGCCCTGCCGATGTTCCGCGCCTTCGATCTTCTTGCCAAGCCGAACGACCGGATCGAACTTCTCGTCAACAAAGACCACAAGATCGGCGTTGAAAGCGTTTGCGGCGCGCAACAGGAATTCATCCGCCATGTCGATTTCGACACGGTCTATGTGCAATTTGCGGGTGAGACGACAATCGAGACGGAATTTGCTGAATATAAAATGTCGCCCGGCGACATTATGCATGTTCCCGAAGGCATTGCCCATCGCTCCAGCGGCTCGGCCGACAGCCTGCGCTGGTTTGCTTATGTCAATGCGCCCTTCACCCATTTCATGACCGAAGAAGATCAGGTCTCGGAAACCAAATTCACCGTGCGCCGCATCGGTGGACCGGACTGGAAGATACCGGCAGACCGCATGAATGCGCCGCGCGATCGCGTCATCGAACGGATGATCTGCTGGGACGACAAGCCGACCGACGAGACCATTTTCGAGCGCGATTATGCCGATCTTGTCCCCGCCGGCTCAACCAGCCCGCGCGAGGCGAAGAGCGGCATCACCAAATTGCGCGCCTTCGACCTGTTCAAGGAAATTGCCGGCACGAGTGGCGAGCCCAAGCCCGTGATGCGCGGCAAGCATCTCGAGATCAAGGTCTATAATATTATTGGCGAACAATTCGCCTTCCATCGCGCTTTGCGCAGCGAGGAAGTGCGCATCCAGTTCCGCGGCAAAGCACTCGACATGTCGGAAACCGGCAATGCCGATACGCGCCCCGGCACGGTGACGGTCATTCCGCGCGGCATCGGACATAGCGTCATCACCGATCCGGTCGATTGCCCGGATTTCCTGCGCATGAATTTCTACAGCGAGCTGCCCTGGACCTATGCGCATGACGTCACCAAGCACCATTTCGAAAGCCATTTCGAAGTGGAGACGCATGTGATCAAGAAGGCGCCTTGGCGCAGCTGACGCAAACTTCTGGAGCGCGGCACAGGCCGCGCTCCTGCCCTGTGCGCGAGACATATCAAGCATGACAAAAACAATGCGCCTTCCGCGCCCAATTGGTGCCAGCGGCATAGATACGTTTCCGATCGGTCTTGGTTGCGCGTCTCTGTCTGGTTCATATGGCCCTGCAGATGAAGACAATGGCCTGCGTGTGCTGCATGAAGCGCGCGCGCGCGGCGTGACCATGTTCGATTCCTCGGACAAATACGGCAATGGCCATAATGAGGAATTGCTGGCCAAAGCCTTCGCCGCCGTGCGCCATTCAATTATGATTGCCTCGAAATTCGGCAATCTGGCGGGTAAGGACGGCAAGATCGCCGACAATCGTCCAGAAACGGTTCAGTCGTCATGCGAGGCTTCCCTGCGCCGGCTGAAGACAGAGACGATCGATCTCTATTACATTCATCGCATCGATCCTTCCGTGCCGATCGAAGATACAATCGGCGCCATGTCGCGGCTTGTCGAACAAGGCAAAGTTCGCGCGCTGGGAATTTGCGAAGTCAATCCGAACACTTTGCGGCGCGCCCATAAAATCCATCCGATTGCTGCGATCCAGAGCGAATATTCGATCCTCTACCGCCAGGAAGCGGAAGAGGTTCTTGAGACAACGCGCGAACTGGGTATCGCCTTTGTCGCTTATGCGCCGCTGGGAAGAGGATTGCTCACCGGAGCCGTGCAGCCAGGCTCTTTGTCTGAAAAAGATGAGCGGCTGCGTCACCCGCGTTTTTCGGCAGACAATCTGCCGAAAAATCTCGCGCTGGTGGGCGTGATCGAGGAAATTGCCAAACAGCGCGGCTGTACGGCGGGACAAATCTCGCTTGCCTGGCTGCTGGCTCAAGGCGAAGACATTATTCCAATCCCCGGCACAAAAACCATGAGCCGCCTGATTGAAAACATCGATGCCGCTGCGATCATATTGTCTGAGGATGAGATTGGCTTTATTGCCAAAGCCATCCCGCCAGACGCGGCGGCAGGCCTGCGCTACCGGGCCGAACATATGAAAAACATGTATCTTTGAGGGACAAAACGCATGGCCGAGCAGGATATTTCTTTTACATCCGACGGATTGAAGCTCACCGGCACAGTGAGCACGCCTGAGGGTCTTGCATCAGGCGAGAAGCGTCCTGCTTTCATCGTCCTGCACGGTTTTGGTTCAACGCGGCATGCCGGCAATGTCGTGACACCCTGTGCCATGCTGAACAAACTTGGCTATGTCACCTTGCGCTTCGATTTCCGCGGTTGCGGCACGAGCGAAGGCGAACAAGGCCGGCTCATCTGCCTCGAACAGGTCGAAGATACGCGAAATGCCGTGACGTTTTTGCAGTCGCTTCCCAATGTCGATCCAAACCGCATTGCGGTAGCAGGCTCATCTTTCGGCGCGGCGGTTGCGGTCTACACAGCCGGCACAGACAAACGTGTAGCCGCCTGTATTTCCGCCTCGGGCTGGGGCAATGGAGCGCTGAAATTCGAGGGCCAGCACGGGGACAATTACCCGCGCTTCGTCAAAATGCTCGAAGATGGGCGCGCCTATAAGGCCAAGCACGGCAAGTCGATGATTGTCTCACGCTATGACATCGTGCCCATTCCTGAAAAACTGCGTACCCATGTTCTGAAGGGATCGATCATGGACATGCCGGTCGATACGGCGCAGAGCATGTTCGATTTCACCGCCGAAAATGTGATTGCCGATATTGCGCCACGGCCAACCCTGCTCCTGCATAGTGCCGTCGACAGCGTCACGCCCACCGAGCAGACAATCCGCATGTTCGAACGCTCGAAAGCGCCGACTGAAATGCATCTTTTCTCCGGCACCGACCATTTCATGTTTGCCGAGAAAAACCGGCGCGTTCATGAAGTCGTCACCGCCTGGTTGCGGGATTTCTTCCCCATCAGCGGCGATGCACCGGGCCTGAAGGCGCTCGACGAGCATCATTGATCGGCAGAAGCCAGAAAAAGGCCTGCATGAGCGGGCCTTTTTTATTTCCGGCGAATGATGGAGACCTGATAATCGGATGCACCATCATCGGTCTCGTAACGGCATGTCAGCATGGGTGTCTGCAATTCACCACGCGTCCCGCGATGATCGGTGGCAACAAGCCAGGAGCGTTCATCGCCCTGACAGGCCGTATTGAGCGCCTCGCGCAATTTGCGCGGCGGCGTGGCAGCCGGCACTTGCAGGCGCGTTGTATGAACGCGATCCTCCTGCAGATCGACTGCAGCCTTGTCAATTTTCAATCCATGAAAATCCGTATAAACCGCAAGGCCACCTTCATCCTTAAATGTCTCCCACAGGCGCTTGGTGCCCGTCAGAGGATTGACCGCAGCCTCCAACAGATTGACGCTGCGCGGAGTGCCGCCACCTGGCATGACAATGACAGATCCACCACCCCCGCCGTTCACAATGATCGTGCCGGGTGACGCATTCATCGGCCTGTATGACTGACCTTCGCTGCCCTCACCGCGCAACAGATCGCTCTGGCCCTGAGCGCGCGGCGCGCCATCGCTCTCAGGCCTTTGTGCGAGCGCATTTGGGGCTGATGACGCAGCAGGTGCACGAAAGCCCGTATCCTGCCCATTTGCCGGCAGGCCGAAACATTCACGCCGATACGTCGCGATTGCATCGTCGGAAGGTGCAATACCGAGCCCGATCAATTGCTCTATATTTCGTCCATCGGGCTCAAGCTTGCCATTGATGCAGGTTTTGATCTCTGCACGAACGCTGGCCCATGCCTGACGGGCCTCAATACGTTTCTGCGCGAGAAGCTGACGGTTGCGGTCGTCTGCCCGCTCGATCTCGCATTCGCGCTCCAGAATGCGCTTTTGCCGAATCTCTCCCGGCCCGCTGATATCGGGTCCCGCCATCATCAATGCGCGCGCGCAGGCCGATTGGGCCTGAGCGAGGCTTGGCGCGAGCAGGACCGCCAGGCCAAATATGGAAAACTGGACGACACGTTTCATCAATTTGGATCCGGTTTGGAGCGCAAAACTAGCACTCCATTCCCCCAACGCCTAGAAGCTGCACGACGCTGATGAAAAAACCATTGCTGACAATGATTTCCGCTTCGATCCGCGAGCCTAGGCCCGCGCCAGCTGACGCAATTTTGCGGCAGCAAGATGGACCGCCTCGATGATTTCAGGATAGGCCGAACAACGGCAGAGATTGCCGATGAGATAATGGCGAATCTCTTCGTCACTGGGCTCGGGATGTTCTGCCAGCAGTTTCTTCGTCATCAGAATGAAACCCGATGTACAAAAACCGCATTGAAACGCGCCAGCCTCGATAAAGGCCTCCTGAACGGGATCGAGCTTGTCGCCCTTTGCAAGGCCTTCAATGGTCTGCACGTCAGCGCCATCGATGAACCAGGCGAGCGTCAGACATGCGGCAACGGCGTCACCATTGACGAAAACCGTACAACAGCCGCATAGACCCTGACCGCAACTCTCGCGCGCGCCTTTCAGGTCGAATTTGTTCTGCAGCAATTCGACCAGCGTCTCCCCGCCCCGGACGATTGCGGTGGACTTCTCCCCATTCAGGGTGAAATTGACGATGCGTTGATTGCTCATATCAATGCCTCCCTGCGCTCTTGAGGGATTGGATCGCACGGAACACGGCTTCCGGCGTCAGCGGCAAATCGAGAATATGCACGCCGATGGCATCGGCAATGGCATTGCCTATTGCGGGAGACAAGGCAATTGTCGTGCTCTCGCCCGCGCCCTTGGCGCCGAATGGACCGTCTTTTTGGTTCGAGCGGGTTGCCTCATTCACAAAGACTTTTGGCATGTCGAGCAGGCTCGGGATTTTGTAATCCGCCAGCGAACCATTGGTGAGCTGGCCGTCACGGAAAATCATGTTTTCAATGGTCGTAAAGCCATATTGCATAATGCCCGCGCCCGAGAGTTGTGCCTCAACAAGCTTGGGATTGATGGGCACACCGACATCGGCAATGTTGACGAGCTTGGTGACTTTGAACTCGCCCGTCTCCATATCGATCTCGACTTCTGCACTGCTGGCACCCACACCCCAGAAAGGCGTTGCCTTGCGCGTCTGCCCCGTCTCGGGATCGGGCTTTTGATAATCGGGCATAAAGCTGCCTGTGCCGATAATATTGCCGGCCTGCATGCCATATTTTTTGCGCAGCAATTCCGCCACCGGGAGATTGCTGCCGGGCGGCATATCAAGATCGCGCGCCAGCTCTTCGATTTTGGCTTTCGCATCTTCGGCTGCAAGGCGCACGGCCGTGCCCATATGATAAGTCGAGCGCGAACCCAGCGTGCCCATATCGTAGGGCGTCACATCCGTATCGGGATGAATGACTTTGATCTTTTCAGGATCGAGATTGAGCACTTCGCCGACGATCTGCGCCATGACAGTGTCGGAGCCCTGCCCCATATCGACCGTGCTGATGTAAAGCACGCAACTGCCGTCAGCATAGACATTCACAATCGCCACCGATGTCGTCGGCGCCGTAATACCCTTGAAGCCGATCGCAATGCCACGACCGCGGCGAATATTCCCCTGTGTGCGCTCAAGCGGCGCGTTCCATCCGATCCGCTCCAGGGCCAAATCCATGGAGGCTTCAATATCGGCATCTTCCATCACGGTTCCGCCTGCTTGCGGACGACCATTGCGCAACACATTCATCCGGCGGAACGCAACAGGATCGAGACCCAATTCGCGCGCCATCATGTCCATGTGGCATTCATAGGCCCATGCCGTTTGCGGCGCGCCGAAACCGCGCAAAGCTCCGCAGGGCGGCCGATTGGTATAAACGGCAAAAGAATCGATCCAGACATTTTCAATGTCATAGGGACCGGCCGACGTGAACCCGGCCTTTTGCGTGACGCGCGGACCGATATCGGCATAGGCGCCGCCATTCCACCAGACTTCGCATTTACGCGCCGTAATCTTGCCTGCTTTCGTCACCGCACTTTTGATCCGGAATGTGCAGGGATGACGCGTCACCATGAAGAATTGCTCTTCCATGGTGAGAGAAATTTTGACCGGGCGCCCAACAAGCAGCGAGAGCGAGGTCACCAGCGCTTCAAGCTTGATGTAAAGTTTACCGCCAAAGCCCCCGCCAAGATGGGGGACTTTCACCCGCACGCGATTTTCCGGCCATCCCAGAAGTCGTGCGATCTCGATGCGCACAAAAGATGGGCCCTGCGAGGCCGTATGGAGCGTTGCCTGCCCATTGGCGACATCGGCCACCGTGACAAAAGGCTCCATCGGCACATGCATGACCTGCTGTGTGCGAAATTCATGCTCGAAAACATGATCTGCGCTGGCAAAAGCAGCCTCGACATTGCCGCGCCGCATTTTGTAATCGAGCGCAATATTGGTTCCGCGCCGACCTTTGAGATGCTGCAGATCCGGGAAAGTGGCGGCAGGCTTTAATTCATCATGCACGAGATGGGGCGAGGACGCAGCCTCCAGCTCATCATAGACGGCTGGCAATTCCTCATATTCAGCTTCGATCAAGCCCAGAGCTTCTTCTGCCACCGCAGGATCGGATGCCAGAACCACGGCGACAGGTTCGCCTGCAAAGCGCACCTTGCCGTCCGCCAGTACCGGCTGATCGTGAAAGGCCGGCCCATAATAAGGATGGGGAATAACGGTGCGAATATCGTCAATCGTGACGACGCGATAAACGCCAGGCAAAGCGGCAGCGGCCGACGTATCCACCTTGCGAATTTTGGCATGCGGCATGGTGCTACGGAAAATCTTTCCATAGAGCATGCCCGGCAATTTCAGATGATGCGTATATTCCGCGCGCCCTGTGACCTTGTCGCGTGATTCAAGGCGCGGAATAGAGCGGCCGATTTGCGAACCTGCTGTGATTGTCGCCATGTCTTTACTCGCTCAAGTCCTGTAGCGCGCGCGCCAGATGCACTTTCAGCAGATGGGCCTTGTAATCGGCAGATCCGCGACTGTCGGATTCGATATGAATGTCGCCCGTCGCCTGTGCCGCATCTGCAATGAGGCCCGGCGTCAGTTTCTGACCGCGCAGAATGTTTTCGGCTGCCTCAAGGCGCAGGGGCCGATCCGTGGCAGCGCTGAGGACAATGCGCACATCGGTGCAGAGCCCGGCCTGCATCTGCAAACCAAGGGCAATGCCGACAGCCGGCCAGTCATGAGCGGAGCGCGTCGTGATTTTCACATAACGTCGCCGCCAGCCAGACGAGACAGGCACATGCACCTGCATGATGAGTTCGCCGGGCAGAAGATTGGTTTCATAATAACCGGCAAAGAAATCTGCGAGCGGCACTATGCGCTCGCCCGCCGGACCGATCGTGCGAAGTGATGAATCCAGCGACAGCCAGACTGGTGGCAGATCGAGATGAGGATCTGCATGCGCAAGATTGCCACCGATTGTTGCAACATTGCGCACGCGCGGATTGGCCAGCGTCACCATTGTCTGTGTGATCACCGGCAAATGCTTGGCAATCGCATCGTGATGCTCAAGGGCTGCAAATGTCGTCATGGCGCCGATGGTGAAGGCCTTGCCATCGCTGGACAGGTGAATGCCATGAAAGCGCGGATCGGCCTTAGCGAGGCTCACAAGCGCAGACGGCTTGAAAAGCCGCGCTTTCATCATCAGCATCAGAGCCGTTCCGCCGCCCATAGGGCGTGCGGTTGAATCGTCTTCGCCAAGGAGGGAAAAGGCCTCCTCAAGACTTTGCGGCTCGTGAATATCAAGTCCGATCATGTTCAGCTCCGCAAGAGATCAAACGCGGAAACCGCCGCGTTTACGACCCTCGGACATATTGGCAAAAAGCTCATCCACCGTCAGCCGGCGCTTGATCATGCCTTGAGTATGAGAATAGCCGATCAGCGTATCGAGCGTGTGGCGATTGGCATCGCTCAGTCCATATTCCCATGGATCGGGCCCCAGCAATTTGCGCTGCTCTTCCCAGGCATGACGATACCAGGCGAGCGGGACAATGCGCGGATTGAACATGCGCTTCATCGCAATGTCCTTCGCCTTGTTGAACGCCTTATAGAGGGTGATCGGCACCCAGGGATAGGCTTCGACGATTTCTTTTTTGATGCCCATGACATGCATGATCGGGAAAATGCGCGTTTTCTCGAAATAGCGCATTTCCTCGGCTTTATAATCATCGAACAGGCGCCCGACATTGGGGTGCTCATTGACATAAGGCTCGATCAGATCGGCATGGATGACAGCATCCAATTCGCCCGACACAAGCATGTCTTCGAGCGTCTGGTCATCGGCAAGGCGCGTGAGCTTCAGATCGGCCGGCGGATCGAAAGGCACGTCCTCATCGATTTCCGAGAACCAGTGAATCGATTTATGCGGCACGCCATATTCCTGCTCCAGAATACCGCGCATCCAGAGAATGGCGCTCACCTGATAGGATTTCACGCCGACCTTGCGGCCGATCAGATCCTTCGGCTCGCGAATTCCCTTGTTCTTGTTGATGAAGACAAATTCGTGCCGGAAGCGGCGATGCAGAAACACCGGAATGCCCTCGACAGGATGTCCTGCATCCTTCGCCAGCAAAAACGAAGAGGCCGAACATTCGGCCACGTCGAATTCGCGATTTCGCAAAAAGCGCCAATGACGCGTGCTGGAATCAATGTCGGTCAAAATCGTGAGATTGATTCCATCGGGTTTGACCGTTCCGTCCTTGAGTGGACGCACGATCTCGTAATTGCCGCATGCGAGCGTGAGTTGAATATCGGCCATAGTCTATTCCAATCTTGAAGTTGATCTGCCTGTTTTGAACGGAGCCTCAGCTCAGAACTTGGGCAGATCGTCCTTGAATTTTGCCATGATACGCGCGTCGAGTTCCTTCGAGGAACGCGCGACAATCGGGAATGTGTTGCGGCGGCGGAAGGGCTTTGTCGCATCGACAATGATACGCCCGTTACGCCGATCGGTATCGCCATCGTAACACATGGGATCGAGAGCCGAACTCCAACCACCTTCGATTATGTCAATGTCTTCGCGCGTGTCGACGCGCGTCGACATGGCCCAGATGACTTCATCGATATTGGCTGGATTGATGTCCTGATCGACAACAATCGTCCAGCGGTTGCAATAAGCGCCTGCATGGCAATGCGATGCCACCATGCCAACCTGTTTGGAATGTCCGCCATAGAGCGTCTCAATGGCGATTGTCAGCCAGAAACGACTGCCGCCTGCCTCATGCGCCCAGACGCCTTTGATGCCAGGAATACCGGCAGCTTCGAGCTGATTCCAGACAGCGCCGCAGCGATAGGTGCCGAGATAGAATGTATTGTCGTTCGGCGGAACTGCAGGAATGGCGCCCAGCAGGATCGGATCGTTACGATGCATCATCGTTTCAATGCGGATAGCAGGCTCGGGCCTGCTGCCACCGGCATAATAGCCGGTCCATTCGCCAAGCGGCCCTTCCTGAATTTCGTCATTAGGATGGATGTAACCCTCGAAAGCGATTTCGGCGCTCGCGGGCACTGGCAGGCCTGTCTTTGGCATGCGCAAGACTTCGACCGCTTCACCGAAAATACCGCCAGCCGCTTCGAACTCGCTCTTGCCGAATGGAATTTCAAGCCCGGAGAGCATGAACATGGCCGGATGCATGCCGACCACCACGGCAACCGGGCAAGGCAATCCGCGCTCATGATATTTGTTCATCAGAATGCGCCCATGCTTGCCGGGCGAAATCATCACCGAGGCCGTCTTGGGTCCATGAACCTGCACGCGATAGGCGCCATAATTGATCCAATCGGAATCCGGATCTTTCATGATGATCAGGCAAGCTGTGCCGATGAACGGACCGCCATCATGTTCATGCCAGACCGGTGTCGGAATTTTTGTCAGATCGACGGCATCGCCTTCCATGACATTTTCGAGCAAGGGGCCGCCATTGACTTCCTTTGGCGGAATGGAGGGCGCCTCACCCATATATTTCCGCCACCATTGCACGAGATCCATTTCGGAACTTTGCGGCGGCAGCCCAAGCGCGACATTGATGCGCGGCACGGAGGTGAGAATATTGGCAAGAACGCGCGAGCCTTTGGGGTAGCCAGGAATCTCGTCGAAGAGCACGGCCGGCGAGCCCATCTTGCGCATATAAATGTCGACAATGCCGCCGATTTCTTCTTTCGGCTCGGCGCCCTTGATGATTTTCAATTCGCCGGCAGCTTCGACACCTTTGAGCCAGTCGCGCAGATCTTTATTTGCCATTTTGGAGGCTCCTATATGTTTGAACGTGATCACGCATGAGGCAGACCCCGTGCGCGTGAATCTTCGATGAGGTTGAACAGCGTCTCTGGCAGCAGAGGTGTCTGTGCAATGCGTATGTCGAACGGTGCGAGCGCATCTTCGATGGCAGAAATGATCGCAGCCGTGACGGGAATCGTGCCAACCTCACCAACGCCCTTGGCGCCGAGCGGATTGAGCGGCGATGGCGTGTCGCGATAGATGGTCTCGAAATTTGGAACTTCGGTTGCCGTCGGCAGAAGATAATCGGCAAAAGTCGTCGTCAGCGGCTGGCCGGTTTCATCATAGATCATCTGCTCGAAAAGCGCATTGCCGATGCCATGGGCAATACCGCCGCGGATCTGACCCTCGACAATCATTGGATTGACGCGCACGCCAACATCCTGAAGCGCAATATAGCGCGTGATCTTGACGCTTGCGAGATCGACATCGACCTCCACTTCGGCAACATGCGACGTATTGGAATAGGCCAATGCCTCGGTCTGCCATTTGACATCGGATTCAAGCGCAGGATCGAGACCCGGCGGAAAAGCATAGCCCGGTGCGCCTTTCAGCACACGCGCAAGCTCGCCCAATGTGACACCAACATCCGAGCCTTTTACTTTGACCTTGCCATCGACAAGTTCGAGATCTTCCTCGGCTGCCTCGAGCGTATGGCTTGCGAGCTTTTTTGCTTTTTTGGCAACTTCGCGAGAAGCCAGAAGCACGGTCGATCCGGCTGTAACAAGTTGGCGGCTGGCAAAGCCGCCAAGGCCGAGCGGCGCCAAGCCCGTGTCCCCGCATACAACCGTGACCTTGTCGGCAGTCAGCCCCAATTGCTCGGCGCAGATTTGCGCCAGCGTGGTGCGAATACCCTGCCCCATGGCAGCAGCGCCCGTAAAAATGGAAACTTGACCCGACGGATTGACCCGCACCGTACCGGATTCAAATGGGCCGCGGCCAGTGCCTTTGACGGCATGGGCCAGACCGATACCGATATAGCGGCCCTGTTTGAGCGCCTCTGCCTGGCGGACACGAAAATCATTCCAGCCGGCAGCCGCCAAAACCTGCTCTTGCGAAGCGATATAATCGCCGCTGTCATAAGTGACAGGCGCACCGGAGCGCGCTTTCAGCGGCTTTGTATAGGGCATTTTTTCAGGCGGAATGAGATTGCGCCGGCGGATTTCGGCGCGATCGAGCCCAAGCTCTTTCGCCACAAGATCCATCAGCCGCTCCATTGCAAAAGCAGCCTGCGGATAGCCTGCACCGCGCACAGATGATGCGGGTACGCGATTGGTGAAAGCAATCGCCACTTTCATTTCGAAAGCCGGAACCATATAGGGGCCGGGCACAGCGGTTGCCGAATTATAGGGAAGGTTCACGGCCTTCAGCGCATAGGCGCCCTGATCGTGAACCAATTCGCCGCGAATACCGCGAATACGACCGTCAGCCTCGACCGCTATTTCAAGCGACCAGAATTGGTCGCGCTCCTGAACGGCCGTGAGGCAATGTTCGCGGCGGTCTTCCACCCATTTCAGCGTGCGCCCCAGCATGCGCGCTGCAGCGGGAATGGAGAGCTCTTCCGGATAAGCGCAATATTTCGGCCCGAAACCGCCGCCGACTTCCGGCGTGATAATGCGCAATGCATTGTCATCAATGCCGAGGATTTCGACAATATTTGTCTGGATGTCATGCGGCATCTGGGTGGATGACCAGACATTCAGCGAGCCATCCATCCTCGGTTCGGCAATCACGCCGCGCGTTTCCATCGGATGGCCGCAACCGCGGTGCTGAAAAATGTCCTCGCGGAACACATGAGCCGCACCGGAAAAGGCCTCATTCACATCGCCATAGGCGACATGCATGCGATTGAGCACATTATTGGCAGCTTCTGTGCGCACTTTCGGCGCGCCATCGGCAATGGCCTCTTTTGCGCTCATGACAACGGGGAGCGGCTCATAATCGATCTCGATCAGATCGACAGCATCTTCCGCAATATGGCGCGTCTGCGCCACGACCATGGCAATGGCCTCGCCGACAAAAGCCACTTCGCGGCCCGACAGAATATAAGGCGTGATCGGTGCAACAGCCTTGGTCGGGCTTGCACTGAGCGGCATGCGCACAGTGCCCAGATAGGCCTCAAGATCTTCCATTGTGATAATGGCATGCACGCCTGCAAGCGCGCGCGCTTGGCTCACATCCACTCGCAGGATCCGCGCATGGGCATGGCTGCTGCGCAGAAAAGCGACATGCAATTGGCCAGGCAGAGAAAGATCGTCGAGATATTTGGCGCCGCCGCGCAGAAGTGCTGGATCTTCCAGCCGCTCAACAGAAAGCCCGATCTGGCGCGCCATCAGACCTTCTCCTCGCGCATCGCTTGGGCAGCCTGCATGGCTGCTTCGACAATGGGTTGATAGCCGGTGCAGCGGCAGATATTGCCGGAAATGGCGTCGCGCACCTCGTCTTCTGTCGGATTGTTTGTCTCAGAGAGAAGCTCGATCAAAGTCATCAGCATGCCCGGTGTGCAAAAACCGCATTGCAGGGCATGCTGATCGCGAAAGGCCTGCTGCAGCGGATGGAGCGGCGCACCGGCCTGCGAAAGACTTTCCACCGTCTCGACCTTGCACCCGTCGGCCTGCACAGCAAACATCAGACAGCTGCGCATGCTGACACCATTGACGAGAACGGTGCATGCGCCGCAAACGCCATGTTCGCAGCCAAAATGCGTGCCCGTCAGGCCCATCTCATGACGCAGAAAATCACCCAGACTGACACGTGGCTCCACCGCGCGCTTATGGTCGGTGCCGTTCACATTGATGATGATCTGTTTCGTCATGCGTGGCTCACCGGAAGGGCTGCGCGGGCACAAGCCATTTCAAGCGCGCGCTTCAAAAGCGTTTCGGCAATGCGCCTCTTGAAGGGCGCACTTGCATGAATGCTGCCCTCGGCCGGCAAAGCGGCAATATGCGCGGCCGCGCGATGGAACATGTCTTTGCCGGGCATGGCGCCGATCAATTCGCGTTCGGCAGCCGCCAGACGCATGGGGCGATCGCCAAGACCGCCGATGCAAATGGCCAGACGCGCGATGCGGCCGTCGTCGCCGGCAGCGACAAGTATGCCTGCCGAAGCCAGGGCAAAATCTCCGGCACGGCGTGCATGTTCAAGGAAAGCAAAGCCGTGGCCCGCTCGCCAGACGGGCATTTCGACATGGGTGAGGATCTCGCCCTCTTCCAGCGCGGGATTCATCGCGCCTTGGATGAAATCCTGCGCGCGCGCATGGCGGACGCCCTCAGGCGAGGCAATCGCGAATATGGCATCGTGAAGAAGCGCCAGCGTCGGCAATTCTGCCGAGGGATCAAGATGACAGAGACTGCCGCCGATCGTCCCGCGGTTTCTTGTCTGGCGATGTCCGATCTGGCGAATGGCCTCGGGAAAGATCGGGGCCACGCGCGAGAGGTCTGCACTGCGCTCAAGTTCCCGCTGGCTCACCATAGCGCCGATGCGAATTTTCTCAGACGTGATGACACATGTCCGCAATTCGTCGATCTGGCTGAGATCGACTAAATGCTGGGGGGCCAGCAGACGAAAATTCAGCATCGGAACGAGAGATTGACCGCCCGCAAGAATGCGCGCGTCGGGCTGCTTCAAGAGAAGCAGCGCGTCGCGCAAACTTGCTGGCCGATGATAATCGAAAGGCGGCGCTTTCATCTTTATGCACTCGCCTGGCCTGGTGTGTTCATTTTGCGCCCATATAGGCAGAGGCCTGCTGGAGCACTTCCTTCGGCGCCGCATAGAGTTTTTGGACGATCTCTGCGATTTCAGCGCCAGTGACCGGATTGACTTCGAGCTTCATCCGCTCTGCATCGGCCAAAAAGTCTGGATCCTTCATGGTACGATCGAAAGCGTCCTGCAGGGCTTTCAATCGGGCGGCGGGAACATCGGGCGGCGCCACGAAGGGACGCGCCATGGTCTGCGGAGCCACAGCGACATCGAGAACCATTTTTTGCGATGGTGAAGTGGCGAGATCGGTCATCAGCGGCGTGTCAGGGATCGCGCGGTGTTTTTCTGTCGCAATCTGCAAGACGACATTGATTTTTTTCTGCGTCAGCCAGGCGCTATGGGCAGCAAGAATGGTCGACATGGAAATACCGCACAGACCATCGAGTTCTCCGCGCTCCATGGCCAACGTCATATCCGACGTTCCCGGATAACCGCTGACAAGTTTGAGTTTGGCCTTGAAGCCGTCGCGAATGAGGGTTGCGAACATGTCGGGATCGGCGCCCTTGCCTTCACCGCCGAAAGCGGAAGGCTTGGTCATCAGATCGTTCCAGTTCTTGATCGGAGACGTGTGCCAGGTAATGCAGACGCTGGTGTCTTTGGTGATCGAGCCGAGATAGCCGAATTTCGTGCCATCGAATTCGGGCGTGAACAACAAAGGATAGATCGGCATGCCGCGGCCGAATGTGCCGATGGCGGTGCCATCCTTTGGCGCCACCGAATAAAGGAAGGTCGCAACCTTCAGGCTGCCGGCGCCCGGCATGTTCTGGGCCACCATGCCCGGCCGTCCCGGAATATGTTTGCCCATATGCCGTGACAGGAGGCGCGCATAAAGATCATAACCGCCCCCCGCACTATAGCCGATCAGAACATTGACGTTCTTCCCGGTATAGAAATCGGCGACAGGATTGGCCTGCGCCCCCGTCATCCCCAGAACGATGATCGCCGCAGCGACTACTCCCCTCATCTTATCTCTCCGAGCTCGTTAAACGATTGGCGTCCGGAAGCTTGTGTTTTGATTTTTATAATTTGTTCCAAAAATAGTACAGGAGACTCAATTTCTGTCAACGCATCTCCCCGAACAGGGCACGCTCAATTGTGTATGGCCGGAAGGGGTTCAGGCGAGATCGGCCAGAATTATGGGGCCTGCAGAGAAAGCGGACGCCCGATCACATTAAAGAGAGGAGGATTTTGCCGCGATTGGAGCCAGCCTCCATATAGGCATGCGCCTCTGCGGCGGCCGCCAGCGGGAAAACCCTGTCGATCGCGGGCACAATGTCATGGCCAATGCGCGGCCAGACCCGATTGCGAATCTCTTTTGCAATGGCGGCTTTACGCGCGCGCTCGAGGGGGCGCAGCAAGGCGCCGGTCACAAATGCCTGTTTCTGCATGATCAGGCTGAGCGGCGCAGAAAAGATCGGCTCCTGGCCGGAAGACAAATGCGTCAGCCGTCCGCGCCGGGCCAGAGCATGGAGGTTCTTTTCGGCATAAAGCCCACCCGCCATGTCGATGATGATATCGGCTCCAGAGCCGCCGGTCGCCTGCTGCAGTGCAGCAACAAAATCTTCCGTGCGATAATTGAAACATGATTCTGCGCCCTGCTGGCAGGCGAAGGCGCATTTGGCCTCGCTGCCGGCCGTGGCAAAGACTCGCGCGCCGAGCAGACGCGCGAGCTGGATCGCAATCGCCCCGACGCCGCTCGCCCCGCCATGAACCAGCACGATCTCACCCGCCTTCAGCGCGCAAATCTCGACCAGATTGAACCAGGCGGTGAAAAGCGCCTCTGGCAGGGCGGCCGCAGCGCCATCCTCCAATCCCGCCGGCACGGGCAGAACGAGCTGCGCATCGGCAATGACATAATCGGCGTAAGAACCGCCATTGGTCAGAGCGCAAACATGATCGCCAATGCCATGGGTCGCCACGCCTGGCCCACAAGCCGCAACATGCCCACTCGCCTCAAGACCGAGAATATCGGTGGCGCCGGGCGGAGGCGCGCCGCGCTGGCGCTGGTTGCAATCATGCCGGTTCACGCCGGCATAAGCGACACGAATGAGGATTTCACCGGGGCCAGGTTGCGGCGTGCTGCGCATATCCATCCGCAAGACGCCCGGCCCGCCCGGTGCTGAAGGCACAAGAGCGCGCATGAGCTGGGGAAGAGCGGCCGGCGAATTCTGGGACATGGCGACTGCACCGCTTTTTGCCGTTCCGGTTAAAGAAACAGCGGATTTTATTGCGCTTCTGCGCATCAGGAGCCGATTGACTCACACATCGACGACTGTCAACGTATGAAGAACAAAACACTCGTTCCGTAAAATGGAACAATCACAGGCGCGGGGGCGCCTGTCACTTTGGGGAGGATGCCTTGACCTCGCTTGTGCATTTCACCGGCTTCAAACAGGCCGTGGCCCTTGCCGGCGCCATCCTCTTCGTCAGTTCCGCGATCCATGCCCATGCTCAGACGCAAGTGCGTTTTGCATCCGTTGGCGGATTGACCGATGCCGGCCTCTATCTGGCCGAGGAGCTCGGCTATTTTCGCGAGGCTGGCCTGAGCGTCGAAATGAAGCGCATGTCCAATGCGCCAACCTTGCTGACGTCAATTGCAACGAACCAGCTTGAAGTGGCAGGCGCGAGCATCACGCCGGGCATGTTCACCGCCATGACGCAGGGCATGAAGCTGAAAGTGGTCGGCGACAAGCAGAGCGTGCGCCCGGGCTTTGCCGCCACCCGCCTCGTGGTCGTCAAAGCGCTGAGCGCCGACACGCCGGCCAAAATGGTGCAGGCTCTGCGCGGCAAAAATGTCGCCGTCAGCGCCAAAGCAGGATCATCCTATTACAATGCGGCAGGCCTGCTCGCCGAACACGGCGTCACGCTCACCGATGTGCGCATTCGCGAGCTTGCTTTCCCCAATATGGTCACAGCGCTTGCAACGGGTGCAATCGACGGCGCCTATATTATCGAACCATTCCTCTCGGAAGTGATCCGCAAGGGTCTTGCCGTCGATGTGTCCAATCCGGGAGATTTTGCATCAAGCGGGCCTGCGCGCATCAACGTGCCGCTCGTCTATAGCGAAAAATTTGCGACCAACCGCCCAGCTGCCGAGGCTTTCATGCTCGCCTATATGAAGGGCGTGCGTGTTTATAATGACGCCTTCGTCAAAAATATCGACAAAGACAAAGTGATTGAAATTCTGGCGCGCCGCGCCGGCGTTGAGGTCGAGACCGTGCGCAATTCAAACCCTGCCGGCCTCGATCCCAATCAGGATATCAATCGTGAAAGTTTCGACGAGATCCAGAAGTTTTTCGTCGACCAGGGCCTGATGAGCGCAGCCGTTCCGCTTGACGATTTGATCGACCCAAGCTTCGCGGCCGCCGCCATTGCAAAACTTGGTCGCTACAGGTGACCGGCACAACAGATAAAAAGGGGAGATAAAAAAATGGCGGCAGGTCAATTGATGACGGGAACGCTTGAATATCTGCGGCGCCCCATCGTCGCCAATGTCACCAAAGGCATGAAGGTTCTTGTCGTCACCGACACGGCGCATGATACGCGCGTGTGGCAGGCGATCATGAGCATTCTCTCCGAACTCGGCGCCGATGCGACGCTGGCCCTTTTCGACCCGCGGCCCGCCGATTATTACGACCCCCCCGCCCCGGTCTGCGAGGCGATGAAAAAAGTCGACCTCAACATTCTCATCGCCTCCACAGGCATGCTGCATGCGCATGCAAATATGGCGGCCATGGAGGCCGGCGTGCCTGTTCTTTGCATGGACGGCGGCATGACGCTGGAAATGTTCCAATCGGGCGCCGTGACCGAAAACCAGAAAGAAATGGCGATGCGACAATATTATGTCGCAACCAATATTTTCGGCACGGATGCAAAAATGTGCCGCGTCACGTCAAAATATGGCTGCGACTTTACCTATTCGGTCGAGGGTCGCATCTATATTCCTAAAAAGCCGACGGATGATTTCGTTCCCTACAAGATCCAGAAAGTTTCGGAAGTCCTCAACCGCAAATCGGGCATGGTCCGCTTTCTTTATCCAAACGGCGAATTCAATGTCCCGCCGGTCGAAGGCACGGGCAATGGCAAGCTGGTGATCGATCTGTGCATGCATCAGATCGGCCGCCTCTCGAGCCCGATCGAACTGACCGTCAAGGACGGGCGCATCATCAAGATCGATGGCGGTGCAGATGCGCATTTCCTGCGCAATTATCTCACAGAATATGGCGATGAAAACGCCTATATGTGTCCGGCGGAAGCCTCTGTCGGCATCAATTCGAAAGCGCAGATCCGCGGCGTCCAGCGCGAGGATAAAAATATTCTCGGATCTATCCATTTCGGCCTTGGCACGAATATCGATGTCGGCGGGACAATCCTGTCCAACATTCACATGGATGGCGTGATCCTCGAGCCGACCCTCTATGTCGATGGCGACATGCGCATCGAACATGGGCGCTTCCTGCGTCCCGTCGACAGGCCGATGTGACATGACACGCAACCCGCTCGCCAAATCGCTTGGGCTTTTGCGCTGGATGGTCGAGAGCGATCTCGAATCGGTCGGCGTCCGATCCGCAGCAAAGGCGCTCGGGCTCACGCCGAGCAGCACGCACAGGCTGATCTCGGCCCTGGTCGAAGAGGGCTATCTGCAAAAGGAAGAGAGCGGGACCGGCCGTTACGTGCTCGGCATCGAAATGATGCTGATGTCGCAACGCGCCGCCTCGCGCTGGCCCTTGCGCAACATTGCCATGGCGCCCATGCGCGCCATGGCTGCTGAATCCAATGAATCGGCCTACTTGAACCTTTTCGATTATGACCGGGGCGAAAATATCGGCATCGCCAGCGTCGAAACGAAACAGGAAGTCCGCTATATCGTGGAGCTGCATAAGTGGAAGCCGATCCATGTTGGCGCTGCGGGCCATGCAGTCATGGCCTTTCTGCCCGAGGAGGAGCGCCGTCGCATCATTGAGCGCAGCGGCCTTGCGCCAGCCACAAGCCGCTCGATCGTCGATCCGGATGCGCTGGATGAAGCGCTCAAACAGGTCCGCAGCCAAGGTTATGCGATCACTCAGGGCCAGAGAATTCCTGGCGCCATCGGCATAGCAGCTCCGATTTTCTGCTCGCGCGGACGCGCGCTCGGATCGGTCGGCATTTCAATGCCGGAGCAGCGCTTCAGACCGGATATGGAAGCCAATCTTGCGTGCATTCTCCTGCGCTGTGCAGACGAGATCAATGCGCGGCTCGGTGGACGCCGGCCGCTTCCTCAAAAACGCCTTGTGGCTGCGGAATAGGAGCGCGCGCATGACCGCCAGCAATCCAGCCCTGCGCGTCATCAATCTCCGCAAATCCTATTTGACGCAGACCGGCGATGTGGTCAGCGCCATTACCGACCTCTCCTTCAGTCTTCAAAGAGGCGAGCGCATCGCCATTCTGGGACCAAGCGGATGCGGCAAAAGTTCCTGCCTGCGCATTCTCGCCGGACTCGATCGCGATTTTTACGGCTCGATCGAATGGGGCGGGGAAGGACATCAAGACGATCGGACGCGCCTGCGCAGCGCCACCGTTTTCCAAGGCGATTCCACCCTGCCCTGGATGAGCGTCGACAAAAATATCGGCATTGGCATGTCCGGCCTGCGGATCGATGCAGGAGCCATGCGCGCACGTATCGAGAAATATCGCGATCTCGTCGGCCTGCGCGACTTTGCACAGGCCTATCCGCATGAATTATCGGGCGGCATGCGCCAGCGCGTTGCCATTGCGCGCGCATTGGCAACAGAGCCCCTGCTTTTGCTGATGGATGAGCCGCTGGCCGCACTGGATGCACAAACCCGGCTCGTCATGCAGACGGAATTGCATCTTATCTGGGCCAAGACCGAATCCACCATTGTCTATGTCACGCATGATATCGATGAAGCACTCAGCCTGTGCGACCGGCTTCTGGTGATGACGGCGCGCCCCGGTCGCGCGAAAGCCTTTATTGAATCCCCCTTCTCCCGCGATGTCCCACCGCTGGCGCGGCGGCGCGATCCGGTGTTTGGCCGGATGCAAAATCAAATCTGGGAACTTGTCGCCGATGAGGTGGGGCAAACGCTGATGGCTGAGGCAGCCCCATGACACAATCCTCGCCTGCCACTGCCGGACAATTGGACGAATTCGCCTCCGCACAATTGCGTGCGCGCCGCATGCTTCATATCCGAAATCTGCTGCTTGGCATTGGCTTCCCCGTTTTCCTGCTCCTGTCATGGGAGATTGCAGCAAATTTCGAACTGATTGACCGGCGCTTCTTCCCAAGCCCGAGCACAATCTTTGCCTCCATCGTCAAATTTCTTTCGACACAGGCAGGACAGAATCTCGTCTACGGACATATGGAGGCCACGCTCAAGCGCATCGGCATTGGCTTTGGAATTGGCGCAATAGCGGGCGTGACCATTGGCCTGATCATGGGCCTGCATGGCCCGACGCGCGCGGCTCTTGCGCCGACGCTTTATGCCATTTTCCCCATGCCCAAAATCGCCATCTATCCTTTGATGATTGTCATTTTCGGCCTTGGCGACGCGTCCAGTTCTGCCCTTGTCACGCTGGGCGTTTTCTTCATGACCTGCATCAATACTTTTTCCGGCGTGCGCTACATCAATCCCATCTTTCACGATGTGGCCAATGCCTTCCGCTTTCCTCCCTTTGTGCGCTGGTTTCAGGTCTTTGTGCCAGCCGCCATGCCGGCCATCATCACAGGTCTGCGCCTTGGTCTGGGGCAGGCGCTCGTCCTCGTCATTTCGGCTGAATTTGTGTCTGCCGATACGGGCGTTGGCCGCTTTATCTGGGATTCATGGCAGGTGCTCGACATAGCGCGCATGTTCATGGGGCTTGCGATTGTTCTGATTTTCGCCGGGACCGCTGCCTTCATCGGCAATCTGGCCGAAACAAGACTTATTCCCTGGCACCGTCGCTGAAGCGGAGACAAAAATGAGCGGACACAAGAAAACCGCAGCCATTATCGGGGCCGGCATGGGCGGGCTTGCCACAGCCGCCAATCTGCGTCGCATCGGCATTGAAGTGACAATCTATGAACAGGCGCGCGCCTTTGCCCGCGTCGGCGCCGGTATTCAGCAGGGGCCCAATTCCGTCAAGGTTCTGCGCGGCATGGGGCTTGAAGAGCGCGTGCGCTCGGTTGCTTTTCACCCCGAAATGACGCGCTATCGCGATGCTGCAACCGGCGATCTTCTGTGGCAGCGCACGCAGGGCGCCGAATATGAAAAGAAATATGGCGCGCCGCAATTGCTTCTGCATCGCGCCGATTTGCACGAAGCCTTGGCCTCGATCGTGCCTGCAGATGTCATCCAGCGCTCGAAAAAGCTCATCGACTTCCGTCAGGATGGCGATGGCGTCGACATGTTTTTTGCCGATGGAAGCAGCGCGCGCGCCGATATGATGATTGCCGCCGATGGCGTGCATTCCATGGTGCGCGAAGCCATGCATGGGCCTGAACAGCCGCGCTTTACCGGGCGCGTTGCCTATCGCACCACATTTTCGACAGCGCTGATCAAAAATGTCGAGGTCGAAGGCTCGACCAAATGGATGGCGAAAGATCGCCATATCGTCATTTACTTCACCAATCCGCGCAAGGATGAAGTCTATTTCGTCACCAGCACACCCGAGCCTTGCTTCAATATCGAATCCTGGTCGGCTGAGGGCGATCTCGATCAATTGCTGCGCGAATATAGCGAATTTCACCCCATCGTGCGCGGCGTGCTCGAAGCCTGCCCTGCGGTGCATAAATGGGCCTTGGTAGAGCGCGATCCCCTGCCCTTCTGGACACAGGGACGCATCGCCCTGCTCGGCGATTCCTGCCATCCGATGACGCCCTATATGGCGCAAGGTGCCGGCACTTCGATTGAGGATGCAGCCATTCTGGCGCGCTGCCTTGCCGATGCCGGCACATCGGACATTCCGCACGCGCTTAAAATCTATGAAGCCAATCGCAAGCCGCGTACATCCTGGATCCAGGCCTCGTCGAGCACGAATGACATTGAAAGATTCCGCCGCGAGCAGGATCAGGTCTTTTCCTATAATGCCTGGGAAACACCACTGGCCGCCTGAGAGAGATAAAAAATGGATCTTGGAATCTCAGGCCGTACGGCACTCATATGCGCCTCAAGTCGGGGGCTTGGCTTTGCCTGTGCACAGGCCCTGGCGCGCGAGGGCGTGCATGTGGTCATCAACGGACGCCATGCGGAGCGATTGGCAGAAGCAGCGCAAGAATTACGCGCCACCACCGCCGCCCATATCACGCCGGTTTGCGCCGATGTGACCACGCCTGAAGGGCGCGCAGCCCTGCTGGCCGCCGCACCCGATCCCGATATTCTCGTCAATAATAATGCCGGCCCCGAGCCCAAGGATTTTGCCAAAATCGAAGACGGCGATTGGGCAATAGCGCTTGAGGCCAATATGGTCTCGCCGCTTCTTCTGGCGCAACGCGTCATTCCCGGCATGGTGGCGCGCAAATTCGGCCGCATCATCAATATTACATCCGCGATGGTGACGACGCCGCGCCCGCATATGAGCCTGTCATCGGGCTCGCGTGCGGGGCTCACCGCCGTGATGAAAGGGCTTTCGCTCGATCTGGCGAAACATAATGTGACGATCAACAATCTCCTGCCCGAGCGCATCGACACCGACCGCCAGCATCAGATGGCGCAGGATATGATGAAACGTTTCTCGATCACCTATGAGGAAGCGCGCCGCCGGCAGGTGGATTCAATTGCCGCCAAACGCCTCGGCAGGCCCGAAGAATTCGGCGCCACTTGCGCCTTTCTCTGCTCGGCCCATGCGGGCTTTATGTCAGGACAAAACATCCATCTCGATGGCGGTTCTTATCCATCGCTTGTCTAGGGCCTAGCGGCAGCGATGCATCACTTCGCTGCCATTGGCATAAAAATAACGGATCCATTTTTCGCGCCCGAAACGCGCCAGCATGTCGCGCTCGCCATAATGCACGCGCACAAAAGCCCAGACCAGCGCGCCATCCTCATCGATCTGCGCCTGACGCAATCCATAGGGCGGGCTGAAGGAGGGATTCTGATTCCCAAACAGCCGCGTGCGCGCGTCATAGACAACCGCATAAGGCCCCTTCTCGCCCTCGCATGTCATGCGGAAGTCCTGTTGCCGAGGAGCCTGCGCCCAGGCGCAGTCCAAACCCGCGCACAGGCCCGCACCAAGCAGCGCCACTGCCAACATCTGTTTCAACACCACGCGCCCACCCCCACAGCCTTCGCCAATCATGGGGCAAAAGACGGGCCGCGCCTAGTTCCGACACATATCAGACACGTGACCGACGGGCGGCCCCACGCCGCAGGATGACAAGCCACCCCAATCCAATCAGCAACAGCACGACCCCGAGCCCCTTTTCAAAGCCAATGACCGGCCCGTTGAGGTAGAAGCCTGCGATCACGAGGGCAAAGCCCAAAAGGCAGAAGGCGATTGCGCTATAGCGCTGGTTGGTCGCCGCTTCTTCGGCCTTGCGCGCAAGAAATGCCCTTTCTTCCGCAGCGGTTCCGCCCGTGCCGTCCTCGTTCAGAATGACTTTGTAATTGTCGCCGAGCAGGTTTTTCAGATCGAATTCGGAAAGGCGCGCCATGCCCAGCCTCCCAACAAATGGCCCAAATGGACCGCAGGAGAAACGCCGCATGTCGCCGTGTTGTTCCCCTCAGTCAGGGAGCTGCGTCGGATAAGGAAAATGGTGGGCCCGGCAGGACTCGAACCTGCAACCAGACCGTTATGAGCGGCCGGCTC
>CAZHOK010000028.1:0-3918 GCA_964534115.1 uncultured Beijerinckia sp.
GGGGGGGGGGTGGGGGAGGGGGGGGGGGGGGGGGGGGGGGGGGGGGGGGGGGGGGATGACCCTACTTTAGTCGATTCGATTGTGACAAAGGGCCAGCTTAGGCTTCCCCATGTATGGAGGAATTGCCGTGAAAAAATCAAATAGACCCGAAAAGGCTCAAATCCGAATTGCTGCTTATCTGGAAAAGGAAACCCGTCGCCTCGAGAAGATTCTGTCTCTTGAGATTGCCGAGAATTCACCCGCGGCAGACCTCTACGCCAGATTGCGCGACCGGCAGTCTGTGGCCCTTTCGGATTTGAAAACTATCCAGAAGCTTCAGGCCACAAGCAAAAAGACAAAAGGCAAGGACACTCAAAAAGCATCCGACAAAAAGGATGCCGGAAAGAAAAAAACCACGAGCAGCAAGATACGTGCGAAGGCCGCGGGCCTTGCCGCTGCGAGACCCTCAGAAAAGGCCAAAGCGGCTCCCAAGTCTTCGCGCTCAAAGGGTGATTGAGCCTGCTTGTCGCAGCCTGTTAGCGTTTCCGCCAAATGGCTGGATCGGCTTCCACCGCGCCGCGCACAACAAGGATGCGCGTCGCATCGCCGCGAATGCCGAAATCATTGTCATTGATCATGATCAATGAGCCATCCTGCAGGAAAGCCAGTCCCTCGATTTTCTCTGGCGCATCCTTGGCATCGCGGAACGTGTCGAAGCGGAGTTCTTTTGTGACCGGCGTCACCGCCGGGGCATCCGAAAGCTGCTCGAGCGTCGGCACAGTGGCTTCATCATCCCAGCGACTACCCAGAATATTTGTCGCTCCAGCCAAGTTGATCTCGAAAAGCTTGGTTGTCTTTTCTGTCCGCTCAAGCAGGAGAAGGCGATCCAATCCAAGCGCCGTGATCTCCGAAATGCGTGGCTCGTTCTGACGTGGAGATGGATCGAAGCCGAAACTCTGCGGATCGGTGAGCTGGTACACGAATTCACCGACAACCTTCTGGGCCAGTCGGTCGAATTTGAACAGGCGCGTATTGCGCGCGCTCTGGTAGGCCTTTGCATCGGGATTGGCGAGCGGGTTTTGAACGATGAAATAGAGAAATGCCTCATCGGGTGAAATGGCAAGACCCTCAATACCGCGATTGCCCTGTCGCTTGCTGAGTATGGATGGCAAAGTCGCTGAAATTTCTGCTTGCGCGCCAGCATAATCTGCTGCCGCATTTTCGGGCACGAAACGTTTCAAAATGCGGCCGTCAGCCGAGACATGGGCAATAGAAGGGCCCATTTCTTCAGCGATCCAGAATGTCCCATCGGACAGGCGCACCAGGCCCTCCAAATCAACATTGTCGCGATCGTCGGGCAAGACCTCGCCCGCAATCGTCATGCCTGTGTCTTTGGTCGCCTTTGTCTGCGGATTGAGCAGGCCCGTGATCAGCTCGCCGGTTTTGGCCTTGCGCAGCGGGATCGTTTGCAAAAGCTTGAATGTACCCGCCTGTCGATCGAGGCCAACCTGATAGATGGAGGGCGCATATCCGGGCGTCGGATAAACGCGGCCATTCACGAGCTTCCGGCAATTTGCGGCAACCTCTTCGCCCACAATGGCCGGGGCCTCTGCGCATGTCATATTCGGCCCGCGGTCGCCCGCCGTCCAGAAAACATCGGGCGCATCAGAATGATGACGAAATGCGGCCGAACCGATGCCAATCGAAGTTTCAAGTGTTTTGCCGTTGGGAAGCGCGACAGAGGGACCCTTCAACGCCGGATCGGCGGAGGTGAAACTGCGGGTTTCAATGGTCTGGGCAGAGGCCGAAGCAGACAGCAACAGGACAAAAAATGTGGAAAAACAAATCTGGCTGCGCATGTAACCCTCCCGCTTCTGATCCAGCGGGATTAGGCGCGCAATATAACAATCACGTGACAAAGGGTCTGGATCATGTCCCCTGCGCGGCTATTCAACCCGCGTGGTGACCTGATGTCTGGACATGCCGGAGATGGGCTACTGTTTCTGCGACTTTTTCCCAGACCTGATGGCCCTCATTGTCGCCGTAAGACTGGCACGCCTGCGCGCGCTCGCGCGCTTGCGATTCTGCTGACCCACCATGGCGATATGTGAGTGCCCGAGCATGGATCTCAATAGCCTGATCGATCGTCACGTCCATTTTCGCCCCCAATTGGCTGTCATGTCACGCGCCCAGACTCATAGCCGCCTCTATCGACACCAGCAAGCCCAGACTGTCACGACGGCTTCACGCAAGCATGTTCAGAAGCATTTTACGGAAAGAGAGGTGCATCCAGATGCGTTTTTTCAGGGCCTCGATCAAAGTTTTCGCACTCGCGAGCGGCTTTCTCTGGGCGACCGGAGCCCCGGCAGGTGAGATTTATCGCTGGACCCAGTATGGGCCCGATGGCCTTGAAGCGCGCGCCATTACCAATGCCAGCACCTGTCCCGTGGCGCAGATCGACGGCAAAAGCCAGATCATGATGGAAAGATCTTCTCCAACAGATGGCTATCCTGTCCGCAGCTGCCAAATTCCAATTCCTGCCCTTGCAAAAAATGTCACGCTCGACAATGTTCCGGTTGCTTTGGCAAAGACGCGTCCGGATCGCATCCTGCTTGTCGGCGACACGGGATGCCGTCTGCGTGGATCGCAGGTCCAAGCCTGCCACGATATCCAGCTTTGGCCATTCCGACTCATCGCCACAATGGGCGCCCATTTCAAGCCGGATCTCGTGATCCATGTCGGAGACATGCATTATCGCGAGAGCCCCTGTCCGCCGGGAAATATGGGCTGTGCAGGCTCACCCTATGGGGACAATTGGGCGGTCTGGCGGGAGGATTTCTTTGCCCCGGCCGAGGCTCTTCTTGGCGCCGCACCATGGGTCATGCTGCGCGGCAATCATGAGGAATGCCACCGCGGCGGCATTGGCTGGGCGCGCATGCTCGACCCCTATCCATTCGACATCAAAACCGGCAAAGCGGGCTGCCTTGGCCCGCAAATGCCTTTCACTGTCGATCTCGGAGGCGTCACCTTGCTCGTCATGGACGTGTCGACGGCCGACGAACGGCTGAACGAAATCCAGGCGGCTTTCTATCGCCCGCAATTCGAAAAAGCATCCGCACTCAAGGGACCGGTCTGGTATGGCATTCACCGTCCGATCTGGGCGGCAGAAAACCGCCGCCGGGGCACGCCTGAGGGCGACAACAGAACGCTGGCTGCCGCTGCCAAAGGCGTTATGCCGCCCAATGCCCAACTCATGCTCTCAGGACATCATCACGTCTACAGCGTCATGAAATATGAAGGCGATCTTCCACTGCAGATTGTCGCCGGCCATAGCGGAAATGCCTTGTCTGTCGATGCGCCAACGCCGCTGACGGGGATGGAAATCAATGGCGAAAAAATCGTCGCAGGCCTCACCCGGCCCGGCCTTTTCGGTTTTGCCATGCTTGAACGCGAAGCCTCGGACCTGAGCGGCCTCAATTGGACAATCACCGGCTATGATGAGCGCGGTCGTGCCGCTGGCTCCTGCAAAATTGCAGGACGCCACTTGCATTGCGATTGAGCGGCACACCCCGGAGATCGCCTTCCACCTGAAATTTTTCGTTTCCCTGAAACTTTCAAGAAAATGACACAAGTCATCGATTGGCTGGATCGTGCCCGCATACCCATCAAGGGAGATTCGGCATGGCACTGCGCAACGCCTACCTCAGCGGCCTTGAAGACAGGCTCGCAATTCTGACAGACCGCATCTATGCCGAATTCTTGCAAGAGCGCAGTTTCTCAGATCCAGCGGAACGCGCGCACTTGATCCTGCGCGTACAGGGGCTGATCTTCAAATTCCTTCAGGATGAATTGCAACCCGCAGACAGCCTTCTGGAAGATGACACGGATTTTGACATTGCTTTTGGCAGACAGGATGCCGAATATATTTTCCACGACAAT
>CAZHOK010000028.1:3928-25664 GCA_964534115.1 uncultured Beijerinckia sp.
AGGGAGAATGGACGGATGCAGACCAGGGGCAAAACCGTCAGCGTGGCGCGCCACGGTGAGCATGCCTTCAGCAAGCCTATTTGCCCAGAAATTACCCTGTTGGCCGGACGCGGCATCGAAGGAGACGCGCATTGCGGTGAGACCGTCAAACATCGTTCGCGCGTAGCAGCAGACCCAAACCAGCCCAATCTGCGGCAGGTCCATCTCATTGCAGAGGAATTATTTGACGAGCTTTCACAAAAAGGTTTCCGTGTCAGACCCGGAGACCTTGGCGAAAATATAACGACACAGGGAATCGATCTTCTGTCCCTTCCTGTGGGGACAAGATTGCAGATTGGGCCAGAAGCAATTCTCGAACTGACGGGCCTGCGCAATCCTTGCAAACAAATCGATACATTTCAGACTGGACTCATGCAGGCTGTTCTGGGGCGCGACGAAACAGGTGCCATCACATTGCGCGCGGGCGTTATGGCCATCGTCATTTCGGGCGGAAGCGTGCGGTCCGGCGACGAGATCAAAATCAACCTCCCACCAGAGCCGCACAAAAAACTCCAGCGCGTTTAGGCGTTTTCGAATTTTTCCAGAAAAGCCTCGACAGGCAGAGAACGGAAATCCGTCAATCGCGCCTGCAAAAGTGCATGATCCCAGTCCCACCAAGCCAGAGCCTGCAATCTCTCGCCAATGGCCTGCGGAAACCTTCGGCCAATCTCTTTGGCCGGAACACCACCGACAATCGTATAGGGCGCCACATCCTTGCTCACGACCGCACCTGCAGCAACAATGGCTCCATCGCCAATGCTACGTCCGGCAAGAATGACGGCACCATGGCCGATCCAGACATCATGGCCGATCCGCACATGATGCGAACGTCGCCAGTCGAAGAATGAAGCCTCATCGCTCTCGCCTTCAAAATAAGCGCTCGACCGATAAGAAAAATGCGATTGCGATGCGCGCCACATCGGATGATTCCCGGGATTGATGCGAACCTGGGCAGCAATGGAGCAGAATTTCCCGATTGTCGTATAAATGACATCTCCATCATTCACGATGTAGGAATAGTCGCCCATGGTCGTTTCAACGACTTTGGTGCGTGCACCGACTTCAGTATAACGACCCAGGACAGACTCGCGCACAAGAGCTGTCGCTTCGATCACAGGCTCAATTCCAAGCTTCTTTGCGGACATGTCAGTTTCTCCGGGCAAAAAAATATCGGGCGGTGGACAGCTCATCCTCGTCGTCGGCCCTTCGGGAGCCGGCAAGGATGCGCTGATTGAACGTGCGAAACTTGCATTCGCCGATAACAAAAACTTCGTTTTTGCCCGCCGCATTGTCACACGAGAGGCGATAGCCGAAGACCACGATACAATGGCTCCGGATTCGTTCGACAAATCTGAAACGCAAGGGGACTTTCTTTTGTCCTGGCGCGCACATGGCTTGGCTTATGGACTGCCCGCCAACCTCAGGGAGGATCTGGCAGCAGGCCGTACAATCATCGCCAATGTTTCGCGCGGCATCATTCTGCAAGCAGAAGAGCTGGGCTTTCCTGTCTGTGTTCTGCACATCACTGCAGATCCGGTCATTCTGGCCGCCCGCATTGCCGGTCGTGGTCGCGAAACCATGAGTGAAATTCGTGCGAGAGTAGAGCGCGCGGCACCGCTGCAATGGCGATCGGCCAAAATCTACGAGATCCGCAATGAAGGCTCGATCGATCAAGGGGCGTCTCTCTTTATCGAAGCGATCATGAATTACGAGGGAGCGAGAACTGCCCCCGCTCAATAATGCGGAAACGACCGCTGCGATATTCCTGGCGTGCCAAAACAATGGAATCTATGACAATCGGTGCATGACCAATGGTACGCGAGAAAAATTCTACAATCTCATCCTGCACCAAATCGATCAGCGAGTCTGAGAGAGCGCCTGTCAGCGTCATGTGAAAGCGGAATTCATCGAACACATAGGGATAACCCCATAAATCCAAGTAGGATTTCTGTCGCTCGCTCAATGGATTCAAATTTCGACGCGCAATATCTGCCGGTAAAAGCGGGGCACGAAAGCGATCAAAGACCTCTACAATTCGCGCCGCGAGGGCTTGGAGTAGATCGTGGTTTGATGGCGCAAGCAGTGCGAGAAAATTAGAAAGTCGCCCAACTGCAAGTGCAGGAATCAAAAACGTAGGCTGACGCGCGGCAAATGTATAGACAAATTCAATAAGATCATCTTCAGAAAATTCTGCATTGAGGTAAAATGGCGCCTTAAGTGTTGCATGAAAGCCGTAAGGGCGTGGCGCCTCCGTCAAATCGTACCAGAGGTTTTCGTCAAGACCATGCGGAACAAACTGATCGCAAGTATATCCCGACGAAGCGTCATAACCCAGACATTCGCAACCGAAGCGCCAAAGAGGACTTGCCGGATCGGGCGCAAAATAAATGGCATAGCGTGGCGCTTCTGTGTTCATTTAAAATGCCCGCAAACCGGCGCACCACAGGCTGCGCACAACCGGGGTCTGTTCAATCAGCCCGAAACGAAGAATGTCGGCGCGCAAACCGGTTTTCAGCCGACCCCGATCGGCGAGGCCAAGCATATCAGCCATGTTGCGGGTCACCATTGCCATGGCTTTGTACAATGGCATTCCATGATCGAGATTCAGGCGCATAACGGCCTGCAGAAGTGCATTGGGCACATAATCAGAGGATAATCCATCGAGCAAACCATCAAGCGTCAGTTCGGTTGCTGATACGCCGCCAGAATGGGAGCCACCACGCACGACATTAGGCGCACCAGCCACAGTCATCATGCCATTTTTATGGGCATGACGCGCCGCCTCCGGTGTTGTTGGAAATTCAGAAATGCGGGCGCCGGCGGCCACACCGAGCTCGACATCCTCTGGGGTCGTATCGTCATGCGTTGCAAGAGGGATCTTGCGCTCATTCAACATGCCGACAACGACCGGCCAGTTCTTCGCAAAAAGCGCCGGTCCGGTATCCATGCGCAATTTGACGTCGCTTTCAAATTCTTCGTGCGTTTTCTCGCCACTGCCCAGATTATACGTCCGCAAATGTTCAATATTGCGCCATTGCCGCTGACCAGGCGTATGATCCATCAAGGATGCCAGGCGGACCACCGACTTACCCAGATGCGGCTCGAGATCCTCGACAATGTTTTCGGCCGGCACTTCACAGCGCAAGTGAATGCAATGCTCGACACGGAAAGCCCCGTTCGTCATGCCTTTTTCGATCGCTGAAATCATCAGCGGAAAAATTGTCCGACGATAATCTTTGGTTCCATAGATCGATCCACAGCAGATGGAATCGTAAACCGTTGTTACACCAGCAGCCGCCATCTGAGCATCATGAGCAATGGCGCCAGCTAGGGCATCGGGCCAAAATACTTTGGGCCGGGGCACAAAATGCTTTTCCATATTGTCGGTATGCATTTCAATAATTCCAGGCGCCACAAAGTCGCCGCCTGCATTTATCGCAGCCGGCAAGGCGCTGAGACCGTGGTCGACGGCTCTGATTCCGCGTTCGTCAAACGCGATCGTTCCATGAATCACTTCATCATCGAGAATCAGACGAGCGTTGGTAAGAATTGTTTCACTCATGCAGCCTCTGCAGCATTAAAAGATTGAATTTCGATACGGCGGGTTGAAACACGCTCGCGCACCATTTCATCGTGAAAGATTCCAATCAGGGCCGAACCTGCCTTCCTGACTTCAGAGATCAGCTCGATCACAACATTCCTGTTCTGCGCATCAAGCGAGGCGGTAGGCTCATCGAGGAGCATGACCGGCGTCGGGGCAATGAAACTGCGCGCAATATTGATGCGCTGCTGCTCGCCGCCGGAAAAAGTTGCCGGCGCCAGCCCCCACAAACGCTGCGGAATGTTCAGGCGTTCCAGCATTTCTGAAGCCTTGCTCCGGGTAAGGTTTGCCTCCATCCCGCGCACCAGAAGCGGCTCCATGACGATATCGATTGCACTGACGCGAGGAATGACACGTAAAAACTGACTGACATAAGACAGGCTATGGCGCCGCAAATCGAGAATGTCTCGTGGGTCGGCTTTGGCCACATCAATCCAGCGATCGCGATGACGAAATTCAATGCGGCCCTGCGTGCATTTGTAATTTCCATAAAGCATGCGCAAGAGGCTTGACTTGCCTGCACCCGAAGGACCATGGAGAACAAGGCAATCACTTTCTTGCACAATGAAGGAAATATTCGCCAGAACAGGCAGACGTACACCTCCCTGATTGTGCAGCGTGAAGGTCTTGCCAATATTTTCGACGCGAACGAGATCGCTCATAAAAACCTCACACGAGAACCGCAGACGTCAAAAGCTGCGTATAGGCATGTTGGGGATCATCCAGAACCTGATCCGTCAGTCCCTGCTCGATAATGTAGCCGCCCCGCATCACAATCAGCCGATCTGTGAGGAGGCGGGCGACAGCCAGATCGTGCGTGACAATCACGACGGCCAGATTGAGCTGACGCACGAGATTACGCAAAAGATCGAGCAGTCGCGCTTGCACCGAAACATCGAGACCGCCGGTCGGCTCATCCATGAAAACAAGACGCGGCTCGCAAACAAGCACACGGGCAATTTGAAGGCGTTGCTGCATGCCGCCAGAAAAACTGCGGGGCAGATCATCAATCCGGGCAGGATTGATTTCCACACGCGAGAGCCATTCGCTCACGCTCGCCCGTATTTTCCCATAATGACGATCGCCGCGATCCATCAGCCTTTCGCCAACATTGCCGCCGGCCGAAACATCCATTCGCAAACCGTCACGCGGATTCTGATGAACGATACCGAGGCTACGACGCATGAGAGCGCGCCTTTGCGGCTCAGCCAATGCATGGAGATCGAGAAATTGAGCCTCATCCTCCAGAATGACCTGGCCATCTGTTGGCCGGTCGAGGCCAGCGAGACAGCGCAATAAGGTCGATTTGCCCGAACCCGATTCGCCGACAATGCCCAGCACCTCACCGGGCCACAAACGGAACGATGCCTGCGCGCAACCAATGCGATCGCCGTAAAAGCGCGAGACGTTGCGCACATCCAAAACTGGACGCAAATCCAGACCTTCACGGATTTTATCCATGGCAGACGTCATGATTCTTGCCCCTTCGTGCGTCGCTCTTCGCAATAATCTGTGTCGGAACAGACAAACATGCGCGAACCACTGTCATCGGTGATGACTTCGTCGAGATAGGAGTTTTGCGTTCCGCACAGAGCGCATGGCCTGTCCCAGCTCTGGATGCGAAACGGATGATCCTCGAAATCGAGGCTCTTCACACTTGTATAGGGTGGAATGGCATAAATGCGCTTCTCACGCCCTGCACCGAATAATTGCAGGGCCGGCATCCGGTCCATTTTCGGATTGTCAAATTTCGGGATGGGCGTTGGCGATGCAATATAACGTCCATTGACCAGAACGGGATAAGAATAAGTCGTTGCGACATGGCCAAAACGAGCAATGTCCTCGTAAAGACGAACCTGCATGAGGCCATATTCCTGCCAAGCATGCATGTTGCGCGTTTCAACTTCTGATGGCTCCAGCTTTCGCAAGGGCTCAGGCTGGGGAACCTGATAGACAAGTATCTGATCCTCGCGCAGGGGTTTTTCTGGAATGCGATGACGGGTCTGAATGATGCTGGCCGCCTCGGTACGCGTTGTGGTTTCCACACCTGTCACGCGCGCAAAGAAATTGCGGATGGAGACTGCATTTGTCGTATCGTCAGCCCCCTGATCGATCACTTTGAAGCAGTCGCGCGGCCCGATCAGCGCTGCTGTGATCTGAATACCGCCAGTCCCCCAACCCCTCGCAAGAGGCATTTCACGCGAACCGAAGGGCACCTGATAGCCAGGTATTGCCACCGCCTTCAGCAGAGCGCGGCGGATCATGCGCTTTGTCTGCTCATCGAGATAGGCATAATTGTAATTGGTATCATGGAGCGAAGCCGCGGCTGATATTGTCATGACAACGCTCCCTCAGTTTCTTTTGTCACAGCCAAACGGCGTTCTTCCTGCTCTTTGCGAATTTTTCGCAAAAGCTCGAGCTCGCCCTGAAAGTCGACATAATGAGGCAATTTGAGATGTTCGACGAAGCCGGATGCCTCAATCGTATCGCAATGATAAAGGACGAATTCTTCCTGCTGCGCGGGATAGGCGGCTGCTTCGCCGAAATCGCGGGCCTTTAATGCCCGATCGACAATGGCCATGGACATTGCCTTGCGCTCGCTATGTCCAAAAGAAAATCCATAGCCACGGGTGAATTGCGGCGGCACTTCGGAAGATCCGACAAATTGATTGATCATCTGGCATTCGGTGACGAGAATATCGCCGAGATCGATTTCAAATCCGAGTTCTTCCGGACAGAAAGAGACCGGCACTTCACCCATCCGGATTTCACCCGCGAACGGATGATTACCACCAAAACCGCGCTGTACTGAATAAGCGAGACCGAGCAAAAATCCCTCATCTCCGCGCGTCAGCATTTGCAAGCGCATGTCACGCGCTGCGGGAAATTGCGCGGGATCGCGCGTGATGTCTGTCGGCGCGGGATCGCCTGCGGGTGGCGCCTCAACCTCGATCAATCCCTCGTCTCCAAGAATGTCGGGAACGCGGGGCATGTGAGAATCCAGACCCGCCGACGCCTGCGGAACGACCGACGGCTCGGCGTCGCTCATCAGGCTGAAGTCGAACAGACGATGCGTGTAATCATAGGTCGGCCCCAAGACCTGCCCACCCGGCAAATCCTTGAAAGCAGCGGAAATGCGCCTCTGGATGGCCATCAGCGTCGTATCGATTGGCAAGGAAGAGCCAAAACGAGGAAGAGTCGTTCGATAGGCCCGCATGAGAAAGGCTGCTTCCACAGCATCGCCCTGGGACTGTTTTAGGGCCAAGGCTGCCAATTCCTCATCGAAGAGCGAGCCCTCATTCATGACTCGCGCAATCGCCAATTTCATCTGCTCACGAAGCTGAGCGACTTCCAATTCTGCAACATCCGGATTACCCCGACGCACATGCGCAAGCAGATCGTGGGTCGCCGCTATGGCTGCTTCACCGCCCTTGACTGCAACATACATCAGCAAGGCTCCTTCAAAATTCGTGTCGAACGCGGCAGACCGCAAAGCCCATGTTCGGCCAAGATCAGAACATCCACGCCACGCGGATAGAAGGAATGATTGGTTTTCATTTGCGAAAGGAAATTTTCCGGCAAACCAAGCGGCGCCAGCCGCGCGATCGATTCGATGCCCGGCCCCTCCAGCGCGAGCGGCATGCCGCCCGTAAAAGCCTGTGCCAAAACGATCAATGTCGTCGAGCGGTCGGGATAACGCTCATCGCCCAAAGCAAATTCCGACAGGTCAGGGTTTACCCTTCCCTCGCGCAAAATTCCAAAGGCTGCACGGGCGGGCTCTGCGACGACTTCGCATTGCGCATGAAAAGCGAGCCAATCGGCAATCTGGCTGCAGCGCAGTTCTTCATCCAGCCAGACAGGCGTCTCGTGATCGCACATGGCAAGCAGAATACCGAGCGCTTCCTTTGGCAAATCCTGCGGGCCCTCAAGACCCATGTCGGGAACGGCAACGATCTGACCAGGCCCCGACATGGCCGTCAAAATGGCGCGAAAAAACGCCTGCGAACCGTGAACGGGATCGCTGAAACCGCGTCCTGGAGAGAAAGGAGCATTCATCAGCCGTCACCCCGCACCATCGTGAAGAAATCGACCTTGGTCGCAGCGGCCCGTCGGCTGGCTTCTTCCTGGCGTTTTGCATAAGCGGCCGCGATAGGCGCAATCACATGCTCGAAAATCTCATTTCTACGCATTGGATTCTGCAATAATCCATCGAGGGCTGCGCAAAGGACCGCTTTCTTCTTGTCGCGACCGAGCGCATAAGAAAAACCAAGACATTCGCCAACGCGCACGACACAGCGCGTCATGGTCGCCTCGCCTGCATTGAACCTTTGGCCGCTACCCCCAGCACGCCCTTCAAGCATGATCGTGCCGACTTCGGCAGGCTTGACGATATCGATGGCCGGCATGTCGATTTTTTCGACCGCTGCCAAAATTTCAGAACGTGTGGCCCGAGCGAGGACTCCCATCCAGCCTGCGCGATCGCGATTTTCATTCACCCTGTTCATGAGGGCAGCCCTGTTTCATCGAATTGTCGTGAATCCTGTCTAGACAAGAGAGATGACGGAGAGATGACACCATGTTCGGGGCAGAGAAAAAGAATGCCGGGCAAGCAGAATTTTCCACAGCATGGCAGCATATAGCGGACAATATTCTGCAAGGCGTTGAACGCGGCTTGTGGTCTGACGGAGATGTGCTGCCTGCCGCACAGGAAATGGCAAAAAAATATGGTGTCCATCGACACACTGTCCGCCAGGCTTATAAGCACCTTGAAGATCGCGGCATCCTCAGCATAAGGCGCGGTGTCGGCACATTCGTTTGCGCGGGACCCATGACCTATCCGCTGGGAACCCGCGTGAGTTTTCGCAACAATATGGCCGCGATGAACCGAACGGGCTCCAGCCATTTGGTCGAGATTTCGACCATTTTGGCGACAAAACAGCTTGCCGAAACGCTGGCCACCCTTGCCGGTGCGCCTCTGTGGCGGATCGAGCTGATTAATTCAGTCGATCGGGCTCCCGTCTCCTTCAGTCATCACTTTCTGTGCCAGGCTCATTTTCCGGATTTTCCGGAAAGGCTCAAAAAGTCTGATCTGTCCCTGACCCGCTGCTTCGCCACTTATGGAATCGAGTCCTACCAACGAATGTCAACGCGGATTTCTGCAAGGACAGCAAGCGACAGGGAATGCGAACTGCTTGATCTGCCTGAACCATCGCCGGTTTTAATCACGCGCGCCATTGATGGCACGCACAAGAGACCCATCCAGTTCGTCGATACGGCGTTTAGGGCAGATGCCATTGACCTGCTGGTCGAAAGCCACACCTTCACTGAAACGACATATGACGCCGACATGATTGCGCCATCCAAAGGGGGGATGAGATGACTGGCAAGAATATTGATTTGCGGGACATTATTGCCCGCATGCACAATGAAATTGTCGATGGTCTCGACGAGGAATTGGAGCTCGAGATCGATGACGGCCGTCTCGATGCGCTGATCAACCCCCAATACCAAGATCAAAAAACCGAAAATGACCTTGACCGTCATTTCTATTTTCGCGAATTGCTGCGGCTCCAAAAGGAACTGGTCAAGCTTCAGGACTGGATCCAGCACAAAAAGCTGAAACTGGTGGTGATTTTTGAAGGCCGAGATGCCGCCGGCAAAGGCGGCGTCATCAAGCGGATCACGCAGCGTCTCAATCCACGTATCTGCCGCGTCGTGGCCCTGCCCGCGCCCAATGATCGGGAGCGCACGCAATGGTATTTCCAACGCTACATCTCCCATTTGCCGGCAGCTGGCGAAATGGTTCTCTTCGATCGCTCCTGGTACAACCGCGCCGGCGTCGAGCGGGTCATGGGCTTTGCAGACGAAGTGCAGGTCGATGAATTTTTCCGCGACGTTCCCGAATTTGAGAAAATGCTCGTGCGGTCGGGCATTATTCTTGTGAAATATTGGTTTTCAATAACTGACGAAGAGCAGCAGGCGCGCTTCATGATGCGTATCAGCGATCCATTGAAGCAATGGAAACTCTCACCAATGGATCTTTATTCCCGCTCTCGTTGGGAGGCCTATACAAAAGCCAAAGAAGACATGCTGAAGCGCACGCATATTCCTGAAGCGCCCTGGTGGATTGTCAATGCAGTGGACAAGAAAAAGGCCCGCCTGAACTGCATCCATCATCTTCTGTCGCAATTGGAATATGAGGAAATTACGCATGAAATGCCATCTCTGCCACCGCGGGAATATTCACCCGATTATCTCCGGTCAGAAATCCCTGCCTCGCTATATGTGCCAACCATTTATTGATGAAGGCAGGTCGCTCAAAACGAAAAATACTTTTTATGATCACATGGGAGCGAAATTTAGAGCATATACTTCTTATGGCTCAGTTTTCCGCTCACCTATAAATCGGCGACGCAAACGTGAAGATACAGCATCAATCATGGCAACTGTGATCAGGATCATGATGATAATGAAGGCAACCTGATCCCATTCGTAGATTCGGATCACTTCTGCAAGATGCAGTCCGATTCCACCCGCTCCGACAATACCGATGATTGTCGCTGATCGTGTATTCGACTCAAAATAATAGAGCGTCTGGCTAATCAAGACCGGCATAACCTGCGGCAGGATGCCGAAACGCATGACGAGCAAACGATTGCCGCCGGTAGAGGTAATTCCCTCAGAAGCCTTGCGATCCGTTGCTTCAATGGCTTCAGAGAACAGTTTCGTGAAGCTGCCAATATCGCTTGTCATGATGGCCAGAACCCCTGCAAAGGGGCCAAGACCCACGACATTGATCCAGATAAGCGCCCATATAAGCGTATCTACGCCACGAATCGTGTCGGAGGAACGTCGAACGAAAAACCGGACAAACCAGCCCCCAATCATGCCGCGGGCCGCCAAAAAGCCGAGCGGGAGTGCAATCATCGCGGCCAGCAATGTACCCAGGAAAGCAATCGCTACAGTCTCTCCGAGGGCCTTCAAAAAGGCAGAAGAGTGCCCGCCAGACGATGGCGGCACCATCAGGCCGAGGAATGTCGCAAGCTGGGAGAGACCAGTTCCAAAGCGGGCAAATGAAAATTCCAGCCGCATCAAAGCAAAAACAGCAATAGCAAGGATCGACACAACCACGATCGATGTGATGAGCCGGGTCTTGATTGAGGGCCGTACCAAAGCAGGAAAATTTTGGCGGGCATGATCGCGATCGAGGAGAGACGCTCTGGTTCTCATTGGCGCCGCGCCCCTTCAATCAATTGATTTCGGATGCGCTCTGTGACGAGATCAATCAGCATCACAGCAGCGATAATGAGAAGCAGGATTGCCGAGACATCAGAATAGTAAAATTTACGAACTGCCTCGATAAGCTCCTGTCCAATGCCACCTGCGCCGACAAATCCCATCACTGAGGCACCACGCACATTGATTTCAAAACGCAATAGCCCATAGCTTGTGAAATTCGAGAGGACTTGCGGTACCACAGCGTAGCGAATGACCTGCCAACGGCTTCCACCAGTGGCGATCGTTCCATCGACGGGCTTCATATCGATATTCTCGACAACTTCCGCAAAAAGCTTACCCAAAGCACCGAATGTATGAATTGCGATCGCCAGAACGCCGGGCATGGGGCCAAGACCAAAGGCAACAACAAAAATCAGGGCGAATACAAGCTCCGGGACTGTTCGGCAAAATTCCAGGACACGACGAGCAACAAAGCAACTTGTTTTGTTTCGCGACAGGTTCGACGAGGCTGCGAAACAGACGAGGAAAGCTCCTGCAGCGCCAATAAGCGTACCCAAATAGGCAATCAGCAGCGTATCGCCAATATGGATGAGCCACTTCTTCCATCCCCAGAACCATTCGCCTGGATCGGTCAGGACAGACTGACCATTTTCAAGATAGAAAATCCGCGCAATATAGCTGGTCAGTTCACCAAGATTTCCAAAGAACTTAGACAGGTCAACTTCGGCGACGTTCCCGGCAACCAGAATGAGGAACAGAAGAACGACAAGCCCAAAAAGGCTCGCTCGGCGCCGTTCGATCTGCTGGGAATCATAATGTCCGAGATGCGACGCAATCTGGCTCGTGGGCAGACGATTAATGACCAGGGCCATAGTTGCTCTCGTGAGGATAGTAATCAACGACGTGAGAAAGAGGCCGGGACAGAGCCCGGCCTCCCATTCTTTTGAAACAGATTATTTCTTGCGGAGGGAATCGACAAACTTCTGCAGTTCCTCGATCACGAGGTAATCCGCGTGCGGCGCGGGCGCAAAACCGGGCGACTTGCCGTCGGAGAGCATGTCGAATGCATTTTTTGCCTTGGTCGGCGCATCGAAGAACGCTTTGGTGATCGAGGCTTTCAGGTCAGCGGGCAGGCTCGACAAAACGGCATAGGGTGAGCCAGGAATTTTGTCAGACCGGAAGACGATTTTGAAATCTTCAGCCTTAACCATACCCTTCCTTGCCATTCGCGACAGATTGGAATCGTCTTCAGAATTCCACCAGTTGAAGGCAAGATCGCATGTCCCCTGCTGCACTGCCATGACAGCATTTTCATGACTGCCGGCATTGGTGACCTTGGCAAAGAATTTGGCCGGATCGATGCCCAATTTGTTCATGGAGAACAGCGGGACGTTATTGCCGGAGGTTGAATTCGGATCGACGAGACAAAGGTTTTTACCCTTGAAGTCCTCGAGCTTTGTGCCAGCTGCACTGGTCTTTGCCCATGCCACGGAATAATAGCCAACCGATCCGTCAACCGCACGCAGCGATGCAAAAGATTCAACGCCGCCTTTCGAGACTGTATGAGCGCGGATATAGGATGAAGGGCCATAATCGGCAATATGGATGGTACCAGCGCGCTGGCCTTCGATCACTGCAGCATAATCGGCTGCTATACGAAGCGTGACCTTAACGCCCAGCTCCTGTGAGAGGTAAGCGATCCAAGGGGCCAGACGCTCCGTGACGCCAGAAGCATTCTCGGCAGGAACCGCGGCGTAAACCAGCTCGGGATATTTGCTTTTCCATTCCTGCGCAAAACCGGGCACGGCAAACGCGACCGCAGCTGTCATAAGGGCCATACAGCGAGCAATGATCATTGGATATTCCTCAGGTTTGAGTGACGTCAGGCAACGGCAGCCAGCGCGGGGACATTTGCCGGCAGAGAGGGCGGAAGCACATTCATCGCATCATCAGCATCGAGGCCGTAAAGCTCACGGGCTGTTGCCTCCGTAAGCTCCTCAGGCGCGCCATCGAAGACGACCTGCCCCTGAGCCATGCCGACCAAACGACCGCAATAGTCTTTCGCAATATCGAGATCATGCAGGTTGCAGATCACGGTTATTCCGAAATGCTTATTGAGCCGCTGCAAGGCGTCCATAACAATGCGCGTATTGCGCGGGTCAAGGGAGGCGATCGGCTCATCCGCGAGAACGAGCTCGGGCTCCTGCACCAGCGCCCGGGCAATGGCTACACGCTGCTGCTGCCCACCAGAAAGCGTTTCCGCTCTTTGCGCAGCCAGCCCTGCAATATCGAACTGATCCAATGCAGAAATGGCAAGAGCACGATCATCCTCCGCCCAAAGTTTCAGCATCGATCTCATCATTGAGGTCGTATGAAGTCGCCCCATCAGAACATTGGTCAGGACATCGAGGCGCCCAACAATGTTGAACTGCTGAAAAATCATGGCGCAGGATCGGCGCCAGGCGCGCAATTCTTGACCTTTCAATGATGTCACATTCAGGCCATTGAAAACGATTTCGCCTGAGGAGGGATCGGTCAGACGGTTGATCATGCGCAGCAAAGTCGATTTGCCAGCACCGGATCGACCGATCACACCAACAAAACTTCCACGTTCAATCGTCAGACTGACGTCGCGAACGGCCAGCGAATTTCCATAGGCCTTGGACACATTCTGGATTGTGAGCATCGACAAGATTCCTGTTGATGCCCGCTTCTAGATTCGTGGGACGACAATTTGGTGACAGAGGTCGGATGCAGATTTGGGATGCAGAGAGCCTGTCATGGGAATGTCATTGAGCGGTCGTATCCGTTCAGGTTCTGGAGATTCTCATGATCGAAATTTCGTCCGGCAGAGTTCTGACCGCTTCCGGCTGGTCGGATCAAAGCCTTTTCATTTCCGATGGAATTTTTGCCACTCCTGCGGTCGCTACTGCACGAATTGACGCATCAGGTCTTCTTGTTCTGCCAGGAATGATCGATATTCATGGCGATGCTTTCGAACGTCAGATTATGCCGCGGCCCAATGTCGCATTCGATCTTGGTCTCGCCTTGCGCGACACTGACCAGCAATTGATTGCCAATGGCATTACCACCGCCTATCACGGCGTGACATCGTCCTGGGAACCTGGCTTGCGTCGGCTGGAGAACGCCCGCGCCCTTGCCTTGCTGATTGCCGATCTGCGCGGACGCACGGCCTGCGATATGCGCTTTCACCTGCGGCATGAGGCTTTCAACCTCGGGGGCGAGGAAGAGACACTGACCTGGATCGAAGAAGGCCTTGTCGATGCCTTTGCCTTCAACGACCACATGCGTGGAATTGTCCTTGGCAAACCAATCAAAGCCTCAAAAAAACGGGACATGATTGCCCGCTCAGGATTGAACGAAACCGATTTCATGGAATTAATCGAGAGAACGCTCGCCCGCAAAGCCGAAGTTCCGGCCTCTCTCGCAAAACTCGCAGAAGCTGCGCGCAGGAAAGGAATTCCGCTTCTGTCGCACGACGACCGCCATGAAAGCGATCTGGATTTTTTCGACGGGCTTGGCTGCTCGATCAGCGAATTCCCGACTGAAATCGACGTGGCAGAAAAAGCGGCGCAACGAGGCAAGGATATTGTATTTGGCGCCCCTAATGTGGTTCGTGGAGGCTCCCATACGGGCTGCCCCGCAGCCATCGACATGGTGGAGCGCCAGTTCTGTAATATTCTGGCCTCGGATTATTATTATCCCTCGCTTCTTCATGCGCCCTTTCGCCTTGCCCGCGACAAGAAGATCGGGCTCGAAGAGGCTTGGAACCTCGTCTCCCGAAATCCCGCCCGCGCTCTTGGACTTGCCGATCGCGGCACGATTGAGACCGGTAAACGCGCCGATCTTTTATTGGTTGAGCAATGCGATGATGGACCCAGACTCGTCGCAACCATTGCCTATGGCGAGATTGTCTGGATGTCAGATTGGAAAATCCTCAAAGCGTGACATGAAAACTTACGCCATGCCGCTGGAAACCCAGAGTCTCATAGAATGCGTGGGCGCGCGTCCGGCGCGCATTGGATGAAAGAACCAGTTTATAGCATTGTTTTTCGCGGGCTATATTGATGGCAGCCTGCATCATGTCGCGGCCAAAACCGCGGCCCTGCATGTCTGGATCAACCACAACATCCTCGATAATGGCCGATGGCGCGCCGCAATGGCCTAAATTCAACATGACAAGCAGCGCGAATGAACCGATCACGCGCCCGTCGATCTCGGCCAGATAGATTTTATAGTCGGGATAATCGAAGAAACGTCGATAAAGTGCACGCGCCTTCTCCATCGGAAGGATTTGCCCATTGTCAAAATCGGGTTGCGCATAAAGGCGCAAAACCTCGTCCAGATCGCTTTCTTCAGCCACCCTGATTTTTAGCATGAGAACCTCATTCAGGTCGTCGCATCGCAGCCAAAAAGGAATAGCCGCGATAGAGCGGGATAAAATGACAGTCAAATCCTCGATCAAATGCAATTTTTGAAAATTCAGCTTCAAAAGAATGGTTCGGGGTTACCGAAAAAAGCGCCAACCAGGCAAGAAGAGCGCGCGACAAAAAGGGAGGCAAACCATTGAGGGAACCGAAGTCTGTCACCTGCAAAATGCCTCCGGGGGGGAGCATATCGGCTGCGCGCTCAAGAACGCTTCGCCAATCCGGGATCATTGAGAGCGTGTAAGAGAAATAGACCCGCTGAAAATTGAACTCCCCAAAAACATCTCCCGCATTGAAAGATGTTGCATCGGCCAGACCGATAGAAATACGCTTGCTCAAACCGGCGCGCTCTATGGATTCATGGGCCTTACCCAGCATTGCCTGCGATACATCAATGCCAAAAAATCGGGCATCGGGCCAGCGGCATGCTGCTTTGACAAGATTGCGCCCGGTGCCGCAGCCAATTTCCAAGACATTCGCACCCACGGACGGTGCCATGGCCTCGATCAAGGGCTCGCGACCCAACAGATAATAACGTCGGGTGACGTCATAGACGCCCGTCTGCCAGCGATAAATAGTGTCCATCTTGATGCTGGCATCGCTCAAAGGTCATGGTCCCTGAGTTGATACAGGTGGAAAGCCCCATAAATGGCGGACCGGTCACGCGCCTGGAGAATATCCGAGCGGGCATCCTTGCGGCCCCAATGGCGCAGAATGTTTTCGCTCACGCGTCCAGGCAAAAGCTTCTCATTGGCTGCAGTCCGGAAAATGACGCGGGCTCCTGGCCGCGCCGTGCGCGTGATCTGCGACCAAAGGGCGTTGAGATCGTGATCGTTCATCCAATCCTGCGCATCGAGCAAAACAAAGCAATCGAGGCTTTCCGCTGGCTCGCCGCTGAGATAATGCGTCATGGATATTTGATGAACCTCCACGCGGCCCGCGCAGGCTCTGATCTGCTCGAAATTGCCACGCTCCAGATAGGGAGGTACCGGCGCATCCTTGCCCGAACCATAGGAACGCCCAAAAGCCTGCCAGGCAAAATAATTATCGGAAAAGGAAAAATCGCAGGCGAGCTTTCTGACCCGCGCCTCAAGCGCGCCAATCATTCCGTCTGGATGATCCTCAGTCAGTTTACGATATTGTGCAGGGGGAATTCCGAGCCCGTAAAGCGAGGCGGGTTGCGCAGCCAGAAAACGCACCAATCCTTTTGAAAAAAGCGGCTTTACATATTTTTCATATGCCTGACGCTGCTCTTCGAGGGTCTGCGCATCGAGAACATGTCGCAAGTCAGATCCATGCAAGCGGGCCACCGCATGCGCCAATCCGATGAACAAGCCCAAAAGGCCTGAGCGATAGAAGCCGCGCTCAAATCTTGAAATCCGGCGTCGACCCAAGAAATCGCGTGCATCCCAATAGGCCCGCGTCGTGGAATCGAGTTTCGGCTTAAGCATAGTGTCATAAACCGCAATATTGCGGGGATCTGCTGCATTGGCAAAAAACCGGTGGAAGCTCGCATGATCTGGCAGATTCATCAGAGCAGCCAGTTTCAATCGGTTGAGAGCGACATGGGCTGCATTGAGATCGACTGCTATGATTTTTGATGGCTGGGCGCAAAGATAAGAAGCGACATTGCAGCCGCCTGAGGCTATCGCGACAATCCGATCGGTCTTGCGAATACATAAAGCGTCCATATCCACAATCGGGTCTTCCCAGATCTGCGGATAGACGAGACCGCTGAAAAGCAAGGTGAAGAGACGCTCCAGCACGCCTTCAGCAGAAAACGGCCCGCTACGGTGAACCGCTTCTGCAAGAGCTGCGCGCGATCCATTTGCTTTGACTGGAAGATCCATTATCTGCCCCCGGCAATCAAAAAGCCGGTAGCAGCAACTCATGACACTTAAATGTCAGCTGTTCCCAGAGCCATGATGTGTCGCATCAGGCGCTCAACCGGGCCGGTTCTGCATCGAGCAAACGCATAAGCCTGTCCCAATCGATCGTCTCAAGCAAATCCGCAAGGCTTCTGCTGCCCACAAGATGGCAGGCTGTTTTGAGATCGCAGCGCTGCAATCTGCGCTCGCCGGCCTCCTGCCAGTCCAAAAGCTGTTGTTCAACGATCAATGGATAAACGGAGATACGGCATTTGCGCTTGCGGGCACGCAAAGTGAATTCACCGAGTCGATAATCCAGCACCCGACCGATCATGCCAGCTTCTTCGCGGGCCTCAATCGCAGCCACATCGCAAGGCGATAGCCCACGCATCGGATTCCCTTTGGGAATAATCCAGCGATGACCGCCACGCGACGTAACAAGGCAGATTTCGATTTTGCCCTTTTCCGACAATATGAGCGGCAAAGCACCAATCTGGCGCAATCTTCAGCCTCCCAACCCGCTTTGCCGGAGTTCTGGCGTGAGCTCTGGCGTAAGGAAAATGATTCGACTATTTTCATTTGGAATCGAAATCCTGTCACAATCCAGAAAATTCGATGTCTGACGCGATTGGCCCTATGTCGAGAAATGACCTCGCCTCGAATTCTGCGCCGCGAACAGGGCATGAATTCGAGATCAAATTCTCAACCGATGCAGCTGGCTTGCGTCGTGTGCTTGCGCTTGAGCTTTTCGCCGGCCTCCCGGCAAGTCGGGCGCGGCGTTACATAACGACCTATTTCGATACAGAGACCGGCCGCCTCTTGCGAGATTCCATCAGTCTGCGATTGCGAAAGATCTCGCACAATCGCAATGTCATCACATTTAAAGGCCGAATCCCTGGTCAATCGTCGGGTTTCGAGCGACTGGAAACTGAAGTAGCCACCGGCAACCAGGGTTTCGATCTCAACCTGTTCGAACCTGCCATTCAGGACCTGATCGTGCAACGGACCCAAGGCGCCGCGCTGGTCCCGCGCTACCAAACAGATTTCCGGCGCCGCACGATTGAAGTCGCATTTGGCCGCAGTCAGCTGGAAATTTCTCTCGATACTGGCACTTTCATTCTTGGTGAGACCACCTACCCGCTCCATGAAGTGGAAATTGAGCTACGCTCCGGGGATCGTGCCGAGGCTGTTGAATTTGCAAAAATCATGGCACTGCAGGCCGATCTCGCTCTTGCAACAATCAGCAAGGCGGAACGTTGCGCCCTGTTGGCCGGCCTGCCCCTTCCCTTGCATCGCAGCGCAGGATCGCCCCTGAAGCCCGACCATTCCCTCGATGCGGCCATAGGCATCATTCTCTCCCAATGCCTGCAGCACTTTATCGACCACATCCAACCCTTCCGAAGCGAGAAATCTCCGTCATCCATTCATCAGATGCGGGTTGGATTGCGCCGATTGCGGGCCGCCTTGAAAGTTTTTTCCAAAGCCTTTCCTGAAGCCGGATTCCGTCATTTTGCCGAGCGCGCCCGCATTCTGGCCTCCGGTCTCGGCGATGCGCGCGACTGCGATGCCTTTTATCATCTGGCATTTGATGAGACTCTCGCTCACCCCTTCCGCCCGGATGATCATATGCATCTGAAAGAAGGCCTGCTGACCATGCGCGATGACGCACGCCAACGAGCCGCGGCACTCATTGAATCGCACGAAACTCTTGCCTTCATTCTGGATATGCAAGCCTATCTGTTGCGGCGGGGGTGGCGCAGCGGATTACCTGATGAGGATTTTCTTGTCATGACCGGCCCGGCTGCAGATTTCGCACGCAAATATCTTGAACATCTGTTCCGTCAGGCCCGAAAGCGCGGCAAGAAACTGTTGGAACTTTCTGACGAAGATCGGCATGAGTTCCGGATCTCACTCAAGAACCTCCGATATAATGCCGATTTCTTTTCCGGCCTGTTTGGCGGAACAAAAACGGCCAAGGCATGGTTTGAGGATTTGCGCCAGTTACAGGATCTCCTCGGGGTCCATAACGATCTGGCCAATGCCCGAATCATCATGGAAAAAATCAAGAATTTTTCTCCGGGAGATTTTTCTCAATCTGCCGGTTTTATCCTGGGTTGGCACGCCTGCAACAGCCAGAGTGCCGATCGGGATATTGCAAAAGCCTGGCGACGCCTGAAGCGGCAGACAGCCTTCTGGCATTAGGACAGGCCGCCCAGCAGACAGGTTGGCGGGCGCTGTCATATTTATTTCATAGGGGCCCTTTAGCGCCTTTCTGAGGCCGTCTCAGAAAGGCATTTTCCCATGAAGCTTCGGACTTGTTTTTTCGCCTCGCTCTTGTTCAGCATGGCGGTTTCGCCTCTCTCTGTCTCGGGCGCTCTGGCACAGGAGGCTCCGGCGGCCTTCAAGCCCCATATGGTCCGCGGCAAGGATCCGGCGCTCGAATTGTCCGTTCTGGGTCAATATCGCAGCGGCATCTATCGGAAGAGTGCGGCAGAAATCGTCAGCTACGATCCAGCCAGCAAACGCGCCTTTGTTATCAATGCTGCCAATCGTGAGGTCGACGTTCTCGATCTGAGCGATCCGACCGCGCCGAAGAAAGCGATGACCATCAACGTGTCCGACATCGGCGCCGATGCCAATAGCGTCGCCGTGCTGAACGGCCTCGTAGCCATTGCGATCGAAGCTAAAGTTAAAACCGATCTTGGCTTTGTTGCTTTTTACGATACAGCCGGCAAGAGATTGTCCGTTGTTCAGGTCGGTGCATTACCGGATGCCGTGACTTTTTCGCCCGACGGACGCTGGGCGCTGACTGCCAATGAAGGCGAGCCGGCCAATGATTATGCCGTCGATCCGGAAGGCTCGGTGAGCATTATCGATCTGTCGGTCGGCGCTGCAAATGTCACACAGGCTCAGGTGCGGACAGCTGATTTCCGCGCCTATATCGGCAAAGAAGATGAATTGCGCAAGCAAGGCATTCGCATCTTCGGACCCAAGGCCAATGCGGCGCAGGATTTCGAGCCGGAATGGGTTGAAGTGGCGCCCGACAGCAAGACTGCCTATGTCTCGCTGCAGGAAAATAATGCCATTGCGATCATCGACATTGCCTCGGCACGTGTGACAGCCGTTCATTCGCTCGGCTTCAAGGATTGGTCTGCAAATGGCCCATGGTCAGGCAAGGGTTTTGACGCCGGGCGCTCGGGCCCTGTCAACATGCGCCACTGGCCCGTTTTTGGCATGTTCAATCCCGATACGATCCGCCTCTATCAGGCAGGCGGAGAGACCTATCTTGTGACCGCCAATGAAGGCGATGCGCGCGATTATGAGAATGACGATTGGTTCAGCGAAGAGATAGAACTTCGCCAGCTCAAACTCGATCCCAAGGCTTTTCCCAATGCTGCTGAGCTGCAATCGACAGCGCAATTGGGGTCGCTGATCGTCACGACCAATATGGGCATATCGAATGGCTGCAATGCCTCGCCCACGACTGCAGAAGCGCAGGCCGCCGGCTTCAAGACCGTGCGCGCCTATGTCATGGACAAATGCGTCTACGACCGCATTTTCGCATTTGGAGCGCGCTCCATGGCGATTTTCAAGGTCAAGCCTGATGGATTGGAGCTTGTCTTCGATACGGGATCGCAATTCGAGGAAATCACGCTTGCCGCGCAACCGACTTTCTTCAATGCCGATCATCGCGACCGCGATCAGCAATTGCGCCGCCGCTCACCAAACAAGGGCCCAGAACCTGAAGGCGTTGCGCTCGGCGAGATTGACGGACGCGCCTATGCATTCATCGGCCTCGAGCGTTTTGGCGGCATCATGGTCTATGACATTACCGAACCGGCCAAAACTTCTTTCGTGACTTACATCAACAATCGGGATTTCACCTTGCCGCTGGACGCCAAAGCGCAGGTGACGACCGATCTTGGTCCAGAGGGGCTGCATTTCGTGCCGGCCGCTCAAAGCCCCGACCCGAAAGGTCGGCCGGTTTTGATCGTCGGCAATGAAGTCAGCGGAACGACCACAGTTTTTGCAATCGACCGTCTGAAAAAATAAGCCTGCTTCCGCAAACAAGAAGAGAGGGCCATGGGCCCTCTCTTTTTTAGTAAGCCCGTCGGTCTTCAGCTGCCGATTACGCCGCCATCCTCGCGGGTAATGACAAGAGTCGCCGAGCGCGGAATCGTCCCCGGGCCATCCGGCCAGGCTGAATTGATCTTGCCTGCGGCAAAATCCTTCGGCGACGTTGTTGCACCTGGGTGCTGAATGCCGACGAACATGGTGCGCATGTCGGGTGTTGTAACGACGCCGGTAATTTCCTGGCCGGTCGGGCCGACGAGAAAGCGCCGTATTTCACCACTCGCCGGATCGGCGCAGAGCATTTGATTATTGCCCATGGGCTCAAGTGCACCGCGATTCTGTTCGCTTTCGCCAATATCGGTCTGGATCCAGAGTCGACCGGCTGCATCGAACCAAAGCCCGTCGGGACAAGCGAAAATATTGTCTTCGCCGAGAGCGCGGCCGTTAAATGTACTGCTTGTGGCGCG
>CAZHOK010000028.1:25674-27617 GCA_964534115.1 uncultured Beijerinckia sp.
GACAAAGAGGTCCCAGCGGAAACTTGTCTGGGCATGATCGTCACCGGCCTCACGCCAACGAATGATCTGGCCAAACTGGTTTTGCGATCGCGGATTGGCAGCATCGACCTGCGCCTGCGTGCGCGCCGTATTATTGGTCAAGGTGAAGTAAACTTCCCCCGTCACCGGATGGACTGCACCCCATTCCGGACGATCCATTTTGGTTGCTCCGGCGCGATCGGCAGCCAAACGCGTATTGACGAGAATATCGGCAAGAGTCTGGAAACCGTTTTCAGCTGTCAGACCATTTTCGCCTGGTACCAAAGCCAACCATTGACCCGTTCCGTCAGCATTGAATTTGGCGGCATAAAGCGTGCCCTCATCGAGCAACGCGCCGCTTGCCGTTTTCGGATCATAGGTTTTCGCCGATACGAATTTGTAAATATATTCGAAGCGCGCATCATCGCCCGAATAGCAGACGATCCTTTTGCCCATAACAGCCGGAGCAAAAATCACGCCCTCATGAGCAAAGCGACCAAGATGGGTTCGCTTTATCGGCGTCGATTGCGGGTTGAACGGATCGATCTCGACAAGCCAACCAAAGCCATTTGGCTCATTCCTGTAATCATCGCGTGCACTGGCGCCGCGCGGCGTTGCATCGAAACGGGTAAATTCATCAGCACCGCCTGACGCGAGCTCCCAAGCATAGCGGCCGCGATTGGCAGAGACGCCATAACGCGACTGCTCGCGCGGCATTTTCTCTCCATTGCGGAAATAGCCGGCCCAATTTTCCTCGGCCGTGATGTAGGTGTTCCACGGCGTCACGCCATGAGCGCAATTGTTCAGCGTACCGCGTGTCGCAACGCCCTCAGGGCTGTATTTGGTGACGAGATAGGCCGTACCGCGCACGGGTCCGGAAAATTCCATATGCGTCATGCCGGTGATGCGACGATTGCGCGGATCAACAACAATGCTCCAGCGATTGTCAGCGTCTCGACGCGTACGATAGATGGCCACGCCTTGGGCCATCAATTCTTTCGCAACCTCCTCGGCATTGCGAATACCATCGGTGACGACAATTTCTTCAGAATTGAGCTCGCGGCCCTTTGCCGAGGCATGAAGAAAACGCGGTTCGACATATTCATGATTGACGACAATCAGCCCGTCGCTCGAGGATCCGTTGATCGGGAAGAAATGCATTCCATCATGATGCATGCCGATCTGCTGCGCCTGTTCGGCCGCCGTGTTCAGCCCCGCGCGGAAAGGCGGCATGGAGCCGAGGATCGGCTCACCCCAGGCGCCCAAAACCTGCACGCGATACCCCTCCGGCACCACGACGGCATCTGCAGCACCCACCTTGACCGGCTTGAAACCCATCCGCTCAGGCTTGGTCGCCGCGCCCTGCGCCTGCGCAGAGCCTGAAAAGCCTTGCGCCAAGACGCCACTCACCGCGGCGGCAAGCCCGCCGATCAACCAGCCTCGCCGCGAGATCCGCGCATCCATCACGTCATAAAATGTCTGATTTTCAGACTTATTGCACGGCGGCTCATCGCCATGCCCAAAGCCGGGGGTTTTGGTGTGATCTGGATAATCGCTCTCATAGGCGCGCACGGAAAATCTCCCCTGAAATAATGACGCCCGAGGAGTCTATTTATCCATGATGACACTTGCGCGAATGCTCCGCTTCTTTCAGAGCGCTATGATGAAAGGCCGGGTCCGATATTTTTGGCAAAGACAGCCCGCTCAAATCAGTTTGAAAGTAAATCTCACCCGGCTCAAATCATCCCGGCGCCCAGGACAGCAAAATCAAACGGCTCGGCCCTTCCCTGACCGGCCTTTACGCCTCTCAGGCGACCACCCTGATCTGCACCATGAACAGGCGCCGGCGCGCCCACGCAAAAGCAAAACACCCCGGAGTTTTCACTCACGGGGCGTTTTGTGTTTGGTTGCGGGGACAGGATTTG
>CAZHOK010000029.1:0-26173 GCA_964534115.1 uncultured Beijerinckia sp.
GCCGCCCTGGCCCATTTCCGTATGGGGCACACGGACGGTGACAATGCCAGCAGGATCGATGGTCAGCCAGGCATTGACCTCTGTTCCAGCCACCGGAGCCTTGGAGGCATCCGGCATGGCGAGAAGAGCAGCCTGCGCTTCCGTTGGAATATTAAAGCCCAAAACCATGCCGCCGCCGGCGGCGAGGGCTGTGGTGATGAAGCTGCGACGGGAGAGATCGAGTTTCGACATGCGCGCCTCCTCACGAACCGAGTTTCGCGGCCGCGTGGATCGCGTCGCGAATGGAGAGATAGGTGCCGCAGCGGCAGAGATTTCCCGCCATGGCATCATCGATCTGGGCATCGGTCGGTTGTGGATTGCTCTTCAAGAAGGCCGCCGCCGCCATGATCTGGCCGGACTGGCAATAGCCGCATTGCGGCACTGTATGTTCAATCCAGGCCCGCTGAACCGGGTGGCTGCGATCTTTCGAGAGACCCTCAATGGTCGTGATCTTCGCACCAACGGCGGAAGCAACGATGACGCTGCAGGATTTGGTCGCCTGGCCATCGATATGAACCGTGCAGACGCCGCATTGGGCGACACCGCAGCCATATTTTGTGCCGGTCAAACCGATATTGTCGCGCAAAACCCACAGCAAAGGCGTCTCGGGCTCTACATCGACGACATGCGTGGCATTATTGACGTTGAGCGTCAGCTTCATGGCCTACCTCCCTGGATCGACGGCTCTTGGGCGGGGCTCAGACCCCGGACCGTTCTGCCTCCCAGAATACGCGAAGCGTCAAAATAGCCAAGCCCCACAAGCGCAGGGACATGCCCTCATTCCACGCGCATCTGCGCCTGCGCCGTAAAGGTCAGGTCCTGTGTGTCATACCATTCGAAGTCGAAAGTGCCGCTCTCCTGCACCCGGGCATGGAATTGGAAAAAGGGATTGGCGGAAACCGCCGGATAAAGCCGGGCGCGAAAAAGCGGGCGACCATTAAAACTGCAGGAAAAACGCGAAATAATGCGCTGGCGCACCCAATCGTCGAATTCATTGAGCCGCAGCCCGGTCTCCATGGGATGGGAAATGATCGCCCGCACGACGGCAATCTCGCCGGGCTGTGCGCGCGCTGGCGCATAGACGCGCGATTGCGGGCGGAAAGTGGCAATCTCCTGCGTATGCCCGCTGCTGTCATCGGCGCAGGCGCCCAAAGTGATGTCGACCTCCCGGTCCGAGCGCAAAAGCCGCCCGTCGCTCATCTGCGCCACGGCGGTGATCTGCTGCGAACGCTCAAGGCGGATGCGCGTGGAAAATTCAGCACGCCCGCACTCAGGCTGAAACCAGACCGAGACAACCTGCGGATTGGGATTGGCATGGGCCAGAACATGGACGACACGCGGATAATCGGCCGCGCTCATGGCTGAATTCAGCCGAATGGTGATCGGCACGGAACTGCCGCTGTCGACATGGTCGGGAACGACAATGGAAATCCCATCCCTGGCATAGGGGCCTGGGCCGAGAAAGGCTGCAATATTTTCCTCGGCACTTCGCCAAAGCGGATCATAGCCGCGCCCGCGCACATCGACGCTTTGCGCAAACAGGCGAGCAGCTCCCCCCGGAAAAGCCATTCCCGCAGCGGTCAATGCCAAAAAAGTCCGTCGCGAAAAAAGCGTGCGCAAGAAAAGGCGTCCTTTGACCTTAAGGCGCCATGGCCTTGGCGGCTTTCTGCACCGCATTTTTCGGCGTCGCATAAAGCTCGCTGAGCATAGCATTCACATCCGGGCCGGACATGGGCGAGATTTCGACCTTGAGCTTGTCGGCCTCGGCCAGAAATTCCGGATCGATCATCGTGCGTTCAAAGGCGTCGCGCAAGGCAGCGCCGCGTTCAGGGGGGATGCCGGGTGGGGCAACAAAGGGACGCGCCATGCTTTGTGTTGCGACAATCAGTCGAATGATCTGCTTTTGCTCGGCATCTTTCGCCAGATCGGTGATCAGCGGCACATGGGGCAGATCAGGATGTTTCTCGATGGCATTTTGAACGATAATATTGATCGAGCCTTCAGCGAGCCATTTGGTATATCGTGTTTTGAGCGTCGAATAGGAAACGCCGCAATAACCCTCAGTTTCACCGCGCTCCATCGAAAGCGCCTGCTCATTGGTGCCGGGATAACCGGTGACGAGTTTGATCGGCGCGCCAAAAAGATGCTTGATCATATTGGCAAATGCATCGGGATCGGCGCCGGTGCCCTGACCTGAGGCAACGAATTCTTTCGTCAGCAAATCATCCCAGTTTTTGACCTTCGATGTTTTCCAGGAAATACAGGTGCTGATATCCTTGGAAACGCTGCCGATGGCATAGAATTTGGTGCTGTCGAAACGCTGGTTGGTGAAGAGCGGCTCGATCATGGCGATGCGCGCCAAGGTTGCAATGACAGAACCATCCTTTGGCGCGACCGAATAAAGATGCCCGGCGGCCACCACAGAGCCCGAGCCCGGCATATTCTGGACGATGGCCGATGGCTTGCCCGGTATGTGGCGGGTGATGTGGCGTGACAAAAGCCGGGCAATCAGATCGTAACCGCCTCCCGCCGTCACCCCGACAATGATCGTGAGGGGCTTGGAGCGGTAAAATTCTTCGACCGATTGAGCTGCGGCCGGAGCGCTGGCGAACAGAGCCGACGACAAGGCGACCGCGCTGGCCCCATGAGCAAGCTTTGCGAAAAAGCCCATGCTTTCCTCCCCCTCTATGCGGTCTCACGCCGCCTGAGCGCATCTCAGCAGCATTGGGGGCGGCGAGCAAGCCTGTGCGAGAAGACACGCAAACGGCCTTCGAGCCGATCTTTTCGCGCTGCAATATAAGCCTGCAGCATGGCTGCGAGCAGGATTGTCAATCGATCGAGAACTGCTAGCATCGAAAAAAAACAACAGGGAGGGGACGGCATGTTTTCAAGCTGGCGCGGCATTATCGGCGTGGTTCATCCAACGCTTCGCCCAGGCTCCAATGAGGAGCTTATCCGCATGCTTCCCGACGGGATTGGCGTTCTTGCCCTGCATGTGAATATCAAGCGCGGCACGCCGGATGAATTCCTGCAGATGAAAACCGCTTATGAAAAGGAGCTTGAGCTTCTGAAGGAAGCCGGCTGCGATGTGATCCATCCTTCAGGTGCGCCGCCCTTTATGGTTCATGGGCGCGCCGGCGAAGCCAAAATCATCTCCGACTGGGAAGACAGATTTGGCATTCCGATGTTCACCTCGGGCCAGAACCATGTGAATGCGCTGAAAGCCATTGGCGCCAAATCCATCGTAGGCGCCACTTATTTTCCGGAAAAAACCAATGCGATTTTCGCAGACTATTTCAAGGATGCAGGCTTTAATGTGAAAGCCATGGCGGGCATCGATGTACCCTTCAACAAGGTGCAGGAATTGTCCGGCGAAGTTGTCTATGCCCATATCAAGAAGGCGTTTCTGGCCGCCAAGGGCGCCGATGCCATCTATATGCTGGGCTCCGGCTGGCGGACGCTGCATATTATCGACATGCTCGAACAGGATCTTCAGGTCCCTGTCATTCACCCCGTTCCAGCACGCGTCTGGGAATTCCAGAAACGCCTGCATATCAACGAGAAGATTGAAGGATACGGCTCGCTGGTCGCCACAATGCCGCGGATGGTGTGACGATGAAAACAATCACCGCCCTTGCAACAGCCACTTTTGCCATCCTCACCTTTCAAGCCCAGGCGCAGGAGGTGGAGAATTTCTATCGCGGCAAATCGATCCGCATTTCGGTCGGCACGTCGCCGGGCGGCGTCAATGATATCAGCGCCCGTCTCCTCGGTCGTTTCATGGGCAAATATATTCCCGGCAATCCGACCCTTGTGGTGCAGAACATGCCGGGCGCCGGCGGCATTGTAGGGGCCAATCGCCTCGCCAATACAGCCGCGCGCGATGGCACGGAACTGACAATCATGGAACGCGGCGTTCCCCAATTCGCCATTGCCGGCGACAAAAATGCCAAATTCGATCCGATGACGCTGACATGGATCGGTTCCATCTCATCCTATGCCCATGATGCTTACATGTTTCTTGTCATGGATCGGCATCCGGCAAAGACTGCAGCCGATCTCTACAAGCCCGGCATCAAGGCTGTGATGGGCGGCAATCGCGCCGGATCGACCAATATTACTTTTGCCTTTATCGCCCGTCAGGTGCTGGGCATGAATGTCGATGTCATCACCGGCTATGATGGCGCCTCGAAAATTGCACTCGCCATGCAGACAGGCGAAGTCGATGGGCAGATCATCGGTTTTGGCTCATTCCAGGCCGGTCAGCGGGCCATGTGGGATGCAAAATCCGTGCGCCCGCTCTTCGTCTTCGGACGCGAGACGCGCCACCCCGACATGCCCGATGTGCCCACCGGCCGCGAGCTTGCAACCAATGAAGATGCCCGCAAGCTCATCGCCTTTGCCGAGCTTCCTTTCTTCATGGCGCTGCCCATTGTCGGGCCGCCTGCTCTGCCGCCGGAGCGCACAGCGGCTTTGCGCGCAGCCATGCTCGAGACGACAAAAGATGCCGAATTTCTCTCTGAGGCCAAAAGGCTGGAGCTCGATATCAGCCCGATCGGCCATCAGGAAATCGAGCGCCTCTTGCGTGAAGCTGCATCCGCATCGCCCGAGGTGATTGCACGCTTCCAGAAACTGACGGCCTATTCGCAATAGGTTCACGTCATTTGGCTGGACGCGCCGGTGTGAGGAGATAGGGCACCAGGGCAATCAGACCGAGGCTGACGAAACTGCCATGCATGGCAGCAAACGTGGCCTGCGGCGACCAGCCAGCCATGAGGATTGATCGCACACGTGCTGCGCAACAGCAGGCGGCAGGGCTTGTCACCGGACAGGCGACTGATTACTCAATTTCTCCATGCTTTTAATCGCCGCTTTTCTTCTCGCTCTCACGAGCCAGCCGGCAGCGGCCACCAGCCGCGAAAGCCTCTGCGCGCGTGAAGCGCGCGATTATGCCAATCTGATTGCGCCCCGCAGCGGCGCGCCGGCCGTTCGCGCCCCCGACCGCACTCCTGCCATCGAGTCCAATAGTGCCCGCGCCGGATCGATCCAAATGCCGCAGCATCGCGACATGATCACCATGGCGCCCAACCGCGACGCCTATCGCGCCGCCTATGACAGATGCATGATGCGCCGATAAATCAGCGCGGCGGCGATGCATAAATATCGCCGGAATTTGCTTCTATCGGCAATTGCTCAATCCATTGCTCAATGGAATGCCTGTCGAGCAGCCGGTCGTGCATAAATGCAAGCGATTCACCGAGCGACCCGCGGAACTGACGGAAGCCGATCGCATGGAGGCGATCGATACATTGAACCGCTACATCTTTCTGAATGGTCGTAAACTCGAAGGAAAGGTTCGAGACGACACAGGAAAGACCTTTGAGCGCCTCATGTTCATGGCCTTCAATATCGATCTTGATGAAATCGGGCACGCCATATTGCGCGATCAGCGAATCGAGCGTGACGACAGCGACCTCGCGACGAACATCCCAATTCTGCCCCTCCCATCCTATCGAGCCGGCAGCGGCAGCAATGAAACGGTCCGACAATGTGGTGACGGTGGGATTATCGGAATTGCAATAGAGCACATCTTGGCCGCAAACAGCCCCCGCAGCCGCCTCCACAATGACGACATTTTCCGCACCGGCGGCTTCACGCCGCAAAAAAGCAGCGCATTCGGCTTGCGGCTCAAGAGCGACAACCTTGGCGCCAAGCCGGCGAAAACAGGCCGTGCGATCGCCCACATGCGCACCAATATCGAAGACAAGCGCCCCGGGCTTGACGAAGGCAGAATAAAAAACGTCCAGCGCAGCATCGCGTTGCGGCGAGCTTCGATAAATTTCAAGCGACCGCTTGAGGGCCGGGGAAAGCACAGGATCCATCGCAACCTCGTGGTGCAGGCCAATATACACGAGAGGAGCTCCCGGGCGGTTCACGGAAAGGGGAGCGCCCCGTCCAACTGGGCAAAGACGTCTCGCAGCGTCATCCAGAGCAAAGCAATGCCCAGCAAAGTAAAAACGACATTTGATATCAATTGCCGGTCAGCCCTTTGCGGCAGAAGGCCTGACGCCGGGCCCCGGCCTATTATTCCAGCAGCTATTCATTGATTGCAGAACCCGATATATTTTTAATATATTCCGAAATCAACTCGGACATAGCGATTTTCATGAAGGGTATTATCTTTAATCTGCTTGAAGACATTGTCCGCCAGCATCATGGCTTGGACGTGTGGGAGGCCATGCTCGATCTCTCGGGAGCCAGCGGCATTTACACCTCGCTCGGCAATTATTCGGACAAAGAGATTTTTGCTCTTGTCGCCGCAGCAAGCAAAATCCTGGAGATGCCGCCGGCCGATGTCCTACGCTGGTTTGGCCAACACGCCATGGTACATCTGTCGGCGCGCATGCCGGAAATGTTCGACATCCACGCCTCCTCTCGTGCCTTCGTCCTGAATGTCAATCGCGCGATTCATCCGGAAGTCCGCAAACTCTATTCTGGCGCAGATTGTCCTTATTTCAATTTCCAGGAAGCGACCGACGGTTCGCTCACCATGGCCTATCGATCGAGTCGCCGTTTATGCCATCTGGCAGAAGGTTTTATCGCAGGCGCAGCGCAGATTTTCTGCGATTCTGTTGAAACCCGCCAAGATCGATGCATGCATCGTGGCGACGATCATTGCCTGTTCTTTTTGAAGTGGTCAGAATCGGCAGCCAGTGCATCATGAATCCGAACGACACTGACGTTTCTGCTGAAAATATTGCGCGACTCAAGCGACAGCTTGAGCGCGAGCGACAGGCACGCCTCGATGCTGAAGCCATTTCAGAGCGCAGTCTGCGCGAGCTCTATAAACAAAAAGAAGAAGCCGATCTGGTTGCACGGATTGCAAGCCTCGCCAATGAGGGCCTTGAGATCGAATCCGTCTTTCAGCATGCGCTCGATGCTATTTGCCAATATGCCGAATGTACCCAAGCCAGCGCTTTTCTTGTCGGCCTCGACCAACAAGAGCTGAGACAGATTGAGTTTAATAAAACCAATGAAATGGTTTTTTCATCCGCGAACATAAGGGCCGCTGGACGCATTCTTTTTGAACTGAAGTTGCCAAGACTTGTCCTGATCGAAAAACGGCCCATCTGGATTGAAAATCTCACTGAGGATTTTGCGCAAGCGCAAAGTGGAGGACCATGTTCCGGCAGTCTTTTTGCTGTTCCGGTCATGGTCGGCTCAACAATTGGTGCTGTGCTTGTCTTTTATTCGCTTGCCGAACGGCCAATGGAGCAAAAGCTGCTCGAACTCCTGACGCAGATCGGCATCCAGCTTGGCAGAGCCCTCGAGCGATACAATAATGAGGCACTTCTGAAACATGAAGCCCGACATGATCCTCTCACCCAACTCGCCAACCGCCGACAATTCCAGGAATCCTTGGAGCAGACCATTACGACACGCCCGGCGCTGATCGGTGTCATTCTGATCGATCTTGATCGATTCAAACTGATTAATGACAGTCTTGGCCATAATGCCGGCGACGAACTTCTGATTGCCGTCGCCCGCCGGATCGAGGACGTGCTGAAAGAAAGTGCAACGAACACGCGTTATCTTCTGGCGCGCATGGGCGGAGATGAATTCACGGTTCTGCTCATGGATATACCGCAAGAAGCGACCGCATTTCAGCTGGCAGAATCTATACGGCGCAAGATGAACGCACCCTATCGGTTGCGCGAGAGCTCAATCTATTCGCCGGCAAGCCTGGGTCTGGCACTGGCCAAAGACGGCCATGCTGAAGACTTGATGCGCAATGCAGACATTGCGCTTTATCGCGCAAAACTTCAGGGGCGTGGTCGAACCGAGATTTTCGAGCCGGCCATGCACACGGCTGCCGTCGATCAATTAAAACTCGAGAGCGATCTGCGCGATGCTTTGGCAAGCGGAGAGTTTGCTGTCTACTATCAGCCCATTCTCAATCTCAAAACACGGCAAATTCAGGGCTTTGAAGCCCTGATCCGATGGCATCATGAGGGTCAACTTGTGCCGCCGGAAGACTTTATCCCGCTCTGCGAAGAAACCGGCGTGATCGTCTTTATCGGTGAATGGGTCTTGGACCAGATCTGCGATGACATTAAAATCATGCAAGCAACGCATCCAGATGCGAGTGCGCTTTTGACGGTGAGCCTCAATATCTCACCGCGTCAATTCATGCAGGATAATTTTGCAGAGTATATTCTGCACAAGCTGCGCGAGGAGAATATTCCACCCTCAAAGCTCTGCCTCGAGGTCACCGAAGCCGTGATGATCGAAGATCTGGTGCGCGCACAGATTATCTTTGGTGCCTTGCGCGCCCATGGAATCAAAATTGGAATCGATGATTTTGGCAAGGGCTATTCGTCCCTCAATTATCTGCGGCAATTGCCGGCCGACATTTTGAAGATAGATGGCTCCTTTACTTCGGCCATGGCGGTGGACAAGGGCAGCTATGAAGTGGTCGATCTCATCTTGCAATTGGCAAAAAGACTCTCATTGAAAACAATTGCCGAAGGCATTGAAGACGAGGCCGCCGACAGACTGCTGCGTGAAATCGGCTGTGATGCTGGCCAGGGTTATTTTTACGGAAAGCCAGCCCCCCTCACCCAAGCGCTGGACATGCTCGCAGCCAACAGAAATTGAGCGATCGACCAGCGGGCCGCCATCCTCAATCCAGCATATGGGAGAGGACAAAATGCCGTCATGGCCGGGCGATAATGATCAAAGTCCGCATCTCATGGCCAAAATGGCTTTCGGTAGCTAAAGAAATGACCAAGCCAACCGTCTTTTGGTCGGTTGCCCCTGAAGTCTGGCCGGGGCGTTCGAAATAATCGCCAGATTTGTTTGCGTCAGGTCGTTCGATGGCTCACCCGCTGATAAGCAAATATCAGAAAACCGCCTTCGACAAATTGTCGGCCGAGCAGCGGCTTGAAGCCCGACAGGAGATTAAGGACGCTCTGGCCAGCAAAGCCGGCGCAAAAATCTCACAGGAAGATCGCGTCATCCTGATGCAAAGATGGATCGCCACTTTCGACAATCCAGCACCAGAAGAAGCAAAACCCCAAGATGAAGGCAAGAAGGGGCGCTTTTCGTTCAAACTACCGCGCCTGAAACTGCCGAAAATGCAACGCAAGTCGGACAATAAGCCGGCTCCTGCACCGGCGGAAAAAACACCTTCCAAGAAAACAACTCCCATCAAACCTGCAGAAAAACCGGCACCCGCAAACTTGCCGCAACCGCTCTCATTATCGCCTGTGCGCTATTCTGGACCGGCGCTGGCATATGCAATCTCTATCAGCCTTTTGCTTTCAAGCGTCCTGATTGCAAGATATGCAATCGAGACTTTTTCCATGCCGCAAAGTGGCAGGGAAATTCTGTCAGCTTTTTCAGCTGGCGCTGACCTGATTCTTGGGTCTGGAAAAACTCTTCTCAGCCAGATCTTATCGGTCGCCGCTTTGGCTCTTCTGCTTGCACTTGTGTTGATCCCGGCTGCCATAATTGCAGGATCGCTCGGTCAAAGGACGCGCGCCAATGAATTGCAACTGACCGACATGATTTACAATGCACTGGCGCTTGGTCAGGACCCTGCTTTCCTTTTGGACTTTGCGCGCAAGGCGCGGATACCAAAAACCCATTTTGACGCCATCATCGCTCAAGCAAAACGTGAATCCCTTGCCAGTGCCAGCGTCAATTTCAGCATGCCTGCCGATATGTTGGTGACACGCGGAAATGTCGCTGCTGCTCAGTTTCATCTTCTTTTTGAGCAATTGAACCGGATTTCCAAGCTTCCGAATTCACCGGAGATCGGGACACATATTCTGGGCCGCACCGATGGCACACATGCTGAAAAAGCGGTTTGGCTGGTGCTGCAGAAGCAAATATCTGCCTGACAGGCGGATTTGCGGCAGCCAGGCCGAGCCTTGCCGCCAATGCTCACCTGACGCCCCTGCGCTCTTCATAAAGCATGAGCTCATAAAGATCGCGAATTTCATGGGCAATCTGATCGATCCGGCCAGCTGACAGGCAATTGTGCAATCCTGCAAGCCTGAGCAAGACCGGTATTTCCTGTGTTGCAATAATATGCGCACCCGCAAGACTTGCTTTTCGCCAGACCAAGATTTTTTCCTTGGCAGGATGCGATTGATCAGTCTGCAGAAGAAGCAGAAAACGCCGGTGATGATTTGCAAGAACCTGATGAAGCCATATGAGCTGTGCGCGAATATCAATGCAGGAATCGGCCTGCGCATGAGCGGGCCCGGGCGATGCGAAAAAAAGAGATAAAAGAAGAAACAGGAGCTTGACCATTGCGATATTCCCGCAACATCGCCCCCGCACCTTCAGTGTAGCAACGAACAATCAATCTGTCCCGACAAAACGCTCTGCGGATAAACAGCCCATTTTGTCAGAACGTCGATTGTGCGCGGCTCTGGCGGAGCCATATTGGCGCCCCTGTCTCTCAAGACATGATTTTGGCTAGAATGACCAGACAAACAAAAGCCTGATCAATTCTGCTCTAACCCGACCTTGCTGAAACTTTATGCCAAAGCATTCAGTTTCTCAGCCATCCAATCGGCGGTGAGGGGACGAAATTTGTAGGGAATGTTGAAGCAAACGTGGTTTCCTTCTTCATAAACGACAAGATCGACCTCGCCCTTGACAGCATCAGCCAGAAGCTGGCCTTCGCTGACAGGAATAATGCGATCCCCCGCGCCGAAGACAATGAGAAGCGGACAGGCAATGTTCTGCGCTTCCTTGGCAAGTGTCAGCTCATGCGCAAAGGCGAGCGCTTGTTCGCGCGTCTGCAAATGTGCGCGAATGCGGAATAAATCCTGCGACACATCTGGCATTTGCGGCAATACCGGCCCGAAACTATAGGGCCCGCAATTTGCAACGCAGGCTTTCAGGCGCGGCTCCTGCGCAGCCGATAAAGGCGCATAAAATGCGCCGAGGCTTTGCCCGACAATGCCGACCCGCTGGGCATCGACATCTTGACGCTGTGCAAGGACATCGAGCACAGCACCGATCGCCGGTCCCCATTTGGTCGTAATGGGAAAATCAGCGGCCGCCTCACCCTGGCCGGGACCATCCAGCGTGAGCGTTGCAAGACCGCGATCGAGGAAGGGCTCGGTCCATTCGTGCAGCTCCTCCTTGCACGCATCGAGCCCCGGCAGAATGATCGCCAGCGGCGGACGTTTGAGATTCTCGGGACGCCGCAGATTGCCGTAAAGCTTCTTGCCCATATAGGGAATTTCAATCCGCTCCACCGGGCGCGGCAGGTCGCGCGTGCCGGCCGCATAACAGCGCAGCATGCTCGTCTGCGCTGCGGCAAATTCGTCCGGATGAGCACCAAAAAGATGTTTGCCATAATGGTAGTAGATGGCTGCACGCAAATAGGCTTCGGCTGCCGTGCGTCGGCGCCCCTGCGCTGTCGCATCATCGCCCATGCGCTCATGCCGCAAGGCCTCCTCAGACCAGAGACGGCACCAGTCTTTCCATTCGTCGATACGACCGATCAGGCGGTTGAGGTCGTTGAAATCGACCCCGGTCGCGGCATATCGCGGATAGAAATGCGAGAAAATCAAATCGACCTGCGGGTCTTTCGCCATGTCCTGAATTCCTTTTGGGTTCAGCGCAATCTGTCGGCGCGAGCCAGTTTGTCCAGTGCGGATTCATAATATTGCGGATCGTAATAGCGCGAGATCGGCGCTGCATTCTCCTGCTGCATGAATCGCGCGCGCAGATTGAGCATATTTGTCATTCCTGCTTCATCGAGGCGGGCATCGAGGGCAATACCGCCTTGCGGTCGCGTCAGTGCAGCAACACATTCTGCTGCCATTGCCGCATCGAGTTTCATTTCACGCGACAGCAATTGTGTTGCCTGCGCATGATGCGCGGGATCGAGAACCCAGCGGACGCCCTCAATATAAGAGGCAAGATAGTCAACCAGAACCGCTTTGTTCTGTTCCGCCCATCCGCGCCGAACAAATCCGCCAACGGATTGGTAGGGTCCGATGATGGAAAGCGGATCGTCAAGCAGACGCAAGCCAGTGTCGCGTGCCATCAAATTGAATGGCAGATTGAGCATGGCTGCATCGATCCGCCGCTCCTGCAATGCATTCAACCGAAACCTGGTCGCACCGATCGGCTGAACATGATAACTGCCTGGCGGCAGACCATTGCGGGCAAGAATCTCATAAGCGATGAGCGCAAAAGCCGTATCTGGCGCATCGACACCCAGCGTCTTTCCACGCAGATCGCCATAGGTTTTGATCTCGTCTTGAACGACAAATTTGTTAAAGGAGGGATCAAGGCCAACGACTATGGAAATATCTTCGCCGGCCACATCGATCATCGCCACAGCATTGTCGAGCGCGGCATGGGCAATGTCGCAATGACCCGCAGCAAGGCCCTTGCGTTGCTCTTCCGAGCTTTGCGTATAGCGCAATTCTATATCAAGACCGCGCGCGGCAAAAAAACCATGCTCAAGAGCTGCATAATGGGGCAGATTTTGAACACCCGGGAAAACATTGACGACGAGTCTGATCCTCGTCATTGGACGATTTCCCGCGCTCGCTGCACAAGCTCGGGCGGTGAGGCGAATATTTTCTCGATCAAGGCCTGCACTTGCTCGCCTGTGCGCGGATCGAGTTCAAGTTTGAGCTTTTCAATATCGGCAAGGAAACGCGGATCCTTAAATGTTTCGTCAAAAGCACGGCGCAGTGCTGTCACCCGCTCCTGCGGCACATTGGGCGGCGCGACAAAGGGACGTCCGAACTCAAGCTGGGCAAAGATCAATTCGCCAACAATACGATCTGCCGGATTTTTGAGGAAATCCCAGATTTCAGGGACTTTCAATTTTTTCAATTCGGGATCTGCACTCATGCCAATCTGCACAAGAACCTTCACCTTGCCTTCATTGTAAGATGGAATCTGTCGCGGCAGATCGGCAAATTCCAATCCGCAAATGCCTTCAAGCTCACCGCGCTCGAAAGCAATAATCGTATCGGGCGTTCCATTATAGCCGGAGACAATTTTGAATTTCGTCTTGAGCAGATTGTTGATGTAACGCGGCATGTCGCCAATGGCCGAACCGCGTGCGGAGGCGCCGACAATCAATTCCTTGGTAAAGACTTCAGAAAAATCTTTGACCTTGGCATCGGTGCGGGCAATGCAAGTGGCTCCATTGGCCGTGCTGGCGCTGGCAAGCCATTGGAATTTGCGGGAATCGAAATGGGCTTTTTCAACTTCGCCCAAGAGCGGCTCCATCACCGCACCGCGCATGATCGTGCCGATAACCGTGCCGTCTTTCGGTGCCTGAATATAGAGATGTCTCGCCGCAACGACACTGCCCGCGCCGGGCATGTTTTTGACCACGATACCCGGTGAACCGGGAATATGGGTTGCCAGATGGCGCGTCAGCGCACGCGCATAAGCATCATAAGTGCCGCCGGCACTAGCCCCGACAATCATTTCCACAGTCTTGCCGCGATAAAAAGCGGCGACATCCTGCGCTTGGGCCGCTGGTGCAAATCCCAAAGCCAGCGCCAAGGCGCAACCTGTCAGCAGTCGAGGCCAAAACGGGTTCGATATTTCAAACTTGGCGGACATGTCCCCTCCCGAAATATTTCGTTTTTCAAGCACCTCGCCGCCGAGGCCGAGATTTCTTTTGCCAGCGATTATGCCGATTTCGCATGCTTCATGCAATTGCGCTGCACGACCATCTGCTTTTGTTCGCTTGAGGGAAACACGCCCAGAAGGGGATCGGGCGAAAATGTCTTGCCGTCAAGCGATGTGGGTTGCACTGATGAATAAGCATAAGCTCTCTCTTCCGTGCTCATCCAACCAAGAAAAGGGCATGCGTTATGAGTGCGGCAAGCAACCGCATTTTCTGCAAAGAAACGAGAAATAGCGCTTCGCAAAAAGACTCTACTTGCCAAGCATTTCGATTTTACGGGCTTTAATTGAGCTTGACGGCGGCTATCCGCTTCACCTCATCCGGATTTTTGGCCATCCAATCCTTGTTGCCGACAACAAGAGCATCGACCGTCACGGTAGGTACAGCAGCGCCTTTCACAGCACTTTGCAGGTTCTTGTAGGTTCCGGCGGGAATGGTTGCATCAAAATAGGGTTTGCGCCCATCGGAAGTCTGCAGCGTGGCGATCCGCTTATCGGCGATTGCGATGAGATCCAACTTGGCACCCGCATCGTCGAAGGCTTTGATCGTGGCTGCGCCGGGCGCCGTAACATTAAACACGCAATCCACTTTTTCCGTAGAAGAGCGCAGACGCGCAAGCGTACGGTCGGAATTAGGATTTCCCAATTTATTCAGTGTGGCAGTCTTCAGATTTGGGAATATGATTGACAGACTTTCCCAAGTGAGCGCAGGACCGCCGTCAGCCGGACCCACCAAAACATTTGTCCCTGCTTTCACGTCAGCAATGGTCTTGATCTTGGTATATTCATTACAGATCAGCAGAGCCGCTTCGCGATAAGCGACCTGAATGACACCATTCTTGACAGGACCAGCATTGGCACGGCGCTGATAGACGAGCAAAGCGTCGCCTTGCACCATTCCGACATCGCAAACTCCGGCGTCGATTTTCTCGAGAATGTCCAGGCTACCCTTGTTGACACTGGGTTTATAACCAAGCTTGCGAAGGGCGGCGGCATAACCGCCATCTTCATCTCCACCACAGGCTTTCACATTCACAGGGGGTTTGGGCAGCTGCAATTGCGCATGTGCGGGAGCGACAATAACCAGCGCGGCGGCGACGCACAGCAAAATCCTTAGCATGGCTTTCCCTCCTAATTTTTCGTCGGAAAACAACTGCACCTTGAAGATGCAGGGCTCTGAATCACTGTTTGGAAACCAAATCTGTCAATGCACGCAAGCTTTGACAAGACTGTATAAATTTCACAAATACAGAATGTGTTTCGGCAAAACATTTTCCGGCCATGCCCCATCGAATCTTGCTCTCGAGCTACCCCTAGACGCTCTTGGGGATGAGAAAATCGTAAAGCGCCTTTAGGAAAAGAAGACCAAGCGAAGACCGAACCAAATGATCATAAAGGCATGTTGGGCGGAAACATTTTTAGACCAGAAATTGAGCCGTATTGGCTGCTTCATTGATCGGAAAGCAATTCATCCAAATCAGCCGGTTTGCTGCATTGCAACCAACATTTTGGTGCGGTGCAGAACAGAAATCGGCTCTACGGCGCAAATCCGGATTGGGCGATTTTCGTATGCTTTAAGACATGCCCCTCCTGGAGGAGAATTCGCATGCTCACTGTTGAGAATTCTCCTGATCTTCCACGCATGCAGATCATGCTGGATGAAGAGATGTGCATTGATCATCGGATCGCAGCAAGCCTAGCACTCAAACATCATTGGATCGGCGAAACAGAAACGGCGCTTGCCTGGGAACGTCTGGCGATTTTCTTGCGAGCAAGCGAAGCCTATTTATTCGACGATCTGTCTCATTGTGCCTCAGCGTGAAAACATCTTGATCGACGCCATTAAATTGGTCTGCCCCATCGGCTCTCGGCGAAAGAGCAGAGATAAAAAACTCCTGACAATGCGATCGGGAGTGGCCATCGGGGAGAATGCTTTTGGGAAGGAACACCCATGAACATCACCGGAATGCTCCATGGGGCCCGCCTGCTCCAATATGTCGATTTTCCCACATCCGAAGTCTTGGGGCCCGGCGCGTCAGAAGGCGAGATTCAGGATTTGATCGCCCGCCATGGCGAAATCTTCATCAAGCCGATCTTCAGAGGCGGCGTCGGCAAAAAGGGAAAATCGGGGCTCATCGGCCGCGCCAAAGATCTCAAGACAGCCTTGCGCGAGAAAGAGCGCCTGTTCTTTTGTGAACATACGCACGGCAATACAATTGCCAAAGCCAATGGAACGACATTCGAAGGCAGCGTGCCGGCACGCCATGAGGTCTATTTCTCGATCAGCGATTCGACCATCTATCGCGCGCCAACCATCACTCTCACCCATAAAGGCGGCATCGACATTGAGGATCTCGACAAAAGCGAGGTCGCAACCGTCCCCTTTGACAGCCTCACCGGCCTGAAGGCTTTTGTGATCGCCAATGCACTGACCGATCTGGGCGCGCCGCGTGAAATCATCTCTCCGCTTGTCCAGCATCTTCCAAAATTATGGGAACTTGTTCACCATTATGGAATGACGACGCTGGAGCTGAATCCGATCCGCCTGCGGGCGGGTCGCGATGGCCGGTTCACACCGGTCGCTTGCGATTTCAAATGCGGCTTCGATCGCGACGATCCGCGCGTCAACCGTCTTGAGCTCCCCGATCATCTCTTCACCGCCGATACCTCCGATTTCGAACAGGAGGTCAATACGCTGCGAACCCATCAGGGCCAGTCCGACGTCTTTGTCATCAATGACAAGGGCACAATCCTCGCGCCCACTTTTGGCGGCGGCGCCAATTCTCTCGTCACCGAGATTCTGGGCGACAGTGCGATCATCTCCTCAGATTTCGGCGGCAACCCGCCCTATGAGAAGATGAAATCCGTCGCCCGCATCTGTTTCAAACACTGGCTGGCGCAAACAAACGTATTTTTCATCATCGGCGGCAAATCGAACAATACTGACATTTACGAGACGTTTCGCGCCATGGGCGACGCTCTGCGCGAGCACTTCAGCCAGTTTGGTCCCACGCCACTCTATGTCGTCGTCGGCCGTGGCGGTCCCAATCTCGTGCGCGGCATGGGCGCTCTGGCTGAAACCTGCGACAGCCTCGGTTTACCCTACCGGTTCTTCGGCTTCGACAGTGCCATTTCTGAAGTCGTCAATTACGCCAAGCAAGTGGATGAGTGGATGATGGCAGGCGGACGCGCAGAAATTGCCGCGCGCCTCGGTCTGAAACCCGCAGCCTGAGGACAAGACCCATGTATAAGCAAGGCGTCGCAGGATTTCCCTATTTTCTCGGCACGAATTCGCTCGACACGATCGCGCGCCGGTCTGACAAGGTCTGTATTCTCAACATACTCGGCGGCGAATCCCGGCAGGTCACGCCGATCAGCCACGCTTTCTCGGGTGGGAATGTCGTATTTGGCACCTCACCCGGTCGCAGCGGTCAGGTTTTGCCAACTGACATCGGCGACATTCCCGTATTCAATAATGTGCGCGAAGGCATTGATGCCGGCTTCACCTTCAACACCGGCGTGGTCTATCTGCCGCCCTCAGGTGTGCGCGACGGCGTCGCCGAATTGGTTCGAGTCAACAAAGCGCTCGAGAAGATTATCATCATCACCGAGAAGATTTCCGTTCATGACGCGCGCGAAATCCGCGCGATGGGCCAGAGCTACGGTATCGACATTTTTGGCGGCAATTGCCTGGGCGTTGCCGACAGCTGGAACCAGGTCCGCATCGGCGGTGCACTGGGCGGCGACCATCCCGGAGAAGTGCTCCTCAAGGGCTCGATCGCCATCTTCTCCAATTCCGGCGGATTCAGCACCACAATCGCGCAATATCTCAGCACCGAGGGCTGGGGCACAACGAGCATCGTTTCATCCGGCAAGGATGTCTACATCCACTATGCGGCACGCGACTTTGCCCATGCCTTGAAGAATGACACGCGCACCAAGGCCGCCGTTTTATATGCCGAGCCAGGCGGCTATTATGAGCATGGGATCGACTTCGGTAAGCCGGTGGTCGCCTGCATCGTCGGCCGCTGGAAATCCAAGCTCACACGCGCCGTGGGCCATGCTGGCGCCATTGCCGGTTCCGGCGACCGCGCTGAAGACAAAGAAGCCTGGTTCATGGAGCAATTTGGAGTTCCGGGACTTTTTACACCCGACAATCCCATAGCTTCTGCCAAGGGTGCTGTCGTCACCAATATCGCCCATATCCCGGCTGCCCTGTCAGCCGTGATGAAGCTCAACGGGATCGCGCCAGACTTTGAAAGGCGCGGCAGCCTAGCGCTGAAGCCCTGGATTGCCAACGATCAAGGCCTGAAACTGCCCAAGTCTATCGCTTTGCCCGTGGTCGAGGCGATGGCCCCCTACAACACACAGATCGAAGGGCTGGGCGCTCAGGTTGGCGCCGTCATTCCGCGTCAAAACATGAAGGACAAGTCGGGTGCCACCGTCATGGACCCAAAGACACAGGTTACCAGCGTGCATGGCTTTTCGGTGCTCGATCTCGCTTTGATGCCCTTGCAAGCCAATTTTGCCTTGCCGCTGGTGCATGAGATTGCCACCGAAAATGATCGTATGATGCTTGATCTCGCGGTTGCGGGTGAAATGAACCTTGTCGGCGACAGCGCACTCATGGCCGCCGAAGCCGCCCGTGAAGCGGGAAATTCGCCCAATACGATTATGGCTGCTGCTGTGGCGATTATCGGGCCGAAACGGGTCGAGCGCACACTTGCTTGCACACATGCTCTGATCGATCTTTTCGCCCGCTCCGGTCTGCTCGACGGTCATGATGAGACATTCGACACATCGAAAATTTCAATGACGCCGGAGGTCCGCGCCTTGTTCGCGGCCAATGCCAAGGATCGAGAAGATCCGCGCCCGGCCGTGATGTTGAAATCGGTGCATGCGCGCGGCGGCAAATCGCTCTTCCTGAAATATCTGGAAACCAATGTCGGGGATCTCTCGCGCGATGCCATTCTTGCGGCCATCTCGACAACAATTGCCTGGGGACCTTTGATGCGCAAACGCATCTCACGCCTCACGGCAGAGACGCTACCTTGGTATTTGCGCCTTTATGGCGTGATGATCGGCGCCTCGATTCCCGCCCATCATCACAAACATGGCAGTCTTGTCGGCATTCCGCGCGAGGAGCGTTTTTCAAGCTGGACCATGGCAGACTTTCTCTGCCTCGCTCTGATTGGTCGCAAGCCGACCGAGGCGGAAGCGCGTCCACTCCAAATTCTGATTGGCCTGCTCATATCAAACGGCCCCGGCGCCATTACCGCGCAAGGTGCCAAGGGCGCCGTCTCCGCGGATGGTCCACAAACGCCTGAACGTGTGCAGATCAACAAAGCCATGATCGGTTGTCTTTCCCACTGCGGCTACAGCCATGGCGGCAATGGTTATGAAGGAATGGCCTTTCTGCTCGATCAGTTCAAAGATGTGAAACTCAAGGATCCGGCCGATCCCAAACACGGCATCGACATTAAGGGCATGGCGTTGCGCTTTGCAGAAGCTTTCAAGGCGGAGAAAGCGCAGTCAAAGGAGGCGGGCGCCTCCGAGCCGCGTGCCCTACCGGGCGTCCATCATCCCATCTTCCGCGGCAAGCCCGTCAATTATGATCCACGCGAACGCTTCATTGCCGAATTCATGGCGAAGCGGGGCGATTACAATATTTTCCACGATTTTTATCGGGAACTCGTTCAGGCTCTCTATGAGATCGGTGCCTCGCGCTATGTCTTTTGCGTCAATGTGGATGCCGTCATTGCCGCCTTGCTGCTGTCGCTTCTCTGGAAAGACTACACATCCGGTGCGCTCACCAACAAAGACCTCGAAACAGCCGCATTCAATGTTTTTCTCTATGGCCGCATGATCGGTGCTGCCGCCGAGATCGACGACCATATCAATCGTGGCCGGAACATGGACACACGCACGCCGCTTGAGCAGTGTAGTTTCGTCGTTTGAGACTTGCGGCAGTAAACCGGACTGCCAGGCATAAAGCGGTCACCAAATCGAGGGATACAAGCCGACGCCCCCGTGCCGTGGCCGCGCACAAGTACTGGTCCTGAAAAAAAGGATGCGCAAGATCAAGGTCTGCGCGCTCACTGTGCCGATGACCTGCCAATCCCAAATGCTTTAGCAGCCTTCATGATAACAAAGAAAGGTGATCCGACGCACGACACCGCAGAATGTCGACCATTCAATCTGCTGCCCACAAATATTCATTGCTTGTTACTTCGGCATCTGGATAAATTCCGCAACCGCATCGATAATTGCTTTGGGGCTCGTGTTCATTTCGGCAATGAGCTGCTCCATTTCAGCACCTGAAAAGGGATCGATGTCGAGGCCCAGGCGTGCGGCATCTTTCAAGAAAGCCTCGTCTTTCATTGTCATTTCGAAAGCAGAGCGGATCGCTTTGACGCGCTCAGCGGGAACCTCCTGCGCCATGACAAAGGGATAGGCCATGGAAAATTTACGCGCATAAAATCGCAGCATTTCTTTGTCTTGCTCGCGTGTGGCCAGCTCTATGGCTGTTGGTACATCCGGCACTTGCCGCATGCGCGTGATCCCAAATTGAACCAGAACACGTAGTTTGTTGTCGCGAAACCAATCGGGCCGTGCGGAGGTGAGATTGGGCAGGATCGCACTATTGCCGTGCACTTCGCCGCGCTCCACGGCGATGAACACGTCATTCTGGCCTTCATAGCCAGTAATAATATCGAATTTTGCACCCATCAGCCGCGAGAGAATGAGCGGCAATGTATAATTGTCGCCGCCCACTGCAGTCGATGCGAGAATAATTTTATTGGTACGCAGATCCTCGAATGTTTTGGCGGGCGCTGTGTGCCAGACCCAGAGGACATGGGGCTGCTGCATGGGCGATCCGATCCATTGCAGCTTGTTGACATCGAACATTGCCTTGCCGCCGCCCTTCGAGAGCATTTTTAGTGGACCTTCGAGGGCGATATTCGGATTGGTCATGCCCATCGCCGTGCCGTCTTTCTTCGCGGCATTGGTGAGATAATTCATCATGATCAGGCTGGAGGCTCCAGCCATGTTCGAGACGACAAAATGAGGCTTTCCGGGAATGTATTTTCCCATATGCGCGACCACTGTGCGCGAGACGAGATCATAAGCGCCGCCGGCGCCCGCGCCGACAATATGGGTGATCGACTTTCCGGTGTAGAAATCGCCGACAGGATCGGCTGCACGCCCGCTCTGGATGCTCCCGAAAAAGCCGACCGCTGCGAGCATAATCAAAGCAAAAGCATTGCGCATGATGCTCCTCCCCCGATGGCGTCAGATCTCATCTGGTCGACGCTCTATGGTGCAAGGCTAGTCCGGGGGAGGGCCAGGCGTCAAACGCCCTATAGTTGCAGATGCCGAATGCTGAGCATAGCATGGGTAAAAAACAGAAGGGGGGAGGTGCTTATGGTCCGCCGCGTCGGCCTCATCATTCCATCGTCAAACCGCATGGTCGAGCAGGAGATGGTGCGGTTCTTCCCCAAAAATGTAATCCCACATGTTACGCGCCTTCGCATGACCGGCGCCAATCGCAAATCCATCGGCGATCTCCTGCCCGAAGTAGAGGCTGCGGCAGCCTCTTTGGCCGATGCCAAATGCGATGTCATTGTCTTCCATTGTACCGCAAATTCGATGTCGGAAGGCACTGAAGGAGAAATGCGCTTGCTCGAGACATTGAAAAATGTCGGCGTGCCGCATGTAGCCACAACATCGACAGCCATTGTTGCAGCGCTGAATGCGCTTAAGGCGCAATCCATATCGCTCATCACGCCTTATGACGATCACGTCACAGCGCATGAGGTTCACTTTCTTGAGCAACGCGGATTTTCCGTGCCCTATGCGAAAGGATGGGCACTGGGCGGCAGCGATGCCTATTGTGCAACGCCACCCCATATCTGGCTCGAGCGCATGCTTGCAGGCGACAGGCCCGCACAGGTCAGTTTCCTTTCCTGTGCCAATGTGCAGGGCATAACCATTATCAATGACGTCGAGCAGCAGCTCGATAGACCGATGATCACGTCGAACCAGGCGGTGATTTTCGAAAGTCTCCGGCAAATCGGCTGGGATGGGGATGACCCGCCACCGGGGCGAGTCTTTTCGACCTTGCGGGGCTATTGACCTTTCCAGCACGATTTCTTTTGTTATGTTTCAAGATAACAACCAGCTTGGCAAAAAAGCTGTCTTCGGGGAGGGATCACATGGGGCATGTCGCACGCGCCTTCGGCATATTTGCTTTTGTGCCCATTGCTTGTTCCGTCGCAGTCGCCGATGAGCCGGCTTTTTTCCAGGACAAGCAATTGCGTCTTGTTGTCGGCTCGGCAGCGGGCTCTGGCTATGACGTCAATGCGCGACTTTTTGCGCGGCATTATGCCAATCATCTTGGCCAAGGCGTCAATATCGTCGTCCAGAACCAGCTCGGCGCTGGCTCTGTCATCATGGCAAATCAGATCTACAATACGGCACCTAAAAACGGCACAGTATTTGGCGCCGCGATTAACGGCATGCCGACCTCGGCTTTGTTCACGCCTGAAGTCGTGCAATTCGACCCCAGAAAATTTGCATGGCTCGGCTCAACCAATCGCGACACGCAGATCACTTATGTCTGGCACACAGCGCCGGTAAAAAATCTCGCAGATCTGATGCAGACGGAAGTCGTTGTGGGTGCAACCACGCCCGGCACGACCCAATATGAATATCCGCTGGTCGCAGCAAAATTGCTCGGCCTCAAATATAAGTTGATTTCCGGTTACAAGGGAACGAGCGACATTCATCTCGCCATGGAGCGAGGTGAATTGCAGGGTATGGGCTCAAATGCCTGGCTGAGCCTGAAAGCTTTGAATCCTGACTGGATCAAGGAAAGACGCGTCATTCCGGTTGTTCATTTCAATTTTGAGCGCCATCCTGATTTGCCAGACATACCGACTATTTTCGATGCAACAAAAACCGAATCCGATCGTCAGGCCATGGCACTCATGGTGGGGCGCCTGGAATATGGGCGCCCCTTCTTTTTGCCTCCCGGAGTTCCACCTGTGCGCGTCGCCTATATGCGACGTGCTTTCGACGCAACGATGAAAGATTCAGCCTATCTTACCGATGCAGAGCGCGCAAAAATCGATGTCGATCCGATCACGGGCGAGCGCGTCAGCGAATTGATCGAGAAAGCCATGCAAACACCCGCCGATGTCGTCAAGCGCGTGCGTGAGGCACTCGAGTCCGGAGGAAAGTAAGGGAAAATGACAATAAGAAAAGAAGCGGGCTATCGGCTCGCCGTCGATATTGGCGGAACCTTTACCGATATTGTTCTGGAAATGCCCCATGGCGTTGAATCTGGAAAGGTGCTGACCACACCTGAACATCCTGAACAAGGTGTCATCCATGGCGTCCAACTTGTCTTGGAAAAAGCGAAGGTCTCTGCTGCACAATTAGATCTCGTGATTCACGGCACAACGCTCGCAACCAATGCAATTATCGAGCGCAGAGGCGCACGGACCGCACTCATCACCACGCGTGGATTTCGCGATACGCTCGAATTTGCCTTTGGTCATCGCTTTGACCAATACGATCTTGAGCTCGAGAGACCCGAGCCTCTCGTGTCCCGACCATTGCGGTTCGAGGCCGTGGAGCGCATGGCAGCCGACGGCAGCATTCTCTTGCCGCTGGATGAAAAAAGCATCCGGGATGTTGCCGCAAAATTGCGCATTGAAAAGATCGAATCGGTTGCTGTCTGCTTCATTCATGCCTATCGCAACGGCATCCATGAAAAGCGCGTGCGCGACATATTGACTGAAGAATGTCCCGACCTTTTCATTTCCCTGTCGCATGAAGTTTGTCCTGAAATTCGTGAATATGAGCGCACTTCAACCACCGTCGCCAATGCCTATGTCCAGCCATTAATGTCGACCTATCTCGGTCAATTATCGGGCGCACTGAAGCAGCTTGGCGTCGATGCGCCGCTCTTGATGATCATGTCGTCGGGATCGCTGACATCGGTTGAGACGGCGCGCCGTCTGCCCATTCGCCTGGTCGAATCCGGGCCTGCAGGCGGCGCGATTCTGGCGCGCGAAGTCGCGAAAGAAATTGGCGCGGAGCGTTCTGTAGCTTTGGACATGGGTGGCACGACTGCCAAAATCATTATGCTCACCGATTATGAACCGCGCCACGCACGATCGATGGAGGTCGCGCGGGCTTATCGCTTCTTGGCGGGAAGCGGCCTGCCTTTACGTATTCCCGTGATCGAAATGATCGAGATCGGAGCGGGCGGTGGTTCTATTGCGCATGTCGACGAACTGGGACGCATTGCAGTGGGACCGGAAAGCGCAGGCTCTGTCCCGGGCCCAGCCTGTTATGCGCGCGGTGGCACGCGCCTGACTGTGACCGATTCCGATCTTTTGCTCGGCAAGCTCGATCCAGATTCTTTTGCTGCAGGCTCGATGAAGCTCGATCTGCACAAAGCCCGCGTTGCAGCAGACGAACATATCGGTATGCCCGCCGGTATGTCATGGGCCGATGCTGCAGGCGGCGTATGCGAAATCGTCGATGAAAATATGGCTAATGCCACACGCGTCCATGCAGCTGATGCTGGCGAGGAATTGGAGAGCCGCGTGCTGATTGCAACCGGTGGTGCGGGCCCCCTTCATGCTGCACGCATAGCCGAGAAACTCGGCATTGCAACCTTGGTTATCCCCAAAGCTGCCGGCGTCGGTTCCGCTTTTGGCTTTCTGAAAGCACCTGTTGCCTATGAGGCAGTCCATTCGCAAATCATGCATTTAGCAAAATTCGATGCGCCTGCCGCCAATCGCATTTTTGCAAAGCTGCGAACCGAGGCTGAAACCGTTGTGCGCGTTGCAGCTGGACAACGGCCCTTGCGCGAGCGCCGATTTGCCGACATGCGCTATCGCGGACAGGGTCATGAGCTGGCAGTCGAGATACCCGCCAAGCTTTATGACACGGCAGACGGGGCCGGATTATCTGAATTGTTCGAGGCGCAATATCAAAAAAATTACGGACGACGTATTCCCAATCTCACAATTGAAGCGCTGACATGGACGCTGGTTCTCTCGGTTGTCGATGAGGAGAAGGACGCTCCGACAGAAACCGAACCCGCTCCCTCACCAGCCAAGGCGCTGCGCAAGACCCGGGTCTTCGATGCAGAAATCGGTGATTTTGTTGAGGCGCAAGTGATTGCACGCGATGGCACAGTGCCTGGCGCACAATTTTCTGGGCCCGCCCTTATTGTGGAAGATCAGACGACTGTCTGGGTTCCTTCAAGTTTTGGCGGGCGCATATCGGCAGGCGGTCACGTGATCTTGGAAAGGAAGGGCTGAAATGAGCTCGCAATTCCAGAAAATTCGTAATCAGGTCATGTGGGATCGTTTGATTTCCGTGGTGGAAGAACAGGCACGCACCTTAATGCGCGTGGCCTTTTCAACTGTCGTGCGGGAGGCAGGCGATCTTTCCGCTGGTGTTTTCAATACCAAGGGAGATTTGCTGGCACAGGCGGTCACCGGAACACCGGGTCATATTAATTCTATGGCGCGTTCAATCCGGGAATTTCTGAAGGTCTTTCCAGCAGACACGATGAAGCCGGGTGATGTCTATATGACGAACGATCCCTGGCGCGGAACAGGCCATTTATTCGATTTTACAGTCGTCACGCCAACGTTTCACAAAGGGCGGCTGGTCGCTATTTTCGCCTGCACGGCGCATGTCGCTGATATTGGCGGCAATGGTCCCGATCCGCATTCCCGCGATGTCTTTGCTGAAGGACTTTTCCTGCCGATCATGCCGCTTGCCTCGCAAGGCGAGCTCAATCAATGGCTGATGAAACTGCTTTGTGCCAATAGCCGCGAGCCGGAAAAGCTTGAAGGCGATGTCTATGCCCTGATCGCGTCAAATGAGGCCGGCGGCAAACAGCTTTCCAGCATGATGGAAGAATATAAGCTGTCATCGATTGAGGATCTCAGCGCGCATATTCTGTTTTCAAGCGATAAATCCATGCGTGAGGCCATAGCCCAATTGCCGAAAGGTACATGGTCACACAAGGTAACCATCGACGGCTTTGCCGATCCCGTTGATATTGCAGCGACGCTGAAAATTGATGGAGAGAAAATCTATATCGATTTTACAGGAACGTCCAAGGTTTCAAAATATGGCATCAATTGTCCGATCTGCTATACCGATGCCTATACGAGTTTTGGAATCAAATGTCTGGTTGCGCCGCGATTGGCAAATAATGCCGCGGTGCTTGCACGCATAGTCGTGACTGCGCCAGAGGGCACGATCGTCAATGCACCTTTTCCTGCACCGGTCACAGCGCGCGCGCTCATCGGCCAAATGTTACCCGATGTTGCCTTCGGCTGTTTTGAACAAGCCATGCCAGGCAAAGCACCGGCCGAAGGCACAGGTGGAAGCTGGAGCTTGCGTTTCG
>CAZHOK010000030.1:0-5726 GCA_964534115.1 uncultured Beijerinckia sp.
CGGCACGGATGCGCATCACACCGACAAATTGGCCGAGCTCGTCTGCTCCAATTCCTTCCGCTCGGATGAATGGACGACCAATGCAGTCGGCCTCATTCATCGCGAAATGCGCCAGATGAATTCGCTCATCATGTCCTGCGCCGATGCCAATCAGGTGCCGGCTGGCGGCGCGCTTGCGGTGGATCGCGATGGCTTTGCCGATGCCGTCACGAAACACTTGAGCGAACATCCGCTTGTCACAATCGACCGCGGCGAAATCATCGCTTTGCCTCCGCAGGATTGGGACAATGTGATCGTTGCCACCGGCCCGCTCACATCGGCGGCGCTGGCGCAGGTCATTCTGGAAAAAACCGGCGAAGATCAGCTCGCCTTTTTCGATGCGATTGCACCCATCGTGCATCGGGATTCCATCGACATGTCGAAAGCCTGGTTCCAATCGCGCTACGACAAACAGGGACCCGGCGGCACGGGCGCCGATTACATCAATTGCCCGCTCGACAAGGAGCAATATTACGCTTTCATCGACGCCCTGATTGCCGGCGAGAAAACCAGTTTTAAAGAATGGGAAGGCACACCCTATTTCGATGGCTGTCTGCCGATTGAAGTCATGGCGGAGCGCGGGCCGGAAACATTGCGCCACGGGCCGATGAAACCCATGGGCCTCACCAATGCACATCATCCCAGCGTCAAGGCTTATGCGGTCGTGCAATTGCGACAGGATAATGCGCTGGGCACGCTCTACAATATGGTCGGCTTTCAGACGAAGCTGAAATATGGCGCACAACAGGCGATTTTCCGCACCATTCCCGGATTGGAAAAGGCCGAATTTGCACGGCTTGGCGGATTGCATCGCAATACATTTCTCAATTCGCCAAAAGTGCTCGACACGATGCTGCGCCTGAAAGCCGAGCCGCGTTTGCGTTTTGCAGGTCAGATCACCGGTTGCGAAGGCTATGTGGAGAGCGCCGCCGTCGGGCTGATGGCCGGGCGCATGGCCGCAGCGGAAAGATGGGGCCAAAATTTCACTTTGCCGCCTGTCACAACAGCCATCGGCGCTTTGCTCAATCACATTACCGGCGGACATATCGAGACCATCGATTCTGGCCCACGCTCCTTCCAGCCGATGAATGTGAATTTTGGTCTGTTCCCGCCGCTCGACGAACCAGTGCGCTCCGAGGACGGAAAGAAATTGCGCGGACCGGAAAAGAGCGTCGCGAAGAAAAAGATGATCACCGCGCGCGCGGTGCGCGATCTGGAGACGTGGCTCACCGCATAAAAAGCCTCGTCATTGCGAGGAGCAAAGCGACGTGGGAAGAACGGGCGCGCCCTTCTCCCAGAGGGAGAAGGTGGTCGCGCAAGCGACCGGATGAGGGGTTACTCCCTCACAACAGAAGTGCGCAACCCCTCACCCGCCTGCTCACGCAGGCACCCTCTCCCTCTGGGAGAGGGTTTGCACGCGTCACTACTTCGCACCACTCGCAATGACGGCAAATTAAAGCCGACGCCCCAAAGCCCAAAAGGCGTAAATGCGCCGCCAGAGCGGTGCCGTGACAAGCGTGCGAAAAGGCTCGTGGGAGGGCTTTTCCATGCGCGCCAGATAGAGTGGCACAACGGCGAGCGGCATCAGCGCAGAGCGTGCGGCGGGCTCCATTTGCGATGAAGCAGCCAAAGCCGCATCGCAATGGTGGCGCGCGAGTGCGCGCACGTCAGCCAGCGCATCCATCAGCCCCTGGCTCATCTTGCCAGACAAAATGTCTTCGCGTGTCACGCCATGGCGGGCCAGAATATCGCCCGGCAGATAAAGCTGGCCGCGCGCCGCATGCCAAGGCAAGGCGCGCAACAGGCCCGTCAGGGCATAGGCCACACCCCCATGCCCCGCCGCATCGGCACCGCCGGGATCGATCCCCTCAGCCAGAATGATCGATGCCAGACGCAGAAGCGAAGATGATGTCTCGCCGCAATAGCCCTCAAGATCGACGCGCGACGGCATGGGATCGTCATAGAGATCGAAGGAACGGCTTTCGATCAACTCGCGCAGGGCCTGAGCCGGCAATCCAAATGTGCCGATCGTGTCGAGCAGAGCAGCGGCCACGGGGTGAGCGCTGACATCGCCTCTCGCCTCACCGGACAAAGCATCGCGCCACCATTGCATGCGAATCTCGCCCGTCATCGGCTCGGAAATGATTTCGCGAATGCGCGCGAGTTCGAGACTGAAAGCATAAAGGGCGTGGAGATGAGGACGCTTGGCTTCCGGCGCAAAGAGACAGGCGAAAAAACGGTCCGGATCTTCCTTGCGCAACATGTCAGCGCAGGAGGCATAATGCTCGGCCAACGCGCTCATCATGACACCGCAATCAGCGCCGCGCCAACGCGGCGCTTTTCATCGAACAGAATATTATAGGTGGCGATGGCATGGCGCGTGGCCATGAGATCGATACCGATACCGGCCTCTTTGAAACGCGCCCGCACATCAGGACGGATGGGCAGAAGTTCGCGCCCCATGCCGATCAGCAGCATTTCGAGAGAGCCCGGCTGTTCGTCGAAGACGGGCGCAAACGCATCGGGCGTCAGCTCTGCCGGGCTCGACACATTCCAGATATGGACGCCAGACGGCAGAACGATGATCGATCCGCGATGCGACATGTCGGCAAAGCGAAAGCCGCCCGCGCCATAGGAATCGATGGCGAAGGCGCCGGGCACGAAACCATCGTATTTCCGCGATTGTTGCGACATCAGGGCACCCTGCAGCTTCGTCATGGCAAAGAGCAGATCGATCTCATTCCATTCGCAATGAACGGCGACAGACCGGCTGACATATATGGCCTTGCCCATCGACGGCAAGGCGCAACCTCACGCAGACGGCTTGCCGGCCTTTGTGTCCTTGGCATCCTTGGCTACGCTGCCGGGCTCGGCAACGTCGCCGGGGCGCACGTTGAGATAGATCAGGATCGGCGAGCAGATGAAAATCGCGGAATAAGTCGCCACGATCACACCCCACATCATCGCCAGCGAGAAGGACTGGATGACGTGGCCGCCGAAAAGAACAAGAGCCAGCAGCGCCAATAGGGTCGTCGTCGAGGTCATGATCGTGCGCGACAGCACGGCATTGATCGACAGGTCGATAATGTCGGCAACCGGCATTTTCTTGTATTTGCGCATCATTTCTCGAATGCGGTCGAGCACGACCACAGTTTCGTTGAGCGACAGCCCGACGATGGTGAGAATGGCGGCAATGGAGGTGATGTTGAATTCCAGTTGCGTCACCGCAAAAAATCCAACGGTGAGCAAAAGGTCATGCATGGTCGCAATAACGGCGGCAATGGCGAGCTGCCATTCATAGCGGAACCACAAATAGGTCAGAACCGCGATAATGGACAAGACAACGCCAAGCGTGCCCGATTGCACCAGCTCGCCCGACACGCGCGGGCCGACCACTTCCACCCGGCGGAATTCATAATCATTGCCGATGGTCGCGCGGATCCGCTCCACGGCTGCCTGCTGCGCCGCATCCCCACCGGGCTGCAGCCGGATGCGGATTGTGGCATCCTGATTGCCGCCAAACGCCTGGACTTCGATTTCACCCAGCGCAAAACGGTCGCCAAGCGTGCGCAGGCTGGCAAGATCGGCCTGCCCGCTTTTGGCGCGCACTTCCATCAACGTGCCGCCGGAAAAATCGATGCCGAAGTTCAGGCCAAGGATCAGGAACATGGCGACGCTGACAATCGACATGAAAGCCGAGAATGGATAGCTCACGCGCCGCAGGCGCATGAAGCCGAAGGTCATATTGTCGGGAGCGAGACGGAACGTTCTCATAAAATTTTCGCCTCGATCAGATCGGGAGCTTGGTCGGGCGGCCGAAGCGATACCAGAGCGCAATCATCATGCGCGTCATGGTCACTGCGGTGACGACCGTTGTGAGAATGCCAAGGCCGAGCGAAACGGCAAAGCCGCGCACCGGACCCGAGCCGAGGAAATAGAGAATGACGGCAGCCACCATCATGGTCGATTGCGAGTCGATAATCGTCGCAAAGGCACGGTTGAAGCCCGCATCCAGCGCCGAAATGAGAGAACGTCCACCGCGGAATTCCTCGCGGATACGTTCATAGATCAGCACGTTCGAATCCACTGCCATGCCGATGGTGAGCACGATTCCGGCAATGCCGGGAAGCGTCAGCGTGGCCTGCAGCAGGATCAGGCCCGCAAAGATCATGATGATGTGAATGAACAGAGCAAGATTGGCGAAAATGCCGAACACGCCATAGGTGATGAGCATGTAAAGCACGACGAGAACGGAGGCCACATAAGCGGCCTTCTTGCCGGCCTCAATCGAATCCTGGCCAAGCCCCGGTCCGACCGTGCGCTCTTCGACAATGGACAATTTGGCCGGCAGCGCACCGGCGCGCAGCAGGATGGCGAGATTATTCGCCTGCTCAACCGTGAAACGTCCGGAGATCTGGCCCGAGCCGCCCGTGATGGGGCTCAGAATGCGTGGCGCGGAAATGACCTTGTTGTCGAGCACAATGGCGAAAGGCCGCCCGACATTGGCGCTGGTGACTTCGCCAAAGCGCTGGCCGCCGCGAATGTTGAAACGGAAATTCACCACCGGCTCGCCGGAGCGCTGGTCGAAACCGGGCTGCGCATCGGTGAGATCTTCGCCCTCGACCATGACACGCTTTTCGACCGGCAGCTTGCCCGGCTGATCGGTCTGGTCGAGCTGGTCGACTTCCGCCGGATTGGCGCCGGCATCGGCAACAAGGCGGAATTCGAGTTTCGCCGTCGTGCCGAGAATTTCCTTCAGCCGGTTCGTATCCTGCAAGCCCGGAACCTGCACGAGAACGCGGTCGGCGCCCTGGCGCTGAATATTGGGCTCAGTCGTGCCCAGCGCATCGACGCGGCGGCGCAAGACTTCGATCGTCTGATCGACCGCGCGGCGCACGCGTTCATTGACGCCCGATTCAGTCACCGTGATCTGGATGAGACCATCGCTCTGTTCGACTATCTGATAGGGCGGCGCCGTTGTCACGCCCATGGCCGTCACGCCGCCGGGATTGGCCAGCTGGCGCAGTTTCGGCAAAGCCCGGTTGCGATCATTGGCTTCCGGGACGCGGAATTGAACGGTGCGTCCCTGAACGCCAATGCCGCCGGTAATGCGCGCATTTTCCTCGCGCAGGATGCGGCGCACATCGTCGCGCAGATTATTGACCTGGCTGCGCAGCACGTCGCCGGAATCGACCTCGAGCAACAGATGCGCCCCGCCCTGCAGATCGAGACCCAGAACGACGGCTTGCACCGGCACCCATTTCGGCAATGCCTTTTGGATGGCCGTGCGCGTATCGGCATCAAGGAAGCTCGGCACGATCAGCAAGCAGCTGAGCAGCGACATTGCAACGATCGAGATAATCTTCCAGCGGGCGAAACGAAGCATGGGCTCAATATCTCACGGGGCATGCAGAGGGCCTGGCCCGAAGGCCAAGCGCAAATCATCTGGAGCAGGAGCGACCCGTCACTCCTTGACGGGTTCGCCCTTGGTGCGAACGTCCGAAATCATCGAACGTATCAACCGGACGCGGACATTCGGCGCGATTTCGACTTCGATTTCGGGCTCATCGGTCACTTTGGTCACCTTGCCGACAATGCCGCCCGAGGTGACGATCGTGTCGCCGCGACGCACATTGGCCACCATATCCTGATGGGCCTTCACGCGCTTCTGCTGCGGACGCAGGATC
>CAZHOK010000030.1:5736-25528 GCA_964534115.1 uncultured Beijerinckia sp.
AATACATGATCACGAGGATCAGGATGAAGGGGGCGATCTGCATCAGGAAGTCGCCTCCGGGGGCTCCGGCAGCTTGGGCATAGGCAGGTGTAATGAAGTTCATGGAAGAGCCACTCCGGCATTTAAAAGGGGCGGAAAATCCGCCCCGCAACATTGCGGCGGACTATAATTGCGATCTTCGCGAAAGCAATGCCGCGGGGGCATTCTCAACGCTCCTGTGACCGGCCTTTCCGGCTTCATCCCCATCGAGGAGCCTTTGTCGGGCCTTCCGCCCGCTGCGGCGATGGGGTAAAGCGCCTTAAACCCCTAAAAGACGCGGCTGTCCCATGCCCTCCATCCCCCAAGATCCCAATGCCGATGTGCTGGCCCGTATCGCCGAGGCGCTTGAGCGCCTGGCCCCGGCCAGTGAGTCGCGGCCCGATTTTGCCGCCTCCGAGGCCTTTGTCTGGCATGCGCAGGGCAGAAGGCTCGCCCCCGTGGCCAAGGTCAACCGGGTGGAACTGGGGCTGCTGCGCGGCATCGATCTGGTGCGCGACCAGCTCGCCGAAAACACCCAGCGTTTCGCCCGCGGCCTGCCGGCCAATAACGCTTTGCTCTGGGGGGCGCGCGGCATGGGCAAATCCTCGCTCGTCAAGGCGATCCATGCCGATTGCCTGAGGATCAATCGGGATCTCAAACTCATCGAAATCCACCGCGAGGATATCGACACTCTCCCCGCCCTTCTGGGACTTCTGCGCGACAGCGCCTGCCGCTTCATCGTCTTTTGCGACGATCTCTCCTTCGACACGGATGACACGAGCTATAAATCGCTCAAGGCAGCACTCGAGGGCGGCATTGAGGGACGACCCGATAATGTCATCTTCTACGCGACCTCGAACCGCCGCCATCTCATGCCACGCGACATGATCGACAATGAGCGCTCGACAGCCATTAATCCCGGCGAGGCCATCGAGGAAAAAATCTCTTTATCTGACCGTTTCGGTCTCTGGCTCGGTTTTCATAAATGCAGCCAGGACGAATATCTCGAAATGGTAAATAGTTACGCGTCTTACTTTAAACTGACACTTTCAAATGAAGAGCTGCGCGCGGGCGCCATTGAATGGGCCGCGACCCGTGGCGCGCGCTCGGGGCGCACCGCCTGGCAATATATTCAGGATGTCGCGGGACGGCTTGGACAGAAACTGGCGTGATGAAAAGCGGCGTCCGAAGCGATGCCGCATCGGCCTGCACCGCTCCAAGAATGACCCGCCAAAAGCAACGGGCGCCTTTCGGCGCCCGCAAAATTCATCGAAATAAAAAAGCCGATTACAGGCCGGCGAGATAGCGCGTCGGATCGACCGGTGTCGAGCCCTTGCGCAGCTGGAACTGCAATTGCGGCGAAGAGACATTGCCGGTCTGACCGGATTTGGCGATGACCTGACCGCGTCTCACAGTCTCGCCGCGCTTCACCATCAGCTCGCCATTATGTGCATAGGCCGAGACGAAACCATTGGGATGGCGGATCAGCACGAGATTGCCATAGCCCTTGAGTTCGCTCCCCGCATAAGCGACTTCGCCGCCTTCAGCGGCCTTGACCGCCGTGCCTTCCGGAACAGCAATATTGATGCCTTCGCTCTGCCCGGGCTTAAAGCCCTGGATGATGCGACCGCGCGCAGGCCAGCGGAATTCCGGGCTTGCGGATTCGCTCGCTGCCGCTGCATTTGCGGATTCGCTCGCCGCAGCTGCATTTGCAGCAGGTGCAGCGGCGGGCGCGGCAGCAGCCGGGGCGGCGGTGGGCGCAACGGGCGCCGCATCGGAGCGCGCTGTTTGCGGAGCCAGTGCGGCCGTGCGCACCGGCTCAGTCTTTTTCTCGGCCTCTTTGCGCGGGGCTTCCGTGCGTGCAACGGCGGTCACGGTCGGAGCGGGCGCCGCGGCCGGCGCGGCTTGCGCCTGACGCGGTTGAGCGACAGCCTGCGGAGCGGCACGAACGGGAGCGGCCTGAGCTGCAACAGCCGGCGCTGCCTGAGCGCGCATGGGCGCGGATGCCTGAACCGGCGGATCGAGCGGCGCCGATTGGACGGGCGCGGAAAGCGGAGCCGATTGAACGGCGGTCAAAGGTGCCGCGGCCACGACCTGTTGAGCAGGCGCGCTCGCAACAGAACGATCCATCCGCGCTGAGGGCTGAAACGGACCAGCGTCACCAAAGCGACTGAAGTCCGACGAACACCCTGCCAGGAGAGCAGCAGCAGCACCCGCCAGCACAAGACGGGAAGCAGAACGAAGAAAGCCAAAACGATCTGTATGACTCATAACGCAACCCAAGCTCGTGCAAATTCGACTGGGCGACTTGAACACGTCTAAGGTTAAAGAGGCGTTTATGATGAACGAAACTCACACCCCGCCACACATAATTTGTGTCTTTTTTGCGGAAAGAAATGGATGCAACGCCCGCGCCACCTCAGGCAGCCGATAGGCCCGGAACAAGAGGCTGCAAACGGCAAGCTGCGATTCGCTCGCGCGTCCATGCGCCACCCTTGTGGGACAGGCGCATGAGATTCGTCTCTTTCGATCCCGCCGGGCGCTCGCCATAAACAATCGTCCCGCCCTCAACGAGACGCGCGGCGATATTTTCCGGCACGGCTTCGACTGCACCTTGAATGAGAATGCGATCGAAACTGCCAAGCTCATCGCCCAGCGCCAGACCATCGCGGTGAAAGACGCGCACATTGCCAAGCCCGAGACCCGCAAGTCGTGTTTCCGCCGCCAGAGCCAGCGACCGAAACCGCTCCACGGTCACAACCTGCCGGGCCAGTCGACTGAGAATGGCGGCCGAATAGCCATTGCCGGTTCCGATTTCCAGAATGCGATGCCGCGACATGATCTGCAGCGATTCCGCCATGCGCGCGACGAGATAGGGCTCGGGCATGGTCTGGCCGCAGGGGATGGGCAGGGCAATATCGCGCCAGGCGAGATCGGCATGGCGATGGGGGACGAAATTTTCGCGCGGCAAGGTTTCGAGCGCCCGCAGCACGGCGACATTGGCAATGCCCCGCTCGCGCAGGCGGAGCAGAAATTGCATCGTGGCCTGCGCCTGCTCGTCGGAACGCCCCCGGTCGGCTTGGAAAAGATCGTATTCCATTCCTCGCCCTGCCCCTCCCCTCAGGCGAAATCCGCCGCCAGCCGCGTCACGGAGGGCTCGTCCGTCAGGTCAAGCCGCAGCGGCGTGATGGAGATCCGCTGGTCGGCAATGGCCTCCAGATCGGTACCGCGCGCCGGCGTCGAACGCTGACGCGAGAATCCGATCCAGTAATAAGGATTGTGCCGCCCGTCGAAGCGCTCGTCCAGTTCCAGATAGGTGGCATCCCGCCGCCCCTGCACAGTAACCGACGTTCCCCGCACCGCCTCCGGCGCGCAGCTCGGGAAATTGATGTTCACGAGGATCCCGGCATCGAGCGGCTGGTCGATCAGACGGGCCAGGATTTTGGGGGCATGAGCGGCCGCGCAATCGAAGGGCGCCTTCTCGCGCTGACCGGGCGGATAGCCCTGGCTCAAGGCAAAGGAACGAATGCCGAGCAAAGTGCCTTCCATTGCTGCTGCAATCGTCCCCGAATAAGTGACGTCTTCGGCCAGATTGTGCCCGATATTGACGCCCGACAGAACGAGGTCAGGGGGATTGTCGCGCATGATCCTGCGCACGCCCATGATGACGCAATCGGTCGGCGTGCCTTTCACCGCATAGCGCTGCGGGCCGACATGGCGCAGACGCAAAGGATCGTTGAGGGAGAGAGAATGCGCCACGCCGGACTGATCGGTCTCGGGCGCAACAATGACTATGTCATCGGTGATCGTGCGCGCAATACGCTCGAGCACATTCAGCCCCTCGGCATGAATGCCATCGTCATTGGTGATCAGAATGCGCACGTTCTTGTCCCCGATTTTCGTGTTCGTCCTTCTCCCGCACAGGCGGGAGAAGGTGTCGCGTGAAACGCGACGGATGAGGGCGTCTGCGTTGCCTATATGTTGACGGGATATCGAGCGGCCCGATCGCCCTCACCCGGCCGCTTCGCGTCCACCCTCTCCCGCCAGCGCGGGAGAGGGTTGAGCGACACATCCTCAGACCTTCGTAATCTTCTCCAGCCCGCCCATATAAGGACGCAGCGCGTCAGGCACTGTCACGGAGCCGTCTTCGTTCTGGTAATTTTCAAGCACGGCAACCAGCGCGCGCCCGACCGCTATGCCCGAACCATTCAGCGTATGGACAAAGCGCGTCGTCTTTTCACCATTGGGGCGATAGCGCGCATTCATGCGGCGCGCCTGAAAATCTCCGCACACCGAGCAAGATGAAATCTCGCGGAAACGGCCCTGCGTCTCGCCGTCTTTCTGGCCGGGCAGCCAGACTTCGAGATCGTAGGTTTTCTGCGAGGCAAAACCCATATCGCCGGTGCAGAGCAGCATGACGCGATAATGCAGGCCGAGACGTTTCAAGACTTCTTCGGCGCAAGCGGTCATGCGCTCATGTTCGGCCGAAGAATCTTCCGGCTTGGTGATCGAGACCAGTTCAACCTTGGTGAATTGATGCTGGCGGATCATGCCGCGCGTATCGCGCCCGGCCGATCCGGCCTCGGCACGGAAACAGGGCGTGCCCGCCGTGACGCGCATCGGCAATGCAGCCTCATCGAGAATCTGTTCGCGCACGAGATTGGTGAGCGAGACTTCGGCGGTCGGAATGAGCCAGAAATCATCGCCGGCGCGGAATTGATCGTCGCGGAATTTCGGCAATTGCGCTGTGCCGAACATGGCGTCATCGCGCACAAGCAGCGGCGGATTGACTTCCATATAGCCGTTCTGCCCGGTGTGCAGATCGAGCATGAATTGCATCAAGGCGCGCTCCATGCGCGCCAATGCACCTTTCAGCACAACGAAACGCGCACCCGACATGCGCGACGCCGCCTCAAAATCCATCAGGCCCAGAGCCTCGCCGATTTCAAAATGCTCTTTTGGCGTGAAGCCGGCGGCAAAGCTGGGGGCCGCGCCGAAACGGCGCATTTCAACATTGTCATGCTCGTCGCGACCCTCAGGAACATCGGCGAGCGGCGTGTTGGGAATTTCCGACAAAGCCGCTTCGAGATCGGCGACGGCCTTTTTCTCCTCGACTTCCAGTTCGGCCATACGCGTCTTGAGCGCGGCGACTTCCGCCTTCAGCGCATCGGCGCGGGCGGTGTCCTTGGCGGCCATGGCCTGGCCGATTTCCTTGGAGGCGGCATTGCGGCGCTCCTGTGCGCCCTGAAGCCCGGCAATGGCCGCGCGGCGGATGTCGTCGAGGGCCAGGAGCTTGTCGGACAGGGGCTCAAGCCCACGCTTCCGGCGCCCCCCATCGAAAAGTGCCGCATTCTCGCGAATCCATCTGATGTCGTACATGCTTTCCCGAGGCCCCTCTTGCGAGTTCCCGGAATGGCATTTGAGGGGCGCAGATGCAAGGGGTGGCCCAAAAGGCCTCAGGCGCCCTCAGACCTTATGGCGCTGCCGGGGTTTCCGCCTCGGCCTCTTTCTTGTCCCCCGCCCGCCTTTTCTCGATCAGCGAGACGGAAATGATCGACAATTCGTAGAGCAGCAGTGTCGGCACGGCGAGCGCGAATTGGCTGAAGACATCAGGGGGCGTCAGCACGGCGGCAACGATAAAGACAAGCACAATGGCATAGCGGCGCTTCTCGCGCAGAAAGGCGCTGTCGATCACGCCAATGCGCCCGAGCAATGTCAGGACCACCGGCAATTGGAAAGTAATGCCGAAAGCAAAGATCAGCGTCATGATCAGCGACATATATTCGCTGACGCGCGGCAGCAGTTCGATCTGCGCCTTGCCCGGCTCTTTGGACTGCTGCATGGCGAGGAAGAAATGCAGCAGGTTCGGCGTGACGAGGAAGTAAACCAGCATGGCGCCCAGGGCGAAGAAAATCGGCGTGGCGATGAGATAAGGCGCAAAGGCCATGCGCTCATGCTTGTAGAGGCCGGGCGCCACAAAGGCGTAAATCTGGCTGATGATCACCGGGCAGGCTGCAAAAGCAGCCGCAAACATGGCGACCTTGATCTGCGTGAAAAAGAATTCCTGCGGCGCCGTATAGATGAGCTTCGCATCCGGACCCGCTGCATGTTCGAACGGGATCACAAGCAGATTGTAGATATCCTTCGCGAAATAAAAGCAGACGATGAACATCAGCACGAAGGCAATCACCGCCTTGATCAGGCGCGAGCGCAATTCGATCAGATGATCGATCAAGGGTGCGCGTGTGGATTCGATATCGGCATCGGTCATGGCGCGGTCATGCCTGCGAGGAACGGGGCTGGGGCGCTTGTTCTGCGACCGTTTCAGGGACGAGAGTTTTTATGCCTGCGACGGCGGTCGCCTGACTTGTCTCATCGGGCGGCGGCAGATTCTGGACATCGACGAGATTGAGCGGCTGGTCGGGTGCAGCGAGCGCCGGCGTCTGTGCGCTGGCCCCCTCGATCGCACCGCCGATTTCATTGCGCACCGTTTGCACGGGGTCGAAATTCATATCCACCTTGGCGACATCGCCGACCTTGGAGACCTCTTTCTTGATCTCTTCAATATCGGCCTCGCGCATGGCCTCCATGAACTGGCCCTGAAAATCGGCCGCCATGCGCCGCATCTTGGACAGAGCCTGTCCAAGCTGGCGCAAAACGCGCGGCAATTCCTTCGGCCCGATCACGATCAGCGCGACAAGGCCAATGACGAGGAGTTTGCCGGCGTCGAAATCGAACATGAAACCGCGGTCCTGAACTCAAAAGTCGAACACGCGCGCAAAATCAGCGCGCGTGAACGATGCACCACAGATCGGGTGGGTTTCAGCCGACCTTGCGCTGTTCGCCGACCTGACCGGGAACCGGCTGGGGCGCGGCATTGGCAACCGGAGCGGCTGCGGGCGCCGTCGAGGGCGCGGCAGCAGGCGCTGCTGTCTGCTGCGCCGGCTCGATCCGCGCCGGATCAGCCGGTTTGGCTGTTTCATCGTCCTCGGACATGCCCTTCTTGAAGGATTTGATGCCCTTGGCGAAGTCGCCCATCAATTCGGAAATCTTGCCCTTGCCGCCAAACAGCAGCAGCACGATCACGCCCACGACGAGCCAGTGCCAGATGGAAAAGCTACCCATGAATATCCTCCGCTCGGCGGGGCCCATTGGCACCATCGCCGGTATCGCCTGAGAAACTATGCCCCGGACGCGGCAAAAACAAGGAGAGAGGGCGCTCGCGCCCGTACCCTTTTGCGTGAGCGGCTACCGGCACAAGGCAGGGGTGAGGGCGGAAGGCGGGCTTGGCCGCCTGCCCTCAATCCTCCCGGCGCTGCTCTTCTGGCGCCTGCAGAGCCTCGTCTGCTTCGCTTTCTGCCAGGCCCGCGTCTTCTTCCTCGGCAACCGCATCCAGGGCGGCGTCGACATCGGCCGCGGCTTCCGCCTTCACCTCTTCGGTGATTTCGGAGAAGAGATCGTTGGGATCGCCGTCGAGCGGATCTTCGGTCTCGGTCAATTCAGGCGAGTCATTGGGCGTGGGAACGCCAAAGCCCTGCGGCAGGCGACCGTCGAAAAGGCCAGCGCCCTTCAATTCCTCGAGACCCGGCAGATCGGTGATCTGCTCGATGCCGAAATGCAGAAGGAAGGCTTCCGTCGTGCCATAGGTCACGGGACGGCCCGGCGCCTTGCGGCGGCCACGCAGACGAACCCAGCCGGTCTCGATCAGCACATCCATCGTGCCCTTGGAGATGGCGACGCCGCGAATATCCTCGATTTCGGCGCGCGTCACCGGCTGGTGATAGGCAACGATGGCGAGCGTTTCGAGCGCTGCGCGCGAGAGCTTCTTCTGCTCTTGCGTCTCACGCGACAGAAGATAGCCGAGATCGGCGGCGGTGCGGAAAATCCATTTGGATCCCACGCGCACGAGATTGACGCCGCGCGCTGCATAATCGGCTTTCAGCGCCTCCAGAACGTCACGGATTTTGACGTCATCGGAAACGCGCTTTTTCAGCTCGCTCTCCTCGACGGGTTCCGTCGCGGCGAAAAGCAGAGCTTCCGCGATGCGCTTGGCCTCGTGCAAGGCTGCGGCCTCCCCTGCTGCGTCCTCGTGATCGAGCTCGGACGAATGCTGCGGAAAGAGTACGGCGATCTCTGCCACTTTATCCTCTTCAATGCTTTTGGGAACGCGGCCTTAGGCGGCCTCGCCCCGATCCTCGACGGGCGTCGCGGCCTGAGCCGTTTCCGACGCCTGTTTGGTCTTCACCCAGAGCGGCGCAAAAGCGCGATCCTGGCGGATTTCGATCCGGCCCTCGCGGACCATTTCGAGCGAAGCCGAGAAACAGGAGGCACGTGCCGTGCGACGCTGTTCGGGAGCCACGCAATATTCGATCAGGAATTCATCCATCGTGGTCCATTCGGAAATGGACCCGGCCAGACGCTCCAGCGCGATACGCGCATCGGCAAGCGACCAGACCACCCGACGCTTGAGCGTCACACGCGACAAAGCCTGCACCTGGCGCTGCTGCGCATAGGCCGAAAGCAGATCGAACAGGCTGGCCTGCCAGTTCGAATGTTTGATCAGCGACACGCCCTCGGGGCGACCGCGCAAAAACATGTCGCGGCCCAGGCGCGGCCGGTTCATGAGATCTTCGGACGCCTTGCGAATGGCCTCCAGATGTTTCAGGCGGCGGGCCAGCGCGGCGGCGAGATCCGCGGCCAGCGGCTCCTCGCCGATCTGCTCTTCGGTTGGCAGAAGCAGGCGCGATTTCAGATAAGCGAGCCAGGCCGCCATGACGAGATAATCGGCTGCCAGTTCAAGACGGACGCGGCGCGCCTCTTCGATAAAGGCGAGATATTGATCGGCCAGAGCAAGGATCGAGATTTTGGCCAGATCGACCTTCTGGCGGCGCGACAATTCGAGCAGCAGATCGAGGGGCCCCTCGAACCCGTCAACATCGACATTGAAGGACGCTTCCGTCTCGCCCTTGTCGATTTCGATCTCGGAAGCCTCGAAAGGCAGCTCGCTCGACACGAATCACTCCGCACAACCCGGACACGCCGGAACTCGCGCGGAGACTAGTCCCCTAGACCGCCATCGCAAGCGCTGATTCAACCTCGGCGCGCGCGTCCACAGGATCCATCGGCATGGGGGGCCCGGCGATCAGGGAGAGGGCGGCCGCCGCCCGCTCCGCTGCCCGCCCAACGAGCACCGGAGAAGCCTGCGCCACCTCCCGCGCCTCAAGGAGATTGCCGTTGCAATGCAAAGCCATATCGACCCCGGCGGCAAATAAAGCGCGGGTGCGCTCGGCAAAGGAGCCCGACAGAGCCTTCATCGACAGATCGTCGCTCATCAGCAGCCCGTCGAAGCCGATGGCACCACGGATGATCTCCTGCACGACCTTGCGGGAGGTCGTCGCCGGCCCGGAGGGGTCAATGGCCGCATAGACGACATGGGCCGTCATGGCCATGGGCAGATGGGAGAGCGCCCTGAAGGGGAGGAAATCCGCCGCTTCCAGCTCGGCGAGCGTGGCCTCGACGCGCGGCAATTCGAGATGGCTGTCAGCCCCTGCCCGACCATGGCCCGGAACATGTTTCATCACCGGAAGCACGCCCGATTGAATCAGCCCCTCGGCTGCAGCCCCGCCCAGCAAAGCAACCAGACCCGGCTCGGCGGCGTAAGCGCGATCGCCGATCACAACATGCCCGCCGGGGGCCGGAACATCGAGAACGGGAAGACAATCCACATCAATGCCGCAGGCGCGCAAATCCTGGCCGATCAGCCGCGCCGACAGGCGCACGATCTCGGCTTTGCGTTCGTCAGCTACAGCCATGCGATTGAAACGGGCGGCCGCCGGATAGGCCGGCCAGTGGGGCGGGCCCAGGCGCTGAACGCGCCCTCCCTCTTGGTCGACCAGCACGGGAGCGTCCGCACGGCCTGCGATTTTTCGGAATTCCGAAGTCAGGTCATTGACTTGCTTCAGATTGTCAATGTTTCGCTTGAAGAGGATAAGTCCCCAGGGCGCATTTTCGGCCAGAAAACGGCGCTCTTCCTCCGTGAAGGAAAGCCCCGAGCAACCGCAAATGAAGGCGCGGGTCATCATTGGATCGGCAATATCCCGGCGCGGGAGATCAATTGCGGGCCACGAAACAGGTCCCGCCTCCAGCCTTCAGACGCGCACAGAGCGTATTGGCGTCCTCGCTCGACAGATTGTTGACGCGCACGCGATAGACCGTGCGGCTGCCGATATCGGCTTTCACGACGGCGGGACGATACGAACCAAGTTCCGTTGCGAAACGACGCGTCAGGCGCGTGAGAGCATCGCGCGCTTCGTCCTCCGAACTTGTTCCAGCCAATTGGACGGAAAACGTGCCCGGAGCCCCTGCCGAGGCGGTCGGTGCAACAGGCGCCGGAGCCGCAGGAGCCACAGGACGTGCCGACTGAGCAGGCGGGCTGGGCGGCGCCGCAGCCACGCGCGCGCCACCCGCCGGGGGCGCCGTTGCATTGACGATGGAGGCAATATCCATCGGACGACCGACCGGTACTGGCGGAGCCGAAGGAGTGGCCGCAGCCGGAGCCGCTGCCGCAGGCGCATTGGCGGGCGGTGCCGGCATCGCCGGAGCATTGGGATCGATGATCGTACCATCCGGGCGCACGGCAACAGCCTTGACGCGACGGGGCTCGGAAAAGATCGAATTGGCAACCGGGGGCGGCGGCGGCGGCGCAATGGTCACCGGCGCACCATTCTCATTGGTGCGAGGGGGGCGGTTTGCCCCCTGTCCGCGCGACGCATTGGCAAGATCGAGCGGCTGCTCGTCGCTCTGAACGACCCTGCTGGTGGAATTGGGCGCACCCCCACGCTCAAGCACGGAAATCGGCTGGCTTGACCCACTCTTGGCCGTCTCGGCCGGCTGAACCTTGGCCGGCCCCTGCTGCGCCGCAATCGTCGGCACCTGGCGCGAACCGCCATCGGAGGAACTCAGGAAATAAGCGCCTGCCCCACCCGCAACCACGACGGCTGCGGCTGCGCCGATCAAAAGCTTGGCACGCCCGGTCCGGCGCTGCGGCTCTTCCGGATAATCCGCATAGGGAACGGCCTCGGGAGCTATCCAGGGCGCATCATTCTGGCCATAGGCCTGCGCATAAGCAGGGTCATATGTGCCGGCCGCAGGCTGGGGCGCCTGATAGGCCTGCTGCGCATAAGGATCTATGCTCGCCTCCGGCCGCGCGGGCGCGGGATCTGCCATGTAAGACGGCGGCGTCGGCGTGGCGCGACCGAACGCCCGGTCGAGATCATATTGATTGGCCGCAGCAACGCCCGGCGAATCATAAGACGGCGATGCCGCACGCCCGGGCGGGGGCATTGTCAGCCCATCATTGCGATCGGCGAATACTTTGCGGAACGGATCATTGCCGCTGCCAACAAGCCGGGCCAATTCTGCCAGAGGATCGGATGCTGCCGGAGAAGCCGGGGGCGGCGGAGGAACGGGCTGGGCGGCAAGCTGCTGCTGCAGATTTCCGACACTCTCACGCATGCGGCGCTCGAGCTCATCGAGATCGATCGGCTGGCGCGATTCGCCTCCGGAACGGGACTTTGCGACAGGGTCACTCATCTCTTACCTCGTAACGAAATCCGTATCCTGAAGCCTTGCGGCCACAGCGAGGCGCGCCAAACACAGGCCGATGCAGGACGTCAGCGCATCTCCTGCGGTGCGCTCACGCCCAGAATATTCAAGCCCGACGCCAGCACACTCGTTAAGGAAGTGACAAGCGCAAGGCGGGCACGAGTCAAGTCTCTGCTTTCTTCGTTAACAAAGCGTAATTCCGGGCGATCTTTGCCGCGGTTCCAGTGCGAATGGAAGGCGCTGGCCAGATCATGCAGGTAAAATGCAATGCGATGAGGCTCATGCGCGGCAGCTGCTGCCTCGATCTGCCTTGGATATTGAGAAATTGCTTTAATGATGGCGCGCTCCCCGTCATCCACGAGAAGATCGAGCGCGGCGCCTGCCAGCGAGGCCTCGGAAAGGTCGAGATCGGCAAAGGCCGACTGCGCCTGCCGCAAGACGGAACGAGCGCGGGCATGGGCATATTGAACGTAGAAGACCGGATTGTCCTTCGATTGCTCGATGACCTTGGCGAGATCGAATTCAAGCGGCGCATCATTCTTGCGGAAGATCATCATGAAGCGCGTGGCATCGACGCCCACTTCATCAACCACTTCACGAAGCGTGACGAAGTCACCGGAACGCTTGGACATTTTGACCGGCTCGCCATTGCGCATCAGCTTGACCAGCTGGCACAATTTCACATCGAGCTTGGCCCGGCCGTCGGACACGGCTTTCACCGCCGCGGTCATGCGCTTGACGTAGCCGCCATGATCGGCGCCCCAGACATCGATCATGGTGGAAAAACCACGGTCGAACTTCGACTTGTGATAGGCAATGTCGGAGGCAAAATACGTATAGCCGCCGTCTGATTTCACCAGCGGGCGATCGACATCGTCGCCAAAGCCGGTTGTGCGAAACAGCACCTGCTCGCGGTCTTCCCAATCCTCAATCGGCGCGCCCTTGGGCGGCGGGAGCCGTCCGTCATAGACATTGCCGCTCGCGCGCAGATCGCGAATGACCGCCCCAACGAGATCGCCCTGCGCCCCGGCTGTCAGGGAGCGTTCGGAGAAAAACACCTCATGTACAATATTGAGGGCAGCGAGATCGGCGCGGATCATGTCCATCATCATCGAAATGGCCATGTCGCGGACCTTGGGCAGCCATTCTTCTTCCGCCTGATCGCGAAGCGCGGCACCATATTGGCGCGCCAGTTCGGCGCCGACGGGCTTGAGATAATCGCCGGGATAAAGGCCTTCGGGAATCTCGCCGATGGTTTCGCCCAAAGCCTCGCGATAGCGCATATGGGCGGAGCGGGCGAGCACATCGACCTGCGCGCCCGCATCATTGATGTAATATTCGCGGGTCACATCATAGCCGGCAAAGGCCAGCAGATTGGCCAGTGCATCGCCAAATACCGCACCGCGACCATGGCCGACATGCATCGGCCCGGTCGGATTGGCGGAAACATATTCCACATTGACGCGACCCGGCACTTTCGCACCGCGCCCGAATTGTGCGCTTTCAGTCAATGATGCGCGCATGACGCGGGCGAAAACCTCGGGCTTGAGCCTGATGTTGATAAAGCCCGGCCCGGCCACTTCAGCATGAGCGACATCGCCATCCTGGGCGAGCGCATAAGCGATTTCGGTGGCAAGCTCACGCGGATTGGCAAAAGAGGCCTTGGCCTCCTTGGCATAGACCATGGCGGCATTGGTCGCGAGATCGCCATGCGCCGCGTCTTTGGTCGGCTCCACGACAAAACGCCCGAGATCGAGATCCGCAGGCAGGCGCCCGGAGGCGACGATATCCTTGAGGATCGCGGCAACACGGGTCTGGAACTCGGCAAAGAGGTTCATGGGTCTCGTCAGTCTCGATAGGGAAAAGGCCATCCGGCCCCACCCGCGCGGCCTAAACCAATTCCCTACAATCGTCAAAGACTGGACGTCACGAAACGTGGTCTGGCAAGGGCAATCGCGCTTGCACCCCCTCAGAGCGTGGAAAAAAGGATACCTGCCCGAAGAGAGACGTCGCCTTACCGCAACTCCGGCGCTGTCCCAAACAGCCGCCTATGCTCCTGCACGGCATAGCGGTCGGTCATTCCCGCCAAATAATCGCAGACCACGCGCAGCCGTTTGACGTCCCGATCCGGTCCATTGACGCTGGCGGCGGCCTGCGACCATTCATCGGGCATTTTCGACGTGTCGGCAGCGAAAGCCCGATAAAGATTGCGCACCACTTCGGCCGCTTCTTTGCGGACTTTCATCACTTTCGGATGGCGATACATATGCGGATACAGGAAAGCTTTCACCGCTTTGTCCGCCTCCGTCATGGAGGCTGAAAAGACCACAGAAGCCTCACCAGCATCGCGCACATCCTGCGCGCTTTGCGGGGCGAGCCTTCCCAGACGCGCCTTTGCCTCCACAATCGCATCTTCCACGAAACGCGTGATCACACGCCGTCCCAGTTCGTGAATGATGCGGCTGCGCTCGAGATGGGGATGCGCCTTTTCGATCTCGCGCACGAGATCGCCGACAAAAGGCACCTGTTTCAGGTCGTCGATCTCGAAAAGCCCGGCGCGCAATCCATCGTCGATATCATGGGCATTATAGGCAATGTCATCGGCAATGGCTGCGGCCTGCGCCTCTGCGGAGGCAAAGGATGAGAGCTCAAGCGGATGGTGCGCATCATATTCGAGGATGGCGCCCGGCACTCCGCGCCCGGCATATTTGCCGACGCCTTGGCCGGCGGAATCGGCCATCGGCCCATTATGTTTGACAAGCCCTTCCAGCGTCTCCCAGGCGAGGTTCAATCCGTCGAAATCCGCATAACGATGTTCCAGACGGGTGACGATGCGCAAAGCCTGCGCATTATGGTCAAAGCCGCCCAGCGCGGCCAATTCCTCCTCAAGAACATCTTCGCCCGTATGGCCAAAGGGCGTGTGTCCCAGATCATGGGCCAAAGCGAGCGCCTCGGCGAGATCGTCATCCAGCCCCAAAGCGCGGGCCAGAGCGCGGGCGATCTGGGCGACCTCGATCGTATGGGTGAGGCGTGTCCGATAATGATCGCCTTCATGGGGCACGAAGACCTGGGTCTTGTGGGCGAGGCGACGAAAGGCCGTCGAATGGATGATTCTGTCCCGGTCGCGCTGGAATTCGGTGCGCGTCGGCGAGGCCGGCTCGGCAACCAGACGCCCCCTGCTGGCACCCGGATCGGCCGCATAAGGCGCGCGCAAGGCGCGATCGGTCACAAAGCTGAATGGATCCAAGGGCCACCCCCTCTCGACCGTTTGCATTGAAGCCCCGGCCGCGCGATCTTATATCTCCAGCACGGGTCAGGACAAAAGACCCAAGGACATATCATGAGCCCATCTGCCGAGACCCAGAGCGCCGCCTTGCCGACCGTCACCGAAAGGGCGGCCCGGCGCGTCGCCGCCATTCTGAAAAAAGAGCCGGAGGGCGCCATGCTGCGCGTGGCGGTGAATGGCGGGGGCTGTTCGGGATTCCAATATGCCTTTGACATTGAAAGCCAGCGCGCGCCCGACGATCTTGTGCTTGAGCGCGACGGCGCCATCGTCCTGATCGATCCCGTCTCGCTGGATTTCCTGCGCGGCGCGAAGATCGATTTCATCGACGATCTGATCGGCCAATCCTTCAAGATCGAAAATCCCAATGCCACGGCGGCATGCGGGTGCGGGACGAGTTTTTCGGTTTGAGATTTGTCCCTGCCCAAGCGCAGGCGAACTATTCGGGGTCAAAAACCACGTGCTCTGGATGCCATTCCCCGCATCGCTCACGCGCGGTTTCAGAAGGCTTTAGCAATGCAGGCTCTCTTCATCGGCCAGACCTATATCGACGTCACCCTCATCGCCGATGAAATTCCCAAAGGCGATGAAAAGGCTGTGGCGAAAGATTACGCCGTCTCCTTCGGCGGCAATGCCGTAACCGCCGCCTTTGCCTGCGCCAAACTGGGCTATGCGCCAGACCTGCTGACCTCCGTCGCCGACGATTGGCTGGGCCGCATGTTTCTCGACATGGCGGCAAAATATTCCATTCCCGTTCATGCCCGCAAAGTGAAACGCTCTTCGCTGTCCTTCATCATGCCGCGCGCCGGCAAGCGGGCCATTTTGCGCGCCCGCGACGATGATTATCTGCATCCCTACCCCGATCTGAACACGCAAGGCGTGCGCGCCCTGCATCTCGACGGACATCAGGCCGATGCCGCCCTTCATTACGCCAAAGCCTTTCGCGAACAGGGCGTGATGACATCGATTGACGGCGGCGGGCTGCGCTCCAACACGCATGAGCTGCTGGGATATATCGACATTGCCTTTGTCGCCGAACGTCTGTGCGAACAGATGAGCCTGACCTCCGAGCAGATGCTCGATTATCTCAAAGGCCGGGGCTGCCGAATCGGCGGTGTGACGGAAGGCGAGCGGGGCTGCCTCTGGTATGACGAGGAGGGACATGTCTCCCGCCTGCCCGCTTTGACCGTTCCGGCCGAAAAAATCGTCGATACGTCGGGCGCCGGCGACGTGTTCCACGGGGCCTATGTCGCCTCCTATCTGGCCCGCCCGCAGGCCCGCTGGCGCGATCATTTGCTCTTTGCCAGGGCGGCCTCGGCCTTCAAGATCCAGAACCTCGGCAATGAAGCCGGCCTGCCCTCCCAGGCCGATGTCCGCCGGATGAACGAGCTTTACGGCCAAGCCTGAGAAGGGCGCTTGACGCGGCCCGCTCCCCATGGCGAATGTGCAGCCGGGTCAGAGGCGTAACGCGGAACTCTTATGACGGATTTTTTCCCCCTCGCGGGCAGGCGTGTGCTTGTCGCCGGCCATCGCGGCATGGTTGGCGCAGCTTTGGTGCGCCGCCTCGCCCGTGAGGATTGCGAGATCCTCACCGCCGCGCGCGCCGATGCCGATCTGACGAGACAGGCCGAGACCGAGGCGCTGATCGCGCGGCTCAAACCCGACGCCATCGTCGTGGCGGCGGCACGTGTCGGCGGCATTCTCGCCAATTCCTCCTATCCGGCCGAATTCCTTTACGCCAACCTCGCCATAGAGACGAATATTGTCGAGGCCGCGCGGCGCGCCGATGTGAAGCGGCTCGTCATGCTGGGCTCAAGCTGCATCTATCCCAAACATGCGCCGCAACCCATTCCCGAAGATGCTCTGCTGACAGGCCCGCTCGAGCCGACGAATGAATGGTATGCCATCGCCAAAATCGCCGGACTGAAACTGGCCGAAGCCTATCGGGCGCAATATGGCCTGTCCTATATTTCAGCCATGCCGACCAATCTTTATGGTCCGGGCGATAATTTCGATCTCAATTCGAGCCATGTCATGCCCGCCCTCATCCGCAAGGCGCATGAGGCAAAATTGCGCGGCGACGATGCGATCACCGTCTGGGGCACGGGAACGCCGAGGCGCGAATTTCTCCATGTGGACGATTGCGCTGACGCCATTGTCCACCTGCTCAAAACCTATGACGGCGCGCAACATGTAAATGTCGGCTCGGGCGAAGATTTGCCGATCATCGATCTCGTGCGCATCGTCTGCGAAGCCGTCGGCTTCACTGGCCAGATCGTGCATGATTTGAGCAAGCCCGATGGCACGCCGCGCAAATTGATGAGCGGCGACAAGATCAGATCTCTCGGATGGCGCCCGAAGATTGCCCTGCACGAGGGCGTCGCCTCCACCTATCAATGGTTCCTGCAAAGCGGGGCCGCCCAACAATCCGCCCGCTGACGCGCGCGAGAGGACGAATGATGACGCAGAAAACCGCATTGATCACCGGCGTGACGGGACAAGATGGCGCCTATCTGGCCGAGCTCCTGCTCGCCAAAGGTTATCTGGTGCATGGCATCAAGCGCCGCTCGTCATCGTTCAATACGGGGCGCATCGAACATCTCTATCAGGATCCGCATGAGAAGGATCCGCGCTTCATTCTGCATTATGGCGATATGACGGATTCCACCAATCTGATCCGTATCGTGCAGGAAACGCAGCCCGATGAAATCTATAATCTCGCCGCCCAATCGCATGTGCAAGTGAGTTTCGAGACGGCAGAATATACGGCCAATGCCGATGGCATCGGCACATTGCGCCTGCTTGAGGCGATCCGACTGCTGAAACTTACCGAAAAGACGCGCTTCTATCAGGCCTCCACATCGGAGCTTTACGGCTTCGTGCAGGAAGTGCCGCAAAGCGAAACAACGCCCTTCTATCCGCGCTCGCCCTATGCAGCGGCGAAACTTTACGCCTATTGGATCACGGTGAATTACCGCGAAGCCTATGGCATGCATGCCTCCAACGGCATTCTCTTCAACCATGAAAGTCCGATCCGCGGTGAGACATTCGTGACGCGTAAGATTACGCGTGCGGTGGCAGCTATTTCAAAGGGTAAGCAAGACAAACTTTATCTCGGCAATCTCGATGCGAAGCGCGATTGGGGCCATGCACGCGATTATGTCGAGGGCATGTGGCTGATGCTGCAAAAGGACAAGCCCGCCGATTATGTTCTGGCCACAGGCGAAACCCGTTCCGTGCGCGAATTTGTGGAAGCTGCTTTCGCCCATGTCGGCACGCAGATCGCGTGGACAGGCGCCGGCGTCGAGGAAAAAGGCACTTGCACGAAGACCGGCAAGGTTTTGGTGGAAATCGATCCACGTTATTTCCGGCCCACTGAAGTCGATCTGCTGATCGGCAATCCCGCCAAGGCGAAACGCGAATTGGGCTGGGTCGCCAAAACGAGCTTTGCCGATCTCGTGGCTGAAATGGTGCGCGAAGACGTCGCTGCGCTGGGGCACGGATGAACCCGACGCCGCCCATCCGCATCAAATTTATCGGGCGCGTCGCATCCGAAGAGGTGCCCGGCGTCTGGCTGCGGCAATTGCCGGGCGGCAATCCCAACTATCGCGGCTGCCATTTCATCTTCGATCTCGATGCGACAGATTACGATTGGCTTGTCGTTTACGACGACCTGCCGCCCAATCAAGGCGAGCGTTTTTCAACGCGGCGCATCGATCTCGCTTGCCCGCGCGCGCGCACCATGCTGCTCACCATGGAGCCGCATACGATCAAACTCTATGGCAGTGCCTATCTTTCGCAATTCGGTGCGATTGTTTCGAGCCAGCCGCCCGCCATCATCCGCCATCCCGGGCATATTTTCTCGCAGGCGGGATTGCGCTGGTATTATGGGCTTGGCCGCCAGCGGATGCTGGGCTTTGACGAGATGAGAGACAATCCGCCGCTCGACAAGGATCGCGACATTTCCACAGTCTGTTCGGACAAAAGGCAAAAGCACACGCTGCACAATCTGCGCTATGAATTCACGCAGGAATTGAAACAGCTCCTTCCAGATCTCGACATTTTTGGACATGGCGTGCGCGACATGGACGACAAGGCCGAAGCCCTCAATCGCTACCGCTATCATGTCGCCATTGAAAATTATCAGGGCGAACATCATTGGACTGAAAAATTGTCCGATTGTTTTCTGGCCTGCGCACTGCCCTTCTATTTCGGCGCCGAAAACGCCGGCGATTATTTTCCTGCCGACAGCTTCATCCCGATCGAGATTCGCAATGCAAAAGCTGCGGCTCACATCATTCGCGAGGCCATTGCGGCGGGTGAATGGGAGAAGCGCCTGCCCGCCATTCTGGAAGCGCGGCGCCGCGTGATGGAAGATTATGGCCTCTTCGCACTTGTCGCGCGAGAAGTGACGCGCCTGCATGCTTTGCCCTGCGCGCCGGAGCGGGGCGTTCTGATGAGCCGTCGCGCTGCCCGCAAAGCCGCTCCGCTCGCCGCTATCGCCGATTTCCTGCGCGATTCATTGCGCAAAGGTGCGGCGCAATTCCGGTCGGTGCGATGAGCCATATTCTGATCATCAAACATGGCGCCTTTGGCGATATCATCCAGAGCGACGGGGCTCTGCGTGACATTCGCGCCTTTCATGCAGGCGATGAAATTGTCGTCCTCACCACCAAAGCCTATGCGCGTATTTTTGAAAGCTGCCCCCATATCGACCGCGTGATGATCGATCCGCGTGCGCCGCGCTGGCGCATCGACAAAATGCTGGCGCTGCGGCGCATGCTGGCAGAAGAGAATTTTTCCCGCGTTTACGATCTGCAAAATTCCGGCCGCACCGCTTTCTATTTTCATTGGCTGATGCCGCATGTTGTGTGGTCGGGAACCGCG
>CAZHOK010000031.1:0-24213 GCA_964534115.1 uncultured Beijerinckia sp.
TAGAAGTCGTTCGGCAGCGTAAAAATAGATGAGCCCGCGAACGAGGCGGATTTGAAAGACATAAAAAAATCCTGCATCAAAATATGCAGCGAGTCTAAGGGTCTTGGGGAGCGCCGTGCAAGGCTTCATTTTCAGGGCTTTTCGCCGGGGATCTTCACATCCTTGAATCCTGCTGCATCCATCGCAAGGTGAATGCGGTTCTGGAAATTGGCGTCCTCGCCCTTCACAAGCAATGGCGCGTTTTTTGCCACCGAATCGCAGAGCGTTTCCACCCAGGGCATTTCGCTGCGGGCAAAATCATTCAGCACGAAAGAATGGACGAGAGTCTTGTCGCCGGGATGGCCGATGCCAAGGCGCACGCGCCGATATTCATTGCCCATATGCGCGGTGATCGAGCGCAGCCCATTGTGGCCGGCATTGCCGCCGCCCGTCTTCACCCGCAATTTTGCCGGCGGCAGATCGAGTTCGTCATGGAAGACGACAATATGTTCGAGCGCAATCTTGTGGAAGCGCGCGGCTTCTCCAACGGCGCGGCCGCTCTCGTTCATATAGGTCTGCGGCTGCATGAGTATGACGCGTTCGTTGCCGATCGTGCCTTCGCTGCACAGGGCCTGATATTTGGCGCGCGCGAGCCCAAAGCCATGCGCACGGGCAATGGCCTCGATGGCCATGAAGCCGATATTGTGGCGATTGCCGGCATATTGGCGGCCCGGATTGCCCAGCCCCACGAAGAGCAGCATGGAAAGCATCTCCGATACGAAACCGCCCGCGACGGGCGCGGGCGGCAAAGATTTTGAAGAAAGCGCGAGCGCTTACTTCTTGGGCGCAGCAGCCTTGGCGGCAGGCGCAGGGGCTGCAGCAGCGGCGGGCGCCGGCGTTTCTTCAGCGCGCGAAGGCGGCGTGATCGAGGCAATGGTGAAATTGCCCTGCTGGATCAGCTTGCAGCCTTCCGGCAGTTTGATCGCCGAGATCGGCAGCGAATCGGCAATGTCGAGAGAGGCGAGATCGGCCGTGACCCCTTCCGGGATCTGGTCGGCGGGGACCTTCATCTCGATCGCATGCAGCACGATATTGAGCGCGCCGCCCTTCTTGATGCCGGGGCAGGTTTCCTGATTGATGAAATGGACGGGCACGTCCACACGCAGGAAAGAGCCGGGGCGCAAGCGCAGGAAATCGACATGCAGCGGCGTGTCCTTGACGACATCGAGCTGGTAGTCGCGCGGAATGACGCGCTCTTTGCGTCCCTGAATGTCGAGCTCGAAAATCGTGGTCAGGAAGTGACCGGCGTAAATGAGCTTGTTGACTTCACGGTAATCGAGCGAGATCGGCTCGGCGGCTTCGCCACCGCCATAGATCACTCCCGGTACACGGCCTTCACGGCGTACGCTGCGGGCGGCCCCCTTGCCAGTCCCGCTGCGGACCGTGGCCGCAAGCTGCTTGATCGCTGCTGCCATTGTCTTGGTCCTTTTCAAAAAACAACAAAGCGCCCGTGCCTCCAAGGGTGTCGGCGGGCGCCGGAGGGGTGTTTAGGGGAAAAGGCGGGCGGGGGCAATGGGCCTAGGCAGCGTGACGCGACCCCGAGAGCCGCAGCCCGATCTCCACCTCAGCGCCAATCGCGCCGAAGGCTGCCTCGATCTGATCGAGTTTGGACGCATGTTCCAGCCGGAACAGCCGGTCCACCTGTTCGCGATGCCAGCCCAGCCGTCTCTGCAATTCCGCTCGGGTGACGCTTTTCTCCCGCATGAGGCGGTAGAGCATGACTTTCAGGGCTGTCTGCAGCGGCAGCACGGTCAGGCGGGCCGAATTCGCGCCGATTTCGATTGTGGCCGGGACTTCGGCCCATTCCGCGATCCGGCCGGCGAGTGCCTCCTCTATGGCAAGGACCGCATTCTGCTCGGCCTCGCGCTCGTCCGCGCCGAAGGTCGCGACCTCTGGCAGGGCGGGACAGGTGACGAGAAAGGTTCCGTTGTCGTCTGGCGTGAGTTCGATGGGATAGCAGCGCATCACTTCAGCCCAAGGTCTTTCAGGATCTTGTTGACGAGCCCGGTGCCAAGCTCCTTGCGCCCGCCATGCATCGGAAGCTGGCTGCGCCTGTCCCCGCGAATGACGGTCAAATGGCCGCTGCCGCCCCTGTGCGTCACGAATGTGCAGCCGCGCGCGGCGAGATATTTCCGGAGCTCCTGCGCATTCATATGTAGTCCACACATATGTGGATGTCAACAGACCTGTGGAGAATCATCTTCAAAGAACCGGATAAAGAAAAACCGCCCTGAGCCTAACCGGGCGGTTCAACTTGATCGAGTTTTCTTTCGGCGAGCCTCAGTCAAACAGGCTCGACACGCTTTCTTCTTTTGCTGTGCGGCCGATGGCCTCGCCCAGCAATGGCGCGATGGAGATGACGCGGATATTGCTGGCGACCCGTACGGCTTCTGTCGGCTGGATCGAATCTGTCACGACCAGCTCTTTCAGTTTTGAGGCTGCGATACGCGCGACCGCGCCGCCCGAGAGCACGCCGTGGGTAATATAGGCGCGCACATCTTTCGCGCCGCGCGCGAGCAGCGCCTCGGCAGCATTGCAGAGCGTGCCGCCCGAATCGACGATATCGTCGACGAGAATGCAGCTTTTGCCCGAGACATCGCCGATGACATTCATGACTTCGGATTCGCCCGCCCGCTCGCGACGTTTGTCGACGATGGCGAGCGGCGCATCGATGCGCTTGGCCAGTGCGCGGGCGCGCACGACGCCGCCGACGTCAGGCGAAATCACCATGACATTGTTGAGATCGAGCCGTTCCTTGATGTCGCGCACCATGACCGGCGCCGAAAACAGATTGTCGGTCGGAATGTCGAAAAAGCCCTGGATCTGGCCAGCATGGAGATCGACCGTGAGCACGCGGTCGACGCCGGCGCGCGTGATCAGATTGGCGACAAGCTTGGCCGAGATTGGCGCGCGCGGGGCGGGTTTGCGATCCTGACGGGCATAGCCGAAATAGGGCACGACAGCGGTAATGCGGCGCGCCGAGGCACGGCGCAAAGCATCGGTCATGATCAGCAATTCCATCAGATGATCATTGGCCGGGAAAGAGGTCGACTGGATGATGAATGTGTCGCGGCCGCGCACATTTTCCTGGATCTCGACAAAGACTTCCATGTCGGCGAAGCGGCGGACCTGGCATTTGGTCAGCGGAATGCCGAGATAGGCGGCAATGGACTCGGTCAGGGTCCGGTTGGAATTCCCTGCCAGCAGCTTGATGTCGTTCATGTGATGAGTCCCCGGGCCGCTCACGCCATTGCTTGCGCGCGTCTTATCAAGACTGCCCCTTGGGAACAACAATGGCTTGTCGGCTCCGCCCTTGTTCCACCGAAAACATGGGCTTGCCCACAGGCTGCAGGGCTTTTATCGGCCCCCGACAAGGCCTAGATGTCGGATATGAACTCTCGCCCGCCCCCTCCCGGCAGTCCCGCCGCCCCAGACGATCGCCCGCCGGGCGAAACGGGCGCGCGTGAGCCGCGGCCGGACGATTTTGAGGCTGAGGAGGCCGATGAGGCGGGCGAGGAGAGCCTGCCTGAGCCCGATCCGCTGCTGGAGGTTGAGGCGGCACCGGCCTCGGTCCTGCGCGGGGCGGAGGTGATCAAATCCTGCCTGCGCCATGCCCCTGCGGGGCCTGGCGTCTACCGCATGATTTCGGCGCAAGATGAAGTGCTCTATGTGGGCAAGGCAAAAAGCGTCAAAAAACGCATCGCCTCTTACACGCGCGCCACCGGGCATAATGGCCGGATCGCGCGGATGATCTCGCTCACTGCCTCCATGGTGTTTGTATCGACCGCCACCGAGACCGAGGCGCTGTTGCTCGAGACCAATTACATCAAGCAGATGAAGCCGCGCTTCAACGTGCTGATGCGCGATGACAAATCCTTTCCCTATATTCTTCTGAGCAAGGATCATGTCTCGCCGCAGATGACGAAACATCGCGGCGCGCGCAATCGCAAAGGCGATTATTTCGGGCCCTTCGCCAGCGTCTGGGCGGTCAACCGCACCTTGAATGCGCTGCAGCGCGCCTTTCTTCTGCGCTCCTGCACGGATTCTTATTATGAGAATCGCACGAGGCCCTGCCTGCTGTTTCAGATCAAGCGCTGCGCGGGTCCATGCACGGGTGAGATTTCGCACGAGGATTATGCTGCGCTTGTCGATGATGCGCGCGATTTCCTTTCCGGCAAGAGTCGCGCCGTGCGCGAGACTCTGGCCAAGGATATGACGCAGGCCGCCGAGGCGCTTGAATTTGAGCGCGCCGCGCGGCTGCGCGACCGTATTGCCGCACTCTCGGCCATTCAGGGCGAGCAGGGAATCAACCCGCGCACGGTGGAAGAGGCCGATGTTTTTTCGGTTGTCGAACAGGCGGGCCAATTCTGCATCGAGGTGTTTTTCTTCCGCACCTATCAGAACTGGGGCAATCGCGCCTATTTTCCGCGCGCCGATCGCTCGCTTGGCGAGGCGGAAGTGCTGGATGCTTTTCTGGCGCAATTTTACGCCGACAAGCCGCCGGCGCGGCTGGTGCTTCTCTCCCATGACGTCGAGACGCGCGCGCTGCTGGAGGAAGCCCTTTGCGAAAAGCTTGGCCGCAAGGTCGAAGTCGCCGTTCCACAGCGTGGCGAACGTCGCGAATTGGTCGAACATGCGCTGAAAAACGCTCGCGAGACCATCGGTCGCAAATTGGCTGAAACATCGGCGCAGCAGAAATTGCTGGAAGCGCTCGCACAGGCTTTCGGGATTGAGAAAAAGCTGCGCCGCGTCGAGGTCTATGACAATTCCCATATCATGGGCACGAATGCGGTGGGCGGCATGGTGGTCGCAGGACCGCAGGGCTTCATGAAGGCGCATTATCGCACCTTCAACATCAAATCCGAGGAGCTCACGCCGGGCGACGATTTTGGCATGATGCGCGAGGTCCTGCGCCGCCGCTTCGCGCGCCTTGTCAAGGAAGAGGGGGCGGGCGCGCCCGAGGCCCCGCCTGCGGAGGATGAGGGCCAGCAGGCCGAGGCCTTTCCCTCGCGCCCCGATCTCATCCTCATCGATGGCGGGCGCGGCCAATTCGAAGTGGCGCGCCAGATCCTCGATGAATTGGGCGTGGAGGGCGTCGCCCTTGCCTCGATTGCCAAGGGCGTCGACCGCAATGCCGGGCGCGAGACATTTTTCGTGCCCGGACGCGAGCCCTTCAAACTGCCGCCGCGCGATCCCGCGCTTTATTTCGTCCAGCGATTGCGCGACGAGGCGCATCGTTTTGCCATTGGCACGCATCGGGCGCGGCGGAAAAAGGAATTCACCAAATCGCCCCTCGACGAGATTGCCGGGGTCGGGCCGGCCCGCAAACGCGCTCTCCTGCATGCTTTCGGGACGGCCAAGGCCATTTCGCGCGCCGGTCTGGCCGATTTGGAAAAAGTACCCGGAATCAATGCCGCCACGGCGCGGCTGGTCTACGATCACTTTCAGGAAAAGGGCAATTGATCGGTTGGTCACGCGCTTTCGCGCAGGTCTGCTATTGACGTGGACCCGTCGGCACTGTTTCCCTGCGACGCAATGACGATGACCTCGCTCAAGCGCCGCGGGACCTGGAGCCTGCCCAATATGCTCACCTATGGGCGGCTCGTGGCCGTTCCCGTGGTCGTGTCCCTGTTGTTCTGGCCGGAGCTGCATTGGGTGCGCTGGACCGCGCTTGGCGTTTTTGCAGCGGCCGCCATTACCGATTTTCTCGACGGCTATCTGGCCCGCGCCTGGGAGCAGCAGAGCTCGCTTGGGCGCATGCTCGATCCGATTGCCGACAAGCTTCTGGTCGCCTCCTGCCTGCTGATGCTGGTCGGCAATAAATCCATCCAGAGCTGGGATATCTGGGCCGCCATGGTCATTCTCTGCCGGGAAATGCTCGTCTCGGGATTGCGTGAATTTCTGGCGGAATTGCGCGTGTCGGTTCCGGTGACCCGTGTGGCCAAATACAAGACCACGGCGCAGCTTCTCGCGCTGGGTTTTCTGATCGCAGGGCCGGCGGGAGAAATCGTTCTGCCGGGGACGCAAATCATCGGACTGACCCTGCTCTGGACCGCAGCGATCCTGACGCTCTACACCGGTTGGGACTATATGAAGTCCGGCCTGAAACATGTCAGCGACGAGTGAAGCGCGATGAAAGCCATTTATTTCGCCTGGGTGCGCGAGCGCATCGGCAAGCCGGAAGAAGAGATTGCGCCGCCCACCCATGTCGCCACCGTGGGCGATCTCCTTTTCTGGCTGAAGGGCAAGGGCGAAGAATATGAATATGCGTTTGAAAATGCGCAGGTGATCCGCGTTGCCATGGACAAGAAACATGTCCGCCACGATGCAAAGATAGAAGGTGCGCGCGAGATCGCCTTTTTTCCGCCGATGACGGGTGGCTGATGCTCACGATCCGCATTCAGCGTGAGGATTTCGATCCGGCGAAGGAAGCCGAGGCGCTGACGCACGGGCGCACCGATATTGGTGCGCTGGTTACTTTCACGGGCCTGTGCCGCAGCGAAGCCGGCGCGCTTTGCGCGCTCGAGCTTGAACATTATCCGGGCATGGCCGAGATGGAGCTGGAGCGCATTGCGCAAGAGGCGCGCGCCCGCTGGCCTGTCGATGGTATTGTCGTCCTGCATCGTTATGGCAAGATCGAGCCGGGCGAGCGAATTGTCTTTGTTGCTGTCAGCGGCGGGCATCGCGGCGAGGCGTTTCACGCAGCCGAATATATTATGGATTTTCTCAAAACCTCCGCGCCTTTCTGGAAGCGCGAGCATCATGTCGATGGTTCGGCCGGTGGCTGGGTCGAGGCCAAGGATGCCGACGATACTGCCGCCGAGCGGTGGAAGCAGACGTAAAAAAAGCCGCCCTTTCAGGCGGCTTTTTTATTCCGTGAAGTCTCGCCTCACTTGTTCACTTCGGCCGTATAATCTTCGATCAGCTGGCGCGAGATGGCGCCGGGGGCGAAATGATAGGGGCCGATTTGCGAGACGGGTGTCACTTCCGCGCCGGTGCCGCAGATGAAACATTCCTCAAGGCTCGCCAATTCGTCCGGCATGATGCGGCGCTCAATCACGTTGATGCCGCGGCGCTTGGCGAGATCGATCACGGTGCGGCGCGTAATGCCATCGAGGAAGCAATCGGCGATCGGCGTATGGATGGCGCCATCCTTGGTGAAGAAAATATTCGCACCCGTGCATTCGGCCACGCGACCCTGCCAATCGAGCATCATGGCGTCGGCAAAGCCTTTGCGCTCGGCCCTGTGTTTGCTGATCGTGCAGATCATGTAGAGACCGGCGGCCTTGGAATGGCAGGGCGCAGTCATCGGATCGGGGCGGCGATATTCAGCCAGGTCGAGCTTGATGCCCTTCATTTTCTGATCGACGTCGAACATGCTGGGCCAGTCCCAGACCGCAATGGCGACATTGATCGTGGCGTGCTGGGCGGCGACCGCCATCATTTCGCTGCCGCGCCAGGCGACCGGGCGGACATAGCAATTCTGAAAACCGTTTTTCTCGACCGTCAGGCGTTTGGCGGCATCGAGTTCGGCGACGGAATAGGGAATTTCAAAGTCGAGCAGATCGGCCGATTTCCGGAAACGCTCCGAATGTTCGGAGATTTTGAAAATCTTGCCGCCATAGGCACGCTCGCCCTCGAACACGCAGGACGCATAATGCAGGCCATGCGACAGGACATGCAGTTTGGCATCTTTCCACGGCACAAGCGCACCGTTCATCCAGATGAAACCGTCACGCTGGTCGAAGGGCAAAACGGACATGAACAGGCTCCTGCGGGTAGCGTCTCAGCCAAGCCTGTGCCCAGGCCAGGAAAGATCGCCAAACCCCTCGTTTTTGTTGGAATGAATCCGCCCAAAGGGTCAAAAAGCGGGCCTTGACGACTAACAATCGAACTGAAATATGTCAATATGGCTGACGTAACAGGGATCACCTGATGAATCAGGCTCTGCAGGCAAATCCGCATCTTCGCAGACCCACGGGCAAGGACGCCGCCGGCGTCGCGCCCATGTTTGACATGATCGAATTGTTCTTTTTCGCCTATCGGGATTTCGTCGGCGATGCCGACCGGCTTTTGGCCGCCATGAGTTTTGGGCGCGCCCATCACCGCGTGCTGCATTTCGTCAATCGCCAGCCGGGTCTGATGATTGCCGAATTGCTGGAAATTCTCGGCATTACCAAGCAGAGCCTCAACCGTGTGCTGAAGGAATTGCTGGACACGGGCTATGTCGAGGCCCGGCCCGGCACGAGCGACCGGCGCCAGCGTCTGCTCTATCCCACGCCCAAGGGCCGACGTCTGGCCATGGATCTGTCAGAACTGCAAAGCCAGCGTTTTGAGCGGGCTTTGGGCGAATTGCCCGAGGGCGCGCGCGCCCATGCGATTGAATTTCTCCATGCTATGATTGAGCCCAGCGAGCGCGACAAGGTCGCGCGTCTGGTCTGGGGCCTGCCGCGCGGCGGTTCCGGGGAGGAATGATGCAGGAACCCGCCGGCAAAGCCGCTCCGGCTCCGATCACCGACGATGCGCCGCATCTGCTCGTCGTCGACGATGATCGGCGTATTCGTGCCCTGATTTCGCGTTTTCTCACCGGCCAAGGCTATCGTGTGACCAGTGCCGGCACGGCGGCGGAAGCGCGCGGGCGCCTGCGTTCTCTGCATTTCGATCTCATCGTGCTCGATGTCATGATGCCGGGCGAAACCGGGCTCGAATTTGCCAAAAAATTCCGTCTCGATTCGGATGTGCCGATTCTCATGCTGACAGCGCGCACCGAAATCGACGATCGCGTCCGCGGGCTTGAAGTCGGCGCCGACGATTATCTGGCGAAACCTTTCGAGCCGAAGGAATTGTCGCTGCGCATTGCCTCGATCCTGCGGCGCACGGCAGCGCGGTCCGAGCCGCCCGTTGTGGCCAGCGTGCCGAGCGTGCGTTTTGGCGCTTTCATTTTCAATCTCGAGCGCGGCGAATTGCGCCAGGGCGAAGAGATCATTCGCCTGACCGATCGCGAGCGTTTCATGCTGCGTTTGCTGGCCAATGCAGCCAGCGAGCCCGTGTCGCGCGAGGAATTGGCCGGGGAGGGCGGCGCCAATAATGAGCGCACGGTCGATGTGCAGATCAATCGTCTGCGGCGCAAGATCGAGATCGATCCCACCAATCCGCTGCATTTGCAGACTGCGCGCGGCACAGGCTATCGCCTGATGCTGGACCGGTGAGGCAGACGCATGAGCCTCTCCTCTTTTCCGGCCTATTTTGAACGTCCGCGCGCAGCCTGGCGCAATTTTACGCGCGGCATTGCCGAATATATGCCCAAGGGGCTTTATGCGCGCTCGCTGCTCATCGTCATTGTGCCGATGGTCGTGCTGCAATCGGCCATTGCCTATTTCTTCATGGAGCGTCACTGGCAATTGGTGACATTCCGCCTGTCCACCGCCGTGGTGCAGGACATTGCCACCATTGCCGATCTCTATCGCGCCAATAATTCGCCTGAAAATGTCGCGCTGCTGCAGCGTGTGGCGACATCGCGGCTGGGTTTTGATGTGCAATTCCTGCCGCGCGAACCTTTGCCGCCGGCGCTGCCGAAACCGTTTTTTTCCATTCTCGATCAGGCTTTGTCGCGCGAAATCTCGACGCAGATTCGCCGCCCCTTCTGGATCGATACTGTGGGTCGCTCGAGTCTCGTGGAAATCCGCATCCAGCTCGAAGATTCGATGATGCGCATTCTCGCCAATCGCAATGCGGCCTATGCGTCCAATTCGCATATTTTCCTTGTCTGGATGCTGGGCACGTCGCTGGTGCTGCTGGCCGTTTCCATCGCCTTTTTGCGCAATCAGATCCGGCCCATCCTGCGGCTGGCGCAGGCGGCGCAGGATTTCGGCAAGGGCCGCGAGGCCGATTGGCGCCCGCAAGGCGCGCTTGAAGTGCGTCAGGCAGGCTATGCCTTTATGGAGATGAAACGGCGCATCGAGCGCGCGATGGAACAGCGGACGGCTATGCTGAATGGCGTCAGCCACGATCTGCGCACCGTTCTGACACGATTCAAATTGTCGCTGGCCCTGCTCGGAGACGGCCCGGAATTCGAGGCTCTGCAGAAAGACATTGAGGAAATGCAGCGCATGCTGGAGGCCTATCTCGCCTTCGCGCGCGGCGATGCGGGCGAGGCGGCCGCGCCCACCGACATTCGCGCCCTGCTGGAAGAATTGAAGGCCGATGCGGAGCGCCAGGGCCATCCCTCGCAGATCGAAGTTTCCGGCGAGAGCAATGTCATCGTGCGCCCCGATGCCTTCAAGCGCTGTCTGTCCAATCTGGTCGCCAATGCCTTGCGCTATGGCAATCGCATCGATCTCACCGCCGCGCGCGATGCGCGCTTTCTCACCATTCACGTCGATGACGATGGTCCCGGCATTCCCCAGGACGAGCGCGAGGACGTTTTCCGTCCCTTCTATCAGCGCGACGAGGCGCGCACGCTGGAGGAAGGTTTCGGCACGGGCCTCGGCCTCGCCATTGCCCGCGACATCGCCCGCTCGCATGGCGGCGACATCCAGCTCTCGCAAAGCCCGCTGGGCGGATTAAGAGCCAGCGTCAGAGTGCCGGTTTAGCCGTCATTGCGAGCGCAGCGAAGCAATCCAGAGCCGCATATGTGGCCTGTCGCGTCACGAGAAAGATGCTGCGATTCTGGATTGCCGCGTCGCTTGCGCTCCTCGCAATGACGGCTGTCACATTGTGTGGGTGCGGCGTGTGTCGCGATCCATCGGCTCTTCGTCGTCCCATGCACTGCGCGCGCGTGTCGGGCGGCGGGGGCGGGCTGCGTTCATCAGCGAGCTTGCCAAAGTGCGCAAAGGCGCGGCGAGGCGGCCGAGATCGTCGACGCGCGCGGAAAGCATTTGCCCGCGTGTCAATTCGCGATCGAGCGCTGCCATGGTGCGCGCGCCATCTTGATCTTCATCGTCGAGCCAGACACCGAGAATGCGTGTCCAGGCGAGAACGAGGCCCTGCAATTTCACATTGCCCATCGGCCCTTCGGAGGAAATATCGGCGGCCTCGAGCATGAAGCGCATCGAATTGAGCGCCACCTGATTGAGGGCGGCTGCCGAAATCGGATCGCGCCGCGCCCATTCCAGGACGCCGCGCAGGCCTTCGCGATAGGGCGCCATGGCATCGAGCCGGCGCATCAGCACATCGAACAAGCGTTCTTTTGCGGGCTCGCCGAGAAGATCCTCAGCTGTGCCATCGAGAACCTGCTTGTCGATCATGCGCGAGAAAGCCGCGAGCACGGCGCCCTTGGAGGGGAAATGATCGCGGAATTCGGAAAGCGTCAGTCCGGCGCGCTCGGCGACATCGGTGATGGAAATATCCTCCCAGCGCCGCTCCGCTGCCAGGCCCATCAGCGCCTCGACAATGGCGGTGCGCTTGTCGGTGGGTTTGGCATGGGCGTGTTCGCGCTCAGGCCCGAGATCGGATTTGAGCGCATCGGGTCTGGCGTTCGGGTCGGCCATGGGGCGTCCTCGCATGAGAGCTATAGCCTTATGTAGGCTGTTGCGCGTCTTCATCCAAGGGCGCAGGCCGGGGCGCGACCAAATGCGCGGGGCTTTAGCCGGATAATTCGCCCGCCCGGCGCAAGGCTGCCAGTACGGCGTCCTTCATCGGCCGGTCCAAGCCCTCTTCGCCCATGAGAACGCCAAGGGCGGCCGCCGTCGTGCCGCCGGGCGAGGTGACGTTTTCCCGCAATTTGGACGGGGCAACATCTGGCGAAAGGCGCATGAGTTCGCCCGAGCCCTCGATTGTGGCGCGCGCCAGCCGGGCCGCCAGATCGGCTGGAAGGCCAGCGGCCTCGCCGGCGCGGGCAAGGGATTCGGCGAGCAGAAAAACATAGGCCGGGCCGGAGCCCGAGACCGCCGTCACCGCATCGATCAGGCTTTCGTTGGAAAGCCATTCGACAGCGCCCACTGCGCCCAGCAGGGCGTCCGCCATCTGGCGCTGGCGCGGCGTGACGGCAGGGCTTGCAGCCACACCCGTAATGCCACGCCCAATGGCGGCCGGCGTATTCGGCATGGCGCGCACCATGGCCGATGCGCCGGGCAGGCGGGCAGCAATATTGGCAATCGTCTTGCCGGCGAGGATGGAGACAATCAGCGTGTCGGGGCCGATGAGGGCGGCCAGCGAAGGGGCGGCCGCATCAAGCATTTGCGGCTTCACCGCCAATATGACGACTTCAGCCGCGCCAAGCCCCGTCGCATCGGTTCCGAGCCGAACGCCATTTGCGGCGCAGAGCGCCGTCAATTCGGGCGAGGGGGCGGGTTCGATAATGGCAATGGCCTTGCCGGGCAGGCCCATGGCGAGCCAGCCCGAAAGCATGGCAGAGCCCATTCGGCCTGCGCCAACCAGAATCAGCGAGGTCGGCAATGTCTTCTGGCTTTGCGACATCAGGCTTCGCCGGCGGTCTCGAACATGGCGGATTCCAGCGCCTCACGCGCCGATTTGCCCGCCCACATGACGAATTGGAACGATTGGAAATAACGTTCGCAAGCCGTAATGGCTGCCTTGAGGACCGCCTCGCATTGCTGCGGCGTTGGCTCCGCGCCGCCCGAGAGGACGAGCGCATGGCGAAAGATCACGACATTTTCGGATTCCCAGAGCCCGAAATGGCCGACCCAGAGCTGTTCATTGATCAAGGAGACGAGCTGATTCACCTCGCCACGGCGCCGCTCGGCAATCTTCAGGTCGAAGGCGCAAGCGACATGGAGGGACTCGACATCCGGCAGCCAGGTGAAGGCCACATGATAATCTGTCCAGCCGCCGCTGACATCGATGGAGATTTCGTCATCGTCTTCGCGGTCGAAGCGCCAGTCGTTGACCGCTGCAATTCGCTCGACCACATCGACCGGATGTTCGGTGCGTTCGAGTTCGGCATGCATGGATGGCATAAGCGGAGGCCTTGGAAACCTGTGGGCTGAACGCGGTGTGTGACTCTGACGACGACGCAGGAGCGCAACCCTGGATTTCTTCGCCCATCCGGCCACTGGCCGGACCATTCAGCGAATCAGTCCGCTAACTGAATATACGCAGTTGCTGCCTGACGCCTAGTGGGGGCGCCCGACGTCTGCAACCTCTTGGATTCGTTGCGTTGCGTCTATCGTGCAAAGTCTCGTGTCCACAGATGATCCGGGATTTGCCCGAAGATGAGTCAAGATGTCGCGCCGGATTTGGTGCTTTTCACCTGACGCGTTTGTTATCTGCGCGGCGCGCAGGCATGTCCGATTGCGCTTGCAGGGGCGCGCACGTGCATCTAGCTTCATCAATGCGGGCCGGGCCCCTCTGGCGCATGTCTTTTTCAAGCCATGCATCATGTCGGACCGCATCGGGATGACTCGATGCAGGTCTTCGGACCAGACTGGCCCTCTACGCGTCTTCCCGATGTTTATTGTTTCGCTCGGAGAAGACTCGCATGTTCGCTGTCCATCGTTTGAATGCCGTCCGCCTCAGGATCGATGAGGAGATTGACCGGGAGCTCCGCCGCGCCCAGCCAAGCGCCTTGCGCTTGCTGCGTCTGCGCAGCCTCAGGCTGTCGCTGGGTTCCCATCTGGCGCGCCGCCTCGCCCGTAGGCTGCAGGCGCGACCCGTTTTCAACCCGATCTGATTTCTCGCTTCTGACAGGATCAAAAAAATGGAATTTCTTTTGGCCGATTGGCTCGGCAAGCCGGTCTGGATGTGGCTCGGCTTCCATGTGATCGTTGCTGTTCTGCTCGCATTCGATCTTGGCGTGCTGCAAAAGCACACAGGCGATCTGGGTGTGCGTGAAAGCCTTCTTCTCTCGCTCTTTTATGTCACGCTCGGCCTGCTCTTCGGCGCCTGGGTGTGGTGGTACATGTCGCCGCAATCGGGCATGGAATATCTGACCGGCTTCGTGATCGAAAAATCATTGTCGATGGACAATGTCTTCGTGATTGCGATGATCTTCGGCTATTTCGCCATTCCGAAAAAATCGCAATATCGCGTGCTCTTCTGGGGCATTCTTGCGGTCATCCTGCTGCGCGGTCTGATGATCGGCGTCGGCGCGGCGCTGGTCGAGAATTTCGGTTGGGTTCTCTATATTTTCGCCGCCTTCCTCGTCATCACCGGTGTCAAAATGCTCTTCACCGGCGACGAGAATTATGACGTCGAGAACAATCCGATCTATGCGTTTATGCGCAAGCGGTTCCGGATGACGAGCGAGCTGCACGGAGAGAAATTCTTCGTGCGCCTGCCGGCGCCCGAGACCGGCAAGGCGGTGCTCTTCATGACGCCGCTCTTCGTCGTGCTGGTGATGGTGAATATTGCCGACCTGATCTTTGCGGTCGATTCCGTGCCGGCGATTTTCGCCATCACGACCGACACGTTCATCGTCTATACGTCGAATATTTTCGCCATCCTCGGTCTGCGCGCGCTCTATTTCGCGCTGGCCGCCATGGTCGAGCGTTTCAAATATCTGAAATATGCGCTCGCTGTGGTGCTCATCTTCATCGGCGGCAAGATTTTTGTGGCCGACATGCTGGGCCTGGCCAAAATCCCGCCCTCTGTTTCGCTGAGCGTGACTTTCGTCATCCTGGCGGCAGGCGTTGTCTGGTCGCTCTGGAAGACCTCCGGCGCGCAGAACAAGGCAAAAGAGGGCTAAGCTTCGAGACCGCTCAAAAAAGAACGGCCCCGGTGCAAACCGGGGCCGTTTTCATATCCGGGATGATGTTTTGCCTTATGCGCCTTTGGCGGACAGCTTTTCTTCCAGGGCGGCAATTTTTGCCTCGAGCCGCTCGTTTTCTTCGCGTGCAAGAATGGCCATCTCGCGCACGGCTTCGAATTCCTCGCGGGTGACGACATCCATGGTCGACATCAGACGCTCGAGCTGCGTGCGCATGACGGTCTCGGCTTCGCGGCGAACGCCTTGGGCGAGGCCGGCGGCATCCGTCATCAAACGGGCCATGTCATCGAGAATGGGATTGCGTGTTTGGGGCATGGCGGCAGCTCTTTGCAAAAATGAGCCTCCTTTTCGCCCCTCGCGTCCGATTGCGCAAGGGGCAAGCCTGCCGCAGCCTTTCACGCATCCGGCCAGGCCGTGCCTGTGGCCAAGCCGCGCCTTGACGCCCGCCATCTCCCGTCGCATCACGGCAGGCGTCCCGGTCTGCCCTGCCAGCGAGAGAGAATGCCTGTTTTCGTCCTGCCCTTTCCCGCAATCGATCCGGTTCTCGTGGAAATCGGGCCGCTCCCGATCCGCTGGTATGCTTTGGCCTATATTGCCGGGCTTCTCGGCGGCTGGTGGCTGGCTCGCCGCATTGCCCTCAAGGCTGCCCTTTGGGGCGGCCGCATGCGGCCCCTGGCGGATAGTCTTGACGATCTTCTGGTTTACGCTGCGCTGGGCATTATCGTCGGCGGCCGCCTTGGCTATGTGCTCTTCTACAATCTCGATTATTTTCTCGCTCATCCCGCCTCCATTCCTGCGGTCTGGGAGGGCGGCATGTCCTTTCATGGCGGATTGGCGGGCGCGACGCTCGGCATCTGGTTCTTTGCGCGACGCCAGAAAGTGCCCGTGCTCTCGGTTGCCGATCTGTGCGCCGCTGTCGCGCCAATCGGCATTTTTTTCGGGCGGCTCGCCAATTTTATCAAACCGGAGCTTTGGGGTCGGCCAAGCGATGTGGCCTGGGCCATGGTTTTTCCCGGTGCCGGACCTGAGCCGCGCCATCCAAGCCAGCTTTATGAGGCTGCGCTGGAGGGTTTTCTGCTCTTCATCCTTCTGCAGATTGCCATGCGTGTTGGTGCGCTGAAGCGCCCCGGATTGGTGACCGGCCTCTTTGCCATTGGCTATGGCGTCGGCCGCATTATCTGCGAATTTTTTCGCGAGCCCGATCCGCAGCTCGGCTTTCTTTTTGGCGGCGCGACCATGGGCATGTTGCTGTCGCTGCCGCTGATTGCAGCGGGCATTGCTTTTCTGATGTACGGACGGCGTGGGACAGGCGCATGAACGAGCTTGGCCGCATGATACGGGAATCTATCCGGCATGACGGGCCGATGGGGCTCGATACTTTTATGGCGGTAGCACTCGGCCATTCGCGCCACGGCTATTACATGACGCGCGATCCTTTCGGCCGTGCGGGAGATTTCATCACCGCGCCGGAAATCTCCCAAATGTTCGGTGAATTGATCGGGCTTTGGGCGGCTGAGGTCTGGTCGATGCTCGGCGAGCCCGCGCGCATCAATCTCATTGAGCTGGGCCCCGGTCGCGGCACATTGATGAGCGACGCTTTGCGCGCTGCGCGCGTCTCGAATGGTTTTTGCGCTGCGATTGAAGTGCATCTGGTCGAGACGAGCCCCGTATTGAGGGATGCGCAGCAGAAAATTCTCGCACAGGCACAAGCACCGGTGCGCTGGCACACTGCGCTCGACGACGTGCCCGAGGGACCATGCCTTGTCATTGCCAATGAGTTTTTCGACGCTTTGCCGGTGCGCCATTACATGCGTGCAAAAGACGGTTGGCATCAGCGCGTGATCGGATTGGATGACAAGGGGGAATTGATTTTTGGCCTTGCCCCTGACTGCGAAACGCTGATCACAGCCGATGCGCCGGAGGGCACGCTTTTAGAGCTCAGCCCCGCCTCGCAGCTCATGATGAATGCTGTGGCAAAGCGCATTGCAGCCGGCCAGTCGGCAGCGCTTGTCATCGATTATGGCCATGTCGAAACAGGTTTCGGCGAGACTTTGCAGGCGCTGAAAAATCATCGACCGGCCGATGTCCTGGCCGAGCCCGGCGAGGCCGATCTCACGGCCCATGTCGATTTCGCCGCTCTGTCGCGTGCCGCTATTGCGGCTGGCGCCGATGTGCAGGGGCCGGTGACGCAGGGCGAATTTCTGATGCGCCTTGGCATTGCCCAGCGCGCGGAAACGCTCAAGCGCAGGGCAACACCAGAACAGGCGCAGGCGGTCGATCTTGCTTTGGCGCGTCTAGTCACCGAGCGCGTCGGTGCGGCGCCGGGCATGGGAACATTGTTCAAGGCTTTGGCCATTGCCCCGCCTGGCGGCCCGGCGCTCCCTGGTTTTATGCGCGGGTGATGCAATGAAAGCGCAATTCATCACCAGCGAATTGTTGCAGGCCGATGGCGTGGCGCATGGCTTTTTCACGCGTCAGGGCGGCGTTTCACAGGGGCTTTATGCCTCGCTCAACGGCGGGCGCGGCTCGCGCGACGAGCCGCAGGCGGTTGGTGAAAATCTTGGCCGCATGGCCGATGCGCTCGGTGTCCTGCGCGGCCATCTTTGCATTCCCTATCTCACGCATTCGCCCGATTGCATCATCGTGCAGGATGCCTTTGGTGAGGAGCGCCCGCACTGCGATGCTTTGGTCACAAAGACACGCGGGCTGGCCATTGGCGTCACGGGCGCCGATTGCGGCATTCTTCTTTTTGTCGATGCCGCGGCCGGCGTCATTGGTGCAGCCCATGCAGGCTGGAAGGGCGCCTTTTCAGGCGTGCTTGAATCCACGCTGCAGAAAATGGAAGAGCTTGGTGCCTCGCGTCCGGCAATTCATGTCGTGCTCGGGCCCACGATTGCGCAGGAATCCTATGAGGTCGGCGCGGAATTCCGCGACCGCTTTCTTGCGCAGATGTCGAGAAATGCCCGTTTTTTCGAGCCTTCTGCAAAGTCCGGGCATTTCATGTTCGATCTGCCGGCCTATATTGGCGCAAGGCTTGCGGCCGAAGGTGTGGGCCGGTTCAAAAATCTCGGCCTCGATACTTATGCCGATGAGCAGCGCTTCTATTCCTATCGCCGCAGCGTTCATCGCGGCGAGCCCGATTACGGGCGCCTCGTCGCGGCCATTGCGCTGGTCTAGCTCACGCGCTCGGCGTGGCGACAAACATCATGCGTGTCTGATTATGGCCGATATTGTTGGGCGCGCGTTTGGCGTTGAAGCCATGGGCCGCAAAAAGCGTCTCGATATCCTGCTGCGCATAGCGGGTCAGGCCGAGTTGCTCGCGCAATTTGCGATAATCGGAAAAGAAAGTGGCCACAAGCCCGATAAAGGCGGGGATCAGGAAGCCGCCTTGCCAGGCAAAAGTCAGAAGCGCGCGCACATCGTCGATGGCGCTGGCATCGGGTGGGATGACATCGGCGACAATGAGGCGGCCGTCGCTCTTGAGCTTGCGGCGCGCCATGTCGAGCATGTTCTCGAATTCGGCATGGGTCAGATATTGGACAACGGAATTGGCGATCACCAGATCGACCGAATGATCGGTCATGGCCTCCAGCGCCGTGGTGGTGAGAACGACGATTTTTTCATTGCGGCCAAACCGCAGGCGCAGTCGTTCCTGCACATTGGGAGCTGCGTCATAAAGGTAAAGCAGGCCGGACATGCGCGCGACATGATCGGAAGCCTCCGCATCGCCGCAGCCATAATCGAGCACGGTTGAATCGGGCGATCCGACAAGCCTGCCGATATCCTTGGCAATGCGATCGTAGTGCAGCGCGCGATGGCGCTCATTCACATAGATCGAATGCGTGCCATTCCAGAAATCGCGCCAGTTCATTCTGTCCGCCTGACGTTTTTGAGCGCCCTAGCTTTTGGCCTTCAAAGTGGCGACGGGCTGCTTGTTCTTCATCATTTCGACAAAACGATGGAAGAGATAATGGCTGTCGCGCGGGCCGGGCGAGGCTTCGGGATGGTGCTGAACCGAAAATGCCGGCCGGTCGGTGAGCGCAATGCCGCAATTCGATCCGTCGAACAATGAGCGATGCGTTTCGACCGCATTTTTGGGCAGCGACGCGGGATCGACAGCAAAGCCGTGGTTCATCGAGACAATCTCGACCTTGTTGGTGGTGAAATCCTTCACCGGATGATTGGCGCCATGATGGCCTTGCTGCATTTTGACGGTTTTGGCGCCAACGGCCAGCGCCAGCATTTGATGGCCGAGGCAAATGCCGAAGGTCGGAATTTTCTGTTCCAGAATCGCGCGGATCACCGGCACGGAATATTTGCCCGTCTCGGCCGGATCGCCCGGACCGTTGGAGAGAAACACGCCATCGGGTTTCAGCGCGAGAATGTCATCCGCCGACGTCGTGGCCGGAACGACAATCACTTCGCAGCCCGAGTCTGCCAGAAGGCGCAGAATATTGCGTGTCACGCCATAATCGATGGCGACAACCTTGAATGTCGGCTGGCCGAGTTCGCCATAGCCTTTGCCGAGCTGCCAGCTGGTTTCTTTCCATGTGTAGCGTTGCGAGGCGGTGACGCCTGGCACGAGATCCATGCCATTGATGCCCGGCCATTCGCGCGCCTGCTTTTTCAGCGCTTCAATATCGAACTTGCCGTCGGGTGCATGGGCGATGACGGCATTGGGCATGCCTTTCTCGCGAATGAGCGCGGTGAGCGCGCGCGTATCGATACCGCACATGCCGACAATATTGCGTGCCTTCAGCCATTGGTCGAAATGGCGCGTGGAGCGATGGTTGGCCGGCTCGGTGATCGGCGCTTGCACGATCACGCCGCGAATGCCCGATTGGGCGGCCATGTTCACCGTCTCGATATCTTCCTCATTCGTGCCGACATTGCCGATATGGGGGAAGGTGAAGGTGACGATCTGGCCCGAATAGGATGGGTCGGTGAGGATTTCCTCATAACCGGTGATGGCGGTGTTGAAGCAGACTTCGCCAACCGAATGGCCGGCTGCCCCGAGGCCGAAGCCCTCGATCACAGTGCCATCTGCAAGTACGAGCAGGGCGGTTGCGACGGGCGTTTGCCAAGCTTGATTGGCGGCTTTGTCTTGAACGGGCGTGGTCATGGCTCTACACCGTCTTTCGCGCGTTCGGACGCGGCGCGAGAATGCTGGCGCGGCCGGACGGGAATTCGAGAGATCTCTGGGTTCTTGCGCCTCTTGTACAGGGCGCGAGGTTGGCGCGGAAGCTAGGTGAGCACCCGGCCCTCGTCAACCCTGTGGGAATGTTGAAAGCACATGCGCTTTCAGCCATTTAGCTTTACCGCGCCGAGGGCTGCGGTCATGAGGAGAAAAACATGTCGCTGCTGCGCGAGCGTTTCACCCAGGAAATGAAGGATGCGATGAAGTCGGGCGACAAGGCGCGCCTGGCCACAATCCGCATGGTCCAGGCCGCGCTCAAGGATCGCGATATTGAAGCGCGCGGTCAGGGCAAGGAGGTCAGCGAGGAGGATATTCTCGCCCTCCTGCAGAAAATGGTGAAGAGCCGGCAGGAATCGGTCGGCATGTATGTCCAGGGCGGCCGTGAGGATCTGGCCGCTCAGGAGCGGGGCGAAATCGAGGTCATCCAGTCTTTCCTGCCCAAGCAGATGGGCGATGACGAAGTGCAGGCGGCCATCAAGGCGGCCATTGCCGAGACGGGCGCTGCCTCGATGAAGGATATGGGCAAAGTGGTGGCCGTGCTGAAGGCCAAATTCACGGGCCAGATGGATTTCGGCAAAGCCAGCGCCTTGGTGAAGGCCGCGCTGAACGGGTGAGTTTTCTCCCTCCCGCTGCGGGGAGGGCGACTCGCCATGCAATCGCGCGCCGGGTGGGGCGCGCCAAACGCGTTTGATGGGCGCAACCCCCACCCCCAGCCCCTCCCCGCAAGGGGGAGGGGAACAGGCCTCGCCGCATCTTTCCCTGTGGATAACGGGAGCAACCCCGGAGAATCCCGGGCCTTGGCGCAATCGCCCTGTATCTCAGGAGAATGCGGTTTTCCCCCTCCTTCCTCGATGAGATCAAGGCCCGGCTTCCGGTCTCTGAAGTCGTGCGCCGGCGCGTGAAGCTGCAAAAGGCCGGGCGCGAATGGAAAGGCCTGTCGCCTTTCAATCAGGAAAAATCCCCGAGCTTTTTCGTCAATGACCAGAAAATGGCCTGGTTCGACTTTTCCTCGGGCCGCAATGGCAATGTTTTCGACTTTGTCATGGCGACCGAAGGGCTGAGCTTTCCCGAAGCCGTTGAGCGGCTTGCCGCGGAAGCGGGCCTGGCTCTGCCGGTTGTCACGCCCGAAGCGCAGGAGCGCGAGCGCAAACGCGCCTCGCTGCAGGATGTGCTCGAAATGGCGGCGGCTTTTTTCGAAAACCAATTGCAGGCGCAGATCGGGGCACGGGCGCGCGGCTATCTTGCCGATCGCGGGCTTGGTCCCGCCATTCAGAAACAATTCCGCATCGGCTATTCGCCGAATGAAAAATTCGCGCTGCGCGATTATCTGGCTGCAAAAAATGTCACGCTGGATCAGATGATCGATACGGGCATGCTCGTCCATGGCGACGATATTGCCGTGCCCTATGATCGTTTCCGCGATCGCGTGATGTTTCCGATCTGCGATCGTTCGGGCAAGGTCATCGCCTTTGGCGGGCGTGCGCTCGATAAGGATGTGGCGGCCAAATATCTCAATTCGCCCGAGACGCCGCTCTTTCACAAAGGCTCCGTCGTCTACAATCACCATAATGCGCGCAAGGCGGCCCATGAGCGCGGCACGGTGATTGCGGTTGAGGGCTATGTCGATGTGATCTCGATGAGCGTGGCGGGCTTTCCCCATGTCGTCGCCCCGCTCGGCACCGCGCTGACCCACGATCAATGCGAGCTTTTGTGGCGCATGGCGGAAGAGCCGATCCTGTGTTTCGACGGCGATCGGGCCGGACGCAAGGCGGCCCATCGCGCCATCGACACGGCGCTGCCGCTGATCGGGCCGGGAAAGAGCCTGCGCTTTGCCTTTCTGCCAGAGGGGCAGGATCCCGACGATCTTGCCCGCTCGGGCGGCGAGGCGGCCATTGCCGAAGTTTTGGCGGGCGCGCGCCCCTTGGTCGATGTGCTCTGGCAAAGGGAGGCCGAAGCCGGCCCGCTCGATACGCCCGAGCGTCGCGCGGCGCTGGAGCGCCGGCTCTCCGATCTGACCCGCGAGATCAAGGATGAAACTCTGCGTCGCTATTATCGCGACGATATTCGCCAGCGCCTCGATCTGATGTCGGGCCGGGCCCTCGCAGGCGGCCAGGCGTGCGGCGCAGGCGCCGGGCAGCGCCGCGGCGCGCCCGCCCGATCCGGGCGTGGGTCGCCCTTCGGCCCGCCCCCCAGCTATCTGGCCTCGCCGCCCTCCCTGTCGGCCAGTCTGGTGCGCAGCCAGGTCTTTGCGCGGGGTGCCGGCATGCCCCGCCGGGAGGCGGAGATCCTCCTCAACTTGCTGAATCATCCCGGTCTTCTGGCCCGCCACGCGGAGGATCTGGCCAGTCTCGATCTGACTGCCAAAGATGCCAAACAGATTCAGGCGGCCTTGGCCGCACTGGCGGCCGAGCCCTTTGCCGACCATGTCGAATTGCGCCTCGCCATCGACAAGGCCGGGTTGCAGCGGGCCCGCGAGGCCGTGGAGCGGGCGGCCGAGCCCGTGCCATGGCCTTTGAAACCGGATGCGGCAGAAGTCGATGCGGGAGAGGTTTTGCGGCAGGCCCTGGCCTTGCATCGACGCGCGCGGGCGCTACATAAGGAACTGAAATCCGCGGAGATTGCGCTCGGCGAGGATGCCAACGAGCAGAACCTGGCAAGGTTGCGCGAAATTCAGGCGGAGCTCTCCGGGATCGAAGGGCGCGAGGCAGCGGTCGAGGGATTTGGAATTTCCTCCGGCCGTCAGGGCCAGGTTTTGTGAGCACGCCGACACGGAGGGCAGATTGGCCTCTCCGTGTCGATTCGTTAGTTAGGACCGGTTTAAGACCGGGCAGGCCTAATGGGCGCGAGTGATTCGTGCGGCCTTGGCCGAACTGCCGGAGGCGGGGGCGACCCCTCTGCAGGGCGCGGGATGGAGTTGAGAATGGCGAAGAAGGACGAAGAGAAGCGCGACGGCGAAGCCGCTGCCCCAGAGGCGGCCGATAGCCCGTTGCTCGATCTCTCGGATGCGGCCGTCAAGCGGATGATCAAGCTCGCCAAGAAGCGCGGCTATGTCACCCATGACGAGTTGAATGCCGTTCTTCCGTCAGAAGAAGTGACGTCGGACCAGATCGAAGACGTCTATGCGATGCTCAATGAAATGGGCATTACTGTGTCCGAGGCTGAGGAAGCCGATGAGGATGCACCCGAGGGTGCGGAGGAGGCTGAGGAAGCCGATTCCACCGATCTCGTCGATGTTGCGCGCCCCGCTCCTGTCGTGGCTGCGCGCGCGGAGCCCGCCGATCGCACCGACGATCCCGTGCGCATGTATCTGCGCGAAATGGGCTCGGTCGAATTGCTGTCGCGCGAAGGCGAAATCGCCATTGCCAAGCGCATTGAGGCTGGCCGCGAGGCGATGATTGCGGGCCTGTGCGAAAGCCCGCTGACGTTCCAGGCGATCATCATCTGGCGCGATGAATTGAACGACGGCAAGGTTCTGCTGCGCGACATTATCGATCTTGAGGCCACTTACGCCGGGCCGGACGGCAAGAATACGCCGAAGATCGACATGACCGCGCCCGATGCGCCGCCCGTGCCGCCGCGCAATGCCCCGCCGACCCTTGGCGATGGGGCGATGCCGGAGGAAGGTTTCGACGACGAAGACGATATGGAAAATTCCGTATCGCTGTCGGCGATGGAAGCCGAACTGAAGCCGAAGGTTCTGGAGACTTTCGACCGCATTGCGGATGCTTACAAAAAGCTGCGCCGCCTGCAGGACCAGAATGTCGAGCACAAGCTCAAGAACGAGACGCTGACGCCGGCTCAGGAGCGCAAGTACAAGACGCTCAAGAAAGAGATCGTCGCGGATGTGAAATCGCTTTCGCTCAACCAGAACCGCATCGATGCGCTGGTCGAACAGCTCTATGACATCAACAAGCGCCTCATCGGTCTTGAAACAAGGCTGATGCGCCTTGGTGAATCGCGTGGCGTGGCGCGCGAGGATTTCCTGAAAAATTATCAGGGCTCAGAGCTCGATCCCAAATGGCTGTTGCGCGTCGGCAAGCTCGGCACGCGCGGCTGGAAAGACTTCATCGCCAAGGAAAAAGACCCGATCAAGGTTTTGCGCGGCGACATTCATGCGCTGGCCACCGAGACGGGCCTTGAGATTCAGGAATTCCGCAAGATCGTCCAGATGGTCCAGAAAGGCGAGCGCGAAGCCCGCCAGGCCAAGAAGGAAATGGTCGAGGCCAACCTGCGTCTCGTGATTTCGATCGCGAAAAAATACACCAACCGCGGCCTGCAATTCCTCGATCTCATTCAGGAAGGCAATATCGGC
>CAZHOK010000031.1:24223-25120 GCA_964534115.1 uncultured Beijerinckia sp.
TCGAATATCGCCGCGGCTATAAATTCTCGACCTATGCGACCTGGTGGATCCGCCAGGCGATCACGCGCTCGATTGCCGATCAGGCGCGCACGATCCGCATCCCCGTGCATATGATCGAGACGATCAACAAGATCGTGCGCACCAGCCGCCAGATGCTGCATGAGATCGGCCGCGAGCCCACGCCCGAGGAGCTCGCCGAAAAGCTCGCCATGCCGCTCGAAAAAGTGCGCAAGGTGCTCAAGATCGCCAAGGAGCCGATCTCGCTCGAGACGCCGATCGGCGACGAGGAGGATTCGCATCTCGGCGATTTCATCGAGGACAAGAACGCGATCCTGCCCATCGACGCGGCGATCCAGTCGAACCTGCGCGAGACGACGACGCGCGTGCTCGCCTCGCTCACCCCGCGCGAGGAGCGCGTGCTGCGCATGCGCTTCGGCATCGGCATGAACACCGATCACACGCTCGAGGAAGTGGGCCAGCAATTCTCGGTGACGCGCGAACGCATCCGCCAGATCGAGGCGAAGGCGCTGCGCAAGCTCAAGCACCCCAGCCGCTCGCGCAAGCTCAGAAGCTTCCTCGACAACTGACGCGTCTGCGGGCGCGTCCGGCGCCGCCGGCGCCCGCGCAGGGCTGAATTGCGCGCGCGCGGCTTTGCGTTATACAAGCGTCTCCCCGACGCCCTGCGTCCGGGCCGGTAGCTCAATGGTTAGAGCCGACCGCTCATAACGGTCTGGTTGGGGGTTCGAGTCCCTCCCGGCCCACCAGAGGGAAGGCGCGACGGCGAGAAACGCCCGCGCTTCAACTCCCGCCCTTCAACTCCCGCCCTTCAATGTCCGCCGTCTGAATGTCCGCCGGGCGGGTGGTCGTCGGCGTGGATGTGCACATGGGCGTGCGTAT
>CAZHOK010000032.1:0-17703 GCA_964534115.1 uncultured Beijerinckia sp.
GAAGATCGAGATGAGCGAAGCGCCGAAGCCAAGCGCCACAAGCGCGTCGATCACGGTGCGATCGGCCGGCTTGTAGCCCATCGGACCTGTGAGAAGCGCGAAATAAACGGCCACGCCGAGAAGCGCGAGACCGGCCACGAGCATGCCCGTCACCGCGCCTGCCTTGAAGGCAATATCAAGGCCTGAGGCAAGCGACTTCGAAGCGGCCTGAGCCGTGCGGACGTTGGCACGCACCGACACATTCATGCCGATATAACCGGCTGCCCCCGACAGGACGGCGCCGATCAGAAAGCCGACAGCAACCGGCCAGCTGAGGAGAAAACCGATGACGATGAAGAGCGCCGCACCGACATAGCCGATGGTTGTGTATTGGCGGTTCAAATAGGCCTGCGCGCCTTCGGCAATGGCGGCAGCAATTTCCTGCATGCGCGCATTGCCGGCGTCAGCCTTCATCAATTGTGAAATTGTATAGGCTCCGTAAACAACGGAAAGGAGCCCGCCCAGAATGATTAGCCACATATAGTCCACCCTCGGTTTGACCTGCAGGTCTGGTTATTCTTGTTCGCATCCGTGAGCCCGGCGAGGTCTTGCGCCCCGCTCCCGACCGACTCAGCCGATCGACGATAGACCGGATCGGCGTACACAATACTCAAGATGCCGAATCTTGCCAGCACAGGCTGGGGGGCAAAGGGATTTCAGCCCCCATTTCTTTCATTCCGGCCAGAAAATGGGATAAAAGGGCCCCATGACAGAGCCAGCCCGGACGCATGATGAGATAGCAGCGGAAGCGGCGCGCCTGCTCGACGCCGTACGCGCCAGCCGCCCCCTGGTTCAGGTCATCACCAATCTGGTCTCAATGGATATTGCGGCCAATGTCCTGCTCGCCGCCGGGGCCGCCCCGGCCATGGTCCAAGCACCCCAGGAAAGCCCGGAATTCATTCGCAAAGTTGCCGCTTTGGTCATCAATACGGGAACGCTGACGCAGGCCGGTGCAGAAGCGATGGAAGTGGCCACAATAGCAGCGCGCACCCATGGCGTGCCCTGGGTGCTCGATCCGGTTGGGGTCGGCGGGACGAAATTCCGCAATGAGACGATTTTGCGCCTGTTGCGCCACCGCCCTGCAATCATTCGCGGCAATGGGTCGGAAATCATCGCTCTGGCCCGGATCGCCGGCCTGACACAGGAGGCCGGGGCACCGCGCGGCATGGACAATGTCCATTCCGCCGACGAGGCCGAGGCGAGCGCGCGCAAACTGGCGCGGCATTGCCTGTGCACCGTGGCTGCGACCGGCGCCATCGATCTGATTACCGATGGGCAGAGGCTTGTGAGACTGGCCAATGGTTCGCCGCTCATGGAGCGCGTGACGGCGATGGGTTGCGCCCTGAGCGCCTATAGCGGAGCTTTTCTCGGACTTGGCGCTGAGCCATTTTCTGCCACTTGCAGCGCACTTGCCGCCTATGCCGTCGCCGGCGATATGGCGGCCGAGGGCGCGAAGGGCCCGGCATCTTTCCGCACGGCCTTTATCGATATTCTTTTCACGCTCTCGGGCGAGGATATCGTTCAGCGGCTGCGGCGCGGCTGATCTCAGAATTTGCCGGGCGCTGCCTTGCGATGGGGCGGATCGGGCTCGATCGCCAGCGCTTTCATGAACAGGCCGCTGGCGAAATAAGAGGTCGCACTATAGGTGATCTCGACAATCTCCTGGGGCGAGAAATAGCGCGCCAGATCGTCGAATGTGCCCTGCCCGACATTGCCTTTGTTGAGCGTGACTTCATCGACATAAGCGAGAAGGGCGCATTGCTTGGCATCAAACATGTCTTTCTTCTCGCGCCAATGGCGCAAGGCATTGAACTGGGCCTGCGACAGGCCCGCCTGCAGCGCGAGCGGGTGATGATGATGCAATTCATAGGCGCAATCGACATTGATCGCGGTGCGACAAATGGCGATCTCGCGATCAAGCCGCGGCGCGGCACATTCATTGCGCAAGGCGTAAGTGAAAGCACGTTTCGAGCGTGTCAATTTCGGCGCATGGCCGCTCACTCTGTGAAGATTGAGAATATGCCCGCCATTTTTTCGGGTGTTTTCGAACAAATCGGCCAGGATCGGATCGAGTGGCTTGGGCAGGGGCGGCAGCCGCGAAACCTGAGTGTGGGGATCGTCCCGCTCATCGCTGCGAGCGACATCGAGAATAGCCATGCTTACCTCCCTGTGCCGGACCCTTGACGGATCTCTTGCAGGATCAGTTTCACCCCTCACAAACCGAAGAGCAAGATGCAAGCGGCTGGATTATCGCCTCAAGCCGCCCTAAATTCATCTTTGACAGATGAAGGAGAGCCGCTGTGACGGCAAAAAGCCTGGCGCAATGTCTGGAATGGGCCCGGCAACGGCCCGATCCGGAAGGAGATATAGCGAATGCGGTGATCCGCCTGCGCCGCTATGAACGCGCCTCCGCTCTGGCCTATGGCGACCCCCAGCACGAGGCCCTTCTGACGGCCCGCACCAATGCCGAGGATGCTTTGGCCTGGGATCAGACCTGGTCCTCAGCCTGGGTGGCGCGCGGCACGCCGCCGGCCGATATTTTGGGGGAATTGCACTGGGTCGAAACGCTCTATGAGCGCATGACGCGCCTGCCCTATGGCACGCCCGCGCATCTCAACGCCATGCGCTATGCTGAAGCTCACCGCAGCTCTGTCTTCGACAAGCTTGGCCTTGTGCCGATGGTCCGCACCGAACAGGAGTGACGGGCGCACATGCGCTGTCAGGGCGCGCGAAGCGAAGCAATCCAGTCTTTTCTGGATTGCCGCGTCGCTTTCAGCTCATCGCAATGACGGCCTTTCAGGCCGTCACTTCTTCATGCCCTGCAAATGCGCCAGCACGTCTTCGACATGCATGACATCGCAATATTTATGATGCAGATCGAAGAGATTGACCTTGTGGCTCAGCATGGAGCGATCATAGGTGCATTCCTCGATCAGCACGCTGTGGAAGCCATAGGAATAAGCATCCACCGTTGAGGCACGCACGCAGCCTGATGTGCTCTCGCCGAAAATGATCAGGCTCTCAACACCCATCAAACGCAGATGCGCGACCAGCGGCGTGCCGAAGAAAGCCGAGGCGCGCTCTTTGTAGATCACAAGCTCGCCGGGCTTGGGCGTGAATTCGTGATAGATGCCGTATTGGTCTTCCTGCTCTTCACGCATGGTGCGGAAGGTGGATTTCACACCAGCCGTATCGGCGTGGCGCGTCGAATAGATGACTGGAATGCCGGCTGCGCGCGCGGCTGCGAAAACCTGCTTGGTCGGCTCGATCGCCTTCCAGGCATTTTCGCCACAGGCGCCCGGATGTTCGCGATTGACCTCGCGCACCGGCCGGTTCCCGCCCTCATAAGCCTTGTTGTAAAGATCGATGGCGAGAATGGCGGGCTTCGGACCGACAAATGTTTTGCGGCGATAGGGCTCATAAATCTCGAGGATTTCCTCGTCGACAATGTCCCGCCAGCAGAAGTCTTCGAAATCGCGCGCCATGCTTGCCTCCCCTTGTTGATCGTTGGGCTATGCTGAATGGTCGGGCCACCGGCGCGATTTGTAAAGGGTTCCGGCCGGGACAGAGCGCCCCTGCCCCCAATCAGAAATGGCTGAAAGAGCCGCGCTGGAATTTGACCGCCTTGCCATCCTTGTCGCGGAAGACCGGCTCGCCCTGACCCGCAACGACCCGGCCGATCCGGGTCACGGCAACGCCGGCCCGCTGAGCGGCGGCTTCGAAGGCTGCAGCCTGTGCGGGTGGAACACTGGCCAGAATTTCATAATCATCGCCGCCCGTCAGGGCGACATCGCGCCAGGACAAAAGCCCCCCGCCCGCCGCCATGGCCGCCTGCGACAGGGGCACGGCTGCAAGATCGACCTCGGCGCTGACGCCCGATGCCCGCATCATTTTGGTGAGATCTCCGACGAGCCCGTCGGATATGTCCATCGCGCCGCTGGCGTGATCCAGCAAAGCGGCGGCAAGAGACAGGCGCGGTTGCGGCCGCAGATAGCGCTCCAGCAATTCTTCGCAGCCGTCAAAAGGTTGAAGCTTGCCAAGACGCAGAGCCAGACCCAGCGCGCCATCGCCGATTGTGCCGCTGACATAGAGAAGATCATCCGCGCGCGCGCCCGTGCGCGCCACCATGCAGCCAGACGGCACAAGCCCGAAAGCGGTGATCGAGACCATCAAGGGACCGGGCGTGCCGACTGTATCCCCGCCCAGCAGCGCGCAATCATAGGCGGCAATATCGGCACGCAATCCTTCGCAGAAAGAGGCAAGCCAATCCTCATGTCCGCTGGAAGAGACAGGCAGAGCCAGTGCAAGAACAAAACCGCGCGGACGCGCGCCCTTGGCTGCAAGATCGGAAAGATTGACGCGCAAAGCCTTTGCCGCAATGGCATCGGGCGGATCGTCGGGGAAAAAATGCACGCCGGCCACCAGCGCATCGCAGGTGATGACCAGATCATGGGCAGGCGCGCAGGCGATGCGTGCCGCATCATCCTTGAGACCAAGTCCATCAGGCCCGGCGAGCGGAGCAAAAAACCTTTCGATCAGGTTGTCTTCGCCGGAGCTCGTCATCTGCGCCCCTATTTCGCCTCAAATTCATCCGCGCGCAATTCGCGGGCGATTTTATCGAGCACGGCATTGATCATGCCGGTTTCCTCACGACCGAGAAAAGCGGCTGCGACATCGACATATTCGGTAATGACGACGCGGGCTGGAATATCCTTGCGCTTGCGCAATTCATAAGTCGCCGCGCGCAAAATGGCGCGCATGACAGCCTCGACGCGCGCCAGCGGCCAGCCGGCGGCAAGCGTCGTGTCGATCAATCTGTCGATGGCGAGCTGGGCGTCGAGCACGCCATTGAGAATATCGCGAAAAAATTCGACTTCGGCAGGCTTGTATTGCTCGCCCTCGATTTCCTTGCCGATCCAGAATGTCTCGAATTCGGCCAGAATCTCGTTGATGCCTTTGGCGGCAACATCCATTTGATAGAGTGCCTGCGCGGCTGCAAGACGTGAGGCAGCCCGGTTCTCGCGTGACATTATTGACGCTCTCCTGCGCGCACCAGAGCCACCAGCGTGAGCGCCGCACGTACCGCATCGCCGCCCTTGTCGCCCTGTTGCGGATCGGCGCGCACAATCGCCTGATGCTCGTTCTCGACTGTGAGAATGCCATTGCCCAGCGGCAGTTTTCGCGCAACCGACAAATCCATCAGCGCGCGCGAGCTTTCGCCCGCGACAATTTCGAAATGATAGGTCTCGCCGCGAATGACGCAGCCCAGCGCCACAGCGCCGTCATAGGGCTTGCCCGCAGCCTTTGCCGCATCGCAGGCAATCGCAATGGCGGCTGGAATTTCGAGCGCGCCGGGCATGGACAGAAGATCGACCGAGGCACCCGCTTCAGCGGCTGCGCGCCGCGCGCCCGCCAGAAGCATTTCGCCAATGTCGTCGTAGAAACGAGCCTCGACCACGAGGAGCCTCGCGCCGGCCACGCCGCTGATGGGTTTAACTTCGCGCCGCGCCTCGGCCATGGGACGTCCTCTTTGTGAAACAGCGGGCCGTTGAGTAACCCGCTACAAGATGAAGGGCAAGCCGCCGCGACAGGGCTGGCTTACTTGGCCTCGACCAGCCGGGCCGCGTAACGGGCCATCAGATCGACCTCGATATTCAATTGGTCGCCCGTCTTGCGCTCGCCCCAGGTCGTCACCGAGAGCGTATGGGGGATCAGAAGAATGGTGAAACGATTGCCGGTGACATTGTTCACCGTCAGCGACGTGCCGTCGAGACAGACAGATCCCTTCTCGGCAATGAAACGTGCCAGTGCCTCCGGCGCCTCAATGTCGAAATGCGCCATGCCATCGAAATCGCGGCGCTCGACAATGCGCGCAACGCCATCGACATGGCCGGTAACAATATGGCCGCCAAGCTCGTCGCCGATCTTGAGCGAGCGCTCGAGATTGACGCGCATGCCCGGCTTCCAAGTGCCGACACTGGTGCGCGCCAATGTCTCCGCCGCCGCATCAATATCGAAAAACGTGCGGCCATCCTGCTGTCCAATCTCCACCGCGGTCAGGCAGGGACCCGAGCAAGCGATGGAAGCACCGAGCAGGATTGTCTTTGGATCGTAGGAACAGGCGATGCGGATGCGGCGCAATTCGCCGCGCTCCTCGATGGAGAGAATGGTGCCGACATCGCTGACAAGCCCGGTAAACATCAGAAAATCCTCTCGAAACGTGACAGCAGGTCGACACCGACCTCTCTCTCACTTACGCGCCTGTAGCGGGACGGATCGCCCAGAAGCGCGCGCGACCGGGACTCGAGCGCGACCAGGCCCGCACGTCCAAACGGCTTGGGGCTGCGAAACATGGCGACTTCGTCCGCAAGACCAGCCTCAATGAGCGCGCCGGCCACTTGCGGCCCGCCCTCGCTGAAGACACGCGTGACGCCGCGCCCGCCCAAAACTTGCAGCGCCGCCGCAAGATCGACATGACCGGCGCCCGTCAGCGGCACTGTTTCGACAAGCACGCCTTTGTCTTGCAAAGCGCGGCGTGCATCGGCCGATGCGCCCTCGCCCGCAATCACAAGCAAGGGCCGCTCGCCCGCTGTGGCCACAAGGCGCGAGCGCAAGGGCAAGCGCAAATGCGTATCGATGACAACACGCAAAGGCGCACGCGCCTCAAGTCCCGGCAGACGCACGGTGAGAAGAGGATCGTCCCCCAGAGCCGTACCGATACCGATCATAATGGCATCATGCATGGAGCGCATGATCTGCACGCAATGATTGGCAGCAAGTCCGGTGATCATCAGCCGCGGATCGTGCGGATTGGCACTGGCGACGAAACCATCGGCGGTTTCCGCCAGTTTCAGCGTCACCATCGGGCGGCCCTGCGTGACACGCAGAATATGACCGAGATTGCCGCGCCGCGCGGCTTCAGCGCCAATGCCGACTTTCACCTCTATGCCGGCCTCGCGCAGAATGGCGTGACCGCGCCCGGCCACGCGCTGGTCGGGATCTTCAATCGCCGAGACCACACGCGCAATGCCCGCCTGGACAATGGCATGGGCGCAAGGCCCGGTCTTGCCGTGATGGCTGCAGGGTTCAAGCGTGACGTAAAGCGTGGCGCCGCGTGCGGCCTCGCCCGCATCGGCCAGCGCAACCGTTTCTGCATGCGGACGCCCGCCCGGCTGCGTCGCGCCGCGACCGATGATGACGCCATGCTTGACGACAAGGGATCCAACCGCCGGATTGGGCGCCGTCAAACCAAGACCGCGACGCGCAAAGGCGATTGCCGCCGACATGAATCTTTCGTCAGTCCTGTCGGAAACGCTCGCCGCGGGCGCACTCATGCTGAATCGGACGCTTTGCGCTTCGATGCAACAATGGCATCATCGCCGGCCAGTTCATCGATAATGGTCGAAAAATCGCTGGCTTCGCGGAAATTTTTGTAAACGGAGGCAAAGCGCACATAAGCAATGGAATCGAGCGCGCGCAGGCCTTCCATCACCAGCTCGCCAATATGTTCGCTCTGCACATCGGCATCGCCCTGGCTTTCAAGCTGGCGCACAATGCCATTGACCATGCGCTCGACGCGCTCGGGATCGACAGGGCGCTTGCGCAAAGCAATGGACAGGGATTGCATGAGCTTGTCGCGATCGAAAGCCACGCGCCGGCCCGATTTTTTCACCACCGTCAACTCGCGCAATTGCACGCGTTCGAAAGTGGTGAAACGCCCCGCACAATCAGGGCACACGCGCCGCCGCCGAATTGCGGACGAATCCTCGGTGGGACGCGAATCCTTCACCTGAGTATCGAGACTTCCGCAATAGGGGCAGCGCATGATCGGGATCCGTCTCAGGGATAAATCGGAAAGCGCTGCGTCAGTACCGTGACTTTCTCGCGCACCGCAGCCTCGACTGCCGCATTGCCCTCTTCGCCATTTTTGGCGAGGCCATCGAGTGTCTCAATGATGAGTTTTCCCACGCTCTGGAATTCGGCCACGCCGAAACCGCGCGATGTCGCCGCCGGCGTGCCCAGACGAATGCCCGATGTGACCATCGGCTTTTCCGGATCGAAGGGAATGCCATTCTTGTTGCAGGTGATATGGGCGCGCCCAAGGGCCGCTTCCGAAATCTTGCCATTGAGCTTCTTCGGACGCAGATCGACGAGCATCAGATGATTGTCCGTGCCGCCCGTCACAATGTCGAAGCCGCCGCTGCGCAAGGTCTCGGCGAGCGCCTTTGCATTGGTGACGACCTGCTGTGCATAGACCTTGAATTCGGGACGCAAAGCCTCACCGAAAGCCACCGCCTTGGCGGCAATGACATGCATCAGGGGGCCGCCCTGCAGGCCGGGGAAAATGGCCGAATTGAGCTTCTTGGCGAGTGCCTCATCATCCGTGAGAATGATGCCGCCACGCGGTCCGCGCAAAGTCTTGTGTGTCGTCGATGTCACGACATGCGCATGGGGAATGGGCGAAGGATGTGCGCCACCCGCAACAAGCCCGGAGAAATGCGCCATATCGACGAGGAAATAGGCGCCGATCTCATCGGCAATGGCGCGGAAGGCCGCGAAATCCCAATGACGCGCATAGGCCGAACCGCCGGCGATGATGAGCTTGGGCTTGTGTTCGCGCGCCAGTTTCGCAACCTGCTCCATGTCGAGCGTTTGCGTCTCAGGGTTCACACCATAGCTGACGGCCTTAAACCATTTGCCCGACATATTGACCGTCGAGCCGTGGGTCAGATGTCCGCCCGCGGCAAGATCGAGGCCCATAAATGTGTCGCCCGGCTGCAGCAGCGCGAGGAAGACAGCCTGATTGGCCTGCGATCCGGAATTGGGCTGCACATTGGCGAATTTGCACCCGAAGAGCTTGGTCAGGCGCTCGATGGCGAGATTTTCCGCAATGTCGACGAATTGGCAGCCGCCATAATAGCGACGGCCCGGATAGCCTTCGGCATATTTATTCGTCATCACCGAGCCCTGCGCTTCAAGCACAGCGCGCGAGACGATGTTTTCGGATGCGATCAGCTCGATCTCATCGCGCTGGCGTCCCAGCTCAAGATCGATGGCACGGGCGATTTCCGGATCGGTCTCGGCAAGGCTCGCTCCGAAAAAGGAGTTGGAGAGCTTGTACGCGGTCTGGGACATTCGCCCTGCTCCTGTCTGGGCCGCCCCGGGCGGCCATTCCAATCGTCCGGAAATGGAACCTATGGGCGGGCCAAGAGGCCGCGCACGCAACATATAGTTCCAAGCCGGGTCGCTAAACGCACCCGCCTTAGCATGGTCCGCCGGGGACGCAAAGGCGACAGAATGGCCTTTCGACCGGATTCCGCCTGACCCGCCAAAGGAAAAGGCCCGCCCCAACCGGGACGGGCCTTTGCTCTCGGGGAGACTGGATCAACGCCGCGGGATTTCGGCGAGCGGCATGGGTTCGAGCAGGCCGCCGGCCTGCGGCTCATCGGCGCGGGCCGAGGCTGCGGCCAGAGCGGCTGAGGCGCCCAAGCCATCGCGCTGATAAATATCGTCGCGGAACTGGATGAGCCCGTCATTGGCCCAGGCCGTGACATAGATCCAATAGACCGGCACGGCCTGCGTGAGACGCGCATCGACGCGCTGGCCCGAGCGGATGACCTCATCGATCTGGTCGCGGCTCCAGCCGGGTGTGTCCTTGAGCAGCCAGGCGACATAATCGCGGACATTTTGCACGCGCACGCAGCCCGAGGAGACGAAGCGGAAATCGTCGCCGAAAATGCCCTTGGCCGGCGTGTCATGCATATAGACGCCATGCGGGTTTGGAATGTTGATCCGCACGAAACCGAGCGAATTGACATCGCCGCCGGGATCCTGCCGGAACTTGTATTGTGTGGCCTCGAGCGAATTCCAGTTGATCGCGCGCGGCGCCACTTCCACACCGGCGGAATTGTAGACCCGGATGCGGTTTTCGGTGAGATAGTTCGGATCCGCCTGCATTTTGGGGATCAGATCCTTGCGGATGATCGATGCCGGCACGGTCCAGAACGGATTGAAATTCACCTCGACAGCGCGCGCCTGCATAACCGGCGATTGGCGATCGATCTTGCCGACGCCTGCAGCATGATGGGTTGCAACCTGCCCGCCCTCGACCGTCTCCACCGAGGCGCCGGGAATATTCATCGTCACATGGCGGTGGCCGAGATTGCTCGAGAAGGAACGCAGGCGAACCAGATTGATCTCCAACTGGCGCGCGCGAACCTGAGCCGGCACATTCAGGGCCGCCAGCGTCTGCTGGGCGACGACGCCGGTCGGCGAAATGCCATGCCGGGCCTGAAACCGCTTCACGCCCGCTTCCACATAAGAATCGAATACGGGGGATGTACCCGCCGACGAATCGAGATCGCCGCTGGCCACAAGACGCTGACGCAAGGCCACGACGGCATTGTTTCGGGTGCCCAGTTTCATCGTCTGGGCGGGAACGCCGTTCCAGCCGCCACGGGCCGCCAGATCCTGATAGAGGGCGATGGCACGCTCTGTCTCGGCAATCGTCTGCTGGGAGAGAATGGGGGTCGTCGTCCGCGGCACGGCAAGGCGCGGATCGGCATCATATTTCTGCACCCATTCGGCCTGTTCGCTGAACAAAGCCGCCATGGGATCGGCCGGGGCAGCAAAAGCCTCCGTCAAGCCGCAACGGCCTGCCCCAAGGGCGGCCAGGCCAAAAGTAAGGCCGCGGGCAAAGGCCCGGCGCGAAATGGAAGAGGTCAACTTGCTCACAATGGCTCCAATGCGTCTTCAAACTCGGTCGAGGCTCAACCCCTCTGGCGCTCCACCCTGCGAGCGGCGTCGCCCCTAAAGGGTCTTGCGGGTCCGCCCGGCACTGCATCGGCGAGGCATTTGTCTGCCGCCTGAGCTCCCAGCGCTACACGAACGAGGTAAAGAAAGAAAGAACAGCAAGGCCTTTTTGTGGCAGCCAAGCTGCACATCGGTCACACTCGGGCGAGAAAAGCCAGAAGGCGCCCCGCAGGCGCCTCGGCATGTCCGACTCCGTCCCGACCCGCAGGGTCAGAGGCGGAACCTGATCTGATCGGTCCAGAAGCGTTCGAGCCGGGCCAAAGCCACATTCAGGCGGGAAAAATCATCGCCCGAAATGCCGCCGATCTGCTCCACCGTCAGCACATGCTTTTCATAGAGCCCGGTGACGACATCATGCACCTCCCGCCCCCTTTCCGTCAGGCTGATGCGCACGGCGCGGCGATCGACACGCGAGCGGGCATGATGGAGATATTGCATCTCAACCAGCTTCTTCACGTTATAGGAGACATTCGAGCCCAGATAATAACCGCGCGTGCGCAGCTCGCCGGCCGTCAGTTCCTTGTCGCCAATATTGTAGAGCAACAAGGCCTGCACCGCATTAATGTCGCTGCGGCCGCGGCGGTCGAATTCGTCCTTGATGACGTCCAGCAGCCGACGATGCAGCCGCTCAACCAGCGTCAGCGCCTCGAGATAGGCCGGCCGCACCTCGACCAGACGCTCGGCGCGCGATAATGTCTCCTTCTTGAGAACGGTGTTCATCGTCAAACCCCACAAGTACAATTGGTGCGACCGAAGCAATGGCCGGCCAGACAATGCAACTAGTCTAGGGCTGCGCGATGAAGAGCAGTTTAAATAACAGTCTGAATCATGAGTTTACCTGTTGCAGTGAATCATCTGTAAAAGGAAGACTTTGTTTAACTTAAACAAACATGACGCAACGTTGGAAAAATGCTGCCGGCGCCGGCGCGCAGTTGCCCGACGCACCATCCGCGCCTAGTTTCAGGCGCGATTTCAGAACGCGGCCTTGAGCTGCGCCAGATCGAGAGGAACGCTCAGTGCAATATATCGACGCCTTCAATCATTTCTTCCCCAAGGCCTTCTTCGACAAAATGCTGTCGATCCCCGGCACTGAACAGGCGATCGGCAAGCGCGTGCGCGCCATTCCCTGCATCTATGATCTCGATGAACGCCTGCGCGTCATGGATATGTTTCGGGACAAGAATTATTCGCAGGTGCTCTCCATTTCGCAGCCGCCGCTGGAAGAATATGCGCCTGAGCTTGGCCATGACATGTCGAAGATCGCCAATGACGGGCTGGCGGAACTTTGCGCCAAATATCCCGATCGCTTTCCCGGCTATACGGCCTCTGTCTGCATGACGCATCCCGATGCAGCGCGCGAACTCGAGCGCGCCTTCGACAATGGCGCCAATGGCGTGCAGATCTATTCCAACATTGCCGGACGCCCGCTCGATGAGCCCGAGTTCTTCGGCGTGTTCGAAGTCTGCGCCAAGCGCAACAAGCCGATCCTCATTCATCCCTGCCGCGGGCAGGACATGACCGACTACAAGAACGAAGACAAATCCAAATATGAAATCTGGTGGACCTTCGGCTGGCCCTATGAAACCTCTGCCGCCATGGCGCGCATCGTCTTCTCCGGCATGATGGACAAACTGCCGAATATGAAGATTGTCGCGCATCATCTGGGCGCGATGGTTCCTTATTTCGAAGGTCGCGTCGGGCCGGGCTGGGATCAGCTGGGCAAGCGCACGTCGGATGAAGATTATTCGGTCGTTCTGAAAAATCTGAAGAAGCGCCCGTTCGATTATTTCAAGGACTTTTACGCCGACACGGCGACCTTTGGCGCACGCGGCGCAATGGAATGCGGCCTTGCCTTTTATGGGCAGGACAAGGTGCTCTTTGCCTCCGATTGTCCGTTCGATCCTGAAAAAGGACCGGGTTATATTCGCGAGACAATCGAAGTGCTCGAGTCAATCGATATGCCGCAGGAGATGCGCGAGAAGATTGCCTATAAAAATGCACAGGAGCTCTTCGGGCTGAAAGCCTAAAGGCGCAGCCCGATCCGCTCGCGACGCAAAGAGGCTAGACCGCGTCGCGCTCTTGGGCTGCGTACCAGCTCAAGACGAAATAACCGACAACCAGCGACACATCGAGGGCCAGCATCAAACGCCCGCCCTCGATGATCCCCGGCATAAAGCCGATCAGGAACATTTGCGCGGCAATGGCGAAGAGCCACAAAACGCCGCCCCAGGGCACGGCCAGCCACAGGCCAACGGCCGCCACGAGATCGATCACGGCGAAAAAGACGATTGTCGCGGCTTCCAGCGCCGGCAGGGAATCGAGCGTCGCCCCCTCGGGCGAAAGGATCATCCGCCAATAGATCAGGCCCTGGGCGAGCCACAAAGCCGCGAGCACGCGCATGAAAATGACGAGATAGAGGCCCCAACGGGTCGCGCTGCCGCCGGCGCCCAGATGGATGACCTCGCCTTTCGCCTTTTCATCGAATTGATGGTTCAGATTCATCGCTCATCCAGCTTCGCCGGGCTTCCGCCCCAGCCTTTCGACGCATAGACCGGCCTTGTGCGGGGGTCAACGCGGGGCTTATGCACGCCCGCTTTTCCGTGCTAATCGGGAGCGGGGCAAGAAAGATCCGGAGCCAAGCCTATGTCCGCACCATCCGATTCCCATCCGTCCGACCGGATGATGCTGGCGCACCGGCCGCGCCGCAACCGCCGCACGGAATGGGCGCGCCGCCTGGTGCGCGAGAATGTGCTCACGGCCGACGAGCTGATCTGGCCGATCTTCATTGTCGATGGCCAGAATGTGCGGCAGAAAATCCCCTCCATGCCGGGCGTCGAGCGCCTGTCGATCGACGAGGCGGTGACGGCCTGCGCAAAGGCCGCTGCACTTGGCATTCCAGCTGTTGCGCTCTTTCCCTATACGAAAAACGAATTGCGCAATGAGAGCGGCTCGGAGGCTTTCAATCCCGACAATCTGGTCTGCCGTGCCGTGCGCGCGATCAAGGAAAAGGTTCCGCAGATCGGCGTGATCACCGATGTAGCACTCGACCCCTATACAAGCCATGGCCATGACGGGCTCATGCAGGGCGATGAAATTGCCAATGACGCCACCGTGCGCGCCTTGGTCAAACAATCGCTCAATCAGGCGCGCGCGGGGGCGGATGTGATTGCGCCATCCGACATGATGGACGGGCGGATCGGCGCCATCCGCGCCGGCCTCGATGAGGAAGGTTTTGAACACGTGCAGATCATGGCCTATGCGGCCAAATATGCCTCTGCCTTTTACGGGCCTTTCCGCGATGCGGTGGGATCGGGCGGTCTGCTGCGCGGCGACAAGCGCACCTATCAAATGGATCCCGCCAATTCGGACGAAGCCTTGCGCGAAGTCGCCCTCGATATTGATGAGGGTGCGGATATGGTCATGGTGAAACCGGGCATGCCCTATCTCGACATTGTGCGGCGCGTGAAAGAAACCTTCTCCGTGCCGACCTTCGCTTATCAAGTGTCGGGCGAATATGCGATGATCATGGCGGCTTCGCAAAATGGCTGGATCGATGCCGACAAGGCCATGATGGAAAGCCTGCTGGCCTTCAAACGCGCCGGCGCCAATGGCATTCTCACCTATTTCGCCGTTCAGGTGGCGGAGAAGCTGAAAAAAGCCTGATTTGACACTTGGCTTTTTGAAGCTATATTTTTTGGGCATTAGCTCCCCATCGGACTTGACCGGAAACGGTCCCCGGTGGGGTTTTTCATTTTTGAGCCCTTTTCATGTCTTCGGAACCCGCCCTAAAGAACGCAATGGCGTTCTTCGACGCCCAAAATCATTATCAGCACGCTAAAGCTGCATTCGGACATCACCATCCGAATTTCGATCCCCTTAAATTGCATCGGGCTGTCTGCGCCGCCAATGGCTGGCGCCCGACGCTGGTTCGATTTTACACCGGCGTGCCCACAGAAGAGCGTTCACCCATGTGGCACGGCTATTGGTCGCGTCGGCTTCTCGGCCTCAAACGAGCTGGCGTGGTCGTAACTACCCGCCCACTCAGGTACCGACCCCTCGCCAGAAGACCCGGGTGTCTTTATTGCCCAAGAGAAGGGCATCGACATTCGTCTCGCATTGGATCTTGTGTCACTCGCTCGCAAACAGCAATTCGACGTCGCCGTGATATACAGTCAAGATCAGGATCTCGCGGAAGTTGCCTCTGAGGTCCGTGAGATTGCACGTGAGCAAGGGAGATGGATCAAGCTGGCCTCGGCATTTCCGGCAGGACCGATGGCCACCTCGGGACGTGGAATCAACGGGACGGACTGGTTCCGGATGGAGGAGAGCCTTTACAATTCATGCCTCGACATGCGCGATTATCGTCTGCCGCGTCCGTCGCCAACCTAACCCCGCCCGAAACGCCAGTCTGGCCGCGCTTGCCGGATCATCAGCATTTCCGCCACATTTTGTAGCGTGAGCATGCCGACAAGCCTTCCATCTTCATCGATGACGCTGAATGCGCCATGACCGTTGCGGCGCATGTCATCGAGCGCCTGCTGCAAGGGCATGCGATCGCGCAAACCCTCTGTAGGCGCACGCGCCACATCGATCACCCGCGTCTGGCGCTCGCGGGATTTTAGGGCTGCCAGAATATCCTCGCGCATGATCAACCCGACCGGCTTGTCGAAAGCATCGATCACCGGAAACTCATGCTGCGGCGTGGCCAGCAAGATGTCGACGGCCTCTTCGAGGCTCGCATGCGCGGGAATGGTTGCAAAACGCGTCTCCATCGCATCGCCGACACGCAGGCCGGCAAAAGCATGGCGCATTTCTGCATCCTGCGCCTCGCCAGCGGCGGCAATGTAAACAAAAATCGCGATGAAGATCAGCAGCGGATTGCCGAACAGGCCCAGAAAACCCAGCACAAAAGCAAATCCCTGTCCGATGCGCGCGGCAATCTGCATAGCCCGTTGCGGCCCGATCCGCATCGCCAGCACGGCGTGCAGAACACGCCCGCCATCCATCGGAAAAGCCGGGATCATATTGAACAGCACAAGAAAAATATTGGCGCTGGCCAGCCGCGCCAGAAGCCCAAGACCGGGATCGTCGATACGCGTAATATCGGCCGGCGCCAGCGACCCCAGCAGCAAGATCAGCAGGATTGCGATCAGCACATTGACGGCCGGCCCGGCCAGAGCAACAGCCAGTTCCTGCGAGGGTTTTTCTGGAATGCGCTCCAGACTGGCAACGCCACCGATCGGCAGCAAAGTCACATCGGGGGTCGCGATCCCGAAACGTCGCGCCATCAGAATATGGCCGAATTCATGCAGCAGCACGCACAGGAAGAGCAGGCAGATGAAGAGGAGGCTTTCCAGCGCCTCCGCGCGACCGCCCTGACGATAGGCCGAAAAGCCGATCCAGGCGAGAAAGATCAAAAATGTAATGTGGATGCGAATGGCCGTTCCCGCCACGCGCCCGATGACCAGCGACCAGACCATTTGCGTTCCTTCGCAATCGGCCCCCTCCTCAAACTAGCCCCGGTCTTGGCCCTTCGCCAGTGCGACATGAGTGCATCTTCGTTTCGAGAGAGCTTGCTGGAACGGGGCTGACGCCCCACATCTTTGTCCGGCGGCTATCGAATGGAGACCAGCGTGAGCGATACAGGACGAAATCCAATCACCTGGCCGGTGCGGTTGCCGCAAGAGGCGCTCGCCGGCGTGAGGACAAGACGCATGATCGCGCTCGCTTTCGATCTCGTGGCGATCGGCATTCTCTTTTCGATCTTCGTCACCGTGCTGCTTGTGCTGGGCATCGTCACTTTCGGCCTGACCTGGTACCTGATACCGCCGCTCTTTCCGGCCATTGCCCTGTTCTATAACGGACTGTCGATTTCCGGGCCGCGCATGGCGACACCCGGCATGCGCGCCATGGATCTCGAAATGCGGCATCTGGATGGGCAGCCCGTGTCCTTTTTGGTCGCTGCGGCCCATGCGGTGCTGTTTTACCTCAGCTGGACCTTTCTCACCCCGCTCATCCTGCTGGTGTCGCTTCTTTCCAGCGAAAAACGCTGTCTCCACGATATTGTCGCTGGCGTCATCGTGACACGCCGCGCCTGATGCCTCAAAATACGGCCTCAGACCTGTCTGCCAATGCCATCGGAGATTAGCCTGCGTGACGAGAGAACCGCGCGACGCACCGCAGTTCTATCTGACCTCTCCTGCCCCCTGCCCCTATATTGAAGGCCGGGAGGAACGAAAGGTCTTTACCCATCTCGTCGGCAAGCGCGCCAGCGGTTTGAATGACACGCTGACGCAATCGGGCTTTCGCCGATCGCAGACCATCGCTTACAGGCCGGCCTGCGAAGAATGTCGTGCCTGCATTTCTGTGCGCGTGAAGGTGAGCGACTTTGTTCCCTCCCGCAATATGCGTCGCGTGATTGAGGAAAATGCCGATCTGATCGGCCATGTCCGGAGCCCCGAGGCGACATCGGAACAATATTCGCTCTTTCGTACCTATCTCGATTCACGCCATTCCGACGGCGGCATGGCCGATATGAGCGTGCTCGATTATTCGATGATGATCGAAGACAGCCATGTCGATACGCGCATTGTCGAATATCGCCGGCGCAATATCGATTCTTTCCTGACAGGGCGTGGCGAAGGCCCACTCATGGCCGTCTGCCTGAGCGACATTCTCGTCGACGGCCTGTCGATGGTCTATTCCTTCTATGATGTCGGCGAGCAGGAAAGATCGCTGGGGACCTTCATGATCCTCGAACATATTGAGCGCGCGCGCAAACTGGGCCTGCCGCATGTCTATCTTGGCTATTGGGTCGAGGGATCGCGCAAAATGGCCTATAAGGCGCGCTTC
>CAZHOK010000032.1:17713-24392 GCA_964534115.1 uncultured Beijerinckia sp.
GCAGGAGCGGCTCGGCATGAACGGCTGGGAGCGCGTCGAATAAGACGCGCTCTCCCAACGGCAGAGAGAAAAAGCCTCAACCGAACTTGTTGTTTTTCGGGAAGCCCTTGGGCGGCAATCGACCAGCATCCGATCTTGTGCCGATCCAGTCTTTCAGCTCCGCTTTGGGCACAATGAAATTGCGCCCCGCCGAATCCGTCCAGGACAAACCTTCCTTCAAGGTGAAGACGCGCGCATCGGCAATGCCGGCATCCTTGTATTTTTGCAGCTTCACGCCCTTGCCGCGCGCCATTTCCGGAATCTCGGCAAGTTTGAAGATCAGCATTTTGCGGTTCTCGCCAATGGTGGCGACATGATCGCCATCGGCGGGAACAAGAATGCGCGCTTTCTCGGGCGCATCGATGTTGAGAACCGCGCGGCCCTTGCGCGTGGACGACAGCATTTCGTCCTGATTGACGACAAAGCCGCGACCGTCGCTGGCGACGATCAGCATTTTCTGCCCCGCACTATAGGGCATGACGCAGACAATATCTTCGCCCTCGTCAATATCCGACATCAGCCGCACCGGCTCGCCAAAGCCGCGCCCGCCCGGCAATTTGCCGACATCGAGCGTAAAAACCTTGCCATTGGTCGCGAGCAGAAGAATTTTGGCCGTTGTCTCCGTCAAGAATGAGGTCTTCAGCGTATCGTCGCCCTTGAATTGCAGCGATGACAGATCTGCAACATGGCCTTTGAGCGTCCGGATCCAGCCTTTTTCGGAGAGAACCAGCGTCACGGGCTCGCGCTCGATCATCGCCTCTTCCAATTCGAGGGCAGCGCCTTCGGGGGGCGTTTCGAATTGTGTGCGGCGCTTGCCAAGACCGTCGACCGAAAGCCTCTTCTTGGCTTCGCGGATCTGCCAGGAAATAGCTTTCCATTGCCGGCTCTCGTCGCCGAGCAATTCCTCGATTTCCTGCTTTTCCTTGGTCAGCGCGTCATTTTCCTTGCGTAATTCCATTTCTTCCAGGCGGCGCAGCGAGCGCAGGCGCGTGTCGAGAATGTAATTGGCCTGGACATCGGACAATTCGAACCGCGCTTTCAACGCATCCTTCGGCTCATCCTCTTCGCGAATGATGCGGATCACCTCATCGAGGTTGAGAAAGACGACCAGCATGCCGGCCAGAACTTCCAGCCGGTGATCGATTTCATCAAGCCGATGGCGCGAGCGACGCAGCAAAACGTCGCGGCGATGGTCGAGCCATTGTTTCAGCGCTTCGGCAAGCGAGACCACGCGCGGCACAACGCCATCGACGAGCACGTTCATATTCACCGAAAAGCGCGATTCCAGTTCGGTGTTGCGGAACATGCTTTCCATCATCACCACCGGATCGATGGTGCGTGCGCGCGGCTCGAGCACGATGCGCACATCCTCGGCCGATTCATCGCGAATATCGCCGAGCATGGGCAGTTTCTTCTCGTTGAGAAGCTCCGCCACTTTCTCGATCAAGCGCGACTTCTGCACGCCATAGGGAATTTCAGTGACAACCGCCACCCAAGTGCCGCGATTGCCCTCCTCCTTGTGCCATTTGGCACGAACCCGGAAGGAGCCGCGCCCGGTGCGATAGGTCTCGGCAATGGAATCGGCGTTGTCGATCAAAATGCCGCCGGTCGGAAAATCAGGACCGGGGACGAAATTCAGCAATTGATCGGTCGTGGCGCGCGGATGGGCGACGAGATAAAGCGCCGCATCGCAAAGCTCTCCGGCATTATGCGGGGGGATGGACGTCGCCATGCCCACCGCAATGCCCTGCGCGCCATTGGCGAGAAGGTTCGGATAGGCGGAGGGCAGAACGATCGGCTCTTTCTGATCGCCGGAATAATTTTCGCGGAAATCGATGGCATCTTCATTGATGCCTTCAAGCAGCATGCGCGCGGCATCCGTCATGCGCGCTTCGGTGTAACGATAGGCCGCTGCGCTATCGCCATCGATATTGCCGAAATTGCCCTGCCCTTCGATCAGCGGATAGCGCGAGGAAAAATCCTGGGCGAGGCGCACCAGCGCATCGTAAATCGCCTGATCGCCATGGGGATGGAACGAGCCCATCACATCGCCGACGATTTTTGCGCATTTCTTGAAAGCCGTGCCCGGATCGAGCTTGAGAATATGCATTCCATAGAGAATGCGCCGATGCACAGGCTTCAGCCCATCGCGCGCATCGGGAAGTGCGCGGCCCATGATCGTGGACAGCGCATAAGCGAGATAACGCTCTTCGAGCGCATCGCGCAGATTGATCGGATCGGGATCGGCCGGCGGCGCCGGCGGCGTGACACTCTTTGCCATGGCCCGGGGTTAAAGCATGGGCTGCGGGCTCGCAAGTTCCCTTTTTGTCCCGTCCACCGCCATTCCGGGGCGCCCGGGCTTCAGAGGGAAGCCAGATAGGCAGCGCGCGCTTCCGGCATGGACGTGCCGCGCGGGGTAAAAATATCGCGCTCGAGAAAATAGCCCGTCAGGCGGAAACCTTCATGCACGCAATCGCGTGCCACGGCCGCCAGCGGATCGTCGCGATGCAGAAAATCGGGCAGCGGCAGCAGGCGCTCCGCCCATGGCGCGCCGGCCGTACGCGAGACAGCGCGGCCCGATTTCGGCGAGACATAGACGAGATCCTCGCGCGCCCCCGTGGCCGCGCATTCGCTCAGATCGAGGCCGAAACCCAGGCCAACGAGAAGCGCCATTTCAAAGCGCACCAGAAGTGCCGGCGCAATGGAGGGCTCATGCAGGCGCTCGACGATAATCTGCGCCATCTCATAAAGCCCGGGATGGGGCTCGCGCTCGGGCAACAGCCGCAACAGCGCGCTGACAAGCCCAATACCATGCAAGGCCTGCGACGAGGACATCAGATCGGATGTACGCAGACGCAAAGCCTCGATCGAATAAAGGCCCAAATGCTCCTCGATGCGCGCACGCCAGCTTGCATCGACACTATTTCCGAGCTGCAGAACAGGCTGCATGCTGCGCGAACGTCCGGAACGGACAAGGCCAAGGTGGCGACCATGCGCGCGCGTCATCAATTCCGCAATGACGCTGCCCTCGCCATGGCGGCGGACGCCGATCACCAGAGCTTCATCGCGCCATTCCACAAAAAAATCTCCCCGTCATTGCGCCCATCGCCGGCAATGACGATGCGTTTGTCACAATTCGCCCAGCTTCAGATCGGGAGTGTAATCGACGCCCTCGACATCCTTGGTGATGGCCTGACCGCAGATCGTGCGACCTTGTGCCGGATCGAAGGTGAGCGTCGGCGGGCCGTAGAGCGACCAGCCATTGTTGATGGCCTCGGTCACGCGATGGCAGAAAGCCGCATCGTCAGGCCCGGTGAGAAAGCGATAGGCGGTAAAACGCTTGCGCAGGTTGAGTGGAGAAGCAGACATGCAGAGCCCCCGTCATTCCCGTGGATAATCAAGCCCCATCTGGCGATAGCGTTCGGGATCGTCGCCCCAATTCTCGCGCACTTTCACAAAGAGGAAGAGATGGATCTTCGTCTCGGCCGCTTCCATGATTTCCTTGCGCGCAGCCGTGCCAATGGCCTTGATCGTGCGCCCGCCATCGCCGATGACGATTTTCTTCTGCCCCTCGCGCGCCACAAAGATCGTCTGTTCGACACGCGCCGAACCATCGGGCTGCTCTTTCCACAATTCCGTCTCGACCGTGGATTCATAGGGCAATTCATCGTGCAGGCGCTCAAATAATTTTTCGCGCGTGATTTCGGCTGCCAGCGCGCGCAAGGGCGCATCGGAAACCTGATCTTCCGGATAGAGCCAGGGACCGGGCTTCATCATGCCGGCCAGCTTTTGCCGCAAAACATCAAGACCATCGCCCTTGAGCGCGGAGATCATGAATGTTTCAGCAAACTGGCCTTTGGCATTGAGATCGGCTGCCAGTTTTAAAAGCCGCGGCCGGTCGATGGAATCGACCTTGTTCAAAACCAGAACTTTCGGCGCGCGCGCGGCCGGCAATTTTTGCAGAATGGCCTCAACCTCTTCGGTGATGCCTTTGCGCACATCGACCAGCAGGGCAATGACATCGGCATCGCCTGCCCCGCCCCAGGCGGAGGTGACCATGGCGCGGTCGAGCCGACGCTTGGGCGCAAAAATGCCCGGCGTATCGACAAAGATGATTTGCGTATCGCCCTCAAGCGCAATGCCGCGCACCAGAGCGCGCGTTGTTTGCACCTTGCGCGAGACAATGGTGACTTTTGCGCCGACGAGAGCATTCATCAGCGTCGATTTGCCGGCATTCGGCGCGCCAATCAGCGCAACAAATCCGCAGCGCGTGTTTTCAGCTTCGCTCATGTGTCAGCCTGCGCCTTGTCCTTTGTCGCCCAGACACCTTCACGGATGAGAAAGGCCTGCGCAGCGGATTGTTCCGCGATCCGTTTCGATGAACCCTCGGCCTGCGCGCTGTCCATGCCTTCGATCTCGACCGCAATGGTGAAGACGGGCGAATGGGCGGGGCCGATGCGCGAAAGCTCGCGATAGAGCGGCGTCGGCTTGCCGCGCGCCTGCGCCCATTCCTGCAAGGCTGTTTTGGGATCGCGCAAGGGACGACGGGGCGCCTGCATGCGTGCCGTCCAGGCCTTTGCCACAACAAGACGCGCGGCATCGAAACCGGCATCGAGAAAGACAGCGCCGATGAGCGCTTCGCAAATATCGCCAAGGATCGCAATTTTCTTGCGCCCGCCTGTCTGCGCCTCACCATCGCCCAGTTTGATATGGGGTCCCACGCCCCATTCGCTGGCGACTTCGGCGCAGCTTTCCTTGCGCACAAGGTCGGCGAGGCGGCGCGACAATTCACCCTCGGCTGCATCGGGAAAAGCTGCAAAGAGCATGTCCGACACGGCCAGTCCCAAAACGCGATCGCCGAGAAACTCGAGCCGTTGATAGGTTTCGCTGCGCTGTGCATCGGTTTGCACGGCGCTGACATGCGTCAAAGCGCGCGCCAGCAATTTTGGGTCCGCAAAGGCATGACCGATCGCCGCTTCAAGTTCGGCAAGCGGTGGCTTGACCAGACGCGCCATCAGCGCACCGGCTGGAAGAGACGTCCCCAGCGCACGGTCCATGGCCATTTCCAGAATTGCCAACCGGCCTCCCCTTCCTCGACCGAGAAGAAGATGATTTCAGCGCGGCCGACAAAATTCTCAAACGGCACCGGGCCGACGCCACCTTCTTCCGCACCGACGCGCGAGTCGGTGGAATTGTCGCGATTGTCGCCCATCATGAAATAATGGCCGGCGGGCACTTCGAAGACTTTCGTATTGTCGTAATAACCCGTATCGCCGTCGCGCTCGATGATGAGATGCGACGTGCCGCCGGGCAATGTCTCGCGATAGGTTGCAACAGGTGTCTCGCGACCGAAGGCATTGCGCGTGACGATTTTTTCGACGGGCTCGCGCGGCACGACCTGGCCGTTGATGACAAGCCGGCCCTGCACCATCTGGACTTTGTCGCCGGGCATGCCGATCACGCGCTTGATATAATCGGTCGAACCATCGCGCGGCAGTTTGAACACGGCAATGTCGCCGCGCTTGGGCTCGGAGGCCAGAATGCGGCCGGGAATAATGGGCGGCGCGAAGGGCACCGAATATTTCGAATAGCCGTAGCTATATTTCGACACGAAAAGATAATCGCCGATCAGCAGCGTGGGAATGAGCGAGCCCGAGGGAATATTGAAGGGCTGGAAAAAGAGCGTGCGGATGACCAGCGCAATCAGCAGCGCCTGGACGACCACTTTGATCGTCTCGCCGATACCGCCTTCTTGCGGCTTGGCTTTCTTGTCGTTCAATCCGACCGGACCACTCATGAATTTTCCCGCTCTGGGCCGCGACTCATCGGCCAAAAGGGCGCCAATGCGCCCAAGAGAGAGGCAGCTATAGCGATTGCATCCCCGCGCGCCAAGTGCGGCGCAACAACCGCACAGATCCGTCCCCTTCCAGGCTTTCAGCCCCTTCAGGCGGGGAATCGGGCCTCGATCAGAACCTGAGCCATAGCGAGGGGATATTCATCCGTCAGGGTCAGGTGAATATGGGCCTGCGCACCCGGCGGCGTCAGCTCGGCCAACCGACGGGCGGCCCCGCCGGTGAGAACCAGGGTTGGCCGGCCCCCGGGCAGGTTCACCACGCCCATATCCGTGAAGAAAACGCCATCTCGGAAGCCGGTCCCCAAAGCTTTGGCGCAGGCCTCTTTGGCGGCAAAACGCTTGGCATAGGAGGCTGCGCGCTGGGCCCGGCCATCCGATTTCGCCCGTTCGATCTCGGTAAAGCAGCGCTTTGCGAACCGTTCGCCGTGGCGGGCCAGAACGGATTCGATCCGGCGAATGTCGCAGAGATCGGAGCCGAAGCCGAGGATCATCTCACACCCCTGCCCGCCCCTCGTCCATGGCAGCGCGCATAAGGCCGATGGCCTGCGGCAGGCCGACGAAAATCGCCTCGCCCATCAGAAAATGGCCGATATTGAGTTCGACCACCTGCGGCAGACCGGCGATGCGTTTTGCCGTCGCATAATCAAGCCCGTGGCCGGCGTGGCATTCGAGACCAAGCGCGGCCGCCTTGGCAGAGGCGATGCGAATGCGCTCGAATTCGTCTTCCGCCTGCGCGGCACCTTCCGTCACTGCCTCGCACCAGGAGCCGGTGTGCAATTCAACCAC
>CAZHOK010000033.1:0-18377 GCA_964534115.1 uncultured Beijerinckia sp.
TGCGGGGCTTTTTTTTACCCTCTCCCAGAGGGAGAGGGTCGGTGCACGCAAGTCGGGCTTGCCCGGCTTGCGCATGACAATGTCCAAATCGGCAATGGCCGATTTCGATGCACCGGGGTGAGGGGTTACGCATTCACGAGGTCAACGCTCACCCCTCATCCGTCACGCTTCGCGTGCCACCTTCTCCCTCTGGGAGAAGGATCAGCCCACAAATGTATCGAACAAGAGTTTCCCATTCAGCCCGACGATGATGGCGGCAATGCCCCATGCCGTTGCGGCAAGTTTTCTGGAAATGACGAAAGCACCCATCGTCTGCTTGCTGGACACGAAAGACACGAGCGGAATGACGGCGAAGGGCAATTGCATCGACAAAATGACCTGACTCAGGACAAGCAATCTCGCTGTGCCTTCATCGCCATAGAGCGAGCCGACGATGACGACGGGAATAATGGCAATGCTGCGCGTCATCAGGCGTTGTGCCCAGGGCCGCATTTTCAGATGCAGGAAGCCTTCCATGACGATCTGGCCGGCGAGTGTGGCTGTCACCGTCGAATTCAGTCCCGAGGCGAGCAAAGCCACACCAAAGAGCGTTGCGGCCAGTGCAGCACCAAGTGCCGGGGCCAGCAATTCATAGGCCTGTTCGATCTCGATCACATCGGTGCGGCCGGTCTTGTGGAAGACGCTGGCTGCCAGAACGAGAATGGCGCCATTGACGAAAAGCGCCAGCATGAGCGCCAGCGTTGAATCGATGGTTGCATATTTGATCGCTTCGCGGCGGCCCTCTTCCGTGCGTGGATAGGCGCGCGTCTGCACGATGGAGGAATGCAGATAAAGATTATGCGGCATGACCGTCGCACCGATAATGCCGATGGCAATGTAAAGCATGCCCGGATTGCTGGCGATTTCGCCAGAGCGCGCAAGGCCTGCGCCAATATCGGCCATGGATGGGCCAGCCAGCGCCATTTCATAAATGAAACAGCCCATGATCGTCATCACCAGCGCGATGACAAAAGCCTCCAGCCAGCGAAAGCCGCGCTGCATCAGCACGAGAATGAGAATGGCATCGAGCGCGGTGATCACGCATCCCACAACGAGGGGGATTCCGAACAGGAGTTTGAGCGCAATGGCTGTGCCGATCACTTCGGCCAGATCGCAGGCGATGATCGCCGCCTCGCAGGCGAGAAAGAGAAGAAAATTGACGGGCCGCGAATAATGGGCGCGGCAGGCCTGAGCGAGATCGAGCCCCGTGGCAATGCCAAGCCGCGCCGCAAGCGCCTGCAGCACAATCGCCATGATGTTGGACAGCAGAATGATGCTGAGCAGCGTGTAGCCGAATTGCGATCCACCGGCGAGCGACGTCGCCCAATTGCCGGGATCCATATAGCCGACGCTGACGAGATAGCCCGGCCCCGCAAAAGCCAGCAATTTGCGCAGAACCGAAGCGCTGTCTGGCACCGGGACGCTGGCATTATGCTCGCCCAGGCTCAGGCGCGGCGCCGGCGCACCGGCGGCAGGTGGCAGGGCGAGGGGCTGGGAGGGTTTTTCGGCGCTCACCTTTTATCCTCCGGACGGGCCGGTTTTCGGGGGCGACCGCCTTGTGAAGCCGTGCCCCTAATTTGTAGCCTCGTCTACACTTTGCCGCCGCTTGCCAAGAGTCAAGCCCCGCAGTAAGGCAGGATCGTCTTCGGGAGGCGGGTTATGGCTGCAAAAATGGAGCGGGTCGCCAAACCCCAGATGCCGACCGAGGCGGCGCAGGCCCATCGCTTCGGCAAGGCGCGCACGGCGCAATCGACCGCGTTGCTCGAAGATTATGTCGAGCTTATTTCCGATCTTCTGGCGAGTTCGGGCGAAGCGCGCCCGACCGATGTCGCGCGCCGTTTCGGCGTGTCTCATGCAACCGCCATCAAGACGATTGCCCGGCTCAAGCGCGAGGGATTTGCGACATCAAAACCCTATCGCGGCGTTTTCCTGACACAGGAAGGCGAGGCTTTGGCCGAGCGCGTGCGTGCGCGCCACCGGCTTGTGGTCGATCTGCTTGTGTCTGTCGGCGTTCCGCCCGATTGCGCCGAAGCCGATGCCGAGGGGATCGAGCATCACGTGTCAGACGCGGCGCTCGAGGCCTTCCGTCGCTTTCTCGCGCAACGCTGATCGATCAGGCGTCGGCAGCGCGGATGCGAACGCCTTCGGGCAAGACCTCTATGGCCACATCCATGCCGGCGGCGCGCGCAATCAGGCCCGTGTAAAAGGCCTGAATGCCATGTGCATCGACATTGTCGTTTTCCGGCCGGCCCGCGACCAGAGCAGGAACATGATGCGCGAGGCGCGCATTCGGGCCTTTGGCTTCCAGAATGATTTGCGTGCCCGCTCCGCCATCGCCCTGGATCGAGACATCGATCGTGCCGCCGCGCGGCACTGTTGCCGTGGCGATCAGGCACAGATTCAAGACAAGCTTCACCTTGTTCTTGGGCATGAGAAGACGCGGCGCATTCCAGACGATTTTTGTCTTCTCGTCCTCGATCAATCCGCGCACGACATTTTCCGCATCGCCCGTATCGATCGAGGCGCCGGCTGAGCCGGCGGCACCGAAAGCCAGGCGACAGAATTGCAGGCGGGCTGAGGCTGTCTTGGCGCTGCGCTTGATGAGGTCGAGCGCGAAGGCGCGCATGTCCTCATCCTGTTCATCGTCGAGCACTTCAAGCCCGTTGACGATGGCTCCGACGGGCGAAATCACATCATGGCAGACGCGCGAGCAGAGCAGGGCGGCGAGGTCGAGAGGATCGAGCGCGAGGAGCGACATGGCGAAATCCGTTCCGGCATGGAGGCTGGCAGGGCGGGCTGCTGCACCCAAATCCCGGTCAGGCGAATCACGACCACCGCGATACCGGCAGCCACGGCCGTGATAGCTGCGCCCCGCCCGAATGCAAAGCGCAGCCGGCCCACATCTGTGCATCATCTGATTTTGGCTTGAGCGGACGGCATTTTCGGCGCAGGGAAGATGGATGGAAACGCCCCGCACCGATTCCGCATTGGTTGCGCTCGCCCTTCGCTTTGCCCAGGCAGCGGTGGAGGCGGGCGGCGTCATTATGGATGTTTATGCGCGCGGGCCGAAAATGCGGGCCAAGGCCGATGCCAGCCCCGTCTGCGAGGCCGATGAACGTTCCGAGGCTTTGATCCTCGACCATCTGGCTGTCGCCTGCCCCAATATACCGGTCGTCGCCGAGGAATCCTTTTCGCAAGGCCGCGTACCCGATCTCACCGGCGACTTCATCCTTGTCGATCCGCTCGACGGCACACGCGAATTTGCCAAAGGAAACGGCGAATTCACCGTCAATATTGCGCTGATCCGCGATGGCTCGCCGGTGTGCGGCGCGCTCTATGCACCGGCGATCGAGCGTTTGTGGATTGCCGCAGATCGCGCCCGGACCTGCAAGATCGCACCCCGAGGACTCGTGCCCGATCTTGCCTCCATGCAGGAAGTTCATGTGCGCCGCGCACAAGAGGGCGCGCCGCTTGCCATTGTCAGCCGGTCTCATCTCAATGAGCAGACCAAAGCCTTGATGGCGCGGCTGGGCGCCCATGACATGCGACAGGCTGGTTCGGCGATCAAATTCTGTCTGATGGCCGAGGGTGAGGCGGATGTCTATCCGCGGATCGGGCCGACGATGGAATGGGATATTGCCGCGGGCGACGCCGTCTTGCGGGCGGCGGGCGGCATGGTCACCACGCTCGATGGCCAGCCTTTGCGCTATGGGCGCCGTGATGCGGGTTTTGCTTCGCCCGATTTTGTCGCTTTCGGCGATTGCAGCCTGATTGCAAGACTTTGAGTGCAACGCTTCGTTAACCACGCTGAGGCATTGTCTATTCTTGATTAAAGGAGATTGGTGGCGCCGCGCCGTTTGCCACGGCAAAGCCCGTTTTGACCGCCAAACTCCTTCTGTGCCTGAAACAGGCAAGGACAGGAACGGATCAGATGAGCCAGACATCCCGACGCGAACTTCTTCTGCGCGGCGCCGCTTTTGCCGCCGCCAGCGTTGCGGGCCATGAGGCGCTGGCCCAGCAAGGGCCGCCGCAACGCTTCACCACCAATGAGCTTGTCGACAACGGCCATCGTTTTTTCGGCTCCATGTCGCGCGGTCTCGCCCAGATCGTCGAGGAAGCCACGCGCCGCTGGGGCCAGCCCAATGCCTATATTCTCGGGCAGGAGGCAGCCGGCGCCTTTATCGCAGGCGCGCGTTTTGGCGAAGGCCAGATGTATACGCGCAATGCCGGACAGCAGAAGATTTTCTGGCAGGGCCCGTCTGTGGGCTTCGATGCCGGCGCCGATGGCGCACGCACCATGATGCTCGTCTATAATCTGCCCTCCACGCAGGGCATTTATCGTCGCTTCGGTGGCGTCGATGGTTCGGCTTATTTTGTCGCGGGCTTTGGCTTTACGGCCTTGACTGCCGATGAAGTGGTGGTCGTGCCGATCCGCGCCGGTGTCGGTGCGCGTCTGGGCATTAATCTCGGCTATCTGAAATTCACGCCGCAATCGACCTGGAATCCCTTCTGACATCAGCTCGGGCGTTTGTAGCTCACGCTGGCCTCCTGCGGCGGGTGAAGCACGCGCTCTAGCGCGGCCGCAGGATGAGCGGCATGCCGTCTTTCGGGCGCAAGGTCACGCGCTGCACCGGCTCGACCATTTGGCCGGGCCAGGTTTCGAGACGAAAATTTTTCAGCACATGAGCCAGAAGGATCACGGCTTCCTGCATCGCAAAGCCCATGCCGATGCAAATGCGTGGGCCGGCGCCGAAAGGAATGAAAGCGAAGCGATCGATTTTCTCGCGCGCACCGGGCAGAAAACGTGCAGGGTTGAACAGATCGGGATCCGTCCAGAGCAATTTGTGCCGATGCACAAGCCAGGGTGAGACGATGATGCGCGTGCCCGGTGCAATCCGCTCTCTGCCGATGCGGTCGCGACCGATGGCTTCGCGCGTCAGCGATGCGGCGGGCGGATAAAGCCGCATGCTTTCTTCCAGAACTGCCCGGATGACGGGCATTTTTTCAACTTCCGGCGCATCTTCCTGCGCCAAAATCGCATCGGCCTCTGCCTCGGCGCGTTCGCGCCATTGCGGATGGCAGGAAAGAAGATAGGCCGTCCAGGTCAGCGCATTGGCCGTCGTTTCATGGCCGGCGCCGATAAAGGTCAGAATATTGGCGCGCACTTCCGCATCGCTCAATCCCACGCCCGTCTCAGGGTCGGCGGCTGAGAGCAGCAAAGTCAGCAGATCGGCCTCGTCGCGCGCGGCCATGCCCGACGCCAGACGCGCTTTTTGTTTTTCAATGATTGCTTCGACAGCTTCGCCGAAAAATGCCAGAGCCGGTGCGGCGCGGCTGCGCCCAAAACGCGGGAGCCATTCCGGCAGATCGAGCAGATCGAAAGGATCGATACGTCCTGCCGTCTCAAAATATTCGGTTACTGCGCGAATGAAATCTGAGGGATCGCGGCCAAGCCCTTGCGGAAAGATCGTACGCTCCAGAACATCCAGCGTGGCGCGCGAAAATTCGCTGGCGACATCGATGCGCCGGCCGGGTCTCTGTTTCTTCCAGCGCGCAATGAGCCAATGTGCAGATGCGGTCATGGCAGGGCGAAACCGCGCCACCATGCGCGGTGTGAACAAGGGTGCGAGAAGGCGGCGCTGGTTGCGCCATTCCTCGTCTTCGGCCAGCAGAAGGCCATGGCTCAGTCCGGGTCCGAGCAGGCGCCGGGCCAGATCGTCCTTGCGGTAATTGGCAGCGCGATCGACCAGCACATGACGGATGGCGGCCGGATCGTTGACCACGCAAACGTCCCCGATGATGCTGGTGCCATGCAGGATCGGCAATTCGTAATGAGCGCGCGTCCATGTGGCGAGCGGATTGCGCCGCAGCGCCAGAATGAGCGGAATTGCGCGAAGCGGTTTGGCCAGCGGTTCGGGAGCCGGCGGACGGTGAAGTGCAAGACGCGCGCGCTGCGACATGTTTCTCTCGGGGCGGGGCCTTTCCATTAACTGGGTCGCATGGACAGGCTCGGCAAGCCACGCGTCACGGGAGCGCAGCCCCCATCATGTGGCATCGGGTGAGGGAAAGCTTGCAGCCGCGCAGCCACGCCGCTATAGAACGCGCCTGCGCCAAACGCGCTCCGCTCCCTTCGTCTAGCGGTCCAGGACGTCGCCCTCTCACGGCGAAAACAGGGGTTCGAGTCCCCTAGGGAGCGCCAATCATGGCCTTGTTTGTCAGGGCAATTTTTGTCGCCATCAACCAAATAGGCTTCAGGCCTGGGGTCAGCTGCCATTGAATGGCCGGCTTCCTCGACAGGTTTTTTGGTCTCATCATGGGACTTTTCTCGTCTCCATCCCCTCACGTGTCGATTGTGGCGGAATGGCAGTTTCTGCCCTTTTTGTGCTGACAATCGCAAGCCATTGTCCGGTGTGACGTGTCGTCAGAACGCGTGCCGTTCTTCGCGTGCATTTTGCAATCATGCTTCCCTGATCTGATACATCGCATCTTGATGAGAAAATCCTGCATTATGTCAGGATCGGCATTTCAAGTGCAGATGCATGCATCAGCAGATGAATCTCTGATTGTCGCTGTTCTGCAGGCATGAGCATCAAGATGATGCGATCAGAAAAATGCAGATGGTGCGATCAAGGCAGAGCTTGTGAATGCAAGCTTCAGCCACGCCAATTCCGTCTTTCATATTTTGCTCGGCGCGCACGGCATGACAAGCCTGATCTCTTGGCAGCGCTTGTTTCTGGCAGCAAATCGAATATTTAAATTGATGAGCTTTTATGCGGTAACCGAAGAGGTGCGTGAATGCGTGCTGGCCATGCCCACTTCGACGATCGGAGTTTTGACGCGACGTCGTGCAGCGCCGCCAGCTCGACCGTTCGGATTGGGCCCATGACCCGGCTTCTCCAGTCCCAGAAACTGATCCGCTTTGCCAGCAAGCAGATCATTTTTCATGAAGATGATCCTGCCGATGCCGTTTTTCTTTTTGCCAGCGGCACTGTCGGTCAATATCGATTCCTGCCCAACGGCCGTCGTCTTGTGGCAGGATTCCTTTTTCCTGGCGATTTCGCCGGTCTGTCTTTTGGCGAAAGATATGGTTTGACCGCTCAATCCATTGCCCCGACCACGGCTTATTCCATATCGCGGGCAGAGTTGACTATGTTATGCGATCATTCAACCGCGCTGCAGAACGATCTCGTTCAACTGCTCAAACAGGAGCTGGTCAGCGAGCGCGAGGCCCATCTGCCCATGTTGCATCAGGCAGCCCATGCCCGGGTGGCGCGTTTGCTGTTGATGCTCGTCCGCCGCAAAGGCCATGATGGTGGCCATGGCGAGGCGGTCCAGCTGACGATGACGCGTGCCGATATTGCAGATTATCTTGGAATATCGGTCGAGACGGTCTGTCGCAGCTTTACGAAGCTGAAGGAAGATCGTCTCATCGCTTCATCCTCGCCCGACCGGATTTCGATCAGGGATATGGCGAGACTGTCATCGCTGGGCGATGGACAGGAGTAGAATGTTTTCCAGGTGTCTCGGGTCGAAGCCCATCGGGGCGAGGTCCGGGCGCGTGATGACGCTGCAGCAGCGGCCATTGTTTCTCATTCAGAAGATCGTATCTTGCCTTCATCCGCTTGGGCGCGCTATTGGCCTTGGCAGGCACAATCCTGCGATCTCAATGTCGGGTCGCTGAATGAAATGCGAGTTTCTGGCATGACCTTTCCCCGCACCGGCAAAGTCATTTTGCGCACCAATCTTGCCGATTATCCGGTGACACTGGCGCTGAAATCGGGGGCGGTCTCCTCAGACCTCGTTCAATTCGATTTTGCCGGGCCCAAAACCGCCAATGAAGGTTTTAAGCCCATGGTTCGCGAGGGCGCTTTTGTCGCCGGTGAATTGGCCATTGCCACTTATCTGCAGGCCAAAGCCTGGGGCAAAAAGCTCGTTGCTCTGCCGGCGCCGATTGTCAGCCGTTTCCAGCATCACACAATCGCCTATGATTCCCGTTACGGCGATTTGACGCCGAAAGATCTTGAGGGCAAAGGCGTCGGCATTCGCGCCTATTCGGTGACGACGGTCATGTGGGTTCGGGGCCTATTGCAGCATGAATATGGCGTCGATCTGACTTCGATCCGCTGGATGACGGTGGAAGATCCCCATGTTGCTGAATTCATCGATCCGCCGAGCTGCACGCGCGTTGCGCCGGGTGAAAAGCTTGAGGTTCTGCTGCAGGAGGGCAAAGTGGCGGCCGCCGTTCTGGGCGACAAATTGCCCGATGTTGCAAGTGTGAAGCATCTCATTCCAGATCCCCAGCGCACAGCGCAGGCATGGAGCGAGCGCACGGGCGTGCGTCCGATCAATCATCTGTTTTGCGTTCATGAAGATCTGCCAAAAGAGCGGCCCGATGTGGTGCGCGAAATCTATCGCATGCTGATGGAAAGCCATGCAGCAGCGCCAGAGAGTGCCCGCGCAACCATGGCGCCCTTCGGACTTGAAGCCAATCGTCGCGGCATTCAGATGGCCATCGATTTTTCCATGGAGCAGGGTCTGTTGCCGCGCAGGCTGACGGTCGATGAGCTGTTCGACGATGTGACGCGCAGTCTTTGATTCTGCGCGGGCCCCGGCCGGGGGTGACCAGATCGGATATTTGACCTTCCGCAGCGGCATGTCAGTCTTCATGCGGCCAGATGCACCATTCAGGTGACAGGCGCCCGTTATCGGGCGAAGCGTGGATGCGTCTGGCAAGGCTGACGTGAATCTGCTTAATGGGGGAGGTATTTCCCATGCGCCTGCGGGCGAATTTTTGATGTTTTTTCATGACCGATTCTTTGCAAGGCCTATCGCGGCTTGCCGCGCTGCGCTTCGAGACCGATGGTTTTCATCTGCCTGACAAGCGCATTATGGGTCGCCAGTCGGCGGGCCATTCCTTTCTGCGCGCCATGGTTGGGGCGGCTGCTGGCGGGTCACTGGTTGGCGTGGGCCCTTCAGCGAAGACGGGGGCCGTCTTTGTCGAAGATGTCCGGCGCATCGATCCGCGCGTTGCCGCCAGATGGATCAGTCTTTCCGATCATGCGGGCCTGTCGGCGGCGGGCTGCCTGCATCTGGCGGATCCCTCGATCGGTCGCCAAGCGCGCCAGCGGCATGTTTTTGGCAATGATGCCTATTCGCTGACCGGCATCACCCATACGATTTCCTCCGATGGCGCGATGGGCTTGTTGACCGATCTCTCCATTGCGCCGGTCATGCCGTGGGATGGTCTCATCTGCACGTCGCAGGCCGTGACAGCCAGTGTCGAGACTTTGCTCGATGTGCAGGAGGATTATCTGCGCTGGCGCTTTGGCAAAGAGGCGCGGATGAATCGGCCGCATCTGGCGACCATTCCGCTGGGCGTCCATTGCGATGATTATGTCGACTTCGGCATGGACGAGGCGCAGGCCCGACGCGAGCTTGGTCTTGCACCCGATGAGATTGCCTTCTTTTTTCTGGGCCGTTTGAGTTTTCACGCCAAGGCGCATCCCTATCCCATGTATCTGGGGCTTGAGGACGTCGCGCGCGCCACCGGGCGCAAGATCGTTCTCGTCCAGTGCGGATGGTTTGCCAATGACATGATCGAAAATGCCTTCAAAGATGGCGCGCGCGATTTTGCGCCCTCGCTGCGTCATCTCTGGCTGGATGGAACCGATGCGCGCCAGCGTGCGCTTGGCTGGGCCGCCAGCGATATTTTCATCTCGCTGTCGGACAATATCCAGGAAACATTCGGCCTCACAATCATCGAGGCCATGGCCGCCGGAAAGCCCGTGATCGCGACGCAATGGGATGGCTATCGCCAGACTGTTCGCCACGGCGAGACGGGATTTCTCATTCCCACTTTCATGCCGCAGATCGAGGCGGGGGAGGAATATGCCCGCGCCTTTGCTGCGCGCGCCATCACTTATGATGTCTATATCGGCCTTGCCAGCCAGCATGTCAGCGTCGATCTGCGCGCCTTGCGCGATGCTGCTCTTGCTTTGGTGGTCGACGAGAGCCTGCGTCGCAGGCTTGGCGCGCGGGCCCGCGAAGTGGCGCGGGAAAGTTTCGACTGGTCCGTGCTGATGCGCGATTATTGCGCTTTATGGGATGAGCTTGGCAGCAGGCGCCGCGCTGCTTCAGCATCGGGACAGGCCGATCGGCGCGCCATTGCCGAACAGCTCGATCCCTATCGTTATTTTGCCGCCTATCCGTCGCATGGAATCGATGCGCGCACACTCGTGTCTCTGCATCCTGCTGCGCCGGACTGGCGCGAGGTAAGCCGTCATGCGCTCTTCAGCCTGTCGCGACGCAATGCGGCGGAGGATGCGCAAATCCACACGATTCTCGTTGCTTTATCTGCATCCAGTCTCAGCATTGAAATGTTGTCCTTGGCGGCCGGATTGCCAGTATCGCGTATCATCCATGCCGTCAGCCTTCTGGCAAAATGGGGCATTGTTGACCTGTGCGCGGATGGCGGGAGCAAGGAACATGACGGGTGACGCTTTCATCGTCGGTTTCGTCACCTTGTTCGTCACCATCGATCCGATCGGCCTGGCCCCGGTCTTTTTGACATTGACGGGCGGGCTGGATGCCGCCGCGCGGCGGGCCAGCGCTCTCAAGGCTTCGATTTATGCCTTTGCCATTTTGAGTTTCTTCATCCTCGCCGGCGATTGGCTGTTGCGCTGGCTTGAGGTCAGTCTGGCAGCCTTTCGCATTTCCGGCGGCCTTCTTCTCTTCTGGATCGCCTTCGAAATGATTTTCGAGAGGCGCGCCGATCGCGACGAGCAGACGGCCGATGTGGCGCTCGGCAAGGATCGCATTCGCGATGTCGCCGCCGTGCCGCTGGCCATTCCCTTGATGGCGGGGCCGGGCGCCATTACCGCCGTTATTCTTTTGGCCTCAGAGAATCAGCGCGATCTTCTGGGCCTTGCCAGCCTGCTGGGTCTTGTTGCTCTGGTGGCATGCGTCTGTCTGCTTGTTTTTCTTGTGGCTGCGCGCCTCGCCCGTCTGCTGGGCACGACAGGCCAGCATGTGCTCTCGCGCATGCTGGGTGTCATTCTCTCGGCTCTTGCCGTCCAATATGTCGTGGATGGAATCAGGGCGCTGTGGCGCTGAACCTATTTTGCAATCTGGACGATGGCCTGCATGCGCGAAAGAACATCGGTCGGCGTTTTATACATGTCCGCGATGATTTTTTGCGCGGCCTCGCCCGCGATCGGATCGATCTTGATGCCGACTTTTGTCGCCTCGGCCTGAAAATCCGGATCGGCTGCGGTCAAATCGAAAGCCTTGCGCAATAAAGCAACACGATCTGCCGGCACGCCGGGCGGCACGAGATAGGGGCGACCGAGATCGAGCCGCGACATCAGAATGTCGAGAATCTGCCGGTCCTTCTCATCTTTGATCATTTCGCGCATGGTGGGTGTGTTGGGTGCATCTTCATGCCGGCTCGATGCCATTTGCACAAAATAATCGACCTGTCCGCGTTCAATATCTTTCAGCGCGGTGATGCGATTGGGGCCGGACCAGCCGGTCATGAAAATGCCGTCCACTTCGCCGCGCGCCAATGCCAGATAATATTCAACCTGTCCGGGATAGCCGAAGACCACTTTGAATTTTGTGCCAAGCAAAGCATTGGACACGCGCGCATACATGGCAGAATCGGTTTCAGGCCCATTGGTGCCGATCACGATTTCACGCTGGCGCATATCTGCCAGCGTGCGTGCGGGTGAGTTTTTGGCGACAAGCCCGACGCCGACCTCGCGCGACATGCTGCCGAGCCAGTTGAATTTCGTCGCATCGAATTGCGTCTGGCTGTTGGCGCCGTACAGCAGGGCGGCTGTCGCCATGCCGCGATCGATATGGCCGATCACCGTGCCGTCTTTGGCGGCGATCATATAGAGGTGGTTGGTGGCTGTGACACCGCCACCGCCCGGCATGTTCTGCACCACGATCTGTGGTTCACCGGGAAGATATTTGGTGAAATAGCGGGCCGAGAGACGCCCCAGCATGTCATAGCCGCCGCCCGCCGAACTCGAGACAATCATCCGCATGGCCGGTTTGGTGCGGTAAAAATCTTCCGCGCCACTGGCGAGCGCCGGGCCGCTGGTGAGGCAAGCCAAAAGCCAGCCGCTGACAAAAAGTCTCGATTTCATTTTTTCCTCCCCCTTTTTCCCTGAGCTTACAGGCAATCCTCGGGCCAGCCAGTATGAAAGTGCGACTGAAGGAGGGGGTGGGAAGTCCTGCTCAAGACTTTGGCAGAAAGCCGGGTTTGGATGCTGTCTCAGCCTGTTGGATGACCGGCCCGTTTCAGCCGGTTGACGGCAAGGTCGAGGGCGGACAGGAAATTCGACCGGTCGCGCGGCGCAAAGGGTTTGGGGCCGCGGGTGGTTTCCCCGGCCGAGCGCAAATCCTCCATCAGATTGCGGGTGGCAAGCGCCATGCCGATGGAATCCGGCGTATGGGTCCGCCCCGTGGGCCCGATCGCCTCGGCGCCGGCCTTCAGGGCGCGCGCGGCCAGCGGAATATCCTGCGTGACGACGATTGCGCCCGGCCGCGCCCGTTCGGCGATCCAGTCATCGGCCGCATCCGGGCCGGCCGGCACGAGGACGCGCTCGATCAAAGGGTGGCGGGGCACGTTGATGAAGGAATTGGCGACAATATGGACCCGGAGGCCATAGCGCTCGGCCACGCGATAGACCTCCTCCTTCACGGGGCAGGCGTCGGCGTCTACAAGGATGATTATGGGCTCGGACATGTCGCCTTCTAACAGGCCGGGCCGTCCACGTCCGCTGGCGAGGAGGTTTGAGGTGCTGGATTTCGACAAGTCCTGGAACGAGGCGATTGGCCTTGCGTCATCCCTGAGGGAAAAGGTCCGCGAAATCGAGGACGAGCAGTCCGATCTCGATGTGAAGCGCGATCTGGCCCGCTGGCTGGCCCGGTTCGAGATTTTGGCCGGCGAACTCGCCCAATTGCGGGAAGAGGCCAACCGGGGCGGCGGTTAGTCCTCCATAGGTGCTTGGAACGGCCGAAAGCCTCTGCTAATCAGAGGGCCTTCTCCGAAAGGTGAGGGCGTCGGCCCCCGGCGGGCCGGACGAAGCCCCAAGCAACGACAAAAGAGGATGCTCCCATGCCGCATGACGGACCTTCACATTGGCACGAGCCCAAGGCTGGCGAAGTTGCCGGTTTCGGCAAGTTCAAGCGGCCACCCATGCCCTATGATCGATTCATGGAGGCAGAAGGCATCCCGACCTATCGCAATATCGGTGTGCGCACGGTTCTCGATCTCGAGCTGAAGCCCTGGAAGCGTTTGGGCGGTCGCGGTTCTTACATTCAGCTCTTCGGCACCGAAGGCCTGTGGAGCTCCTATGTCGTCGAAGTGCCCGCTGGCGGCGCTTTGAATGTCGACAAGCACATGTATGAAAAAGTTGTCTTCGTCGTCGAAGGCCGCGGTTCGACGGAAGTCTGGACCAACAAGTCGCCGAAGAAGCAGACATTCGAATGGCAGAAGGGTTCGTGCTTCTCGATCCCGCTCAATGCCTCGCACCGTTTCGTCAATGCCACCAATTCGCCCGCTCTGCTCTATTGCGGCACGACGGCGGCCAATGTGATGAACCTGTTCGACAATATGAACTTCGTGTTCAACAATGATTTCGACTTCACCGATCGCTATTCGGGCAATGAGGATTTCTTCAAGTCGATTGAAGATGTCGAGCCCGATCCGATCCGCGGTCTGGCCATGCGTCGCACGAATTTCATTCCGGATCTGATCAATTGCGAGCTGCCGCTCGACAATCGTCGCTCGCCTGGCTATCGCCGCGTCGAGCCATGGATGGCCGGCAACCGCTTTTATTTCTGGATCGGCCAGCATGAGACCGGCCGCTATTCCAAGGCGCACAAGCATATGTCTGCGGCCGTTCTGCTCTGCCTCAAGGGCAAGGGCTATACTTACACATGGCCGGCCGATGTCGTTGGCATGCGTCCGTGGGAATCGGGCAAAGAAGAACTCGTGCGCAAGCAGGAATATGAATATGGCGGTCTCGTTTCCGCCGCGCCCATGTCGGGCGATTGGTTCCATCAGCATTTCGGCATTTCGAAAGAGCCGCTGCGTGTTTCGGCCTGGCATGGGCCCAACAACCAGCGCTCGCGCAAGGCCGGCCTGCCGGGCGAGGCCATTATGGATTACGGCGCAATCGACCTGAAAAAGGGCGGTTCAGCCATTCCCTATTGCGACGAAGATCCGCATCTGCGCAAGGAATTCGCCGCGCGTCTGGCAGAAGAAGGCGTGCAGTCGCGCATGCTGCCGGAATTCTATACCGATGCTGCAGCCGGCGATGCCGTCGGCAATGTGATGTAATTTTTTGAGCATCGAGAAAATGAAAGCGCGGCCTTCGGGTCGCGCTTTTTTTTTTTAATGCGATCGCCGGTCGTCTTTTCCGTGGCTGGACAAATGTCGATGCATGGCGATCTCCCAGCCTTCGTTGCGCGTTTGATGCGCAGTGCGGAATGCAAGCTCTTTGGCGGCAGAAAAGCTCAGGCGGAACCGTCCGCAGGAATCCTGTGCCCTCACCGGCCGGTCAGGGATACCGGTAGCCGGATCGGCGCAGCGCAGACCCTGTGTGCCGCTGAAGGAGAGATAGATGCAATTGGCGCAGGTTTTCGTGTCCAAAGGCCACCCGTTCATGCTCGCCAGATCTTGGCAAGATCGTCTTGCAGAATCGTGACGGGCCGGGGCTGTCTTTCGAAGACTGGCGAAAACTCTTCTTAACCGTTTTCGATTTGCCTGGAGCCTCAACGCTCAAGCGCCAGCAATTGCCGGCGCTGCGCAAGGCCGACAGGGGCTTGTCGGATCGGTACGAAGTCACGCCATTGATGGGGTGCGCGCGAACCCAGAAAAACCCGCAGGCCCTCATGTGTCATGACAACATCGCCGCGCACCAATGTGCTGTCGGAGAGAAGCGCTTTCATCGGATCTTCGCCATTCTTGCAGCAGGTCGAATATTGCCTGACGGTCGGAATTTCGATGATGGTCGATGGGCTTTTGCGCTCGTCGCCGGGCCGTTTTGTCAGCGGAAAGGGTTCTTCGCGTGTGACGAAGGGCGGCGCCGAATCGTCGTAAGGCGATGGCGGGGTGCGAGACCGGCCAAAGAGCAGATCGAGAAAACCGGCGCTGGCCGGGACTGTATGGGCGCCAACCAGAGCGGCGCAAAAAACTGTAAAGGCGATAGTGTCGCATGTGCGCATGGCCGTCTCCACAAGCATGCCGATAACGCGCGACTTGGCTTTTCGTAGGTCAGCTTGTGCTTTATGCGCAGCGGCCCGGCATTGCCTTGCCCGCGTTGATGCGCAATGCTTGGCAAAAAATGGGGTCAGACATGCATGACGATCACGATCACGAACCGCGATGGAAAGATGATGGCGTCCGCGTCATTCCTGGTACGTCGCTCGCTTCCGGCAATGTTCCGCAGACGCCGGGAATGGATCGCAAGGGCGCCATCGATTTCGCCCGCGCGGGCGCGCAAAAACTCTGGGCCGGCACGGTGAGCATTCATGCCGGCGCCAAGACCGGCGCCCATCATCATGGGCCGCTGGAAAGCGTGATCTATGTCGTGAAAGGTCGCGCCCGCATGCGCTGGGGCGAGAGGCTCGAATTTACCGCCGAAGCGGGGCCGGGCGACTTTATTTTCGTGCCGCCCTATGTGCCCCATCAGGAGATCAATGCCTTGGCGGATGAGACGCTCGAATGCGTTCTCGTGCGCTCCGACGGGCAGGCGACATCGATCAATCTCGACATTGAGCCGGTGGAAAAACCAACCGAAGTGCCGTGGATCGATCCGATCCATCGGTCTTAACCCTCTCCCACAGGGAGAGGGTCGCTTCGCAGAAGCGGGGTGAGGGGTTACGCCCTCACCGATTTATGGTGTAACCCCTCATCCGGTCGCATGTGAAATCGGCTGTTGCCGATTTCGCCATTTTGAAACACAAGTCGGGCAGGCCCGACTTGCGCGACTACCTTCTCCCACAGGGAGAAGGTTATCCCGCCAGCAGATCCCAGTCTTTCTCAACCGTGCCGGCGGCCAAGCCTTTGCGTACGTAATAATTCCACATCTTCATCACATGGTGTGGACGGTCTTCCATTTTGAGAATCTGCTCGATCTCGGCAGCTGTGAGCGCTTTGACCTTGGCGCCGGCATTCATGACCTGCAATTGCGCTTTGGCATTTTCCTCAAAATGCACGGCGTCTGAAATGAGCGCCGGCAGGCTCTCTGCAACGAGCAGCAAACCATGTGCGCGCATGAGCGCGACATGGTGGGGACCAAGCGTCTCAGCCAGAGCGCGGCCCTGTTCGGAATATTTGATATGGCTCGGATCGGGATGGGTCGGGATGCCGCTGGCCCAGCGCGAGGCGCGTGCGCGCATCGGCACGAGCTGCACATTGTCCATCATGGTGAAAGCAATGGCGAGATCGAGATGGCTGTGAAGGCTTGCATTCACATCGGGACGCATGCGCATGGTCTCGATATGAATGGCCGTTTCCGAGGGTGGCTTGCCGTCGCCCTCAATCACGCGCCCATCGAAATCCACTGTCAAAATGCGCTCGGGCTCAAGTTCTGCGCGCGAATCCGAGCGGCGCTGGATCATCAGCGCATTCTCGCCGGGCACGCGCACGGCAATATGTCCGCTATATTGCAAAATGCCCATGTCTTCGAGCATGCGCGTGACAGCGCAAAGTTCAGCCGCCAGCCGCTGTTTGCTGTTCGATCCTGTCCGCACGGACATTCTTCTCTCCCTTTTTTATTCTTGCCGGGTCTTGAAGCGACCCTTGAAATGCAAACCGCCGGCCCGAAGGCCGGCGGTTTCTGTTGCGTCAGACGACGATTTTCGTGCCCGTGCTCGCCGGGAAAATATCTTCCGGCTTGACGTGCTTGTGGGCAATGCCCTGCTGATAGGTGTAGAGCAGCATCTGCTCCCAGGTGGCGCGGTTTTCTTCAATGCCGAAGGGGAATGTGTCGCCCATCATGTCGCGCATCTTGCGCGCATAGGTCGGCAGCCAGGGCAGCGGATAGCGCGAGACGGCGGGATCGAAAATACGCTCGATGGAGCGGTTCTTCGATTCCACAAAGGCATTGTAGAGATTGCGCGGCACCCACGGGTTCTCATCGACGATGCTCTTCTTCATCGCGATAATATGCATGATCGGCCAGACTTTCGTGCGCTCGAAATAGTCCTCTTCCATTTCGAGATAATTCGGGAAGAGGCGCACGACATCGGGGTGATTTTCAAGAAAGCAGGTCGGCGGACGTGCGATGATCGCGCAATCGATCTCGCCCGAGGCCAGCATTTCGGAGAGCGATTTGTCCGACACGCGCGTCAGTTTGAGGCCTTCGGGCAGGTTGAGCTCGACCTTTTCGATACGGCCTGGCGCATTGGCGCCTGCCTGATACCAATGCACATCCGTCAGTTTGACGCCGCAATCATTGTGCATCCAGCCGCGCATATAGACAGCGGCCGAATGCGCCCATTCGGGCGAGCCGACGCGCTTGCCCTTGAGATCCTGCACCGTCTTGATGTTGGAATTCTTGTTCACATAGAAAGACGAGAAGCGGAACAGGCGCGAGCAGACCACCGGCAGGCCGACAATATCGCAATCGTCGCGCGTGATCTGCGTCGAAAATTTCGCAAAGGACAATTCGCTGACGTCAAATTCGCGATTGAATGTCTGACGGGCGAAAATTTCATGGTGACCCAGCGTCAGCCAATTGTGATCCACGCCCTCTGCCTTGACGAGGCCGAGGCGAAAATCGCGGAAATGATCGTAATCGGTTGTCGCAATGGAAAGTTTCAACTGACTCATCTGCCTGTCCCCTCCTGAAGCTTGTTCCTTGCTGAAGCATTTTTCCGGCTGGTCTGCACCCAAGGGGCGGACCGTCCCGGTTTTGATACATCAAAGGCGGCTCCGGGGGAATATGTCAGGCCTGTCATTGCGGGCTCGCCAAGACCCCTTTATGCTTTGAAATCAGAAGAATCCGGGCTCGCCTTCAGGGAAATACGCAATGCTTCGATGGTCGATCGCGACAGTCTCCATGGGGGGGACGCTGGAAGCCAAACTCGCCGCCGTGGCGCGGGCAGGGTTTCGCGCCGTCGAGATTTTCGAAAACGACCTGACATTTTTCTCCGGCAAGCCGAAGGATGTGCGCGCGCGCGCCGAAGATCTTGGCCTCGAGATTATCGGCCTGCAGCCCTTGCGCGATTTCGAGGCCATGCCCGAGCCCATGCGGGCCCGCAATTTCGATCGCGCCGAGCGCAAATTCGATCTGATGGAAGAATTGGGCACACGCTTT
>CAZHOK010000033.1:18387-24337 GCA_964534115.1 uncultured Beijerinckia sp.
CTCGGCATGTGTTCGTCGTGTTCAGAAGACAGCGCGGATGACAAAGAGCGCGCCGCTGCCGATCTGGCCGAACTCGCCGATCGTGCGGCCCGCCGCGGTTTTAGGCTCGGCTATGAGGCGCTCGCCTGGGGCCGTCATGTGCGCGACTGGATGCAGGCCTATGAGCTGGTCTGCCTCGCCGACCGCCCCAATCTCGGCATCGTGCTCGATTCTTTCCATATTTGCGTCAACAAAAATCCGATTGCACCGCTTGCCGATATTCCAGCTTCACGGATCGGTCTTGTGCAATTGTCCGATGCGCCGGGCATTCTGATGGATCCCATGTCGCTGTCGCGTCATCATCGCTGCTTTCCGGGGCAGGGCGATCATCCGGTTGGCGCGTTTTTGGATGCCGTGATGAAGACAGGCTATCGCGGCCCGGTCTCGCTGGAAGCCTTTAACGATCATTTCCGCGGCGCGCCTGCCGCCATGATTGCGCGCGATGGCATGCGCGCTTTGCAGATGGCGGGCGAAGAGCTCGATGCGGGCCGCGAACGGCAGGGCCTTGCGCCTTTGCGCATCGGCACGCAATTGCCGGTGGCCGCCCATATCGATGGAATCGAATTCGTGGAATTTGCGACTGGCGAAGCCAGCCGTTTCACCGATCTGTTGAAAGGCCTCGGCTTTGAGCGCGTTGCGCGCCATCGCTCCAAAGCGGTGGATCTCTATCGCCAGAACGGGCTCAATATTGTCGTCAATCGCGAGCAGGAAGGCTTTGCCTATAATTTCCATGAGCTGCACGGCACGTCCGTCTGCGCCTTGGGTCTGCGTTTCGACAATCCCGACCTTGCGCTTGAACGCGCCAATGCGCTGGGCGCACCGACCTATTTCGGTCGTATCGGGCCCGGCGAGACTTTGATTCCAGCTGTCGCCGGCGTTGAAAATTCGCTGATCTATTTTATGGCGAAGCCCGCTCAGGGCGCCACGAACTGGGATCGCGATTTTGTTTTCGACAAGAAGGAAAGTCACGGTGCGCTGAAGGAATTCGATCATTTCTCGAATGTTCTTCGCCGCTCTGAATTTCTGTCCTGGATGACCTTTTACAAAAGCGTACTCGGTCTGGTGAACGATCCGCAGGTGGAAGTGGCCGATCCTTATGGCGCTTTCTACAGTCGCGTGATCCGCACACCCGATGCGCGCCTGCGCATTCCGCTCAATATTGCCGATGGCGGCTCGACCGCCGTGTCGCGTTTCATCGATGCTTTCGGCGGCTCGGGCGTGCAGCATATTGCGCTTGAGACAGACGATATTTTCGCCTTTGTCGAACAGGCGCGCGAGCGGGGTGTGAGCTTCCTCGATATGCCTGACAATTATTATGACGATTTGTCGGCGCGTTTCATCGATCTCGATCCGGCGCTGATCGAGCGCATGCGCAGCCTGGATATTCTCTACGATCGCAGCAAGACGGGCGAATTTTTCCAGATCTATACGGCGACATTCGAAAAAACTTTCTTCTTCGAAATCGTCCAGCGGAAGAATTACGAATTGTTCGGCGCTGCCAATACGCCGGTGCGCCTGGCTGCACAGGTCTCCGAACAGGAGCGGGCGGGGTTTTAGGCCCCGTCATGGCGCGCGAGGCGACGCCAAGACAGGCCCCTCTGGCATCCCGCCGCGAACCTGAGTAACGTGGCCGCGAACCAAAAAACCCAAGCGCCGTCCTGGAGGAAATATGAGACTGTTCCGCTGCGCCTGCCATTCCGGCCTGTCCTATCTGCGCGCCCCGGCCGATGCCGGCTCCGGCTCGCCGGCCCCGCGCTCGGGCGGCCCCGTTGACCCTTCCGTTCTTGCCGATCTTGCAGCGGCCAGCCGCATTCTTGCCGATCAGGGCGTTGTCGATGCTTTCGGCCATGTCAGCATGCGCCATCCCAACGATCCGAACCGCTTTTTGATGTCGCGCTCGCTGGCGCCGGCGCTCGTCACGCCCGACGACATTATGGAATATGATCTCGATTGCGAATGCGTCGATCCGCGCGGTCGTGGCTCTTTCCTCGAGCGTTTCATTCATGGCGAGATTTTCCGTGCACGTCCGGATGTGATGGCCGTTGCGCATAGTCATTCGGCCAATGTCATTCCCTTCGGTCTCGTCGACAAGCCGATGCGGGCCATGTTCCACAATGCCGCCTTCATCGCGCGCGGCGTGCCGGTGTTCGATATCAACGAAAAATTCGGCGACACCGACATGCTCGTCGGCAATGCCGAAAAGGGCGTCGCGCTGGCGCAATCGCTGGGCGACAAGGATGTGGTCCTCATGCGCGCACATGGCTCTGTTGCCACCGGCCCCAGCCTGCCGGTTGCAGTCTTCCGTGCCGTCTATACCGAGATGAATGCGCGTCTGCAGTTCCAGACAATGATGCTGGGCGGCGGCAGCCCGATTGCAGCGCTCTCGCCGGGCGAAGGTGTGCTTGCCGACAAGGTGAACCTGTCCTCGGCCTCGCGCGCCTGGGATTTGTGGAAGCGTCGCGTCGGATTCTGAGGAAGAGAAACATGTCGCAGAACAACGATCCGCGCCAAGAGCTCGTCGATTGCATTCGCATGCTCGAAAAGGCCGATATTATCGACCATAACGGCCATGTCTCGATCCGCTATGGCAAGAATATTCTCATCAACAATGGCGCTGCCGTGAAGGGCCTGATGACGCAGGATGCCCTTGTCGAAATCGACATGGATGGCAATGTCGTTTCAGGCAATGGCAAGCCGCCGCTCGAGTTTCACATTCACACTGAAATCTATCGCGCCCGTCCCGATGTACAGGCGGTGGCCCATACCCATCCCAAATGGTCGACCTTTCTGACCATGGTCGGAAAACCCTACAAACATGTCTATGCGCAAGGCGTTCTGCTCGGCGACATGCCGGTGATGGATACGCCTTTGTCCGTCAACACCAAGCCGATGGGCGAGCGTCTCGCCCAGACCTTGGGACAGCGCCCGGCAGTTCTGCTGAAAGCGCATGGTGTGACGATTGTCGGCACCAATATGATCGAATGTTTCGCACTTGCCGCCTATGTCGAGGAAAATTGCTATCGGCAATATATGGCCGAGCAATTGGGCGAGCCTTATGAATTTTCGGAAGAGGAAAAGAAGGCCTGTTTCGAGAAGCTTTGGTCGACAAGCCTGTTTCAGAAGACCTGGGATCATTACCGGTCGAAGATCTAGCTCGTCATTGCGAGCGAAGCGTGCGCCATCCAGAGGCCCCACGTGACGCTCTGGATTGCCGCGTCGCCTTCGGCTCCTCGCAATGACGCTTAAATCGTCGCTTCCATCATCGCGCGCAATTCCGGCGTGACATCGGGCAATATGCCGAACCAGTCTCGGAAGGCCGGGCGGCCCTGGTGCAGCAGCATGCCGAGTCCGTTGATGGTGCGATGGCCGCGCTCGCGCGCATCGCGCAGCAGCGGCGTTTCTTTCGGAATATAGACAATATCCGAGACAAGCGCGTGTTTCGGCAGTTTGGCGAGCGACAGATCGAGCGGCGTCTGGCCCACCATGCCCTGACTTGTCGTATTCACCACCATGGCCGCATCTTCGAGCGCCATATGGCGGTCTTCCCAGGCGACAGCTTTCATCGGGCTGCCAAATTCCTGCGCGAGAGCTTCCGCGCGTGCGGGCGAACGATTGATGATGCGAATGTCTTTCGCGCCGCGATCGGCAAGCGACAGGCTGACAGCGCGCGCACCGCCGCCCGCACCCATAATGACAATGGGGCCTGTATCTGCGCGCCAGCCCGGCACTTCTTCGAGAATGCTCTCGATATAGCCATAGCCGTCATTATTGCTGCCTTTCAGCGAGCCGTCTTTGCGCACGACCACGCAGGAAATCGCCCCGATGCGTTTGGCTGTCGGGTCGATCTCATCCATGAAAGCCATGGCGGTTTCTTTATGCGGAATGGTCAGATTGCAGCCGGCAAAGCCGAGCGGCTTCAGCGCGCGCAGGGCGGGGCCAATGCCATCGGGCTCAATGGCGAGCGGCAGATAGACGCCGACAAGCTCGTGTGTCTTGAACCAGTAATTATGCAGCATGGGCGAGCGCGAATGCATCACGGGCCAGCCCATGACGCCGGCAAGGAGGGTACGTTCGGGATGCGCCATATTCGTCTCTGCTGCTGAAGATCGGGCCCCGATGGGGCTGGCGGGGTTCTAGCGGGTCGCGGGCCGCGCGTCGAGATTGACCTTCGCCTGAGATCAGGACTGGCGCGTCACCTGCGCCATATAGGCTTCAATCGCCGCCCAATTGCGCCCCGCGCCGATGGCGGTGCGATAGGAGGCGACGATCCGCGCGGCAAAGGCGCTCTCGCCCGCCTTGCGGTCGAGCACCACTTGCGTTTTCGCGCGCATGGCCGCGATCACATCGGCGGGGAAAGGTGTCACGCGCGCCCCTGCCGCTGCCAATTCGGTGATGGCCTGCGCATTATGCGCCTGTGCCTCGATCAGGCCGGCAATATGTTCGGCTGCGCAGGCATGTTCGACAATCTCGCGCAGATCGTTCGGCAATTTCTCGAAAGCCGAAAGCGAGATCAAAGCCTCGGCCGATCCATTCGGCTTGTTGAATCCGGGCATGTGATAAATGGGCGCAAAACGCTGAAAGCCCTGCGGCTGGTCATTCATCGGCGCCAGCAATTCCACTGCATCGATCGTGCCGCGCTCCAGTGCGGTGATGATTTCGCCCGGCGGAATGGATTGCGGCGTCGCCCCCATTTCGCGATAGACCTCGCCGCCCAAGCCCTGCACGCGAATGCGCAGGCCCTTGATGTCATCGACATGGGCGATGGGCTTGCGAAACCAGCCGCCCATGGACGGGCCGGTATTGCCGGCCAGCAATCCGCGCACGCCATGCGGGCGGTAAAATTCATCCCAGAGCTGCTGGCCGCCGCGTCGCTCGATCCATGTCTGATGTTCGATGGGCGGCAGGCCGAAAGGCGCCGTGGTGAACAAAGCTGCGCCGGGCATTTTGCCATCCCAGAAAAACGAGGCCGTATGGCCCATTTCGGCGACGCCGGTCGATACAGCTTCAAACACGCCAAAGGCTGGCACAATGGCGCCGGCCGGAAAGACTTCGACCGCCATACGCCCGCCGCTCATTGCATTGATGCGCTGCGCGAGGCGTTCTGCCGAGACGCCGGGGCCGGGCAGATTTTTTGTCCATGACGTGATCATGCGCCAGCGGATCGCGCCTTGCGCACGCGCAACATGGGGTGCTGCGACCAGCGCTGTGGCGGAAGCAGCGAGGAGGGATCGGCGTGAGGGAGTTTGTGTCATTGTTCCAATTCATTGGGGTCGTTATTGCGAGCGGAGCGAAGCAATCCAGAGATGGTGCGATTCTGGATTGCTTCGTCGCTTGCGCTCCTCGCAATGACGGCGAGGAGAGAGGGTTTGTCCTCAGCTCTTCACGTAAAGCTGGCCGCCGCTTTCGAGGAATTCGGCGCTTTTTTCGGCCATGCCTTTGGCGGCGATTTCCGCTGCTTCGGCGCGCAGATCCTGCGAGATTTTCATCGAGCAGAATTTCGGCCCGCACATGGAGCAGAAATGCGCGACCTTGTGCGCGTCTTTCGGCAGCGTTTCATCGTGGTAGCAGCGCGCCGTATCCGGATCGAGGCCGAGATTGAACTGGTCCTCCCAGCGGAAATCGAAACGCGCGCGTGACAGAGCATCATCGCGCACCTGCGCTGCCGGATGTCCCTTCGCAAGATCGGCCGCATGGGCCGCAATGCGATAGGTGATCACGCCAACCTTCACGTCGTCACGATCCGGCAGGCCCAGATGTTCCTTCGGCGTGACATAGCAGAGCATGGCGCAACCGAACCAGCCGATCATCGCCGCGCCAATGCCCGAGGTGATGTGGTCATAGCCCGGCGCGATGTCGGTCGTCAGCGGTCCAAGCGTGTAGAAGGGGGCCTCGTGGCATTCCTTCAGCTGCT
>CAZHOK010000034.1:0-23543 GCA_964534115.1 uncultured Beijerinckia sp.
CTTTTGCGGCAAACACCACACTACGAAAAGCTGACGCGGGGAGCGCCTGCCCCTCTTGGGTGCCATCCCGTTCACCACTGAGCAACGCCACCCAATGGGCGAAGCTAACAAGGGGCCCAGAGCCACCCAACGTGACCTGAGGACCTGCCGGCCCGTGAGATCGGGACCCATGCGGACTGGGACGCCATGTTTCTTCGCCAAACCGCCCCTCAGGTTAAATGAGGGCGTTTCTTTAGGCCCGGCTATTTGCGCGGGCAGAAGCATAAGACCGAACGTTAAGCGAGCTCAGGTGGACGAAAGCGGTCAACCAATCGCGGATGATGCATCATAACTTGTGCTAAAAAAGGTAACTAGACCAATGGCTTTTACATAATTATTCCGGTTTTCCTCGCTAAGGGCCCAACGGTCATCAAGCGGTTTAAATTTCAGTCTAGCCCCTGACGTACCCCGTCAACACACTTTGGAAAAGGATCATTTATACTTTTCAAAAAAACCTGCATGAGCTCACTAATGTACCGTCAACTTTTTACAAAGACGCATTATTTGCGCCAGTATTACGGGCTCAACAGCCAAGATACGAACGTTGATATTTTTATCTTTTTGAGCGCCCCATCATTACTCGAAACACATATAGCTTTCTCACAAGCCACCATCGGTATTATTTTCGAAGCCAATCCAAAATTATACTGTCATGGATGAGGGAACTTCCTGTTTTATCAACATTTACTGGAATAAATCTTTGTCCGATATAGCTGGCAAGCATCGAGTGAAACATAAAGCGCGAACTGTCATTTGATACAGGAATGACAGTACAATCTTTCTTCATAAAAACCATATTGGCAAAAGCGGCTCCCTCCGCTCCAAAAATAGCTTTTGCCCCACCAGCCAAACGAATTTGCTCTTCAATTGTTAGTTGCCCTAAATCGACCACCTTGAAGTTAATCTTCTCAGCATGTTTTTGGACAAATTGATCCACAAAAGAAAAATTTCGCGTCACTCGCTTCGGAACAAGAACATAATCATCCGCTGTCTGAGCAGGAAAAGCACAGAATTCAGAGCGGAAACGTTCTAGCCAATACTGATAATTCGGAAATATTTTAGGTTCATGAGCTGGCCCATGATAGGGCCTATAAGTATAGAAATATCCATAAATGACATTTCTAAACATGCCCGACACATTTTCAGAGAATGGACGGCCCAGAAAGTACTGAAATATTTTCTGTATGTTGGGTAGCTCTAATTCATAATCATTTTTTGATATCCGGAAATACTCGGGCTCACCGCCAAGAATAGAGAATTCTTGTTGCATCCATTCTCGAGTAATCCAAAGCGGAATGATATGGTCAATCAACAAATGATAATAGGAGCTCGTACCCCAAGTATCGAAAATCATGAGCTCACGACTTGGGGCCGCCTGAGTATCGGACAAAGTCTCTGTTTGCCGAAAAGATAAATGGGGCTTTTGCTCAACAGTCCAGCTTTGATACATGGTCGGTAGCATAATTGGGTTATGTATTGACTTGTCTACCAATAATTCTTTGTTATGAACGAAGCAGTTTTTAACACGAACGATGCTGGCTTGCGGCGAAAAAAGTTGAAGTTGATGGACTTCGTGGCTGTACATCTCAAACTCCAAATTTGACCCTGTAAATAAGCTTTCTTTGTTTTGTATGTGTTTATTTCAGGGCTTCGACGGCTTGCTGGTAAATCCGTAATGCACCCCAACCTCCGCCCGGCATTGCTAATTGCCCGGACGCAAGCTGATCCAGGCACTGTCTCAAAAGAAACATGACTTTCTCGGCTTGCCCGCTTGCAACAAGTTCATCTGCATCCAGCGCACTGTCTTTGTAACAAGCTCTAATTTCTGGATTGAAGAGCTGAGCCAGCATTGCTGCAAACCGCGATGTATCAACCACTCTTGTCTCTTGCTGCACAAGAACGGGACAGCCGCAAGCCATTGCGTCCAGAACAGCGGCGCCGGATTCCGCGCTGGAACCGGAATATACAAAGGCATGAGCAGCGGCGTAAATAAGAGGGAGCGCTTCATGCTGATCGATCAACCTGTAGACTTTGACATTCGGGGCGATTGCTCGCAATTCAGGTTCGAGCTCGGGCGCGCCGCCGACACAAATCAAAGCCAAATTCTCTTCGGTTTTGTTCAAAAGCTCGAGTGACGAGAGAAGAATTTTGGACTTCTCTACACGATCTGCGCGCAATCGCTCACCGGACATCACCGCATATTTGTCCGGCAAACCGATTGCCGCACGCCCCCGCACAATTTCGTCTGCCGAAAACAGACGAAAATGCTTGGTCACACCAAAGGGAACAATGTTGAACAATACCTGCGAGAGACCGGAGAATGTCTGGCGTAGCTCATCTGCCGTACGAATCGAGAAGAGTCCATGCCCAGATGCATGTTTCATGGCCCAAGCAACCTCGCTACCAGGATTCTTGGATGCACTGATCTCCGGAGCTTCTGAAACAGGATCATATCCGATGAAGAATGACGGCGTATCAGTTGGCGTGGTGTAAAACGTGGACACAAACAATGTCGCCCCAACCTCCCGACAAATCTTCTCCAAGCGTAAGCTGTCTGCACCTGTTTTATCAGGGTCGCGCGCAGCAATCGTCCGATAGTGAACTCCTTTGATACGCGGCGCGGTTCCTGCGCGATCAAGAACAATTATGTTCTTTGAAGAACCATTATGCGCCCACGCCTCAAGAAATTCTTTCCACATATTGTTGATAGAAAGATGAGCATATTGCCAACAGATGCCATCAATGACGATGCATGACGACAAAGTATTTCTTTGGAAATTTTTTGAAGATGCATCTGGATCAAACGTCCATTTGCCAGTGTGTAGATCTTTTTGGTCTAGTTGTTACAATACAAAAAATTCTGCACTATCGAAAAGTGTATGGTCTTTGACCCAGCCGAGATATTGCGACAGCGGGCCCGGCCCCTGATCTGACTGAAGAGAGCGCCAGGTCGCAACCGCTCCCTTATATCCATAATAACTTTCCTTGAAGCGCACCTGTTCTTCGGTGGCGTAGGCATAATGCTGGAAGACAGCGCCCATTTCCTCCGTTTCATCATGCAGGAACGGGCGGACAGAGGCCAGATCGATGCTGTTGCCATTCGCCTGCGGCCGCACCAGCGTTGGCGGCTCATGCGCCGCCCAGAAATCGCCGGGCCTCAAGCGCCATGTCCGAAGCCATTCGAATTTGGGATTCTGGCCATAGTTGTAGCGTGTGCTGATAACCTTATTGTGCCCGACAAAGAACCAGCACCAGTAGAATGCAGCAGTCCTATCTGGTTCAGCCATAAAACGTAATCTGACTGTGTTGATCTGTCCCACCGTCCACAATTCGTCCGCATCCACCTGCCACAGGAGACATTCTTCCTTGATGTTGGAAAGCGGCGCATTCACCATCTCTCGCTTTCCATCCTAGAAGACCCCGGGCGGTTTGCGATAGACAGTAATATTGGCAGGAAATCTCCTTACAAGATCATCGAGATATTCAGACGTACCATCATTGCTACGACCATCGCGATGAATCCCGGACTCGATACGTCCGCCGGTCCGGAGGCTCCATGCCGTATCGTGCGAAAGCGAGGCAACGCCCTCGATAATGTGCCAGTGCCATTTGAACGGTAGCTCGCTCAGAACCTTTTCATGATAACGAATCCAGGGTTCGCCATTCAGGACAATGGTGAAAAAATGTACCGGCAGACCATCGACCTGTGCGGCCTTACGCCTGAAAGCCGAAAATCCATTTCGAAGCTGCTGATTATCAGCAAAAATCTCATAATCTGGATGGTTCAAAAGCAACTGCCGAGCCTTAAAACATTTGAATGAGTTTGTGTCGTCTAGGAGAATAATTCGAGCACCCAGTATTTTTCGCAGCTCGACTTCCCCGGTAAATTCGGAGCCGTCAATGAGAACGAGGTCAAGGTCTTCATTCGAAATTCCATAATCAGTCTTGATCGCATCAATTGCATTGGTCGGCACATCTGAGGTGCCGACATAATGACGATCAGCATCTAGCCAGCCCAGCACCGTTGGCAAAGGATAATTTCTGAGCGCTGAATTCTCCTCGCGATAGAAAGTCTCGACTTCCGAATTCGGCGGAAATTCGTGCAACGCGACCGACGACATATTGTAGCACTTGACGAAGGGCAACGCGGCATATCGAGCCTTGAGCACTTCGAAACGCGGCTTAGAAACCTCTATACAAAATATGAATGGCTTGTCGGGATTGGTCTGCAAGCCACGAATAAAGGCTTCAGTACTTCCCGCACCAGCAGACGATCCGATTTCAAGAACGTATTTAAGCTTCTCCGTTGCCGACAAATGAGCAATGAGAGCATAAAACTCGTCATTCTTGATTTCGGGGGGAATGATCCGTTCGATCTCGGACGTCGTCATTGCTCATTTGTCTTTCTGGACTTGCGAGGCCATTGCAGAACGCTCGCAGCGTGATCTGGGCCGCTAAGTAGCAAGTCGTGGGCCAAACTGGCATGCAGTAAACAGATCCGCCCAAAATGGTTAACTGGAATAAATAAATCAATTATTTCAGTGTCTTAAGATGGCGTACGACAAAGCTCAAAAAAGGCATGAGACTTGCTGCGATTGGGAAATTCTGGCCGCCTGCCGGCAATCCCTTGTGAAAAGCATGAGCCATCGATGAGCGACGTCCACACCACCATTTTCTGCGCTGTCTGGAGCAAAGACGCCAAGCGCCATGCTCTCCTGGAAGGGCACCAGCGCAATCTGCTGGCCCAAACCAAGCCGGTTGAAATCATCTATGTTTTTGACAGCGGAGACCTGCCGCCCCCCGGTTTACGCGCCAGCACAGTGACCGTTGGATCGCCGACCGGCATTTATGAAGCCTGGAATGTAGCCCTCGCCTTGTGCCGAACGCCGTTCGTCATGAATCTCAATCTGGATGACAGGCTGGCGCCAGATGCCGTTGAACGCCTCGAGCGTGAAATGCTCAACTTCGGTGGAAACCTGATCGGTGGCGACTGGAAAATCTGCTTCTCGCAGGAAGACACAGATGCGGTCGCTCCCGTATGCCACGCGTCTGAAATGCCATTTCTGCCGAGCTGGCCGCCCATTCCGAATGTCCCCACGCGACTTGGGAGCGGAACAGGCGAAAGAGGAACCTATGGGCCAGCCACAATGTGGCGGCTCGATTGTCATATCGGCTTTCCTCGCTATCCCTATCGAACGGCCGATAACACTCCGATCAAAAGCATTTCCGATTCGGTCTGGTGGAACATGCTGATCAGGCGAGACGCCAAAAAGGTTCTGCGATATCCAGCCATTATCGGAAATTATTATTCGCACCCCTCCGAACAGGCTGAATTCCGCCTCGAAAATGAAGCGACGCTCATTTCGACCAAGCCAATCAGCCTCATCTGACGAGACAAAAAATGCATGGCTTCAATGTTCTTCTGACTGGAATCATCCGTAATGGCGCAGACAAGATTCGTCAGTCGGTGAGAAATATCGATCGTGCATTCGGCTTTTCACAGCAACGATCATGGCTTGTCGTCGAGTCGGACAGTGAAGATGACACTGTAAATGTGCTTCAACACATGTGTGGGGAATTTCAGAATTTCTCCTTCATGTCTCTGGGTGCGCTTCGGCATCATCTCCCATCCCGCACACAGCGTATCGCCCATTGCAGAAACCACTATCTTGACGCAATCGAAAGAGATCCACGCTTTCAAAACTTCGACTATATTGTTTTCGTCGATCTAGATGGCGTCAACGATGCCCTGACAGAAGATGCCGTGCGCAGCTGTCTGCAGCGAAATGACTGGGATGCATGTTTTGCAAATCAGACCGGTGCTTACTATGATATCTGGGCGCTTCGTCATGAACTCTGGTCGCCAAATGATTGCTGGGCGCAGATTAACTTTCTGACCCAGAGAGGGGTCAATCCAGATTATGCGCTTTACGCTTCCGTTGTATCGCGCATGATCGAAATTCCACCACATGCACAATGGATACAAGTGCGCTCAGCATTTGGTGGCCTTGGCATCTATCGCAAAGAAATCCTTCGCGGCCTGCGTCATCACGGCTTGAGCGCATCAGGTTCGGAGGTTTGTGAATGGGTCGCGTTCAATGAAACATTAGCTTCACGCGGCCACAGATTGTTCATCAATCCGCAATTGATCAATGGCGGCTATAATGAGCATTCTTCCCGCTATAGGCAACTTCTTGGCCAGAGCCGCAACAGCAGCGTTGCAGCATAGGCTTAAGAGCAGCGCTTGACTGCGGGTCAATGCCCCTCAAAAGACACAAGCGTGCGCACCGGCACGCCCAAGGATTCGATCTTTTTTGCGCCGCCAAGCTCCGGCAAATCGATGACAAAGCAGGCCGCAACAACATCTGCGCCCATGTTTTGAAGCAGCTTTACCGCCGCTTCCGCAGTGCCGCCAGTGGCAATCAGATCGTCGACAAGGATGATGCGCTCGCCCTTTGCGATGGCATCGATGTGTATTTCCATTTCATCGATGCCATATTCCAGCGAATAGGCGATGCGCATGGTCTTGTACGGCAGTTTTCCCTTTTTGCGGATCGGCACAAAACCTGCCGATAATTGATGCGCAATCGCACCGCCGAGGATGAAACCACGCGCCTCAATGCCAGCGACCTTGTCGATTTTCGTGCCGGCCCAGGGCTGCACCAATTCATCAATGGCGCGGCGGAAAGCACGTGGATCGCCGAGCAGAGTTGAAATATCGCGAAACATAATGCCGGGCTTGGGATAATCCGGAATGGTGCGGATGGCCTGGCGCAAATCCTGTTCGATACTCATCATCTGTCCCTCAGCGCGCATTGAGCCGCCCCATGATCGCTTCCAGTTTTTTCATCAGCTCGGGATCGCGCACGGCTGGCGCAGTCATGATCGCAGTGTCGAGCGCGCGGTCCGAGCCGATTGGGCAGGGCTCATGTTCAGCCGGGAAATCGCGCAGAAGACGCGCCAGAAGGCGGCCCGCCTTGCTGGCATTTTCATGCACAATCTTGATGACGCTGGCGACATCGACGGCATCATGGTCTGGATGCCAGCAATCGAAATCGGTCACCATGGCAATGGTGGCATAGGATATTTCAGCTTCGCGGGCGAGTTTGGCTTCCGGCATGGCGGTCATGCCGATCACATCGCAACCCATGGCGCGATAAGCAAGCGATTCCGCCAGAGATGAAAATTGCGGTCCCTCCATACAGACATAGGTACCGCCCCGCCGGCAGGCGATCTCCTCCGCCTGCGCCGCGGCCATGATCCGGTCTTGTAATTTCGGCGCAACAGGATGCGCCATGGAGACATGGGCCACACAGCCATTGCCAAAAAAAGAGGAGGCGCGCCCGTTCGTGCGGTCAATAAACTGATCGACGAGAACGAATGTGCCGGGCGGCAGATCTTCGCGGAAGGAACCGCAGGCGGAGACGGAAACAATATCCGTCACGCCGGCCCGCTTCATCGCATCTATATTGGCGCGATAATTGATGCCGGAGGGCGAAAGCCTGTGTCCGCGCCCGTGACGGGGCAGAAAAACCACCTCCGTCCGCCCGATCCGCCCGCGTCGCAACACATCGGAGGGCTCGCCCCAGGGTGTCGACACCTGCTCATCGCGCAGATCCTCCAGGCCCGGCAGATCGTAAATGCCGGATCCACCGATAATGCCAACCACTGCTTTGCCCATATCCGAATTCCGTTTTCTTGAGCGCGCCCGGTTCCCCGTGGCGCAGAAGCCGACTACAATCTAATTCGTCCGGGCGTCGAGACCAAAGGCAATAAAAGGACCGGATGCAGGGAGAGCAGAAAATGACCCAAGGCCTCGCCCGTTTCCTGGCGGATATTCGCCCCGAAGAAAAGCGGGCCGTCCTCTGGTCCTTTCTCTATTTCTTCTGCCTTTTGGCCTCTTATCTCATCCTCCGCCCGCTGCGTGATGAGATGGGCATTGCAGCCGGGCGCGACACGCTGCAATTTCTCTTCACGGCAACCTTTTTCGTCATGCTGGCGGTCTCGCCACTTTATGCCGGGGCCATTGCCCGCCTGCCGCGCGAAAAATTCATTCCCGTCATCTACCGCTTCTTCATCGCCAATATCGGAATTTTCTGGATTCTGCTGACCTTCGGCATTGAAACGACCTGGACGGCGCGGGTCTTTTTCGTCTGGGTCAGCGTCTTCAATCTTTTTGCCGTTTCGGTCTTCTGGTCCTTCATTGCAGATCTTTTCCGGACCGAGCAGGGCAAAAGGCTCTTTGGCCTGATTGCTGCAGGCGGTACGGCCGGAACTTTGCTGGGTTCGACAGTGACAGTGAGTTTCGTGGGCCTGATCGGCACCGCCAATCTGCTGATCGTGGCAGCCATCCTGCTTGAACTATCCGTTCAATTCGCGCGCCGGCTGGAACGCGAAGCGCAGACGCGGGAAACAGAAAAAAACCGATCCGTCGAAGAAAGAATCGGCGGCGGCCTGCTCGATGGTTTTAAGCTGATTGCCGGCTCGCGCTATCTGACCTCCATCGCGCTTTGGGTCGCGCTCCTGTCGCTCGCCGGTACTTTCCTCTATTTCATCCAGCAGGATGTTGTGCGCGCTGCCTCTCCGGACCCCGCCGTGCGCACGCGCATTTTCGCCACCATGGATCTGACAGCAAGTCTTCTGACTTTGGTCCTGCAATTTCTGGTCACGGGTGCGGTGATCCGCAAATTGGGAGCCGGCCCGGCCGCCGCAGTCTTGCCGATTATCTTTGCCTGCGGCTTTGCTGCGCTCATCGTGGTTCCAGGATTGATGACAATCGTCATTTTCCAAGCCTTGCAGCGCACCGCCAATTTCGCATTTTCCAATCCCGCGCGTGAATTATTCTTCACCTCGGTGGAACGGGATGAGAAATACAAGGCCAAAAATCTGATCGATACTGTGATCTTCCGTGGCGGCGATGTCGCATGGAGCTGGGCTTTTGCAGGCTTGGCTGCGGCAGCCGGTTCCGCGCTGGGGGTTGCCGTCGTTGCCATACCGGTCATGATCGGATGGGCTATTCTCGCGTTCGGAATCGGACGCGCGCAGGAAAAACATCTCGCGTCGACACAAGGCGCAACGCAAGGGAGAGGAAGGGAATGAGCAATCCATTCGCAAATATTTCGCGTCGCGACATGATGGCACTGACCGCTTGTGCTGCAGCAAATGTGAGCTGGCCAGCTTTTGCACAAGCAGGCATTTTGGCGCGCAAAATTCCCTCCAGCGGCGAATTATTTCCCTGCGTCGGCATTGGTACGGCCATTATTTTCGATTTCGAAAATGACCCTGCAAAATCGGCTGAGCGTGGCGAGGTCATCAAGACGCTTGTTGCAGGTGGCGGACGATTGATCGATACGGCGCCTTCCTATGGCAAGGCTGAGGAGCGGCTTGGCGAAATTATTCGCGACATCGGACTGCGCGACAAAATTTTCCTGGCGACAAAAGTGCGCGTTGCCGATCGCGAAGCAACTCAGGCCGAGATGCAGGCCTCGTTCAAAAAGCTGCAGACCAAGAGCGTTGAATTGATGCAAATGCACAATGTGCGCGATCCCAATCAATCTTTGGCGCAATTGCGCGATTGGAAGACGCAGGGAATTTGCAAATATATCGGCATTACATCGTCTTTCGATCGTGATTATGATGCGGTGGAAGCCTGCCTGCGCAAGGAAAAGCCGGATTTCTTCCAGATCGATTATTCTTTGGTCGATCGCAATTCGGAAGAGCGGCTCATTCCTGCAGCTGCCGATTCAGGCTGCGCCATTCTTACCAATCTCCCCTTCGGTCGCGGTCGCTTCTTCCAGAAAGTCGCAGGCAAGCCATTGCCGGAGATGGCAAAGGAAATCGATTGCACGAGCTGGGCGCAATTTGCGCTGAAATGGCTGCTCGGACATCCCGCAATCAATGCGGTCATTCCCGGCACCGACAAGCCGCAATATATGACCGATAATCTCAAGGCCGGCATGGGCCGACTGCCAGATGCCGCCATGCGCAAGAAAATGGTCGAAATCTTCGACGCTCTCTGAGTGCAGCGGAAGAAAGAGCGGGGGAAAAATGTCAATGCAAACAGCCGTAGCGAAACATGAAATGCCGGTCATCGGCCTTGTCAGCTTTGGGCATTTGCTCAGCCATTTTTACATGCTCGCTCTGCCTCCCCTGTTTCCGCAGCTGAGACAGGATTTTGGCGTTTCTTATGTCGAACTCGGCCTGACCATCACGGCCTATGCCGTCACAACAGGGCTGCTGCAAACGCCGATGGGATTCCTCGTCAATCGCATCGGCGGTCACTTCGTTCTGGCCGGCGGCCTGTTTCTCAATGCGCTCTGCATGGCGCTTGCCGGCGTGACAAATGAGTATTGGCAATTGATTGCGCTCATGCTGCTGGCTGGTGTGGGATCAAGCGTATTTCACCCGGCGGATTATTCCATCCTCAACGCACGCATTGGATCGGGCCGTTTGGGGCGCGCGCTCTCGGCTCATACTCTGGCGGGCAATATCGGCTTTCTCGCAGCACCCCCCATTATTGTCGCTCTCGCCGCTTTGACGGACTGGCGGACCGGCTTGATTGCAACGGGCGCCATCGGCATGGCACTGGCTGTGGCAATGCTTTTCATGGGCGGCCTGCTCGCGGGCCAAGGCAAAACGAAAGAGCGCACGCCCGATTCCTGGCTCAAGCTCATCTCTTCACCGCGCATTCTGTTGCTCTTTGCCTTTTACGTTTTCTCATCGGCTGCCAATTCCGGCATGGTTCATTTCTCCGTGGTTGCCTTCAAGGATATTTATGGCCTGTCGGTGACTGTCACGGCAGTGGCCCTGACCGCCTATCAGGCGCTGCAGATGCTGGCTGTCCTGCCCGGCGGCTGGATGGCAGATCGCATCGAGAGCCATGAGACGGCACTGGCGCTCTGCTTCGGTCTTGCCGGCCTTCTTGTTCTCATTTCAGGGGCCGGCGGCCTGCCATTCTGGATGGTCATTGGCCTGCTGGGCGCCGCGGGCGCTTTGCGCGGTCTGGTCAATGCATCCCGTGACGTTTCGGTGCGACATGCGGCAATGGACGGGGTGAGCGTCGGCACGCTTTTTGGCTTTGTCACAACGGGCTATAGCGGCGGCCAGATCATCGGCCCGACACTCTATGGTTGGATCATGGATTTCGGTCGCCCCGAGCTCGTCTTCTGGGCCTCGGCCGGCTTCAGCGCTTTGGCCATAGCCACAATGCTGGTGAATCGAGCAAGCATGCGCACGGCACCTGCCGCCTGAGCCAAAAGAGGCCTCGACAAAGCCCAAGCACCCGTCTATGGGGCTCGTCCATGCGCTGGCTCCTCCGCTCCAAGATCCACAATGCGACCGTGACCGAGGCAAACCTTGCCTATATCGGGTCCATCACGATCGACACTGACCTGATTGATCTCGTCGGCCTGTGGCCCGGCGAGCGCGTGCTTGTGGTCTCAAATACTTCCGGAGCGCGGCTCGAGACCTATGTCATTGCGGGAGAGCGCGGCTCGGGGGCGATCTGCATGAATGGTGCAGCTGCCCACCTCATCAAAGAGGGCGAGCAAGTGATCATCATGGGCTTCGAGCTCTCAGACAAGCCGATCCAGCCCAAGGCCGCGCTTGTCGATGGCCGCAATCGCTTCGTCCGTTTTCTGACCGAGACGGAAAAGACAATCATCGCGCCTTAGGACCTGACGCAGCTCACGTCAGACTTGCCGGTGACATTTGCTTTGCGGGCTGAAAACTGTCGGCATCGGCGAGATTCCATGCGCGCATGAAGGCCTCATCTGCCGTTCCACGCAACAGAGCACCTGCCTCCATTTCTGGATAAAGCGCGGCGAACGTGACCACTTCGCTGGGCGAGATCCGCCGTGAGAAAAATTCTTTCTGAAAACCGGATGGATGATCGAGACCGGCAGCTGCCGTCAATTCGGCCAAAGCCGCCAGCGTCGAGCGATGGAAATTGGCGACGCGCGTTGCCTTGTCGGGGACGACAAGGGCGCGGGCACGCATCGGATCTTGTGTCGCAACGCCGGTTGGACACATATCGGTATGACAGGATTGCGACTGAATGCAGCCAAGCGCAAACATGAAGCCGCGTGCGGAATTGCACCAATCGGCGCCCAGCGCCATTGCGCGCGCAATATCGAAAGCTGTCGCAATCTTGCCGCTTGCACCAATGCGAATGCGATCGCGCGCCCCTATGCCGATCAGCGCATTATGGACGAAAGAAAGCCCTTCGCGCATCGGCTTTCCCAGGTGATCGAGAAATTCCAAAGGTGCAGCGCCAGTGCCGCCCTCCGCGCCATCGACAACGATGAAATCAGGATAAATGCCGGTCTTCTGCATCGCCTTGCAAATGGCCAGAAACTCCCATTCATGGCCGATACATAATTTGAAGCCGACCGGCTTGCCGGAAGACAATTGGCGCAGCAGGCCAATGAATTGCATCATCTCTGTTGGCGTGGAAAAAGCCGGATGACGCGCGGGCGAAATGCAATCGACGCCAACCGGCACGCCGCGCGTCTGGGCGATTTCCTCCGTGACTTTTGCCGCAGGCAGAACACCGCCATGTCCGGGCTTTGCGCCCTGACTGAGTTTCAGCTCGATCATACGGATCTGCTCGTTTGCAGCTGTTGCGGCAAATCTTTCGGGAGAAAAAGAGCCATCGGGATGACGGGCGCCGAAATATCCCGATCCCAATTCCCAGATTATATCGCCGCCACCTTCCCTGTGATACGGACTGAAACCTCCCTCGCCCGTATCATGGGCAAAGCCGCCTTTCTGAGCGCCAAGATTCAGAGCGCGAATGGCATTGGCGCTGAGCGAGCCGAAACTCATCGCAGAAATATTGAAAATGGAAGATGAATAGGGCTTGGCACAATCAGGCCCGCCAATGGAGATTCGAAACGCCTGTTGCGAGACAGATTTCGGCGCTATCGAATGGTTGAGCCATTCAAAGCCATCTCCATAGACGTCATACACCGTCCCGAAAGGGCGCTTGTCCAATTGTAATTTGGCACGCTGATAAACAATGGCACGCTTGTCGCGACTGAATGGCATGCCATGTTTTTCATCCTCGAAAAAATATTGCCGCATTTCGGGGCGGATCGATTCGAGGAGAAAACGAATATGGGCTGCAATCGGATAATTGCGCAAAACTGCATGGCGTGTTTGCACCACATCATGAATGCCAATGAGCGCCAGACAGGAGAAGATGCCAGCGCCCGCCATCAAGAGATAGGATGAGGGATTGAGGCTCAGGCCGACAAGGAATGCAACAGCTCCACAAATGGCAATCCAGAATGGAATAAAGCGCGGAGCCAAAAAAGACTGGAACTGCATGCGATCGCCCCCAGCCATCGACATATGATGCCGAAGGCTAGCCTGCGCCCAGATAAATGGCAATCAAAGGCGCAGGCGCTTGAAAATTGCTTCCGGAATCGAGCGGATGATGAGCATGATCAAAGCCCAGACGGGGCGGACATAAATCGTATTCCGCTTGCCTTTGACAGCCCGCTCGATAGCGAGCGCCACGTCTTTGGGCTCTGCCGTCAGCGCTTTTGGAAGGTCCAGCTGCTCCGTCATGCGGGTGGCGACAAAGCCCGGCAAGACCGTCAAGACATGAACGCCCTTGCGCGCCAGCCGGTTTCTGAGACCGGACAGAAAGGCCGTGAAACCGGCCTTTGCAGATCCATAAATATAATTGGTCGCGCGGCCGCGGTCGCCGGCGACCGAGCTGATGCCGACAATCGTTCCGGAACCGCGCGCCTCAAACAGATCGGCGAAGACGCTCAGAATAGCCGAGGGGCCCTCATAATTGCTGCGCATGACGTGAATGGCCGATGAGAGATTTTTTTCATCAGCCGCCTGATTGCCGAGCACGCCGACGGCACAAATGACAATGTCGGGCAGAACGGGAAGCGCCTTCGCAAACGCCTCATGATGTGTCGTATCGAGCGCATCGAATTCCACCAGATCGACATTGACGCCATAACGAACCGCCAAATCCGTCTGCTCTGCCGAAAGGGTCTGCGCATGTCGCGCTGCAAGCTGGATATTATGCCCTGCTGCTGCAAAAACATGGGCGGTGGCCAGACCTATATCCGACCGACCGCCAAGAATGAGAACCGAGCCGGGCATCAGATTCCGAGCCTTTCAGATTGGGCAGAGGTGAAATGGGACTGCCAGCCCTCTTTCATCCGCATTTCCAGAAATGCCGCGCGGCGCTGCTCCGAGCGGGAGAAAACATCTGCGCTCATACGCGCATCTTTTGCCAGATAAAAGCGACCGCCGAAATCGAGGACAATGGAATCGAGCCGCTTGAGGAGATCGATCGTATTGCGATGGATTGGAAAATCGAGCGCCAGACTATAGCCCTCCATCGGAAAAGAAAGACCGCCACCCTCCGCGCCAAACCGTTTCAGCACCGCAAGAAAGGAGCCTTGTCCGGATTTCGATATTGTATCGAGCAGAACGCGCATGCCCAGATCGGATGAGGCGAGCGGCAGGACGCATTGAAATTGCGCAAAGCCCTTCCGGCCATAGAGGCGATTCCAATCGTGGATGGAATCGAGGGGATAAAAATATGCATCCCAATCCAGAAGGCTACGCCCCGCACGACGGCGACCATTCCTGTAATAGGCCTCATTGAATAAAGCGAGGCTCCAGGGATTGAGCACGAATGAGGGCGCATCAAACGGGAAACGTTTGGCTCGCCTTGCGGGAATAGAAAAGGGCTTGTCACGACGCTCTGCGGGCAAGTCCGCTCGGGTCGCATGTTCGCCGAACATGACAAGCGAGCGTCCCATTTTCTGGCCGCGCGCCAGGCAATCGATCCAGGCGACAGAATAAGGAGCTGTCGGATTTTCATCGAACAGTCGAATGGCCTCCGACAAAGTCGCAGCAGGCCGGAGATTCTGGACGATCCAACCACTTTCAACCGGGCGCAGCCGAAGGGCGGCGCGCAAAATTACGCCGGTCAATCCCATGCCGCCGATCGTATAGTCGAAGAGGACGGAATCCTCTTCGCGCGAACATTGGCGGATATTGCCATTGCCATCGAGGATCTCGATCCAATCGACAAAATTGCGGATCGATCCATCACAATGATGGTTCTTGCCATGCACATCGGCGGCAATCATGCCGCCGAGCGTGACAAATTTCGTTCCTGGCGTCACAGCAGGAAACCAGCCGCGCGGCAGGAAGACGGAAATAATATCGGCAAGCAGCACGCCTGCCTCGGCGATCAGCTGACCGCTCGTGGAATCGAATGCGCACATCCTGTTGAATGAGCGCATATCGATGGTCTGTGCCGGATTGATGGCACTGTCGCCATAAGCACGTCCATTTCCGCGCGCAATCAGAGGGCCACGCGACAAGGCAAGACGCAGATCGTCCATAGTGCGCGGTCGCGACAGGCGAGCGTCAAGACGCGGAAAATTTCCCCAGCCGGACAGGATCAAAGCAGCGTTCCTCCAAGGAGGAACAGGGCGACAAGAACAAGACATGCCTGACTGATGCGATCGCGAATGGCGAAAACAAGCGGGTCATCATGCATCTGGCCACGATGGGTGACCATGACCATGTGCGAGATCCAGTAGAGCAAAACAAGGCAAACACCCCAGAGTATGGACGGCCGCGCGTAAAGCTCCAGAATTGCTGGCGAGCTGAGATAAAGCGCCATGACAAGCACCGAGACATAGCCGGCAGTAATGGCCATACCGATCACGATTGGCAAATCAGCTACAATATAGCCGCGCCCGACCGCCTGCTCTTTTCCAACGGCCTTGCGGTCCATGAGCTCGGCCTGTCGCTTGACGGCGGCAAGGCACAAGAAAAAGAAAATCGAAAAAGCAAGCAGCCATTCTGAAAGAATAATATCGGTCGCAATGCCGCCGGCAACGATGCGCCAGGTATAAAGGCCGGCAAGTGTCATGATGTCGATCATTAGCTTGCTCTTGAGAGAAAAAGAATAGGCCGTGCTGAGTGCTAGATAGGCAAGCAATGCGAAGGCAAATTCAAATCGCACGAAGAGCGCAAGGGCAAAGCCTGGAACTATGAGCGCCAGCGCGAGGATCTTTCCTTGCGCAGCAGGAATGGCTCCCGATGCAAAGGGCCTGTTGCGCTTGCGCGGATGAGCCCGATCAGCCTCTATATCGGCGAGATCATTGACGACATAGACCGATGAAGCGATCAGGCTGAAGGCGACAAAGGCCAGAAATGACTGAAGAGCCACATCCCAAGTGAGGCGATGGGACGCCAGCATGGGAATAAAGACCAGAAAATTTTTCAACCATTGATGCGGACGCAGCGCAACAAGATAGGGAGACTGCGCCAGAGCGAACCTCGATGTGTCATGCACTTTGTCGGTCACGTTTCACTTGTCCTGAATCATCGCCAATTTTCGTCGCATCACACAGATTGTTTCCAGATTGCCCACGGGGCGGGGGCAGCGTATCCATTGCCCGCTCTCCATGGCGCGAGGCATCAATCCTTTGATGACACCCTCCCAATCAATAACATAATCAATGCCGGCACGATCAAGATATTCCTCAACGCGCTTCTCGCGCAGAGCCAGAAGTGCGGCCTGATTGACCTTGCCATCCAGATTGATCACGTTTGCATTGTAAAAGCCAACCACGCCGCTCTGGAAGGCGCCAACCTTGGCCGTTGCGGGAATTTCGCGCGCCACATATCCGGCAGCGACCGAATGGCCATCGCCGATCTCACCGCGATGATGCGTCTGCCAAGCAGCTATCGCATTGACAAGAATGAAGAGGCCAAAAGCCAGCGCGACCGATTGTCCGCGCATACGGGCGGGCAGAAAAGCAAAGGCGAGAGCTGGAAGGAGCACGCCAACCATCACGAGCGGCGCTGTATAGCGCGCATAGAAATGTCCCGCCCAGAAAAAGGCAAAGTAGAGAAAGGGCAGGACAGCCACGCCGATCGCCCAGGCCGCAAATACGGCACCCGTGCCGCGCTGAAAGTGCATGCCACGCCGCATGGCAATGAGCGCGATGACGGCTATTGCTGCCACGCCTGCAAAACCGATCAATATATTCCCCGCCGTTGGGAGCCATGGGGCAAGGTTCTGGAACACAGCCGCAATCATCGCCTCAGCACGCCCTGGCGCGCTTGAAGCATCCACCATGCTTGCCTGAGCCGGGCCGGAAGTGGGCATGAATGTTCCGCTCACGGCGCGCACCCAGAAAAACCAAGGACTCGTCACCGCCAGTGCGACAAGACCGGCAAGGACAGCGCGCGAAAAATCGACGCGACCGACAAGGATCAGAATGAGGAAAGCAAGAGCGGCCACAATGCCGAAATCGATGCGCGCCAAACCGCATAATCCGATGGCAAGGCCGAGCCGGAGTGCGGCCTCACCGGTAAGGCGACGGCCGAGCGGCATGAGCTCCAGCGAACGTGCGATCAAATAGGCAAGGAGCGCGAGATAGAGACCTGTCTCAAGGCCATAGGTAAAGGTTCGGAAAAGATAGAAACTCAAACCGCCGATCAGAAAGGCCATTGTGGCTGCCGTCTCACCGTCGCCATCCTTGGGCGTGGCGAGACGCGCAATACGTGCGCAAAGCGCGGCAAAGACAATCGCGTTGAGACCACCAAAAACAATCATGGCGCGGGCAAAATCGAATTTGTCGCCGCCAAATGTCTGGACGATGCGCGCAAGTCCAGCCAGCACGACCGTCATCAGTGGCTGAACGCCTGTAATAATTTCGCCAAAATTGGCGCTGAGCCCTTGGCCGGCTCCGAGATTCCAGGCGGCCAGCATCAGATAATATCCGTCCTCGCCTACCGGCTGATCGGACAGAAAGGGAAAAATCGACCCGGTCGAGAGCGAGGTCGGAAAGCCCTCGCGCGCACCAAAAGCCAAGACGAATGTATAGGCGAGGATCAGACCGCCCGCGATGATCCTGAATCGAGCCATTCCAGAAATTCCCGAACCCTTTTACAAAATTACTTTACGGGCGCTGCAGTCCAAAAGGGGCGAGGTGGAGGACACTTTTGAGTGAAACAGGCTTGATTGCCGCGGGACGCACCGGAGCGGGGCAAAAATCTTGAGGGCGACGAGTAAAAAATGTCTGGCACCCGAAGGCCATTCAATCGCGCTCAGATACAAGCAAGCCTATTCATCTTCCAGGCATGATGTTCAGACTGGCCATTGAAATCTTCATGCTGCTGTCTCTGAAGACCTCTCCGGAGACAGCAGGTTTTTTCAAATCGAGACTTACCAGTCCATGTCCTTCTTGAACCTGCCGACATGCGTATCCCAGGATGCGAGAGCGCTTTTGAAATTGGCCGTGGAAATACCGCCTGAGAGATCAATGTCCCGAACCAGCGCAACCGAGCCATCCTTCCTCAAATAGGACTTTGTATAGCGCCAGTTTGAATTCCATTGATTGAGCTGCTCAACCGGAATGGACCCTTTGGCATTCAAGCCGCAATTGAATTGAATGGCTGTGCAATTACGGCCATTGGTACAGCCATAAAAGAAGATGCTCCATTTCAAACCTTGCGAAGATGAGGAGATGAGCGGATCACCCTCGCCATCGGTTTCGCGCTTGGCAGCAAATCCTTCCTCTTGCAGAAGTCTGGCAAGCTGATCTGGATTGGCAAAGACATTCGCGCTTTGCGCAAATGACTGCGACGCGGGCGCGGCGAGGAAGAAAATGAGGCCAAGGCCCGCGATCTTGAGGAACAAAGGGGACAATTTTCGAACCATCGAACCCATGATCCCATCTCCGTCAAAAGTGAAAACAAGCGCCGCTCTTGTCAGGGCGACCGCCAGTTTTCCTTCTTAGCAAAGCCGAAGGCTGATGTAAAAACCTTTATTAATCAGCTGCTTAACCGAACACTGGGGAGGTCTGCTGCGTTTCCGGATCAGGTTTTTCGGGGGATGCTTGCGCCCGCGGCGAGAGCTTTTCCAGAAACACCGGCGATGTTCATGCACTGACAGGCAGCAATTTCACATCAGGACACAGCCCTGATGCGACTAGCGGTTGACGATAGAAGCAACCATGTAAAGGCTAATCCAGAGTCCGGCATAAACACCGATGAACAGGCCTTTACCTGAAAGGATTCTGCGCGCCTGAGTGCGCGCTTCACTGCGCAACAAGACCCAGATGGCCAATAGGACACCCGCAGCCGGCCAGAAGCCTGTCATCAGGAAAACAAGATTGAGGGATGCGGTGAGATCGAAACTGGAGGCGCCCATAAGGCTAAACGCGGGGAAGGCGGACAGAAATGGCCAGGCCGCCAAAAATGGAAAGACGCCAATCCACGCAAGTGTACGAAATGTCTCTGCCTTCAGGTTCAAACTTGTCATCACATCCCCAAATTTCATAGGCGTATCAAGCGACCGCTTCTCGCGCACGGTGTATTGAGAGACACCAAGGCGGCCCAGCATCACATGCACAGCGCTGCGACACGGTCGCGTCACCGGTGCGTCAGAACCGCTTTGATGGTCATTTCTGTGATTTCAGGAGACTTGGTGGAGCCAGACGGAATCGAACCGACGACCTCTTCAATGCCATTGAAGCGCTCTCCCAACTGAGCTATGGCCCCACGTTTTTGGCAGGATTTGCCCCTGCCGGACGCTGTCTTCCAGATTTGCAATCCTTTGGGGAGGACCCTTATCCGGAGCGTCTTGTTTCCCAAATGCCCAAGGCATCTGCGGAGGGCGGCTGTTTAACCCAATTGCCGCCCCGCCACAACCCCGCGATCGGGGTTTTTGATCTCAGACTTCTTCGTCGTCTTGCAGATCGCTGTCGATCAGGCCGGCAACATCGTCCGGATCGCCTTCCTCTTCCTCAAGGAAGGTCTCATCGGCACCATCGTCTTCGATTTCAATGTCATCGTCGGCGACCACGACTTTGTCATCGACGGCATCGGCCTCTTCGAGGGAGACGAGTTCTGCGCCCTGAACCTCCGGCGCTTCATCGTCATCGACAGGCGCAGCACGCGCCGCAGCGCGGCTGAGAGCCGCCACCTGGAAGACCGCGCCGCATTTCGGGCAAACGATCGGATCCTTGTTCAGGTCAAAAAATTTGGCGCTGCACGCCTGGCACTGGCGCTTACTGCCGAGTTCGGGTTTCGCCACGTCGATGAGCCCCTGAAGCGAGTTGTCTTTTTTGCCCCGGCCACTCGAAATGAGAGCTGATGGCAGCTTGTCTGGGCTCCGGTTAGTCGGGCCGAAGGCGACTGTCAAATGGGAATTAGGTCATGCGCCGTGCGTAATGACATGAGGCCGCACCCCGTGCTACGAGCGCAACGAAATTTGCTCTCAACTCCGAGGATGCCTTGGCTCCCCAGTCCGCTTCCCACGGCTCCCATGGGCCAGCCCAACCCCTGACCGCCGGGCGCTCCGCACCGCTCAAGGGCAGCCTCAAGCCGCCCGGAGACAAGTCCATCTCCCATCGCGCCCTCATTTTCGGGCTTCTTGCCAAGGGCGTAACGCCGGTCGAGGGCCTGCTGGAGGGAGACGATGTGCTGCGCACTGCCGCTGCCTGCCGGGCTCTTGGGGCCAAGGTGGAGCGGCTTGGCGAAGGCAAATGGCGTGTGGAAGGCGCCGGGCTGGGCTCCCTCCTCGAGCCCGAAGACGTGCTCGATTTCGGCAATGCCGGCACTGGCACACGCCTGATGATGGGCGTTGTCGGCGGCCATGCTCTCAAAGCGACCTTCGATGGCGATGCATCGCTGCGCAAGCGCCCGATGCGGCGCATTCTGGACCCGCTCGTGCAAATGGGCGTCGAAGTGATTTCGGAAACGGAAGGCGGGCGCTGTCCCATCGTCATCCGCGGCACGGCAGAACCGGCGCCGATTGAATATCGTTCGCCGGTGGCCTCCGCGCAGCTGAAATCCGCCATTCTTCTGGCGGGCCTCAACTCGCCCGGCCGCACGACCGTGATCGAAAGCGAAGCCTCGCGCGATCATACGGAAAAGATGCTCGCCTATTTTGGCGCGAAAGTGCATGTCGAGAAGGAAGGCGAACACGGCCGCCGCATCACGCTTGAAGGCCGCCCGACGCTGACGCCGCGCGAGGTCATCGTGCCGGCAGATCCGTCCTCCGCCGCTTTTCCGATTGTTGCCGCCCTGCTGGTGCCGGGCTCGGATGTCACCATTGTCGGCATGATGATGAATCCGCTGCGCATCGGCCTTCTGACGACGCTGCAGGAAATGGGTGCTTCCATTGACGTGACCAATCCGCGCATTGAGGGCGGCGAAGATGTCGCCGATCTGCGCGTGCGTCATTCGCATCTCAAGGGCGTCGATGTGCCTGCAGATCGGGCACCTTCGATGATTGACGAATATCCGGTTCTTGCTGTGGCAGCCGCTTTTGCCAAAGGCGAGACGCGCATGCGCGGGCTCTCGGAATTGCGTGTGAAAGAATCCGATCGCCTTGCTGCAGTGGCAACAGGCCTCCATGTCAACGGTATTGAAAACCGGATCGAAGGCGACGATCTGATCGTGCGCGGTGAGGGCAAGGTTGCCGGTGGCGGCACAGTCGAAACGCATCTCGATCATCGCATTGCCATGAGTTTTCTCGTGATGGGGCTGGCATCCGAAAAACCCGTCACAATCGATGATGCCGCCATGATCGCGACAAGTTTTCCCACCTTCCGCCCGGCGCTTGAGCGTCTGGGCGCGACTTTCTCGTGACCCGATCATGCTGATCGCCATCGATGGACCTGCGGCATCGGGAAAGGGGACGCTCGCGCGTCGTCTCGCCCGACATTTCAACGTGCCCCATCTCGACACAGGCCTGCTTTATCGTGCGACGGCCGCCGGTGTGATCGACAAGGGCTACAGGCTGGAAGATGGAGCGCAGGCAGCCAGCATCGCGCGCGGCCTGGCTTTGGTCGATTTCGATGAGGAGCGTCTGCGCAGCCGGGAAATCGGGGCCGCTGCCTCCGTGGTGGCCGCCATCCCTGAAGTTCGCGCGGCGCTGATCGACGCCCAGCGCCGTTTCGCCGCCCGGCCGGGCGGGGCCGTACTCGATGGGCGCGATATCGGGACGGTCATCTGCCCCGAGGCGCCGGTCAAGATTTTCGTGACCGCGACCCCCGAAACCCGCGCCCAGCGCCGGGCGCTGGAATTGAAGGGGCGGGGCGAGCCGGTCGATTACACCGCCGTGCTCGACGATATCCGCAAACGCGACGCGCTCGACTCCAGCCGATCCACAGCGCCCCTGCGCGCCGCCGAGGATGCGGCAGTGCTGGACACGACTTTGCTGGATGTCGAGGCGGCTTTCGCGGCGGCGCTGCAGATTGTCGAGGAAAAGGTTGCCCCGACTCACGGATGAGGGCGGCCGAATCAGCTTGCCGCCCCTCTGGGCTCCTGCTAGAAACGCCTCGAATTCGGGCGAAGAGAAACCCTCCTCGCCCCGTTTTCATTAAAACCCGTCCTTCCGCTCCGGCCACGCCGGCAGCCCCAAAGGGCCGACCGGTCGCAATGTCGACCGGCTCCGGAGCGCTATGGGACGAATGTCACTCGAACCCCGCCGGCGATGCCCAACAGGGCGCCTCAGGAGACAATATGGCCAATTCTGCCACTGCTTCGCTCAATCCGACACGCGATGATTTTGCTGCTCTTCTCGACCAGAGCTATGGAGAAAGCGAAGCGTTCGAAGGTTCCGTCGTCAAGGGAACCGTGGTTGGCATCGAAAAGGATGTCGCCGTTATCGACATCGGTCTGAAGACCGAAGGCCGCGTGCCGCTGCGCGAATTCACGGGTCCGGGCCGCGAAGCCGCCCCGAAGATCGGCGATGTCGTTGAAGTTTATCTGGAGCGCGTCGAAAATGCGCTCGGCGAAGCTGTCATCTCGCGTGAGAAGGCGCGTCGCGAAGAGAGCTGGGTCAAGCTCGAAAAGGCTTTCGAAGCCGGCGAGAAGGTCGACGGCGTTATCTTCAATCAGGTCAAGGGCGGCTTCACGGTCGATCTCGACGGTGCTGTGGCCTTCCTGCCGCGCAGCCAGGTCGACATTCGCCCGATCCGCGACGTCACCCCGCTCATGGGCGTGCCGCAGCCGTTCCAAATCCTCAAGATGGACCGCCGCCGCGGCAATATTGTCGTGTCGCGCCGCACGGTTCTCGAAGAGAGCCGCGCCGAGCAGCGTCATGAAATCGTGGCCAACCTTGAAGAAGGTCAGGTCATTGAGGGCATGGTCAAGAACATCACCGATTACGGCGCATTCGTCGATCTGGGCGGCATTGACGGCCTTTTGCATGTCACCGACATTGCATGGCGCCGCGTCAACCATCCGACCGAAGTGCTCAACATCGGCCAGACGGTGCGCGTCAAGATCGTCAAGATCAATCACGACACGCATCGCATTTCGCTTGGCATGAAGCAGCTGCTTGACGATCCCTGGCAGGCGATCGACAGCAAATATCCGCTCAATGCTCGCCTCCATGGCCGCGTCACGAATATCACCGACTATGGTGCATTCGTTGAACTCGAGCCGGGCATCGAAGGCCTCATCCACGTCTCCGAAATGTCGTGGAC
>CAZHOK010000035.1:0-15263 GCA_964534115.1 uncultured Beijerinckia sp.
GCTTGCAGCCCGAACTGATTCGCCACCAGACTGAGGCTGTCGTCAACAACCGAAAGGAGGTGATCCAGTGTCTCATTGTCCTGCGCCAAAGCTGTGTGACTGGGTCCGTGCCTCCGCTGAGGTGGGCGTTCGGTAAGCCAGCCGCTGCGGCAAAGACAATGGAGGGGCTGTCTTTGGGCAGCTCCTCTTTTCTTTTATCTGCACAAAACCCCCATTTCAGGGCATGCTCCTCCGCCATGCTCCGAAATTTGCCCCCATGACCGAAGCCATCAGGACAGCCCACCTTCGACCGGGCATGCGGATTTACTGCATGGGCGACATTCACGGACGTGCCGATCTTCTGGCGCAGATGCAAAAACATATTGCTGACGATCTGGAGCGGCGGCCAAATCGCGAAAACCTCATCGTCTATCTGGGGGATTATATCGATCGCGGGCCGCAATCGGCGCAGGTTCTGGACCTGCTGGCCAAACCGGCACCAGCACCGCACTTTGCCCTGCGCGGCAATCATGAAACCATGATGCTCGACTTCTTGAGCGATGCGCGCAGGCTCGACATGTGGCGACGCTTGGGCGGCATGGAAACGCTTGTCTCCTACGGTATCGATGTCAAAGATGTCGCAATGGGCATGGGATATGAAGAAACGCGCCAGACTTTACTCTCGAGACTGCCGGAGCGGCATTTGAACCTGCTCAATAACATGCGCCTGTCGCTGGAAGTCGACGATTATTTCTTCTGTCATGCAGGCGTGCGCCCCGGCATTGCGCTGGAAGCGCAAAGCGAAGAGGATCTGACAACCATTCGTCACGATTTTCTGGCTTCGAATGAAAATTTCGGCAAGATCATCATTCATGGCCACACACCCGTTGCAGAGCCCGAAATCAGGGACAACCGCATCAATATCGACACTGGAGCATTTGCCTCGGGCCGCCTCACCTGCCTTGTCATCGAGCCGACGGGATTTTTCTTCCTGCAGGAGGAAACAGAATGATCCGCATCATTGGCGAAGACATGATCGATGCGACCTATTGGACCTACAAGCGCATTGTCTATGAGACGGATTTCGGTGGCGAGGTAAGACGCGATTCGCGCGAGATCTTCGATCGTGGCAATGCAGCGACAATCCTGCTCTATGACAGGACACGAGGAACCATCGTCCTCACGCGCCAGTTCCGCCTGCCAGCCTTTCTCAATGGTGGCGAAGAAAGTCTGATCGAAACCTGCGCCGGCGTCATTGAAAATGACGATGCGCTGGATACGATCCTGCGCGAGACACGCGAGGAAACAGGCTTTGTCATCGGCAAGGCCAAACGCATTCTCGAATGCTACATGAGTCCGGGAAGTGTGACGGAGAAGATTATCTTCTTCATTGCCCCCTATCAGGCCGATGACCGCAAGGAGAATGGCGGCGGCATGGCCGAGGAAGGCGAATTTGTCGAAATGCTCGAAATCCCTTTCACCGAAGCGCTGAACATGCTCGGGCGCGGCGAGATCAAGGATGCAAAAACCATCATCCTGCTGCAATATGCGCAGATTGAACGTCTATTCGATTGAATGAGGGATCGGGCTGCACCCTGCCCCCGAGTTCTTATTCAGCAGCAATCTTTCTGCTCGACAGAAATGCATCAAAATAGGCGATGGTTTTTATCAATCCCTCGCGCAGAGGCGTGTGTGGCTGCCAGCCCAGCATTTCCTGCGCCAGAGAAATATCGGGCCGGCGCTGTTTTGGATCGTCGGACGGCAGCGGACGGTTGACGATTTTTGAACGCGAGCCGGTGAGTTCGATCACCATGTCAGCCAGCTGGCGAATGGTGAACTCGCCCGGATTCCCGATATTGATCGGACCGGTGACATCATCCGCCGTCGCCATCATCCGCACCATGGCGTCGATCAGATCCTCCGCATAGCAGAAAGAGCGAGTCTGCTGGCCATCTCCATAAATGGTAATATCCTCGCCGCGCAGGGCTTGCATGATGAAATTCGACACGACACGCCCGTCATTGGGGTGCATGCGCGGGCCATAGGTGTTGAAAATGCGGACCACTTTGATGCCAAGCCGACGCTGTCGGCGGTAATCGAAGAAAAGCGTTTCAGCGCAACGCTTGCCCTCATCATAGCAGGAGCGGAATCCGATCGGATTGACATTTCCCCAATAGGCCTCGGTCTGCGGATGGACAATCGGATCGCCATAGACTTCGGAGGTCGATGCCTGCAGGATTCTGGCTTTCAGCCTTTTGGCGAGACCGAGCATATTGATCGCACCCAGCACGCTGGTCTTTGTCGTCTGCACAGGATCGAATTGATAATGCACGGGCGAGGCCGGACAGGCGAGATTGTAGATTTCGTCAACTTCGACATAGAGCGGAAAAGTGACATCGTGACGTATCAGTTCGAAGCGCCTGTTTGCGCTGAGATGTTCGACATTGCGGCGCGAGCTGGTGAAAAAATTATCGACACAAAGGACATCATGCCCCTCAGCCAGGAGCCTCCCGCATAAATGAGAGCCCAGAAAACCAGCTCCGCCCGTCACAAGGATACGGCGTCCGACATCCATCTTTCACCTCGCTGCGCAGATCAATCTTTCACGCGCGAAAACATTAGAAACCGGCCTCCCAAGGCCTTGCAAGCGCAGCCATGCCTGCTTCTGCGCGCAACAAAAGCGAAACCTCGGCGCTGTTTCCATCGGCCACGGCTCCAGAGCAGCAAAGCTACCTCTTGCGAGTGCGCGAGACTAAGGGCATAGCTTGTGCCGGGAGAGGATACGCCATGCGGTTTCTCGTCACCGGCTCGGCCGGCTTCATTGGCTTTCATCTGTGCCGCCGCTTGATCCATCTCGGTCATCAGGTCGACGGGCTCGATGGCATGACGGATTATTACGATCCGGCGCTGAAGCGCGCGCGGCATGAGGAATTATCGCACAGCAATCTTTTCCGCGCACATGACATCATGCTGGAAGATGGTGCGGCACTGAAACGGCTCATCGAAGAAAGCGACCCTGAAATCGTAATTCATCTGGCCGCGCAAGCCGGGGTCCGCTATTCCATCGAACAGCCATCCTCTTATGTGAGCGCCAATATTGTCGGCACGTTCAACCTGATCGAGGCCCTGCATGCGCGGCCATTGCGCCATTTCATGCTGGCATCGACAAGTTCCATCTATGGCGCCAATGCCATGCCCTTTTCAGAAGCGCAGCGCAGCGATCACCCGCTGTCTTTTTATGCCGCCACCAAAAAAGCCTGCGAGGCCATGACGCATTCCTATGCGCATGTGTGGAACATGCCGACAACGGCGATGCGCTTTTTTACGGTCTATGGTCCTTGGGGGCGGCCAGATATGGCCCTGTTCAAATTCACGCAAAATATCATTGAGGGCCGCCCCATCGATGTTTTCAATGGCGGCAATATGCAGCGCGATTTCACTTATATCGATGATTGCATCGAAGCGATCGTCAGGCTGATCGATTGCGTGCCGCCATGCGGCAGCGCCGGAAACACCGATCCTTCGCTGTCGAGCGCTGCGCCCTGGCGCGCGGTCAATATTGCGGGCGGGGCGCCGGTCGCACTCGAAGCCTATATTTCGGCAATCGAGGAAGCGACCGGACGCAAGGCCATCCGGAATGAATTGCCGATACAGCCCGGCGAACCGCAGGCGACGCTGGCTTCAACCCATGTTCTGGAGCAGCTGACGGGCTTTCGCCCGCGCACCCATATACGAGACGGCGTGCGCGCTTTCGTCGATTGGTACCGCACCTTTTACAAGGTCTGATCCTGCTTCAGCCGCGCTGCGCACGCGCATTTTCGCGGCATCGTGCGAGATCGGGCCACCAATAAGCCACCAGATCGGGCGTGTCGTCACGCGCAGCTGTCGGATCTGCAAAACTGTCGATCATTTGGGACAGCTGACGCAGGCGCTCGATCTCGCGGTTGAGCAATTCCACAGCAGCCAGCTCATCGAGGCCGGCCTCTTTCTTGTCGATATGACGCGTGAGATCGGCAGCGGCATAATTCAGGTCGATCAGGGCTACGCCAAAATGACGGCGTGCGGAGTCAAAATATTCGCAGAAACGGTCCATGTTCTCACCAATCGTCTCTATCCGGCAATTGCGCGGCGCCCTTTCGGCGCACGCCCGGTACGCAATGGAACATACACAAATTTTCTTAATCGTAGCGGTAACAGGTATGTTTTTTTCATAATTATCTACATTTTAGCTGGAACTTGACCATTGGTTAGCTGAAGCTGAGCCATTTGGTCGCCCATTTCGGGCGGAGTTGCACAAGGCTTTTGCAGAAATTGCAGCGCCGACCTTGCGGCAGGTGCGAATCACCCGCGTGCAGGCGGGTATTGGGCTTTGCGGTGATGAAAGCTCAGAGCGCCGGGGTCGAATGGTCGTGGTGATGGCCTTCGTCATCATGACGATGCGTTTCCCCGCCATCGCGGATCGGCACGATATTCACCTGGCCGAAATGCACACCGCGCTCCGAAATGGTCTGCGCGGCCAGTTTGCGCACGGCATCCGTATGGCCGCGCAGCAGCGTCACTTCCATACAATGGCGATGGTCGAGCCGCGTGCGCATGGAGGAAATGGTCAGATCGTGGTTTTCGTGCTGCGCTTTGTCGAGCCGCATGGCGAGATCGCGCCCGTCATAATCATAGACATAGGAGACGGCAGCGACGCAGCGATGCGTCGAGGTTCCGCCCGCTTCCGAACGCACCAGCGCATCGCGCACCAGATCGCGGATCGCCTCGGAACGATTGGAATAACCCTGCCGCTCCATGAAGGCATCGATGGCGGCGGCAATATTGTCGTCGAGGCTGATGGTCAGACGTTGCACGGCTGCGGTTCCTTTGCTCGCCCGCGAGATTAAATTCGTCCATGCACAATGCGCAAGCGACGAAACCAAACGGCGCGGGGGACAAAAAAGGGGCGCCTTGCGGCGCCCCCTTGAAACTTACGTCGCGCGATGGCCGGTGGAGGCCGCGCCGCGCTCTTCGCCCGGCTCGATATGCACGTCGATCAGGCAGACGCCTCCCGACTTCAGCACTTCGACGCCGCGCTTGATGGCTGCATCGAGATCGGCCGGTGTCTTCACCGGGCCGATGCCGACCGCGCCCTGCGCTTCAGCGAATTTCGCAAAGTCGAGATCGGGATCCGACATGCGCTGACCGATCCAGCGGTTTTCCGGCGGACGGTTGCGGCGCACGGCCATAGTTTCCTGATGCAATTCGTCGTTGAAATAGGAGCGATTGTTGTTGAGCAGAACCAGCAGCGGAATGCGGTGACGCACCGCCGACCAAAGCGCATGGCCGCCCATGGCGAAATCGCCATCGCCAAGCACAGCCACCGTATGCAGGCCCTCGGTATGATTGGCGAGCGCTGCACCCACAGAGAGCGCGGGACCCGAACCGATGCCGCCGCCGCCATCCTTGCCGAGATAGGCGCGCGGATGACGGAAAGGCCAGAGATCTGCTGTCCAGCCGCGGCAGATCGCAGCCAGCGACACTTTGTCGGGATCTTCGAAAGCAGCACGCAGGCTGACAGCCAGCTGATCCATGGTCACGCGTGTCGGATCGATCTTCACATCCTTGCGCTGTGCCTGCTGCCAGCACTCTTTCTTGCCGGCGCCCAATTCGGCATTGAGATCGGCAATAACAGCATCCGCATTGGCCGCCATGGCAATATCGGCATAGGGCAGCGCCTGATAATTGGCATGCGCGCCATTGTGCAAATATTGATCGACGCTTGTCGCAATGACCTTGGCGGCAATCGCACCGCCCTTCTTGATGCGCAAGGCGCTCGCCAGATCGGTCCATTCCAGTGCCAGAATGACATCGGCCTGTTCGAGAATCTCGACAATGCGCTTGGGTGCGCGACCAACCTGATTGAAGGGGGCCGCCACATGATTGGGATGATCGGTCGGGAAAGACGAGCGGTTCTTCAGATCCGTGAAGACCACTGCGCCAAGGCGCTCGGCCAAAGCAATGCGTGCCTTCCAGCCTTCATCGCTCCAGTCGGTCCTGCCCATCAGAAGAACAGGACGCTTGGCATCCTTCAGCAATTTCACGGCTGCATCGAGATCGGCCTTGGCGGCGCGCGCCGGTGCGGGGGGCTGCATCCGCGACAGATCGGGCCATTCCGGCTGCTTCTCGAGCGGGGCTTCCTGCAGACCTGCATCGAGGCAGATATAGACAGGTGCGCGCGGCTCGCTGCGCGTCATGATATTGGCACGCGTCATGGCTTCGACCAGCGCATCGGGCGATGAGGGCTGATCGTCCCATTTGATAAAGTCGCGCACAATGCCGGCCTGATCGGCAGACGTATGAATCCAGTCGATCCAGGGACGGCGCTGCGAGGCATCGACCGGGCCGGTCGCGCCGAGCACGAACATGGGCGCGCGATCGCAGAAAGCATTGTAGAGCGCCATGGCGCCATGCAGCAGGCCGACATTGGAATGCAGCACGCAAGCCATGGGCTTTCCGGTCGCCTTGGCATAGCCATGGGCAATGCCCACCGCATGGTCTTCATGCAGGCACAGGAGCATGGCCGGATCGGCATTGCCGAGATGGTTGACGATGGAATCGTGCAGGCCGCGATAGCTCGCGCCGGGGTTGAGGCTTACATAAGGAAAACCGAAACGGCGCAACATCTGCGCTGCCACATCGCTGCCAAAGCCGACCTTGTCGTCGACCTTCCCCTGCGGACGATCCGAATGCATGCCATTCTCTCCCTTGGCTGACCGTTTCTTGAACTGTTTTTGGCTCTGGCAGCATAAGGCCACCGTTGTCCCTTCATCGCCGCAGGCGAGCGGAGAGTCAACTTTAGTCGAGCAGGCCCTGACCCTCTAGGGAAGCGGGCCGCCAGACCTTATTGTCAGCCAAACCTGCCGGAGCCCGCGTGACGCCCGTTTCCATCATCATGCCCATCCTCAACGAGGGGCCAGCGCTGGCTGGCGCGCTCGGCCCGCTCCAGGCCTTGAGGGCGGCCGGACATGAGCTGATCCTCGTGGATGGGGGCAGCCGCGACACCGGCCCGCAGCAGGCCGAGGGCCTCTGCGACCGCCTGCTGCAAGCAAGGCGCGGTCGCGCCGCCCAGATGAATGCCGGAGCCGCCGCAGCCCGCCATGATATTTTGCTGTTTTTGCATGCCGATACGCGACTGCCGGCAGATGCGCCCGCCCATCTGGCCGCTGCCCTTGCCGGCGGCCATGGCTGGGGCCGCTTCAATGTCCGTATCGAGGGCCAATCGGCCCTGCTGCCCCTCATTGCCCTGATGATGAACTGGCGCTCGCGCCTGACCGGCATGGCAACCGGCGATCAGGCCATTTTCATCCGCCGCGATCTGTTCGCGCAGATAGGCGGCTATGCCGATCTTCCCATTATGGAAGATCTGGATTTATCCCGCCGCCTGCGTCCCTTCGGGCCTCCTGCCTGTCTGCCTGGTCCCGCCATCACCTCCGGCCGGCGCTGGGATCGCCATGGCGCCTGGAAAACCATCTTTCTGATGTGGCGATTGCGCGCCGCATTTTATCTCGGCGCCGATCCGCGCCATCTGGCAGAAAAATATGGCTATGCCCCACGCCAGGATTGATCCTGCCTGCCCCATCGCCATTTTCGCCCGCGCCCCTGTTGCCGGCGCAGCAAAAACGCGACTCATTCCGCATCTGGGCGCAGAAGGTGCTGCCGCACTCCATGCGCGCCTCGTCGAACATACGCTGGCCCAGGTGCAACGTGCCGAGCCGAGCGCTGCCACACTCTGGTGCAGCCCGGATATCGACCATCCCTTCTTCCGCCATTGCGCCACACATTTCGGGATCGATTTGCAAGCGCAGGAGGGCGCCGATCTGGGCGCGCGCATGCTGGCGGCTTTCGAACAGGCAAAAGGTCCGCTCATTCTCATCGGGACGGATGCGCCCGCACTCGGTCCTGACCTTCTACGCGAAGCGCGCGCGGCTTTGGCGGCGGGCAAGGATGCTGTCTTTTGTCCTGCAGAAGATGGCGGCTATGCGCTGATCGGCCTGCGCGCGCCTGTGCCGGGCCTGTTTGAAAAGATCGATTGGGGGACCGATCGCGTCATGGCACAAACACGCCAGCGCCTCGCGCAGCTCAATCTCTCCTGGCACGAGACTGCACCTGTGTGGGATGTCGACCGACCCGAAGACCTTCAACGACTCTGGAGCTTTCCGCATTTGCACAGCCATGGCCAAGGGCTCGACCCGAAAAAATTCCGCGATCCTTTCGTCACGGCAAAAGGCGAGAAGCGCGCGCACATCGATTTGCATGCGCTCGAGACTTTGTGGATCAATACGGGCACGCTGTGCAATATTGCCTGCGCCCATTGCTATATTGAATCCAGCCCGCGCAACGATGCGCTCGCCTATATCAGCGCCGCTGAGGTTGCCACCTATATCGACGAGATCGAGCGCGAGGATCTCCCTGTCAAATTGATCGGCTTCACCGGCGGCGAACCGTTTCTCAACCGCGATCTGAAGATCATGCTTGAGGATTGCCTCTCGCGCGGCTTTGCGGCTCTCGTGCTCACCAATGCGATGAAACCCATGCATCTGGCGCGCGAATGGCTTTTGGCGCTGAAAAAGCGCCATGGCGCACAGCTGAAATTGCGCATCTCGCTCGATCATTACGCACCGCCATGGCACGAGCGCGAAAGAGGCGAGGGCAGTTTCGAGCCGACGATGGACGGCCTGCGCTGGCTGGCACAAAATGGTTTCGCATTCGACATTGCCGGGCGCCTGTTTTCAGGCGAAAGCGAAGCGAGCCTGCGCGCGGGCTATGGCGATCTTTTCGCGCGCGAGAAGATCGATCTCGATGCGCAAGATCCGATCGCCCTGATGCTCTTTCCGGAAATGGATGCACAGGCCGATGTGCCGGAAATTACCGAGACCTGCTGGGATATTTTGGGCAAATCGCCGCGCGATATGATGTGCGCATCATCACGCATGGTGGTCAAACGCAAGAGCGCAGACAGGCCCGCCGTTCTGGCCTGCACCCTCTTGGCCTATGACGAGCGTTTCGAGCTCGGCCGGACGCTCGCTGAGGCGGCGCGCCCGGTCGCGCTCAATCATCCCCATTGCGCCAAATTCTGCGTGCTCGGCGGGGCTGCCTGCAGCAGATAGTCAGATGAGCCCCTCATCCGCCAAGGCTTTTTGCACCGAGGGACGAGCGCGCATCCGGGCATAATGTTGCGCGCAATTTTCAGGCAGCTTCTGCTTGACGCGCTCGGCGATCCAGAATTCGAGATAGAAGAGCGCCGCATCGGCAATGCTCATCTGGGCGCCACCCAGATAATCTTTTCCGGCAAGCTGCTTGTCGAAAAACGCCAAGCCCTTGTCGACGATCTCCTGACCCTTCGCCTTGATGGCAGGATAATCGGCCTCATTGGGCGTGAAATGATCGGGCCGCCACATGCGCGTAAAGCCCTGCATATGGAGAGAGGCCGCCACATAATCGACAGCTTCCAGCGTGCGCGCCATTTTCTCCGGATCGGTCGAGATCAGACCCTTGTCGGGATTTGTGAGCGCAAGCCATGTGGCAATCGCCGGCCATTCGGTGAGAATGCTGCCGTCATCGCGCTGCAGGGCCGGAACCTTGGCCTTCGGATTGATGGCAATATATTCGGGCTTATATTGCTCTTTCTCCATCAGATTGATCTTGTGGAGATCGAATGGCTTGCCGACTTCCTCGAGCAGCACATGGATGCCGAGCGCGCAGGAGCCGGGCGCATAGAAAAGCTTGGTCATTTTTTTGTCCTTACTTGGGTTCGGCGATAATTGCTGCAAGCCGGTCGGAAATGGGCTTCGGCGTGGTGACAATGTCGCCGACGATTTTCGCCAGATCCTGACCGGAAACCGGATTGATGTCGAGACGCTCGCGCGCTGCATCGTCGAGAAAGCGCTTGTCCTTGACCATATCCTCGAAGGCCTTGCGCAGCAGAGCGACGCGCGCTGCCGGCGTTTCCGGCGGGCCGAAAAGCGGGCGGCCGATGGTGGCGGGCGCTGAGATCATGCGCAGCACGGCGCGATCTTCTTCATTTGTCGCCAGATCGACAAGCAGCGGCACATTGGGAAGATCTTGCGCCTTGGTCAGTCCGATCTGCACGAGAATGTGGATCTTGCCGTCGCGCAACCAATCGGGCTTGGTGGCTTTCCAGCTCGACCAGGGATTGGAGCCGCGCGATCCGATCTCGCCGCTTTCCATGGCAAGATTCATTTCATTGCCGCCCTTATATCCCGACACGATTTTGAATTTCGTGCCGAGCACGGCATTCATCACCTGCGGCAATTGTGCCGATGTATTGGGCCCCGTTGCGCCGACGATGACTTCCTTCTGCTTGGCCTCGTCCATCGTCTTCACGCCGGTCGCATGCCAGGTGACGGCCGTATTATTGTCGGCGGACGGATTGCCGATCCAGACGAATTTGGTGACATCGAACTGGATGGTCGGATCGCCAATCGCCTGCTGCAGAACGAGCGATTGATCGGCCGTGGCAATGGCCGTGCCATCTTTCGGCGCGACTTTCATCATATAGCCGGCGAGCACGCGTCCGCCGCCGCCCGCCATATTTTTCGGCACGAATGTCGGCTTGCCGGGCATGAATTCGCCCATGTGACGCGCCACCAAACGCGCGTAAGTGTCATAGCCGCCGCCCGGCGCATAGCCGATATAAAGATCGACACTCTTGCCCTTGTAGAAATCGGCGTCCTGCGCGAGGGCGGGAGAAGCGAGCAGCGTAGCGGCGAGCAGCGCAGCGAATGTCTTCTTCATTCTTGTTCTTCCTTCTATCCGGGCCGACGGATATCGACGGGTAAACCTGAACTCGTCATTGCGAGCAAAGCGAAGCAATCCAGAATGCGCTTGCGGCTCTGGATTGCTTCGTCGCCTTGCTCCTCGCAATGACGGGCAAATGACTCCCTATTTGCGATCGATCAGCGACAGAATCGCAGCCAGGCGATCGCGCACGGGCTTGGGCGTATCGATAATGTCGCTGACGATCTTCTCAAGATCCACGCCCGAAATCGGATTAATGTCGAGGCCCAGTTTCTTGGCTTCTTCGAGGAAGGCTGGATCCTTCATCGTCGCATCGAAAGCGGCGCGCAGAACCTGCACGCGATCGGCAGGAACATTCGGTGTCGAGAAGATCGGACGCCCGACAGACGGCGGCGCGGAGACAAGTTTGAGCGCGGCGCGGTCATCCTCATTTTTCGCCAGATCGATCAGCAGCGGCACGTCGGGCAGATCGGCAGCCTTGGTCAGTCCGATCTGGACGATAATGTTGATCTTCTTGTCGCGGATCCAGTCGGGCTTGGTCGATTTCCACGATGTCCAATTGTTCGAGCCGCGACCGGCGACTTCGCCATTCTCCATGGCAAGATTGATTTCATTGCCGCCCGGATAGCCCATGATGATTTTGAATTTCGTGCCCAGCAGCGAATTCATCACCTGCGGATATTGCGCCGATGTGTTGAAACCGGTCGCGCCGACCGCCACTTCGAGGCGCTGCGCATCGGCAACTGTCTTGACGGGAGACGTGTGCCAGGTGACGAGCGTGTTGTTTTCGAAGATCGGCGTGCCGATCCATGTGAACTTGCGCGTGTCGAATGTGATGCCGGCATCGCCCACCGCCTGTTCGAGCGGCATGGATTGATCTGCGGTTGCCAGAACGCTGCCATCCTTGGGCGCGACATTGAAGACGAAATTGGCGGCGACGCGGCTGCCCGCACCTGTCATGTTTTTCGGAACGATGCGCGGCTTGCCGGGAATATGCTCGCCCATATGACGCGCCACTGTGCGCGCATAGACATCATAGCCGCCACCGACCGTGAAGCCGATAATCATGTCCATATTCTTGCCGCGGTAAAAATCGGCGGGGGCTTGCGCCTGGGCGGGCACAACCGCCAACGCAAGGGAAAGGCCCGCAGCGGCAGACAAGATACGCGTCATATGTTCCTCCAAATGTGTCTTTTTGCCCGGATACGTTGTTTCGGGCCTTGTTTGCAAGTCAAAGGCAAGTCATCTGCTGTGACTTTTCCTCGACCGTCCTTTCATTCGCCGCGCAAATTACGACGCGTTTCGGTTGGCGATTCGCCAAAGGCAACGCGATAATCACGCGCCAGCTGGCTCTGGCTCGCATAGCCGATCGTTTCAGCCAGTTCGCGGATCGAGCGCCCGCGCCCGTCGGCCAGCGCGCGCCGGGCTGCAGACAGGCGCACGTCGCGCAGAAAAGCCATGGGGCTCGCACCGCGATATTTGCGGAAACCATATTGCAATGTGCGTGCGCTGACGCCGCTGCCCTGCGCAATCGTTTTGATATCGAGCGGGTCGTAATAATGCTCGCGGATGAAGCGTTCGGCCCGGCGCATATAGGCGGGCACAATGCGATAGCGTTCGCGCAGCGGCCGGCGCTCGGCCTCCTGCCGCATGGAGCGCAGCAATAATTGCAGCAAGACGCGCTCGGCTTCCACCCCGACGGCGGGGTCGGAAAAGGCCGATTGGTCGGTCTCCAGATCGCGGATGATCAATTCCACGAAACGGGCGAGCGTCGCCGATTCAGAAAAATCGATCAGCGTCAGGGGCGGCAGCTGCAGGACGCCATCGGGGCCGGCAAAGGCCTCGCGGGTGACGCTTTGGTCGAGCGCATCGCGATCGACCATAATATTCAACAGGTCGCTTGAGCCCTCCCAGCGCCGGCGCGTCTCGCCGGCGGTTGCCACCACAAGGGCAGAGCCGGGCGGCACCGAAAGCCATTCCCCACCCTGGCGCGCCTCAAAAGCGCCCCGCAGCGGGATATGCAGCGCCAGATGGTGATCGCGGGAGCGCCAGGTCGCGGTTTCGCAGGCGCCCTCGCAATCCCAGCTCAGAAATTTCAGGCTCATCCGCCCGACGCGGGCCTCAGCGCCGCGAAAACCGCGAAAACGGGAAGGGTCGGCCATTTCGAACGTGCAGCGCCCGCGCGACATTTCAAGAATGCGCCGCCGCGTCGCAACCGCATCGACAGCCAAGGGCGCGCCCGCGCGCGCCGCCATGGCCGCGCAGCTCTCGACCCAGCCCGCCACGGGGCCCAAGCCCGTCTCGATCAGGGCGCCCATAAACGCCCCCCGCCGCTTTGCTTTGCCAAATTTGCCCCCCGGGCTGGATTTACCCCCAAGGATGCGGAAAGTTGCGCTCTCAGTCAAACGCTTGCGTGAAACGCAAAATTCCTGTTCCTTCTGCCGCCCTGGGCGATTGACCCCTCCCGCGTATTTTTACACCCTGATCTTCACCGAGCCTGCCCATGATCGCGGCGGGCTCCAATCGGCCGGAAAGGCCAAGTTGGCGCACCATGTCTCCACATTCAGCATTCCTTTCGCCTATCGAAGACGTCATCGAGGACGCCCGGCAGGGCCGCATGTTCATTCTCGTCGATGACGAGGGTCGCGAAAACGAAGGCGACCTCGTTATTCCAGCCGAAAAAGCCGATGCTGAGGCCGTCAATTTCATGGCCAAATATGGTCGCGGGCTGATTTGCCTCTCGATGACGCGCAGCCGCGTCGAAGAGCTCGGCCTGCAATATATGGCGCCCAAGAATCAATCGCCGCACCAAACTGCCTTTACCGTCTCGATTGAGGCGCGCGAGGGCGTCAGCACCGGTATTTCGGCCGCCGATCGCGCCCGCACCATTGCCGTGGCCATCGACCCTGCCATGGGCCGCAACGATCTGGTCTCGCCAGGCCATGTTTTCCCGCTGGTCGCCCAAGACGGCGGCGTGCTGGTGCGTGCCGGCCATACGGAAGCAGCCGTCGATATTTCCAAACTCGCCGGCATGAATCCGTCAGGCGTGATCTGCGAGATCATGAACGATGACGGCACCATGGCGCGCCTGCCCGATCTCGTCACCTTTGCGCAAGAACACGGGCTGAAGATCGCAACCATCGCCGATCTCATCTCCTATCGCCGGCGCAAGGAAAAGCTGGTCGAGGCCATTGCCCAGACCAATATGACAAGCCGTTTCGGCGGCGATTTCAAACTCGTCGTCTATGCCAATCGCATCGATTACGCCGAACATATCGCGCTTGTCTGCGGCGATATTTCCGGCGACGAGCCGGTTCTGGTGCGCATGCATCAGGGCAATATACTGGCGGATTCGCTGGGCGATGTGACGCCCGGTCACTTCTTTGGCGGCGAAGCGCGTGCGCGCGGCGGCGAGCTGGAAGCCTCCATGCGGCTCATCGCAAAGAAGGGCCGCGGCATTATCGTCATCATCCGCGACCAAACGAAAAACACGCTTTCGCGCGCCATTCGCGAACGTCAGGGCGAAGTGACGAGCCAGCCGATCCACGAATTGCGTCAATATGGCGTCGGTGCGCAGATCCTCTTCGATCTGGGCGCGCGCAATATTATTCTCCTGTCCAACACCAAACGCACGATTGTCGGGCTCGACGGCTATGGCATCGCTTTGGTCGGGCAGGAAGCGATACCGAATATCTGACCGCATCATTGAAGGCTCCAAAAGAAAGGCCGCAAAATGTCAGGGAGAGGAAAAATATCGACGGTAAAGTCCGGCGGCGTCTCGATTGAAATCGAGCGCCGCGGGTCGGGCCGTCCGCTGCTGCTGCTCTGCGGCGAAGAACAATTGGAGCTCGAAGCGGGCTTCGTTGACGAGCTGGCGAAAAACTTCGAAGTCATCCTGCCCTCGCCCGCGGGCTTTGGACATTCAGATCGCCCCGATTGGGTGAGCAATGTTGACGATCTTGCCTATATGATGCTCGACGTCATGGATGAGCTCGCGCTGAAAGATGTCACAATCGTCGGCTGTTCGCTCGGCGGATGGATTGCCGCTGAAATGGCGAGCAAGAACACCGGCAACATTTCGCGCCTCGTTCTTGTCGATGCCTATGGCGTGAAAGTCGGCGGACCCTTCGATCGCGACATTATGGATATCTGGACTTCGCATCCCAATGCAGTGGCTGCAGCCAAATGGGCAGATGCTGAAAAGGGCAAGCGCGACTTTTCGCAGATGAACGATGACCAGCTCACCATTGTGGCGCGCAATATGGAAAGTTTCGCGCGCTTCTGCTGGGATCCCTATATGCACAATCCCAAGCTGCGCCAGCGTCTGCATCGCGTGAATGTGCCGACATTGCTCATCTGGGGCGACAAGGACGGGATCACGTCGCCGGCCTATGGCGAGGCCTATGCCAAGCTCATTCCCGGTGCAAAATTCTCGCTCATACCGGGCGCAGGCCATTATCCGCATATCGAAAAACCGGACGCGT
>CAZHOK010000035.1:15273-23352 GCA_964534115.1 uncultured Beijerinckia sp.
CTTTAATTCAGGGAGGGTTTTCACATGTATGCCTGGCACTTTACAGAAATGCCCTATCCGAACCTGCCGCCGATCGAGAGCCTCTCGACGATGCGCGTTTCGCTGGCCAACAAGCATTTCGACCCGAAAATCGGCGCCGATCTCTACAATCGTTATCTCGACGAATATATGATTGCCGACGATCTCGGACTGAACATGCTCTGCAACGAGCATCATCAGACCGCGACCTGCATCGATGTTGCAGCCCCGCTGACGGCTGCCATTCTGGCGCGCCAGACAAGCAAGGGACGCATCTGCATTCTCGGCAATCCGATTGCCAATCGCGGCGACCCAATCCGCATTGCCGAAGAAATGGCGATGATCGATTGCATTTCGCGCGGCCGTCTCGATGTCGGCTTCGTGCGCGGCGTGCCTTATGAAATCTTCGCTGCCAATTCCAACCCGACGCAGACGGTCGAGCGTCTCTGGGAAGGCATTGACCTCGTGACCAAGGCCTGGGGCGCTGTTGACGAGCCTTTCAATTTCGAAGGCAAGTTCACCCATCGCCGCGCCGTCAATCTGTGGCCGCGCCCCTACCAGACACCCCATCCCGGCATCTGGATGACGGGTTCGTCCGATCTCGAAAACATCAAGAAAGCCGCTGCCCGCGGTTACGTCTTCGCCACCTTCCTGCAGCCGCATACGAAGGTGAAGTGGATGTTTGACGGCTATCGCTCCGCCTATCAGGACACGGGCCTGCCCGGCGGCGGCGGCACAGCCTATATGCCGCTCGTCTTCACTGCAGACACGGAAGAAGAGGCGGAAAAGGGTGCACGCGAGCTGACCTGGTATCTCAATGCCAAGACCGAGCCGCAGTACCGCAATCCTCCGGGCTATGTGCCGGTCGATTTCAACGTCAATGCGCTCAAGGGCACGTTTACGGGCCGCACGGATGCGATGCGCGCGAAGTCGATGGAATTCCTGAAGGAAGAAGGCGTCATGGTCTATGGCACGCCCGACAGCGTCGCCAAGCAGATCAAGCGTCTCTACGATCTCGTCGGCGGTTTCGACCACCTGCTCATGATGCAGCAGGCCGGCTGGCTCGATCATAAGCGGACGGTGTCGAGCATGTCGCTCTTTGCCAAGGAAGTCTATCCGCAGATCCGCGATCTGGCCCGCACCAAGCCGCTCAACACAAAGGTGGCGGCGGAATGAGCACGTCTCACTTCGTCTCCATTGACGGGGTGAGGACGCATTATCTGGAGGCGGGCGCCGTTCATCGTGGACGGCGCCCTTCTCTTTTGCTCCTGCATTCCGCAGAATTCGGCGGCGCGGCAGAACTCTCCTGGGAGTTCAATATCGACGCTCTCGCCCGCGACTATCACGTCGTTGCGCCCGACCATCTGGGCTTTGGGCGCACCGACAAAGTCTTCGACTTCACCGGTCAATTCGACCGGCGCATTGCCCATATTCGTCGCTTCATCGAGACTTTGTGTCTGGGCCCTGTCCATGTCGCAGGTTCATCCATGTCGGGCGGATTATGCCTGACGGTTGCAGCGCGCGAAAAACCCGACTGGCCGCTCGTATCTGTGACATGCTGCTCGGGCGGCGGCGATGCGCCCAATAATGAGGCGCGCAAGACGCTCAACACTTATGACGGCACGCGCGAACATATGAAGCGCATCGTCGAAGTGATGTTTGTCGATCCGAAATGGGCTGCAGACGAGACCTATCTCGACCGCCGACAGGAAATTGCCACACTGCCCGGCGCCTGGGAAGCAACGGCGGCTGCGCGTTTCAAGGCGCCCTTCCGCGACGGATCGGGCGAAAGGCGCGAACGCGACGGAATCGATTACACGAAAATTGCCGTTCCGACGCTCGTCTTTGCCGGCGCAAAAGACGGCCTGCGCGAGCCCGGATATACGGATGGTTTCGTGCCGAAAATCCGCCATTGCGAATTGCATGTCTTCGCAAATGCCGGACATATGGGAAATATCGAATGCGCAGATGAATTCAACGCACGATATTTGCGATTCTTGAAGAAAGTGGACGGCTGATCCCGTTCGTCATTGCGAGGAGGCCGAAGGCCGACGCGGCAATCCATCTTCGTCGAGGGAAGATGGATTCCTTCGTCGCTTCGCTCCTCGCAATGACGAGGCTCAAATTGCAGCAAGAAGCCTTTTCGCCACGTCGACAAAACTCTCCGGCGTCTGCGTCTTCTCGATCCGCATGGCGACGGCCACATAGCGGTCCGGGCGCATCAGCACGAGCATATTGCGGGCGCGGCCTGTGACGCTTGAGAGAATGTCATCTGCATCGCGGCCAATCGCGATCCCCTCATAATCCTCCGGCGCGAGCGCAATTTTCTGCGGCACAATGGCGATGCGCGGAATGTCACCCAGACCGATAGCCCTCGCATCCACTGCCGCAGCAATCGTCTGCGCATCCACGCCAATCGCCACAATCGCAAATCCCGATCCCGCCGCATCGTCGAGACGCATGCGCGAGCGATCGCGTTGTTCAAGCCAGGGCTGCGGCAGCATGCGTCCTGAAAGTGCAAGGCCACCATCGTCGCCAAGAAAACCATCCGCATAAAATGGCTTCGGCTTGTATTTCATTTGCGCAAAATAGGCCTGCACCGAGGGGACAAGACTTGCGAGGCGGAAGGCATTTTGCACGACAAAAGCCTGAAGCCGCGATGTCGGCATCATGATGCGACCCATATTCATCGCCAGTTCGATCAAGGCCCAGGCATGGGGCGAGCGCTCACGCTCATAAGTTTCAAGCAGGCCTGCGCCCATCTGGCCTTTCACCACGCAGGCAAGTTTCCAGCCCAGATTATGCGCATCGCGAATGCCGCTATTCATGCCCTGCCCTGCAAAAGGCGGCGACAAATGGGCTGAATCGCCGGCCAGATAAATGCGCTTGGAATTCCACCGATCCGCCTTGCGGGCATGAAAGGCATAAACCTGTCGGCGCACCACGGGCGAGTCAGCATCCGGCCCTGCCTTGGCAAGCAGATCGCGCACAAATTCCGGGGTCTCTGCCAGAGTTTCGTCTTCGCCTTCAAACAGCATGAATTCATAACGGCGAATGCCGCCGGGGCCGGGCAATGTGATGAAGGGACGCGCCGGATCGCACATGACGCGCGTCTGACGGAAGCGCTCTTTTGTCGATGCCAGATCGACGATGACCCATTTCTGGTGATAGGTCGAGCCGATCAGATTGGCGCCAATGGTCTTGCGCAACATGGAGCGCGCACCATCCGAGCCGACAACATAGGCTGCGCGCACAGTCACATCGGCGCCCGCATGTCGCAGTGCGAGCGTAACGCCGCTGTCATCCTCCGTCACATTCTCGCATTCATGTTCGAAAAACTGGATGACATTGTCATGGCGCGAGAGAGCGGCGCGCAATGTCGCTTCCAGTTTGGGCTGGGTAAAGGCATTGCGACGCGGATAGCCATATTCGCGCGTTGTCGGTTCCACCTTGGCGAAACAGATCCCATCGGGCGTAAAATAATTCGAGCCATAATCGAGCATGACATCGGCGATGATCTCATCCGCCAGACGGATGGATTGCATGGTGCGCAAAGCTTCATCGTCGATGGAGACCGCACGCGGCTGCGTCACAGTCGTCGCATTGCGCTCGATCAGGATCGTGCGCACACCCGCCTGACCCAGAATATGGGCCATCGTCATGCCGGTCGGCCCGGCACCGACAATGGCGACATCGCAGGTGAATATGCGTGCGGCGGTCATTCCTTTGTCCTTCCAACTTCAATCGTCGTGCGCGCCCCTCTCCCGCATGGGCGGGAGAGGGTGGCCTGCGGAGCAGGCCGGGTGAGGGAGCTGGGCATGGAGCGAGGTGATAAAGATTGGCGCTGTGTCACCGCCCTCATCCGTCACGCTTCGCGTGCCACCTTCTCCCGCTCCTGCGGGAGAAGGAACGCGCTCTCTCTGTTTTTTAAATCACGCTCAATCATCGCTGCAGCCGAGACAAGCATCAGCACGAGGCGCGACTCGTGGAACGAATCCAGTCGCTGCGCTTCCACAACCAGCGACAGCGAGGCCACAAGCCCCGCTTCTTCGCACAGGATGGGCGCGGCAAGACCGGCAAGCCCCTTGTCGATCTCACCGCGACTCACCTGAAATCCTGTGCGGCGGATCTCGGCGAGTTCGCCCCTCAATCCTGCATCTTGCGAGCGCCCGGCAAAAGTCAGCAATTTTGCAAGCCGTCGCGCCGGCAGACGGGCGAGGATCACTTTCGATGTGGCGCCCTGCGTCAGCGGCATCGGCCTGCCGCGTTCATAACTGGGATGGAAATGCGCATCGCCTGACGCGCGATCGGCAATGCACATGACCTCATCGCCATAAAGGCGCGAGAGAAGACCAACACAAGGAATGCCTGCCTGCGCGACGGTCTGTTCAAGCACATGAGCGCCCGCGCGCATCAGCGGATCGGTGAGGCGGGTGAGCCGGTCAAATTCGATGAAAGCAGGGCCCAGCCGATAACGGGCTTCCGCCGATGTCTCGACGAGCCCTTCAGCGAGAAGATCTCTGATCGTGCGATAGATCGTGCTGGGCGGCACAGCGAGTTTTTCCGCCATGTCGGACACGGTCCATGTCGGCTGCGCCTCGTTGAAGAGGCGCAGCACATGCATATATCGCGAGAGCCCCGCCATGGCGCCTCAGCTGCGCAAAATACCTTTGCCCCAGAGATTGAGCGTGCGCTCGGCATGGGGCCATTCCTTCACCGGACGGTCATGAATGACTTCGAGCTCCGCCGAAATCTCGATCCAGTTGCCGTCCGGATCGACGATGAAGATGAAGAGATTATTGCCCGGACCATGACGGCCGGGGCCCCACATGAGCTGAATGTCGAGCGTGGCGAGATGATCGCACCAGTCGCGGATGACATTCCACTCGCCCGCTTCATAAGAATGATGATCGATGCCTGTGCGATCGGAACGGAAACAGGCGAGCGTGTGATGCTCGTGATTGGAGCGCGTGAAAACGGTCGCGACTTCGCCATTGGGTTTGCGCACGCGATCGGCCACGGCAAAGCCGAGCTTGCCTGCGTAGAAGGCCTCGATCTTTTCGGGATCATGGGTGGCAAGCGTCAAATGTTGCGTCGGACCTTTCAGGCCCTTGAGCCCCTCGGGATCGGCCTTGGCGAGACCGAAGACAATCTTGTTGCCATCGGGATCGGTCACGGCAAAAGCCCTGTCCATGAGCGGCGAGACCAGATCTTGGGGTTTTAGCCCTTCCTTGTCGGCACGGGCGCGCATGGCATCCAGAGCTTCGCCATCGCGGCAGGCGAAAGCGCCGAGCCCCAGCTTTTTGTCAGCGCCCTTGGAGATGATGAGGCGGCGCTGCGGGCCGCGGCAGATATAAATCTCGCCCTGTTTGGCGACCTGCATCTGCATGGCCTCGCCATAAAATTTGGCCAGCCGCTCAGGGTTGGAGCTTTGCAATTCAATATGGTGGAGATAGGCGGCCGCGGCCAGGGCTGTATAGGTCATATTTTCCTCCCTTTTATGAAACCATAAGAAAAAGAGGAGGAAGGGTCAATATAAATTCTCATTTTTTGAGAATTTGATGCTGGTTGAGCTGCGCGCCATGGATTCCAGGTCCAAGGCGGCAGGAGAAAAGCGAGCGGCCAAAGAAAAGGGCGCCGCAGCTTTCGCCGGGCGCCCCTGACGGGTCATTTTCAGACCGATTATTTGGCGTCCTTCAGGACAGGCGTCCAGCGAGCAACTTCCTGGGCGACGAAATCGCCGAGCCACTTGCCGCCGCGTTCAGCCTTGGAAGGAATGACCGCGCCGAGCTCGAGCAGACGGGCGCGGGTGGCCGGATCGTCAAGCGCCTTGTCGAGAGCCGAAGAGAGCTGATCGACGATTTCCTTCGGCGTGCCCTTCGGTGCGAAAATGGCATTCCAGGCCGACACTTCATATTGCGGCATGCCGGCTTCCTTGGTGGTCGGCACGTCGGGCAGAGCCGGCGAACGTTCCGGCAGAGCCACGGCGAAAGCCTTGATCGTGCCAGCCTTGATCTGCGAGACGAGATTGACGATCTGGTCGCACATATAATCGACCTGTCCGGAGACGAGATCGTTCAGCGCCGGGCCCGTTCCGCTATAGGGCACGGCTGTGGGCTTGATGCCGATCTGGCTGTTGAACAGGATGCAGGTCATGTGCGAGACCGCGCCAATGCCCGCATGGGCCTGGTTCACCTTGTCGGCATTGGCCTTCAGATAGGTGACCATTTCCTGCAGATTATTGGCCGGGAAATTCTTCTTGCCCACGATCAGGATCGGCGTGCCGGCAGCCATGCCGATCGGCTCGAAATCCTTGGTCGGATCATATTTCAGATTGGCATAAAGAGCCGGAGCCGCACCATGCGTGCCCATATGGCCCATCATGATCGTATAGCCGTCGGGCTTGCCGCCCGCAGCGCGGGTAATGCCCGTCGTGCCACCGGCGCCGGCGACGTTTTCAATGATCACCTGCTGACCGAGCGTCTTCGACATATGTTCGGCGACAATGCGCGCGATAATGTCGGTCGGGCCGCCAGCGGCGAAAGGCACGGTCATGTTGATCGGCCGCTGCGGAAAGCTCTGGGCATGCGCGCTGCCTGCAAGAGCTACGGCGGCGGCGAGCGCCAGGACAAACTTCTTCATAGCTTCACTCCCAATGATCGGGCCTAAACCCCGAATGGCAGATATGGGGACGAGGCCGGCGGAGAAAAGATTCTTCTCCGCCGTTCTCGCAAAAGTTACTCGGTGAACACTTCGTCGCGGCCCTTCCGGATGGACGGCAGAAGCGCGACGATCAGCATAATGGCCGCGACCGCCAGCAGACCTGCCGAAATGGGCCGGTTGATAAAGGTCTCGAAGGAGCCCCGCGACAGGATCAATGCCTGACGGAGCTTCTCCTCCATCAATTTGCCGAGCACGAAGCCCAGCAACATCGGGGCAGGCTCGAAGCCAAACTTGAGCAGCGCATAGCCGACAAGGCCGAAGAAGGCCGTGAACAGCACATCCGCCGTCGAATTGTTGATCGAGTAAATGCCGATGCAGCAGAAAATCATGATCGCCGGGAACATCATCCGGTAGGGCACTTTCAGCAAGCGCACCCACAGGCCGATGAGCGGCAGGTTGATGATGAGAAGCATCAGATTGCCGAGCCACATCGAGGCAATCATGCCCCAGAAGAGATCGGGATTTTTCGTCATCACCTGCGGACCGGGAATAATGCCATGGATGGTCATGGCACCCACCATCAGCGCCATCACCGCATTCGGCGGAATGCCGAGCGTGAGCAGCGGAATGAAGGCCGTTTGCGCACCCGCATTATTGGCCGATTCCGGACCCGCCACGCCCTCGATCGCACCGCGACCGAAGCGCTTGGGATCCTTCGCCAGCTTCTTTTCAATCGTATAGGAGGCGAAAGGCGCCAACACCGCACCATTGCCCGGCAGAATGCCGAGGATCGAGCCCAGAGCCGTGCCGCGCAGCACAGGCTTGATTGCCTGCTTGATGTCTTCCTTGTTTGGCAGCAGACGGCCGATGGCCGTGCGCACGACATCGCGCGTTTCCGGATTCTCGAGATTGCGGACGATTTCGGCGAAACCGAAAATGCCCATGGCGAGAACCGCGAAATCGATGCCGTCCGACAAATGCTGGATGCCCAATGTCAGACGTTCCTGACCTGTCTCCAGATCGGTGCCGACGGTGGCCAGCAGCAAGCCCAAAAGGATCATGCAGATCGCCTTGAGGATCGAGCCGCGCGCCAGCACGACAGCGAAAACAAGGCCCATGATCATCAGCGAGAAATATTCAGCCGGGCCGAAGAGCTGCGCGAGCTTGGTCAAGGGCTGGCCGAGGGCTGCAATCAGCACGGTCGCAACGGTACCGGCGAAGAAAGATCCAATCGCCGCAGTGCCGAGCGCCACGCCGGCGCGGCCCTGTTTGGCCATCTGGTGACCGTCGAGCGTGGTGACAACCGAAGTCGCCTCGCCGGGGATGTTGACCAGAATGGCTGTCGTCGAGCCGCCATATTGCGCGCCATAATAAATGCCCGCGAGCATGATGAGCGCG
>CAZHOK010000036.1:0-17880 GCA_964534115.1 uncultured Beijerinckia sp.
TTCGCGACCCGGGCCTGGTGCGCGGCCTCATCATCGGCGCGCTGAAACAGACGCTGGCCGAGGCCATGCATCGGGCGAGTTCGACCGGGGGCAGCAAGACGCTTGAGACCATGGCGCGCAATTGGCAGCGGCCCGCGCCGCAAAATGTCAATTGGGACTGGCGCGCCTCGCCCGCAGCGCCCACATCAGGATTTGGCGAAGCGGCACAGGCTTCTTTCGTAGGCGATCTTGCGCCGGGCGCAGATATGCGCGCGCATGAATCAATGCCTGCAACGGAGGCGCTCGATTCCCCGCTCGGCGCGGCGCGTGCGCAGATGCATGACACTTACATTATCGCGCAAACGCGCGATGGCATGGTCATTGTCGATCAGCATGCGGCGCATGAACGGCTCGTCTATGAGAAGCTTAAACGACAGCGCGAAGAAGCAGGCATTGCCCGCCAGATGCTGCTGATCCCGGCCATTGTCGAAATGGATGAGGGCGATGTCGAGCGCCTGTTGTCTCATGCGCAGGAGCTTGAGGCATCGGGGCTGGCGATTGAATCCTTCGGCCCTGGCGCTGTGGCCGTGCGCGAAATGCCGGCCATTCTGGCAAAAGCCGATCCGATCCGCCTTGTGCGCGATGTTGCGGATACTTTGGCCGAGCATGGGTCGGCGACGTCGCTCACCAAGGGCCTCGATCATGTGCTTGCCACCATGGCCTGCCATCATTCGGTGCGGGCCGGGCGTCGGATGAGCGGCGAGGAAATGAATGCCTTGTTGCGCGAGATGGAAGTCACGCCGGGCTCAGGCCAGTGCAATCATGGCCGGCCGACTTATGTCGAGCTGAAACTGGCCGATGTGGAGAGATTGTTCGGGCGGCGGTAGGCGTCATTGCGAGCCGAAGGCGAAGCAATCCAGAAGCCTCACGTGGGGCCTCTGGATTGCTTCGCTCCGCTCGCAATGACGTTGCAGGGTTAAGCCGTAAGCCGCACAAACAAAAGCTGCGTATCGCCGCTCTCGCGGCGGTCGAGCAATGTGAAACTTTCTGGCAAAGCAATCTCTGCTTCTGCTTCTTCTTCCACCACGCAGAGCGCGTCCTTCGCGAGCCAGCCGCCATCGCGCAGGGAGGCGAGTGCGCGCGGTGCGAGATCGCGTCCATAGGGCGGATCGAGAAAGGCCAGTGTGAATGGTTCTTGCGGCGGCATGGGTCCGAGCTTGCTGGCATCGCGGCGCAAAATGCGGGTCACGCCGGCAAGTCCCAGTGCTTCAATATTGGCGCGCAGCAGGGCGCGGCCTTCATTGCTGTCATCGACGAAAATGGCAAGGCTCGCACCGCGCGACAGAGCCTCAATGCCAAGCGCGCCTGTTCCGGCAAAAAGATCGATCACGCGCGCGCCTTCGCAGGCGTCGTCATAAGCATGCGCGAGTATGTTGAAAATCGTCTCGCGCAGACGGTCCGAGGTCGGGCGCACAATGGAGGAGGAGGGGGTTTTGAGCCCCCGTCCCTTGAGCTTGCCACCGACGACGCGCATCGGCGATTACCGCGGCGCGCGCGGGCCGCGCGGGCCTTTGCCTGCAGGCTTGCCGCCCGATCGTGCACCGCCGGGACGCCCGCCCGATCGCGCACCGCCCGGCTTGTCGCCGCGCGGCTTGAACTCGCTGCGTGGCTTGAATTCACCGCGAGGTTTCCCTTCACCGCGCGGCTTGAACTCACCACGCGGATTGAACTCGCTGCGCGGCTTGCCTTCACCGCGAGGTTTGAATTCACCGCGTGGCTTGCTTTCGCTGCGCGGACTGCTCTCGCTGCGCGCGGGGCGTTTGTCGGACCAGGGTTTGAAATCCGTGGGCTCGCGATCGCGCACATTGAAATCTGCGCCGCTTGATTTGAAAACGCGCCTGTCTTCGCTGCGCGGCTTCTCGCCGCGACGATCCTGACGCTTGGGCGCATCCTTGGCATTGCGGCCTGTGCGCGGGCGCTCGCCTGATGTGGTGTCGCGCTCTTCGGCGAAACGGCGTGCATTGCGTGTCGGGCTTTTCGCCTTGGCGCCAGGCGCCACCACGCGTTCCACCGAGACTTTGCGACCCTTGCGGTCGGCAGTCTCGGCGCGCTCAACCCGGCGGCGCTCTTTTGGCGGCTCTTCGCGTGTGGCGCGCAGAACGGACACATGTTTGCGCGTGCGTGGCGCAGGGCGATCTTTGCGCGGCGGCGGCGCTTCTTCGCGCTCGCGTTGCGGGCCCTTTCCGCGCGGGGCGCGCACGGGACGCTCGTCTTCCTCCTCGACCGGCATGCGATCGAGAACGGGCGATTCGAAATCGGCGCCTGCTTCTTCGGCCAGTTTGGGGCCGAGCTGTTCGATGAGAATGCGTGTGCGCACTTCCTCCACCGCGCCATCTTCAAGCTCGCCGAGCTGGAAAGGCCCGTAGGAGAGGCGGATCAGGCGATTGACCGCAAGCCCCAGATGTTCGAGCACGCGCTTGATCTCGCGGTTCTTGCCTTCGCGCAGGCCCATGGTGAGCCAGACATTGGCGCCCTGTACGCGATCGAGATGGGCTTCGATGCCGGCATATTCGATGCCCTCAATCGTAATGCCCTTGCGCAATTCATCGAGCTGCGCCTGATCCGTCACACCATTGGCGCGCACGCGATAGCGGCGCAGCCAGCCGGTGGCGGGCAGTTCCAGCACACGCGCCAATCCGCCGTCATTGGTGAGCAGCAGCAGTCCTTCGGTATTGATGTCGAGACGCCCGATGGAAATGAGCCGTGGCAGGCCCTCTGGCAGAGCATCGAAAACCGTTGGGCGGCCTTCGGGGTCGCGATCGGTTGTCACAAAACCGCGCGGCTTGTTGAACATGAACAGCCGCGTGCGCTCGCGTTTGGCGATGGGTTTGCCATCGACACTGATGCGATCCTCGGGCGTGACATTGACGGCCGGGCTTTTCAGTTTTTCGCCATTCACGGCGACGCGGCCTTCTGCGATCCAGATTTCTGCATCGCGACGCGAGCAGAGGCCGACGCGGGCCATCACTTTGGCGATGCGCTCGCCTTCGAAAGTAGAGGGCGCGGCCTCGGGTGCAGATGGCGTGCGCAAAATGCGGCGCGGTTTTTCAGGCTTGCGCGCAAAAGGCCGCTCGCCGCGCTTTTCGAATTTTTTCTCGAAGGGGGCACCCTCGCGCCTGGGGGCGCGCTTTTTGTCGCGCGTGTCGTCCCTCCCGGCCATGTCGCGCTGGCCGCCTTTGGCGTCAAAGTCGCGTCCGCGCGGGGCTGCGCCACGGGCCGGCCGCTCGCCGCGTCCGCCTTTTTTTGCCGGTCCCGGCTTGCGCGGGCCGCGGTTTTTCTGATCTCTGTTGTCGCTCATGCGCTCTGATAGCAGGTTGCGCCCATGAAAGTCGATTGCATGACCATGCCCGATCCCCTCTCTCTTGCCTTCGAGCGCGCCCGCGAGGCGGCGGCCGCCGGCGAAGTGCCGGTCGGGGCCGTTGTCGTGAAGGATGGCGAGATTTTGGGGGCAGCCGGCAACCGGACCCTCACGGACAGGGATCCCACGGCCCATGCCGAAATTCTGGCCATTCGCCAGGCGGCGGCACGGCTGGGCTCCGAGCGCCTGATCGGCTGCGACCTCTATGTGACGCTCGAGCCCTGCGCCATGTGCGCGGGGGCCATTTCCTTTGCCCGCATCCGGCGGCTCTATTTTGCTGCGTCCGATCCCAAGGGCGGGGCAGTGGAACATGGGCCGCGCTTTTTTGCGCAAACCACCTGCCACCATGCGCCCGAAATCTATGGCGGCTTGCGCGAGAGCGAGGCGGCCGGCCTGCTGCGTGACTTTTTCAGGGAGCGGCGGTAATGCCAGACCCTCATTGCGTCGCCTCGCTCGCAATGAGGGCATGAACGGGAGTGAAAATGCGACGTCTGCTTTTGGCCTGCTTGTCCATTCTGTTGGCTTCCGCAGCCTGGGCGGCTGAGCCCTTTCGCATCGGCCTGATCCTGCCGATGAGTGGGCCCTTTGCCGGCTCCATCGGGCGGCAGGTGGAGCAGGGCGCCAGACTCTATTTGCAGACGCATGGCGTTGAAGTGGCGGGGCGGCGCATCGAGATCGTCTTGCGCGACGATGGCGGCAATGCGGATGCCACGCGCCGGCTGGCCACTGAACTCGTCACCAATGAAAAAGTCGATGTTCTGGCGGGCTTTGGCCTGACGCCGCTGGCTTTGTCGGCTGCGCCGGTGGCCACGCGCGCGCAAGTGCCGATGATTGTCATGGCGGCAGCCACTTCCATCATCACCGAGCAATCGCCTTTTGTTTTGCGCACGTCTTTCACCATGGCGCAAAATGTTACGCCGCTGGCGCAATGGGCGGCGCGCAATGGCATCAGCCGCGTCGTCACCATGGTCTCCGATTACGGCCCCGGACAGGATGCAGAAAAAGCCTTTGCCAAAGGCTTTTCCGAATCCGGCGGGCAGGTGCTCGATACATTGCGCGCACCGCTCGCAAGCCCGGCCTTTGCGCCCTTTTTGCAGCGCGCGAAAGATTTGAAACCCGATGCGCTCTTTCTCTTCGTGCCCAATGGGCAGGGCGCCGATCTGATGAAGAGCGTCGCCGAGCGCGGCCTGCGCGAAGCAGGCGTCAAAATCATCGCCACCGGCGATGTGCTCGACGATCTGACGCTCAACGATATGGGCGAGGGCGTGATCGGCATGATCACCTCGCATCATTATTCAGCCGCCCATGAGAGCGCCGAAAATGCCGCCTATCGCGCCGCTTTCATGAAAGCCTTTGGCGTGCGCCCCAATCTCATGGCGATTGGCGGTTACGATGGATTGCATCTCATCTTCGAGGCCTTGCGCGCGACGCAGGGCAAGGCGCGTGGCCCGGCTTTGGTCGAGGCGATGAAGGGCCGCGAATGGCTGAGCCCGCGCGGGCCGGTGCGCATCGATCCCGCCACGCGCGACATTGTGCAAAATGTCTATATCCGCCGCACCGAACGCGTGAGAGGCGAGATCTGGAATGTGGAATTCGAAACCGTGCCGATGGTGCGCGATCCGGCGAAGAATTAGAGCGAAAGCATTGTGCGCGCCCTTCTCCCGCACTGGCGGGAGAAGGTGTCACGCGCAGCGTGACGGATGAGGGCGTTACGGCGGCGGTCATCCTGCGCCTTTTCGCGGCCCGGTCTCCCTCACCCGACCGCCTTCGGCGGCCACCCTCTCCCGCCAGGGCGGGAGAGGGGCGCGCACGATGATGGCTAGAGCGCCCGCCAGCCGATATCCCGGCGGCAAAAACCTTCCGGCCAGTCGATGGCATCGAGCCCGGCATAAGCACGCTCGCGGGCTTCTTTCACGTTGGTGCCAAGTCCCGTGACATTCAGCACGCGCCCGCCATTTGCCACGAGATCGGCGCCCTGCTGCTTCGTGCCCGCATGGAACAGGATCACGCCGTCCATCGAGGCTGCGCGCTCCACATGGCGGATGGTGCTGCCTTTCTGCGGATTCTCCGGATAGCCCTTGGCGGCAAACACCACTGTCAGCGCAGTGCGCGGCGAGAGTTTCACCGGCTCGCTGCGCAGATTGCCTTTGGCGCAGGCCATCAGCAGCGGCAGCAGATCTTCTTCAAGCCGGGGCAGCATGACCTGTGTTTCCGGATCGCCGAAACGCGCGTTGAATTCGATCAGTTTCGGCCCGTCTTTCGTCAGCATCAATCCGGCAAAGAGCACGCCTTTGTAAGGCGCCCCGCGCGCCTTCATGCCGCGCAAGGTCGGCGCGATGATCTCGGCCATCACACGCGCGCTCATTTCTTCGCTCATGATCGGTGCCGGCGAATAAGCGCCCATGCCACCCGTATTCGGGCCCGTGTCGCCCTCGCCGACGCGCTTGTGATCTTGCGCGGAAGCAAAGCTCAGCGCGCGCTCGCCATCGCACAGCGCAAAGAAGGAGGCTTCTTCGCCTTCCATAAATTCTTCGATGACGATTTCTGCGCCCGCTTCGCCAAAGGCGCCTGAGAAGATCGCATCGACAGCCTCGCGCGCCTCTTTCTCGCTCATGGCAACAATCACGCCCTTGCCCGCCGCAAGCCCGTCCGCCTTGACGACAATGGGCGCAGGATGGGCATCGAGATAGGCATGGGCAGAGGCCTTGTCCTTGAACCGGCCATAGGCGGCGGTCGGAATATCAAAATCGCGCGCCAGATCCTTGGTGAAGCCTTTTGAGCCCTCAAGCTGGGCGGCTGCCTTGCCAGGCCCGAAAGCCGGAATGCCGGCGGCGGCCAGATCGTCTACGAGACCCGCCACCAGCGGCGCCTCGGGGCCGACGACGACAAATTCCACCTTCATCAACCGGCAGAAATCGATGACCGCCTTATGGTCGGCGACATCCACGGCGACATTTTCGGCAATCTGGCCAATGCCGGGATTGCCGGGGGCGGCGAAAAGCGTGCCGAGCAGCGGGCTTTTCGACAAAGCCAGCGCCAAAGCATGTTCGCGGCCGCCGGAGCCGATGAGAAGGACGTTCATGGGGCCTCTGGGGTGCAGGTCGTCAGGCAGGCGCTGTCTTAACTCAAGGCGTCCGTCATGGCGAGCGCAGCGAAGCCATCCAGAAGCCACATGCGCAGCCTCTGGATGGCTTCGCCCACGGCTCGCAATGGCGGCTCGGACAGGTTATCTCTTCTCCATGGCCTCCACAGCGGATTCCCCCGGCTCCAATGCCGCCGAACTTTCCGTCTCCGAACTCTCGGGCGCGCTCAAGCGCACGATTGAGGATCGATTCGGCTATGTGCGCGTGCGCGGCGAGATTTCGGGCTATCGGGGGCCCCATTCCTCCGGCCATGTCTATTTTTCGCTGAAAGATGCCAGCGCCCGGATCGATGCGGTCATGTGGAAGGGGTCTTTCGCCCGTCTGCGCCTGCGCCCCGAAGAGGGGATGGAAGTGATTGCCACCGGCAAGATCACGACTTTTCCAGGCAAATCCACCTATCAGATCGTTGTCGAAAATATGGAGCTGGCCGGCGTCGGCGCCATGATGGCCCTGCTCGAGCAACGCCGGAAGGCGCTGACCGCCGAGGGCCTGTTCGATCCCGCGCGCAAGCAATTGCTGCCCTATCTGCCCCAGGTCGTCGGTGTTGTGACATCGCCCACGGGCGCTGTCATTCGCGACATTCTGCACCGGCTCGCCGATCGTTTTCCGCGCCATGTCATCGTCTGGCCCGTGCGCGTGCAGGGCGAGACGAGTGCAGCCGAAGTAGCGCGCGCCATCGATGGTTTTAATGCGCTTGAACCGGGCGGGCCGATAGCGCGTCCCGATGTGCTGATTGTCGCGCGCGGTGGCGGTTCGCTGGAAGATCTTTGGGGTTTTAACGAAGAGATTGTCGTGCGTGCGGCAGCAGCGAGCGACATTCCGCTGATCTCGGCCGTCGGCCATGAAACCGACACGACGCTGATCGATTTCGCAGCCGATGTGCGCGCGCCAACGCCCACTGCCGCGGCTGAAATGGCTGTGCCGGTGCTGGCCGATCTGCTCGCGCAGACAAGCGGATTGGCTGCGCGCCATCGCGCCGGTCTGCGCCGTTTCATGGATCGCCAGCGCAGCGAATTGCGCGGTCTGGTGCGCGCCCTGCCCAGCCATGAGGATGTTGTGGCGGTCCCTCGTCAGCGGATCGACCGGGCGGGCGAGAAACTCTCTGCAAGCCTGCGCGCACGGCTGCAAAAGGATCAGCTGCGGCTGGGCCGCGCCGCGCAATCTCTGGCGCGCCATTCCCCGCAAGCCGAACTTGCGCGCCGCCAGGGCGCCATGCGCGCGGCAGGTGAAAATCTGTCGCGGGCGGGACGCCAGATCGCCGTTCCGCATCGCCAGCGGATCGGCGATTTGCAGGCGCGCCTGGCGCGCGCTTTCGCCAATCGCATTGCGCTTGAAAAACAATCGGCCGCCAATGCCCGCCGCCAGATCGACCAGATCGCACGCCGCCTCAATCAGGTCAGGCTCAAGCCGCTTGAGCGGCGCGCCGAGCAGCTTGGCGCTTTGGCAAAATTGCTCTCATCCTTGAGCTATCAGAGCGTTCTGGCGCGCGGTTTCGCGCTGGTGCGCGATGAGGCCGGCCAGCCGCTTCGCGCCGCCGCCGCCATTGCGCCGGGCGCACGGCTCGAGCTGGAATTTGCCGATGGCCGCGTGGCAGCCATTGCCGGGGCCGAGCCGGCGCCAAAGAAAGCGGCAGAAAAGCCTGCGCCCAAAAAGCCGGCGGGGGCGGGGCAGGGGAATTTGTTCTGAGGTCAAGGCGCCGCCCGTCATTGCGAGGAGCAAAGCGACGAAGCCATCCATCTGTCGCCAAGATGGATTGCCGCGTCGCTTTGCTCCTCGCAATGACGAGGCAGAGAGCTTACGTCTTTGTTCCAGATCGTAGCGGGCGCGCTTAAAGCCTAAGAACATGCTGCCGGGGAGGAGCCGGTTTCAATGCGCATTGGCTTTTTGGCGGATATCCACGGCAATCGCGAGGCGCTGGACGCCTGCCTGTCGCAGGCCGCGCGGCAGGGCGTGGATCGGCTCGTTTTTCTGGGCGATCTCGTCGGTTATGGCGCCGATCCCGTCTATGTTGTCGATCGCATCGCCGAATTGCGCGAAACGCGCGAGGCTATTGTCCTGCAGGGCAATCATGATGCAGCGGCAGTGAGCGGCACGGCCGAGGGCATGAACCAATATGCGCGCGAAGCGATTTTATGGACGCATGAAGAGCTTGATGCTGCGCAGATCGCATTTTTGCGCGGGCTCAAATCCTCCTATGCCGAGGAGGATCGTCTCTATGTTCATTCGGATGCAACCGCGCCCGATCAATGGCGCTATATTACCGATGCCAAAGAGGCCGAGCGATCTTTGCGCGCCACGGACAAGCGGCTGACTTTTTGCGGCCATGTTCATCGGCCAGCCCTTTATCACATGACATCGATGAAGCCGGCTGTCGCTTTCAAGCCGCAGGCCGGGATGCCCATTCCGCTGATCGGCAATCGTCAATGGCTTCTCGTGCAAGGGGCTGTCGGCCAACCGCGCGATGAAAATCCTGCTGCAGCCTGGGGCCTTCTCGATACGGACAAGGGTGAATTCACTTATCTGCGGACGGCCTATGATATTGAGCGTGCGGCCGGCAAAATTCACGCTGCACATTTGCCGCAAATTCTGGCGGCGCGGCTTTACATCGGGCGTTGATCATGGTGCGCCAGCAGCTCGAAACCGGCTCTGTCGTCGATGGCTTTACCATCGGTGAAAAACTTCATGCCGGCGGCATGGCTTCCCTCTGGCGTGTCACCAAGCCGGGGATCGACATTCCCCTTGTCATGAAAGTGCCGAGCATTCTCGATGGCGACGACGCCACGATCATCGTCGGTTTCGAAATGGAAATGATGATCCTGCCGCGATTGTCGGGCGTTCATGTGCCCAAATGTGTTGCGGTGAAGGAATTGGCGCAGCAGCCCTATATTGTCATGGAATATATCCAGGGCGAAAATCTGCTGAAGCTGCTCGATGAGGCGCCGCTGCCACCCATGCGCGTGGCGCAGATCGGTGCCAAAATTGCTGCCGCTTTGGTCGATCTGCACCGGCAGAATGTGCTGCATCTCGATATCAAGCCCTCCAACATCATGATCCGCGACAGCGGCGAAGTGGCCTTGATCGATTTCGGCCTGTCGCGGCATTTGCAATTGCCCGATCTGCTGGAAGAGGAATTTCACGTGCCGATGGGCACGGGGCCCTATATTTCGCCCGAACAGATCTTGCGCAATCGCACCGATCCGCGCTCCGATATTTTTTCGCTGGGCGTGCTGCTCTATCATTTTGCCACGAAAGTGCGGCCGTGGGGCATTCCGGCATTCAACCGCGCTTTGCGCAGGCGCCTGTGGCGCGATCCCGTGCCGCCGCGCAAGATCAATCCCGATATTCCGCCCTGGCTGCAGGAAATCATTCTGCGCTGTCTGGAACCCGATGCCGCAAAGCGTTATCCCAGTGCCGCGCAATTATTGTTCGATCTGCAGCATCCCGATGAAGTGCGCCTGAGCGAGCGCGCGGAGCGCAAGGAGGCTTCGGGCATTCTGGCGACACTCAAGCGTCGCTTCCGTTCGGCCACACGCGACATTGAAGCGCCCAAGGATGTCGCCGAGAGACTTGCCACCAGCGCGCCCATTGTCATGGCCGCACTCGATCTCTCCGATGATATGGAGCCGCTGGCCGAGGCTTTGCGCCGCGAGGCGGCCCGCGTGCTGCATTTCGTCCCCGATGCGCGTCTGGCTTGCGTCAATGTGCTGAAGCTCAATCGCATCGCACTTGATTATGGCCGGGATGCAGAGGGTCGCAACATTCACATGATGCGTCTTGTCGGGCTGAAAGAATGGGCGCGTCCGCTGGGCCGTTCGCAAGGCGAGGTCACGTTCCATGTTCTGGAAAGCGCCGATCCGGCGGCGGCGCTGATCGAATTTGCAATCTCGAACAATGTCGACCAGATCCTGATTTGCGCCCGCGCCAGTTCGCCTTTGCGCCGCTATCTGGGCTCTGTCTCCTCGCAAGTGGTGGCGCAGGCGCCCTGTACCGTGACGGTGGTGCGCCTGCCCCATTCGGGCGCCTCCCCGGCGGTTGCAGGGGGTGAGGACAATACGGCCTGAACGGGGCCTTGCTTGCGATTGGCAAGCGGTGCGTTTCGGGCTAATCACTTGAACGGTGACACGAGAGCGGTCAGACGAGATGAACAGGTTCGAGCGCCGCCCCATGCCGGCCGGCGAAGCCCAGATTGAATTTCTTGACGGGGATTTCCGGATCCTGCGTCCGGGTTCTTTCGTCCGCTGCGCGGTGACGGGCGAACCGATCGCGGTCGAAGACCTGCGCTATTGGGATGTCGACCGGCAGGAGGCCTATGTCTCGCCGGAGGCCAAACTCCGCAGCCTGGGCGTCAAGCGCGGGTGATTTTGGCCGCCACGAGCCGCGCTATTGCGGTCGGATCGTCAAAGACAAGCGTGACTGGCAGGGCCAGCATATCCGGCAGAGCATCTGCAGAAATCCGGACCGCATCTTTCTGCGTGGTGACGATCAGATCCGCGCCGGCTTTTTCGGCTTCTGCGCGCAAGGCTGCATAATCGGGCGCGGTATAGGCGTAATGATCGGCGAAGGCCCGACGCGCAACAATATTGGCCCCGCAGGATTCAACTGTGGCGAAAAATTTCTCCGGACGTCCAATGCCCGCAAAGGCCAGAACATTTTTCCCGCGCAGCTTTGCGGCCGTCTCGGGCTCGGGCAGAAGCTTGGCGCGCAAGGTCTGGCGTCCGGCCGCATAGGCGCGATGCGCCATTGTATCGCCGGGCTTGCCCTCTCCCACAATCAGCATCGCATCAATCGCGCGCCATTGTGCCGTCATGGGCGCGCGCAGCGGGCCAGCCGGCAGGCACAGCCCATTGCCGATGCCGGTTGCCGCATCGACAATGGCAAAGGAAAGATCTTTCTTCAGCGAGGGATTTTGCAGGCCATCGTCCATCACAATGACATCGGCGCCGGCCTCGATGGCCGCCTGTGCGCCAGCCACGCGGTTGCGGCAGATCATGGTGGGCGCTGTCCTTGCCAGCAGCAGCGGTTCATCGCCCACTTCGGCGGCAGAATGGATCTCAGGGTCGACGCGCAGCGGTGCACCGCCTGAAAGCGTGCCGCCATAGCCGCGCGAAAGAAAAGCAGGATTGCGGCCCATGGCGCGCAGCATGGCGCAAAGGGCCAAAGCGGTGGGTGTCTTGCCGGCGCCGCCGACGACAAAATTGCCGATGCAGATCACCGGCGCAGAGGCTTGCTGACCTTTGCGCGCGATATTTTGCGCCGCGATGGCGCCGTAAATTGCAGCCAATGGTTTGAGCGCGAGCGCCCGCCAATCGGGCGTGTCGTGCCACCAGAATTCCGGTGCGTGCATTATCGTCGTTCCATTTGAAAATGTACAAAATAGGGTTCGAGCGCCTGCATAATATTGATTGAGGCGCCGCCGAGTTCTTCCACTGTTTCGGATGCCGCGCGCGCAATACGCCGCAACATGGCCGTATCTGAGAGCAGCATGCTCAATGTGCGTGCCAATGTGTCGGCATCGCCCACTTCAATGGCGCCCTGCGATCTGTCGAGCATGTCATAAACTTCGGAAAAATTCGCAACATGGGGGCCATGCAGGATGGCGCTGCCGAGTTTTGCCGGTTCAATCGGATTTTGTCCGCCTTTTGAGGCCAGAGATTTGCCGACGAAGACAAGACTCGTCACGCGGTAGAACAGGCCGAGTTCGCCCATTGTATCGGCAATATAAATGCCGGTTTCGTTGGTCGGCATATCGCCGCGCGAGCGCAGGCCCGCTGCATGCCCGTCCATGGCGCAGAGCCAGGCAATATCGGCGCCGCGTTCAGCATGACGGGGCACGATAATGGTCAAGAGATTGGGAAAGCGCTGGACCAGCGCGCCATGCACCTGCAGGGCAATATTCTCTTCGCCCGCATGCGTGGAGGCGGCAACCCAGACGGGGCGCGGGCCGATCAGGGCGGAGAGTTCCGCCAGGCGCGCCGGATCGACGGGCGGTGCGGCGACATCGAATTTCAGATTGCCCGTCACATGCACGCGCGGCGCGCCCAGCAGCATCAGCCGTGCGGCATCGTCGCGCGTCTGCGCCAGGCACAGATCGACGCGTCGCAGCAGCGCGGAAATGGCCGCTGGAAATCGTTGCCAGCGCTGGAAGGAGCGCTCCGACAGGCGCGCATTGACGAGCACAAGAGGCGTGCCCCGGCGCGTCGTTTCATCGATGAGATTGGGCCAGATTTCCGATTCCGCCAGCATGGCGAGATCGGGGCGCCAATGATCCAGAAAACGCTGCAGATAGGAAGGCACGTCGAGCGGCACGAATTGATGGATGGCCCCGCCCGGCAGGCGTTGCGCCAGCACTTGCGCCGAAGTCACAGTGCCGGTCGTGACAAGCACATGAAAACCGCGCGCCCGCAATTGCTCGACCAGCGGCAGCAGAGCCACGCCCTCGCCAACACTGGCGCCATGCAGCCAGGCGAGCGGCCCGGCCGGTCGGGGCTGACTGGCATGCCCCAGCCTTTCGCGCAGGCGCCCGGCATCTTCCTTGCCGCGTCCTCGCCGCCATTCAAGCAGCATGGGCCCGAAGGGCGCGAACAAAATCGTTGCGCCGCGATAGGCAGACAAAAGTGCGCTGCGGCTCGTCATCCTGGCCTCGCGCCCGATAATGTGCGGGCCAGGGCGCGGGCAGTTTTGCTGGCGAGGATGGCGATCAACGCGCGCCGCTCAGGTCGGATCGAGGAAGCGATGCAGATGCACGATGAAATAGCGCATCTGGGCATTGTCGACGGTCGCCTGGGCCTTCGATTTCCAGGCGGTATGGGCGGTCGCATAATTGGGGAAAATGCCGACGACGTCGATTTTCGACGTGTCCTTGAATTCGGTGCTGTCGAGGCTGACGAGTTCGCCGCCGAACACCAGATGCAAAAGCTGTTTCGATTCGCGCGCAGTATCGGTCATTGTCGGTTCCACTCGGGTTTGCGGAGCCTTCTGCCGGGCTCTGTCTGTCTGTGCGGCATCGCCCTCAGGTGACGGCCCGCAATCTTGCGGTGATCTCGTCCCGGAAGCGCTCTGGCGCGGCGGCCAGAATGCCGTGTTTGGGTAAACTTTGATTATAAACAGGTCGGCGACCCTGCAGGTCGGCGAGGAATCCCCCAGCCTCGTGCACGATCAAATCGGCTGCCGCTATATCCCAATCGCAGGCATTGGTCGAGGCAAGGCCGGCATCGATCTCGCCGCTGGCCACAAGGGCGATGCGATAGGCCAGCGACGGGACTTTTTTCTGCGCCAGGAGCGGCAGGCCTGCGCGTTCGAGCCGCTCCATCAGGGGTGTGGGGCCGGCCATTCTGGCCCCGGCAAGCGATTCGGCTGGTGAGACGCGCAAGGCCCGGCCATCCCGATGGGCGCCGCCCCCCTCAATGGCCGAATAGGTCTCATTGAGTGCCGGCATGTGCAAAACGCCGATCCGGGGCAGGCCAGCCTCCACCAGGGCAATGGAAATGCCCCAGCGGGGATCGCCGCTCATGAAGGCGCGGGTTCCATCGATCGGGTCGACGATAAAAAGCCGCTTGCGGCCCAGCCGTTCCGGCGTGTCGGCGGTCTCCTCGGACAGCCAGCCCGCATCGGGGGCCAGTTTTGGCAGGGTTTCGAATAGAAAAGCATCGACCGCATGATCGGCCGCGGTGACGGGCGAGCCGCCCGCTTTCGATTGAACCTCGGCCGATGTCCGCTCGCCGGGGCGAAAATGGACCAGCGCCATTTTGCCCGCGCGCCGCGCCAAATCGACCATGGCGTCGAGCAGAAAGGCTTGATCCGGCATGTGGTTCAAATGGCGGCTTTCGCAGGAGAGAAACGCCGCTCAGGTGTAGAGAAGCCGACACTGGCGTGCAAGCGCACGACATTTAGGCCTTGCAAGATTTGCGGGCTTCATGGACTTCCGAAATCTTGTCGGAGGGGCCTTTATCGGGCCTCATTTGGCTACTTTAGAACTGGACTAAATAAAGATCATAATTGTTGACCGGTTTCTTCTGCAGCTGTTACGAAAAATCCAGCAGCTGGCGACAGCGCATTCACGTGGCAAGGCCTTGAACCTTGTTCATGGGAAACAGCAAAACGGATATGCGCAGGCCGCCTGGTCTGTGCCTGCGGAGCTTATCCCCTGGGCCTTGCTTTTGATCGGGAGTCGATGTCTTGGCCCAAGCTTTTGTCAGATCCACCCTCTGCGCCCTCGCATTGTTGGGTTTTGCCGGTGCAGCCAAAGCGCAGGAAGTCAATCTCTACACTGTGCGCGAGCCTGGCCTCGTTCGCCCCCTGATCGAAGCCTTCACGAAAAAGACCGGCATCAAGGTCAATACGATTTTCATGAACGATGGCTTGGCCGAGCGCGTGCAGGCTGAAGGCGCGCGCTCGCCGGCCGATGTGCTCATGACGGTGGATGTCGCGCGGCTTGTCGAAATTGCCGAGAAAGGCATTGCCCAGCCCATCAAATCCGAGACGCTGGAATCTTCCATTCCGGCGCAATTGCGCGATGCGGAAGGGCGCTGGTTTGCGCTCTCGATGCGCGCGCGTCTGGTCTATGTCTCGAAAGATCGCGTGAAAGATGAGGCGATCACCTATGAAGATCTCGCCGATCCCAAATGGAAGGGCAAGCTCTGCATCCGCTCAGGCCAGCATCCTTACAATATCGCTTTGATCTCGGCCTATATTGCCCATCATGGCGAGGCTGCTGCGGAGACCTGGCTGCGCGGTGTGAAGGCCAATCTGGCGCGTCGTGCCACGGGCGGCGATCGCGAAGTCGCGCGCGATATTTTGGGCAATCTCTGCGAGGCGGGCGTCGGCAATTCCTATTATGTCGGCCTGATGCGTTCGGGCGCCGGCGGGCCCGATCAGCTCAAATGGGGCGATGCGATCAAGGTTCTGCTGCCGACATTCAAGACGGGCGGCACGCATGTGAATGCCTCTGGCGCAGCCATTGCGAAAAATGCACCCAACCGGGACAATGCCGTCAAATTCCTCGAGTTTCTTGTGTCCGACGAGGGACAGAAAATCTACACGCAGGATAATTTCGAATATCCCGTCAAGCCCGGCGCAACAGTCAATCCGATCATCGCGGCGCTCGGTTCGCTCCGGCCCGACACGAAAGACCTGACTGAGATTGCGCGTCATCGCCGCGCTGCGAGCATGCTGGTTGACAAGGTTGGTTTTGACAATTGACAGCAAGTGAAGCCACACGAATGACGCGCATGACGCGTGGCATTTCCGGATTTCCGATTGTCTCGGCAATCGTCGCGATCTTTGTCGCGGCGCCCGTTGTTGCTTTGCTTTTTCTCGCAGCCCAGGGCTCGGGCGATCTCTGGCCGCATCTGGTGGCTTATGTCCTGCCGCAGGCGGTGATGGACACGGCCATTTTGCTGGTTGGTGTCGGCATATTGGTGATTGTCATCGGCACAGGTGCGGCATGGCTGGTGACCGCTTATGATTTTCCAGGACGCAGCGTGCTGCAATGGGCTCTGCTGCTGCCGCTGGCCATGCCGACCTATATTATCGCTTACGCCTATCTCGATCTTCTCCATCCGGTCGGGCCGGTGCAGAGCGCTTTGCGCGCCATGCTGGGTCTTGCTTCGCCGCGCGATCTCATATTGCCTGACATTCGTTCGATGGGCGGCTGCATTCTGCTCTTCGGCTTTGTGCTTTTCCCTTATGTTTACTTCACCACGCGCGCCATGTTCGTCATGCAGATGGCGAGCCTTGTCGAGGTTGCGCGCACTTTGGGAGCAAGCCGGTTCGGCCTGTTCTGGCATGTTGCCTTGCCGCTGGCGCGCCCGGCGATTGCTGTGGGTGCGTCGCTCGCGCTGATGGATGCGCTGAACGACATTGGGGCCTCGGAATTTTTGGGCGTGCGCACCATGACTGTGTCGATTTATTCGACATGGGTGAATCGCTCCAATCTTCCCGGTGCAGCGCAGATTGCGCTCATCATGCTGGCTTTGGTGATTTCGCTCATTCTCATCGAGCGATATGCCCGCCGTCGTCAGTCCTATGCCGGTGCGGCGCAGCGTTCGCGCCGGCTCAGCCCCGAGCCTCTGCATGGTTTCAAAGCTCTGCTGGCGATCGTGGCTTGCGCTCTGCCGGTTGTGATCGGGTTTGTTGCCCCCGCCCTTCATCTGCTCGTTGAGGCCTTGGAGCGTGTGCAATTTGCCGGCATTTCCACGAGCCTGATCACGCAGACCATCAATACGGTGACGATTTCAGCGCTGGCAACGGCGGTCGCCCTTGCCATAGGCCTTGTTCTGGCCTTTACCGCGCGCCTGTTGCGCGGGCGCGTGACGCAAATGATCCTGAGCACTGCCAGTCTCGGCTATGCCATTCCCGGCACCGTGCTCGCCATCGGATTGCTGGGCCCCATTGCGCTGATCGAAACGTTTGTCGGCGATACGGCCCATGCCCTGTTTGGCATATCGACAGGCCTGTTCATGTCGGCCAGCGGTGCCGCTCTGATCTACGCCTATGTTGCGCGCTTTCTGACAATTTCGACCGGCAATATTGAAAACGGGCTGGCCCGCCTTTCGCCCTCGCTCGATCATGCGGCGCGCACTTTGGGTGCCAGCGCCAGCGGTGTCGTCACCCGCATCCATCTGCCGCTGATTTCGCCCGCTCTCCTGTCGGCGGCAGTCCTCATCTTCGTCGATTGCATGAAGGAATTGCCGGCGACGCTCCTCTTGCGGCCGCTGAATTTCGAGACGCTGGCCACCCATCTTTACGGCGAGGCCGCACGCGGCACCTATGAAGATGGCTCGATTGCCGCTTTGGCCATTGTCCTCTTCGGCCTGCTGCCGATCATCCTGCTGTCGCGCATCGGCCAGCGCAAGGTTGCAGTCGAGGGGCAAAATGCGGCAGAAAGCGCTCTCCTTTCCGAGCCGGGCCGATGAGAGACAAGGACGACGATTTTTTCTTCCCGCTGCGCGGGCGCTGTGCAGGCTTTCTCGTCATCGAGAATGTCCGCCAGTCCTATGGCGGATTGGTCGCCGTGGACGATGTGTCCCTTGCGGTGGCTCCGGGAGAAGTTCTCTGCCTGCTCGGTGCATCGGGCTGCGGCAAGACGACATTGCTGCGTCTGGCGGCGGGCGTTGAGGCCCCTGTTTCGGGCCGCATCCTGCTCGATGGGCGCGAAGTCGCCGGGCCGGATGATTTCGTCCCGCCCGAGGATCGCGGCGTCGGTCTTGTCTTTCAGGATTATGCTCTGTTTCCGCACATGACCGTTCTGGAAAATGTCATGTTCGGCCTGCGCCACATGCCGCGCGCCAAAGCGCGCGACTGGGCCATGCGCGGCCTCAATCGCGTGGCACTTGCCGATTA
>CAZHOK010000036.1:17890-23323 GCA_964534115.1 uncultured Beijerinckia sp.
CGATACGCATCCCCATCTTCTGTCGGGCGGCGAACAGCAGCGCGTTGCTTTGGCGCGGGCCTTGGCGCCGCGTCCCAGCGTTATTCTGATGGACGAGCCCTTTTCCAACCTCGATCAACGCCTGCGCGAACAGGTGCGCGAGGAAACGATGGATTTGTTGCGCGAGGAAGGCATATCGGCCGTCGTCGTCACGCATGATCCCGAAGAGGCCATGCATATTGCCGATCGCATTGCGCTGATGCGCAAGGGACGGATCGTCCAGACAGGAACCGCCGAAGAGCTTTATTTCCGTCCGCAGACGCTTTTCGCCGCGCGCTTTTTTTGCGACTTCAACGAGATCGAAGCGGTCGCGGTAAATGGCGTCGTGACAACGCCGATCGGCGTCTTTGCAGCGCCGGCAGGCATTGAGGGGGCCTGCACTGTCTGCGTGCGTCCGCAGGCCTTGCTGCTCGATCCCGCTGAGGGCGGGGCGCCGGCTGAGATTACCGCGCGGCGGTTTCTGGGCCGTGTCGACAGGCTGCGGTTGCGGGTGGACGGCCTCGCGCAAGATATCCATGCCAGGCTGAGGGATGCACGGGCCTTTCGCCCGGGGCAGCAGGTTCGCCTTGCGGTGGATGCCCGCGATGTTCTGATTTTTGCTGCTGACACGCATGGACGGTCAAGTTAAGATTAAGCCACGAACACTTCTTACGTAAGGAATAAAAATCCGATGTTGCGGACTCTTTCTTTCATCGCTTTGCCGCTTTTTCTGGCGGCTCCTGCAGCGGCGGCTGACCTGCGTTCGGCCAAGGCTTCCGCACCGGTTGCTCCGCAGGTGGCAGACGTGCCGGGCGGCGACATTTTCGGTTTCACCAGCGGCACGGATGTCGGCAAGCCGGGCGACAAGGGCCTTGCGCTTGAGACCAATGGCTCCTGGGGCATTGCTGACGGGCGCTATCGCGGCGTCGCGCAGAAACTCGAATTCTCTTCCACATTGGTCGACAATTGGGCCTTTGCCGGATCGCTGTTTGGCACATGGTCGAGCCTGAAGAACAATTCCACCTTCAACGATCGCAGCGCCTATTCTTTCGATGGCATTTCTTTTGAAGTGCGCCATCGTCTGATCGAGCGCGGTGCTTCCAATCCTTTTGCGCTGACGCTCGCTCTTGAGCCGCGCTGGTCGCGTGTCGATGCGATCAGCGGCCGCAATGCCACCGCCTATGGCGCGGAATTTAAAGCGCAGATTGATGCGCCGGTCAGCGATCGTCTCTTCTGGGCGGCCAATGCCAATTTTGCCACCACCCGCGGCCGCGATGCCGAGACACAGGCCTGGGGCAATGGATCGGCTTCGGCTCTGTCCACAGCACTCACCTATTCGGTCGTCGATGATAAGTTTTTTGTCGGCGCCGAAGCGCGCTGGCAGCAGGCCTGGAGCAAATCCTTCTTCGGCACTCTCGATGGACAGGCCCTCTATTTCGGCCCGACCTTCGCCTTCAAGCCGGCTGACAATATCATGATCAATGCCGTCCTCCTGCCCCAGATTGCCGGCAAGGCGCGCAATGTTTCAGGCCCGTTCGATCTCGATAACTTTCAGCGCGCCAATTATCGCCTGAAACTCGCCATCGGCTTCTGATCGGCATCTGATTGACGTGAAAAAGGCGGCGATCTTGTATCGCCGCCTTTTTTGTTTTCAGGACCAATCGCCCAAAGCAGCCTGCACAAGAGCGAGCGCAGCGACGCCCGCTGTATCGCCGCGCAGAATGCGTGGGCCCAGCGACAGCCGTGTGACATTTGGCAGGCGCAACAGCCATTCGCGTTCCTGCTGATCGAAACCGCCTTCCGGCCCGATGAGAATGGCCATGGGTCCGCGCGGAATCTTGCGCAAGGCAGCCAAGGGATCGGCAATCGGCGCATCTTCATCGCAAAAAATCAGATGACGATCCGCTGGCCATTGCGACAGCAATTTGTCGAGCCGGATTGTCTCTTCGACTTTGGGCAGATTGAGTATGCCGCATTGCTCGGCAGCTTCGATCGCATTGGCGCGCATGCGTTCCAGATTGACGCGCGAGGCCTGCGTGCGATGGGTCATCACCGGCACAAGCGCACTTGCGCCCATCTCGACCGCTTTCTGCACCATGTAATCGAGGCGCGCATGTTTCAGCGGCGCGAATATATATTGGATGTCGCCGGATTGGGTTTGGGCGCGGGTCTGTTCCTGCGCAACAAGCAGGGCCGATTTGCGCGACAGGGCGCGCAGCCGCATCCGCCATTCGCCGTCCCGGCCGTTGAAGGCCAGAATCTCGTCGCCATCGCCCAGCCGCAGGACGTTGAGGAGATAATTCGACTGGTCACGCTCGGGCGCGATCTCGGCATTTGGGCCAAGCGGCGCGTCGAGAAAGAGCCGTGGGGCGGAAAAATCGTAGGTCGACAAGGGGCCTGTCCCCGTGGTTGTCCGGTTTTTTAAAGCACTAGACGAGGCTGGCCTCCTGCGCCAGCCCGGCTCTGGCGCCGGGCGGTCATTGTTTTGTCGCGCGGCCCGGCCTATGTAAGCGATGGTCCGCGGCGCGGGCCGGGCAAAAAGGGTGTTGGGAAAAGAAGAATGGCCCGCGATGTGACCGATCTGACGCCTGTGGCGTCTCGCGACGAACTCGTCGCGTGGCTTGCGGCCGGTTGCAAGTCGGACGCCGATTTTCGCCTCGGCACCGAACATGAGAAATTCCCCTTCTATCTGAGCGATCTGACACCCGTTCCCTATGAGGGCCGTGGGGGCGCCGGCGGCATTCGCGCGCTCCTGGAGGGCATGCAGGCCCATAGCGGCTGGGAGCCGATTTTTGATGGCGAGGCGCTGATCGGCCTTTTCGATGCCAAGGGTGGGGGCGCCATTTCTCTCGAGCCCGGCGGCCAGTTCGAATTGTCGGGCGCGCCGCTCGAAAATCTGCATCAGACGAAAGCCGAGCTGGAAGATCATCTGGCTGCGGCCAATCGTGTTGGCGCTGCCCATGGCATTGGTTTCCTGTCGCTCGGCATGAGCCCTTTGTGGGGACTTGCGCAAACGCCTGTCATGCCCAAAAGCCGCTATCGCATCATGACCAATTACATGCCGAAAGTCGGCACACGCGGTCTCGACATGATGTATCGCACCTGCACGGTGCAGGTGAATCTCGACTTTTCTTCAGAAGCCGACATGGTGAAAAAACTGCGCGTCTCTCTGGCGCTGCAGCCATTGGCGACGGCGCTTTTTGCCCATTCGCCTTTCACCGAGGGCAAGCTCAATGGGCGCTTGTCCGAGCGCTCTGAAATCTGGCGCGACACGGATCATCATCGCGCCGGCATGCTGCCCTTTGCTTTCGAAGACGGCATGGGTTTTGAGCGTTACGTCGATTATGCGCTGCAAGTGCCGATGTATTTCGTCAAGCGCGGCAATGTCTATCACGATGTTGCCGGTGCGGATTTCCGCGCTTTGCTAGAAGGCCGCCTGCCGCAATTGCCGGGCGAGCGCGCAACGCTCTCCGATTGGGCCAATCATCTTTCGACGATCTTTCCGGAAGTGCGCCTCAAGCGTTTTCTCGAAATGCGCGGCGCGGACGCGGGTTCGGTTGAACATACTACGGCCATGTCGGCTTTTTTTGTCGGCCTTCTGTATGATGGTGCGACGCTCGATGCGGCTTGGGATGTGGTCAAGCACTGGAGCGCTGCAGAGCGTCAGGCCCTGCGCGATGCCGTGCCGCGCGAAGGTCTTGGGGCAAAGATTGGCGGGCGCACCTTACGTGAGATCGGCCGCGAGATTCTTGGCCTCTCGCGTGCGGGCCTTGTCCGCCGCGCGCGCTTGGATGCAAAGGGCGTGGATGAGGCGCAACATATCGACCTTCTGGATCGCCGGATCGAGAGCGGCCGCACAGCGGCTGAAGATCTGATTGTGCAATATCGCGGCGATTGGAACGGGCGCGTCGAGCCTGTTTTTGCTGCCTGCCGGATGTAATTCGTTCAAATTTGAATCTTTGCGGCAAAGCTCTTCTTGCCATTTGGCAATCTCAACCCGGCCTTAACCGCTTTCCTTAGCTCTTTGCCGGCGGCACCCGGTCGAGACTGACGCCTGTTTCAGCAGGTGCCCATGTCCGACCGGATTTTCTCCCCCGCCTTTTTCTCCGCACGCCTGATGGCGCATGATGCGCGCGCCGATGGGTCCATGCGCATGCTGCATATCGGGCAGGAGAAGATTGTGATTGCGCGCCGATGCGCCGGCATTTCCATGCAGATTGAAATTCCATGCAGCGCCTTTCGCGGTGTCGCGCTTGTGCTGGCGGGCAGTGCCGATGCGCCTTTGTTTCGTCTCTGCCTTGTCCATGACGATGCCGATCTCTCCATTGTGCTGCAGGAAACGGAAGATGACGAAAGCATTCTCATTCATTGGCAGGCAGCAGCGCGCCTCTTTCGTCGTCCGCGTTTGCTGGACATGGGAGAGGGCACGGTCGAGCCGGTGGAGGCTCTCTGCGGCCAGCTTGTTCTGGGGCGCGCCTTTCGCTTGCGCCGGCGCGGTGCGATCGCCATTCGGCGCCGTCCGCGTTTCCTGATGCGCCGTCGCATCGGCGATTGCTCGCGCATGCGCAAGATCATCTAACGATCACAAAAGCATCTCGCCGGCGACAAGGGCCAGGACGAGGAAGATGAGAAAAATCATCAGCGCGATGAAGAAAAGCACGCGCGCAATGCCGGCCGTTGCAGCCGAGAGCCCGGTCCAGCCCAAGACGCCCGCAATGAGCGAAAGCACAAAGAAAAACAGCGCCCATTTCAGCATTTTCTCGGCCCGTGCCAGTCAGGTTTGGCACAACAAGGCAGGGCTGGATCAAGTTCCCCTCAGGATGGGACTTCAGAAAAATGTATCGAGCGAAAGCCCGGCAAAGAGGATGAGGCCGGCATCGCGATTGGCCCGGAACAGCATCAAGGAGCGCGCCGTATCTGCCGGCTCTATGCGCCAGATCTGCCAGCACAGATGGGCGGCGAAAGCTGCAAGTCCCGCATAGGCCGCCACGCCTGCGCCAACGAGCCAGAAGGCCAGAGCCGCGCAAACAAGCGTGGCCACATAGAGCGCGCCAATGCCTGTTTTCACCCGCTCGCCAAACAGCCGCGCGGTCGATCTGATGCCCACCAGCGCATCGTCGCGCGCATCCTGCAAGGCGTAGATCGTGTCATAGCCCATGGTCCAGAAAATCGCTGCGAGATAGATGAGAAAGGCGGGCGCTGCGAGAGAGGCCTCAATTGTCACCCAGCCCATCAGGCCGCCCCAGGCGAAGGCAAGTCCGAGCACGGCTTGCGGCCAGGAGGTGATGCGCTTCATGAAAGGATAGATGGCCACAATCGCCAGAGAGGCGATCCCCGTGGCAATAGCGCTCCAGTTAAAACTGAACAGAACACAGGCGCCGATGCCGCATTGCGCGAACATGAAAATTTTCGCGG
>CAZHOK010000037.1:0-23245 GCA_964534115.1 uncultured Beijerinckia sp.
CGCCGCGCCAGATCCGGCACGACACGGATCTCGGCCTTGCCGTTGCGGCTCGGGCGCAAAGCGGAATTCATCAGGCGACCTCGCGATTGGGCAGAATGTCGGTGATCATGCGTCGGTCGCGGCCGACGAAAATCGAAACGGTGAGTTGGTCCTTGTCGCCGCTTGCGACCAGATCGCGCTGCAATTGCAGATCGAGCTCGCATTCGGCCAGCATTTCGGCAATTTCTGCATGGGCGAAACCGAGCCGGCGATGGGCATGCTGTTCGCGCAGGAATTCGAGATGATGGGGCGCAAAATCGATAATGACGAGACGCCCCTGCGGGCGCAGGCGGCGCGCGGCCTCGCGCACGGCGCGCGCCGGATCGTCGAGATAATGAAGCACCTGATGGATGACGACGAGATCATAGGCATCGCGCTCCACCGGCAGGGCGTAAATATCGCCCTGACGCAATTGCGTATTGCGCAAGCCTGCATGATCGAGACGCGAACGTGCGACATTCAGCATGGCCGGGCTTTGATCAATGCCGACAACGCGGTCGGCATGAGGAGCAATGAGCTCCAGCATGCGCCCCGTGCCCGTGCCAAGATCGAGAGCCGCATGAAAATGCTGATCGCCGATAATGTCGCGCAGCGCAGCCTCGACACGCTCTTCAGGCACATGCAGCGAGCGGATGCGATCCCAGTCGGCGGCGGTTTCGGCAAAATAACGGGCCGCCTGTTCGGCGCGCGAGCGGCGCACTTCTGCAAGGCGCGCATGGTCGCTGGCCAGTACCGGATCGTCTCGATCGAGGCGCCCGACAATGGCTCCGGCGACTTCGCCCATGGCAGCACGGTCGGACAGGCGAAAAAACGCTCATGCCCCTTCGCGATGGCGCTCGATCAGACCGGCTTCGGCCAGAAGTTTGAGATGGCGCGAAATGCGCGGCTGCGATTGGCCCAGAATGGTGACGAGTTCTGAGACGGTGAGTTCGGCCTCGGCCAAAAGCGCCAGAAGGCGGATACGCGTGATCTCGCCAGCTGCTTCCAGGGCGGCAATCAGCGCGGTGGGGGAGACCTGTGTCATGTCCGGGCCGGGGTCGGGTTCAACATATAAAGATATCTTTATACGGTAATGGCAGGTCGCGCAACGCCCGGCGCCGCCTGACGATGATCGCGCGCAAGCCCCACCCCTAGCCCCTCCCCGCAAGGGGGGGCGACCCGCCGAAGGCGAGCGGGGTGGGGGTCGTGAGGCCTTTCCTCCTCGGGTGAGGAGCGCAGCGATGCAGCAATAATCAGGGGGCAAGGCGTTTTTCTTGCTTTTTCCGTGCTGAAACAGGCGGCAATTCAACCCTTCGTTAATGTTAACCCTTCCTAATGGGCGCTGTGGCGAGACTGTCCCGAAATGACTCGCTTTCTCATTGACGGCCCATAATATCCCATGCTATCCCAAATCATCCCGTTCGGAGTTCGTGTTGCCCCCGTGTTCTCCCGGCGCCCGTCAGGCGCCGCGAAGATCGTGTGCAGCCTCTTCGGGCAGGGTCTGCGTTTCGTGTTGGACAGGCGTTTTGGACCGTTTCGTTTCGCACTTCACCAACCGGCTCGATTCCAAGGGCCGTGTTTCGATACCGGCCACGTTTCGAGCGGTGCTGGCGCGCGACGGATTCGAAGGTCTCTACGTCCATCCTTCGCTCGATACGCAGGCGGTCGATTGCGGTGGCCACGCGCTGCTGAAGGAGATCGACGGGCTGTTGAACAGGCTCTCGCCCTATTCGGAGGAGCGCGACCTGTTTTCCACGGCCCTGCTGGGGACGAGCGAAATCCTCAAGGTCGATACGGAAGGCCGTGTCGTCCTGACGGACAGCGTAAAAGCCTACGCGGGCATTTCTTCGGAAGTGACCTTTGTGGGTCAGGGTCACAAGTTTCAAATCTGGGAGCCGAGCCGCTTCCGTGCGCATCTGGACGAGGCCAGAAACCGGGTGCGCGAATTGCGGAAAGAGCTCAGCAACCGGACCGCGGCTGCGGACTAGCCGCGACCTCGAGGAGCACGGGAATGGAGCAGGGCCGCGGCATTGAGCTGTCTCAAGCCGCAGGCGGACCGGCCCGGCACATTCCCGTGCTCCTGAGCGAGGTCATCAGCGCCCTGCATCTGCGCGCGGGCGGCCTTTATCTGGATGGAACATTTGGCGCCGGCGGCTACACGCAGGCCATTCTGGCTGCGCCCGGCACACGCGTGCTGGCTTTCGATCGCGATCCCGATGCCATTGCAGCAGGGCAGGCGCTTGTCGCCAAATATGATGGCCGCCTCATGCTCGAACATGCGCAATTCTCGACCTGCGTCGAAGTTGCGGCGCGGCGCGGTCTGTCCGGCTTCGATGGCGCAACATTCGACATTGGCGTGTCGTCCATGCAGCTCGATCAGGCGGCGCGCGGTTTCTCCTTCCGTTTTGAGGGCCCGCTCGACATGCGCATGAGCCAGAGCGGGCGCAGCGCGGCCGACATCGTCAATACGGCATCGGAAGAAGAGATTGCCGACATTCTCTATCATTATGGCGAAGAGCGCGCCTCGCGCCGCATTGCGCGCGCCATTGTGCATGATCGCGAGAGCAAGCCCTATGAGACGACGCGCGAATTGGCGGAACTCATCGGTCGCATCATTCCGGGCAAGCCCGGCGATATTCATCCTGCCACGCGCGCCTTCCAGGGCTTGCGCATTGCCGTCAATGACGAGCTTGGCGAATTGGTCAAGGCGCTGGCGGGTGCGGAGGCTTTGCTGAAGCCCGAGGGCCGGCTTGCCGTCGTCAGCTTTCATTCGCTGGAAGACCGCATCGTGAAACAGTTTTTTGCTTTGCGCTCGGGGCGCGGTCAGGCCCGTTCGCGGTTGCTGCCGGGCGAGCCCGTGCCGCCGCCCAGCACATTCATTCTCGAAGGCAAGCAGCCTGTTGTGGCAAGCGATGAAGAGACGAAAATCAATCCGCGCGCGCGCTCGGCGCGTCTGCGTGCGGGCCGGCGCACGGATGTGGCGCCCCTTGGTCTCGATCCTGCCCTGCTCGCGCTTGCCAGCCTGCCCACACATTCGGCGAAGGGACGATAGACATGTTCCGTTTTCTCAATGTCCTCGCTGTTGCTGCGCTCGTCGGTTCGGCGCTTTACGCCTATACGATCAAATATGAGACGATCCTGTTTTCCGAGCAGATCGTGAAAGTGCAGCATGAAATCCAGCGCGAGCGGGACAAGATCGGCATGTTGCGTGCCGAATGGGCCTATTTGACGCGTCCGGAGCGGCTGCAGACCCTGTCAGAAAAACATCTCGACATGCAGCAGGTCGCCCGCGACCAGATTCTCGTCAGCGCTGCCGAGCTTCCCGATCGCGCACCGAAAACCGACACGATCGGGCGCAAGCTTGAAATGCTGGGCCTCTCCGAGCCCACAAATACGCCGCGCGACACGAAACCCTCGGCGCGGGTTGCCACGCCTGCGGCTGCAAATGCCACGACATCTGCCACGAGGTCACGATGAGACCCTTCGATCCGGATGATCGTCATCCTGGCCCCTATATACGCAATGTCGAGCCGCCGGTTGAAAAGCCGCGCGGCAATCGCTTCATGCGTCTCATCTCCAATCTCATGCGCACGCGCATCGACAAGAGCACGCATCGTATCCGTCTTGTCATGTTCGGTTTCGTCGCCCTTTATGCGGTGATTGGCGGCAAGCTCATCTGGCTTGGCATGAAGCCCGATACGCAAAGCCTGCGTCGCGCTGCCAGCGAAGCCGTGTCCAATGCGCGTCCCGATATTGTCGATCGCAATGGCGATATTCTGGCCGCGGATGTGAAAACCGTTTCGATCTTCGCCGAGCCCCGTCGTATTATCGACAAGGATGAAGCGGTCGAATTGCTGACCGCGGTTCTGCCAGGGCTCAATGCCAATGATCTGCGCGAACGCCTGGGCTCGCGCCGCGGCTTTGTCTGGATCAAGCGCGCCGTTACCCCCACGGAACGCCAGGAAGTCTTCCGCCTCGGCCTGCCGGGCATCGGCTTCATGCCGGAAAACAAGCGCGTCTATCCCAATGGTGCGGTGGCGGCCCATGCGCTCGGCTTCACCAATGTCGACAATGTCGGCATTGCCGGAATTGAAAAATATATCGACAATCAGGGCCTCGGCGATCTCAATCGCGCCTTCCAGATGACAGCTGCCGATCTGAAGCCGGTGCAAATGTCGATCGATCTGCGCGTCACCCATGCTCTGCGCGACGAATTGGCCAAGGGCATTGAGCGCTACAAGGCCAAGGCCGGCGCGGCCGCCATTATGGATGTCAATACGGGCGAAGTGATCGCGCTTGCCTCGCTGCCCGATTACGATCCCAACAATCCCGTCGATGCGCTCGATCCCAACCGCATCAACCGCATGCATGTCGGCACCTATGAAATGGGCTCGACCTTCAAGGCCCTGACGCTCGCCATGGCGCTCGATTCCGGCAGGGTCAGTCTGCGCAGCACGGTGGATGCGCGTGGCGCCATTCGCTACGGCCGCCATAAAATCGGCGATTACAAACCGCAAAACCGCGTCCTCACCGTGCCGGAAGTCTTCACCTATTCGTCCAATATCGGAACGGCCAAACTGGCCATGATGGTGGGCGTCGACGGCCATAAAAACTTCCTGCGCAAAATGGGCCAGCTCGACCGCATGCGCACCGAAATGCCCGAGAGCGCCGAGCCCCAGGTCCCCAAGCGCTGGGGAGAATTGAACACAATGACGATTGCTTTCGGCCACGGCCTCGCTGTTGCCCCATTGCAGTCCATGATGGCGGTCGCGGCTTTGTCGAACGGGGGCTATCTGATCACGCCCACTTTCCTCAAACGCAGCGAAGAGGATGCCAAAAGGGACGCGCCGCGCGTGATCAAGCAGGAAACCAGCGAAGCCATGCGCTATCTCATGCGCCTCAATGCCGAGGCCGGTTCGGCCCGCAACATTGACGTGCGCGGCTATTATGCCGGCGGCAAGACGGGCACGGCGAATAAAGTCGTCAATGGACGCTATTCGCAAGACCGCGTGCTCACGACCTTTACGGCGATCTGGCCGACCGACAGGCCCAAATATCTGTTCCTGACCGTCATGGACGAGCCGCAGGGCACGCCCGAGACGCATGGCTATCGCACGGCGGCGTGGAATTCGGGCGCTGTGACGGGCCGGCTCATCGAGCGCACCGGTCCGCTGCTTGGCGGGCCGCCGCGCCTGGCCTTGCCCCAGCAACCTTTCCCGGCACTCGCGCGCCTTGGCTTCGGCCAGAAAGCTGACGGGAGCCTGACGCAGTGATCGCACTTGCCGACATTGCACAAAGTCTTGGGGTTGCGCGCCCAGCTGCCGACATGCCGCTTTTCGGCGTGAGTGCAGACAGTCGTGCCATTGCGCCGGGCTTTGTCTTTGTCGCCATTCCCGGCACGCGCGCCGATGGAATGGATTTTGTCGCAGCCGCCATTGCCAAGGGCGCGACATTGATCGTCGGCGAGCGTGCGCCCCAGGATTCTCTTTCGCCCGCCGCTTTTCTGCAAGTGGCGGATGCGCGTGCGGCTCTGTCGAAAATAGCCGCCCTGTTTTATCCCCGTCAGCCGGCGACCATTGCCGCCGTGACGGGCACGAGCGGCAAAACCTCGGTTGCAGCTTTCACGCGCCAGATCTGGGCCGCGCTTGGACATCAGGCTGCGGCACTCGGCACAACGGGCGTGATCAAACCATCGGGGGCGGTCTCTGCTTCGCTCACCACGCCAGATGCTGTCACGCTCCATCGCATGCTGGATGAAATGGCCGGTGAGGGCGTGGACCATCTGGCGATGGAAGCCTCCTCCCACGGGCTCGATCAGCGCCGCCTCGATGGCGTTCGCCTTGCTGTGGCGGGCTTCACCAATCTGTCGCGCGACCATCTCGATTATCATCCGACGATGGAGGCTTATCTCGCCGCCAAATTGCGCCTTTTCGATAGTTTGCTGGAAGTCGGAAAGCCCGCTGTTCTCAATGCCGATTGCGATGTGGCCGAAAAAGTTGCGGCCGCCATTGTCGCGCGCGGCCAGAAACTTTGCACCATCGGTCGCAAAGGCGACTTCATTCGCCTGCTCGATGTGAAGGCCCAAAACGACGGCCAGTCTGTCCAGCTCTCGCATGAGGGGCGCATCTATGATCTGCGCCTGCCGCTGGCCGGCGATTTCATGGTCAGCAATGCTTTGGTGGCCGCCGCCATGTGCATTGCCACCGGCTCGGAGGCAGGTGCTGTTTTCGCCGCTTTGGAAAAATTATCCGGCGCGCCGGGGCGGCTTGAACATGTCGGCTCGCGCCATGGCGCCCCCATTTTTGTCGATTATGCCCACAAGCCTGACGCGCTTGAAAAGGTTTTGCAGAATCTGCGGCCCATGGTGCGCGGGCAACTCATTCTTGTCTTTGGATGCGGCGGCGATCGCGATGCCGGCAAACGCACCATCATGGGCGAGATTGCTGCGCGCCTTGCCGATTGTGTCATTGTGACGGACGACAATCCGCGCTCGGAAAATCCTGCAGACATTCGTCGCGCGATTTTGCAGGGCGCACCAAAAGCCGTTGAAATCGGCGATCGTGCGTCTGCCATTCGCCATGGTGTTTCGCTGCTGCAATCGGGCGATGTGCTCCTTGTTGCAGGAAAGGGACATGAAACCGGGCAGATTGTCGACGCGACAATCCTGCCTTTCTCCGATCATGAAGCCGTGCGCACGGCGCTTGCAGATGGTGCGGCATGAGCGACCCGACCGATCTCGACCGCGATTTCATGCCGCTCTGGACAGGGCTTGAGCTTGTCGCGCCCTTGCGCGCGCGCGTGCTCGGCCTGATGCCGCGTGCCGTCTATGGCATATCGATCGATACGCGCACATTGCAGGCGGGCGATCTTTTCTTCGCCATTCGCGGCGAGAAAAGCGATGGCCATTCCTATGTGGAGACGGCTTTTGCGCGCGGTGCGGCCGCCGCGGTCGTCGACGAGAATCATGCCGATTCCCTGCGCCCATTTGGCCCGCTCTATGTCGTTCGCGACGTTATGGCCGCGATGGAAAGCCTCGGTCAGGCAGCGCGCGCCCGCATGAGCGGCTTTGTCATTGCGTTGACGGGTTCGGTCGGCAAGACCAGCACGAAAGAGGCTTTGCGCGATGTGCTCGGCGCTTTCGGCAAGGTCCATGCCTCGGTTGCCTCTTACAATAATCATATCGGCGTGCCGCTCACTCTGGCACGCATGCCAATCGACACGTCTTTCGGCATTTTCGAAATCGGCATGAACCATGCCAATGAAATTCGCCCCCTGTCGAAAATGGTGCGCCCGCATATTGCCGTGATTACGGCCATTGCGCCGGTCCATCTGGAAAATCTCGGCACGGTGGAGGCCATTGCCGATGCCAAGGCAGAGATTTTCGAGGGCCTGGAGAATGGCGGGATTGCGATCATCCCACGCGATACGCGCCATTATGAGCGTCTCGATGACTGGGCGCGCAAATCGCCGGCGGGTGGAATTCTCACCTTTGGCGAGACGGAAGAGGCTGACGCGCGTCTTTTGTCCTGCACTGCCGAACCGGATGGTTCGCAGGTGAGCGCCAAAGTGATGGGCGAAAAACTGAGCTACAGAATTGGTGCGCCGGGCAAACATTTGGCGATGAATTCGCTGGCGCTTCTTCTGGCAGTGCGCGCCGCCGGCGTCGATGTGGCAAAAGCAGCGCAGGAACTTGCGCGCGTGAGTGCGCCGCAGGGACGCGGTGCGCAAATGCGCCTCGACATGGGCGATGGTGTCGCCGTGCTCATCGACGAAAGCTATAATGCCAATCCGGTTTCCATGCGTGCCGCCTTGACCTTGCTGGCGCAGGCGCCGCTGCCGGGGCAGGGTGGTCGGCGCATTGCCATGCTGGGCGATATGCTTGAACTGGGCCCTGAAGAAGATTTTCTTCATGCCGAATTGGCCGATGCCATTTCTGTTTTGCCGGTCGATATTGTTCATACGGCGGGTCCGCTGATGCGCCATCTGCATGATGTGCTGCCGCAGGACAAGCGCGGTCTGCATGGCGCATCCTGCGCCAATATTCTCGACACACTCGTCGCCTCCGTTCGCGCTGGCGATGTCGTCATGATCAAGGGTTCGAACGGCAGCCGAATGGGGTCTGTCGTGGCTGCGCTCAAAGAGCGTTACGGGCCCAACAAGACATCCGAAGGGTAATCCATGTTCGTCTGGCTTGCGGATTTCACGCCCTATTTCACACCGCTCAACGTGTTCCGCTACATTACGGTGCGCACGGGCGGGGCGGCAGCAACGGCGCTGTTCTTTGTCTTCTTCTTCGGCCCGCGCATCATCAGTGCGCTGCGCCTCAAGCAGGGCAAGGGCCAGCCGATCCGCAGCGATGGCCCGCAATCGCATCTTCTCACCAAGAAGGGCACGCCGACCATGGGCGGTCTGATGATTCTGTCAGGCCTCATTGTCTCGACCCTTCTCTGGGCCAATTTGCGCAATCATTATGTCTGGGTTGTGCTGCTTGTTACGGCGGGTTTTGGCCTGATCGGTTTCTATGACGATTATCTGAAAGTCACGAAACAGAGTCACAAAGGCTTTTCGGGCAAGGCACGCCTGGCCTGCGAAGGGCTGATCGCCTTTGTCGCCTGTCTGATCATGATGGTCTATGGCACGCCGGCCACCACGGGTCTGGCTGTGCCGCTCGTCAATGGCTATCTCTTCGACATGGGCTGGTTCTTTCTGCTTTTCGCGCCTTTCGTCATTGTCGCCTCCGGCAATGCAGTCAATCTGACCGATGGGCTCGATGGTTTGGCAATCGTGCCCTCGATGATTGCAACGGGCACATTTGCCATTATCGCCTGGGTCGCCGGCAATGCAATTTTCGCCAATTATCTCGGCATTAATTTTGTGCCGGGCACGGGTGAGCTTGCTGTCATTTGCGGTGCTTTCATTGGCGCAGGTCTTGGCTTTCTCTGGTTCAATGCGCCGCCGGCACAAATCTTTATGGGCGACACCGGATCGCTCGCCATCGGCGGCCTGATCGGCACGATTGCCGTTGCCGTCAAACACGAGATCGTTCTCGTCATTGTCGGCGGCCTCTTCGTTGTCGAGGCCTTGTCGGTGATCGTTCAGGTGGTCTCGTTCAAACTCACGGGCAAGCGTGTGTTCCGCATGGCCCCCATCCATCATCATTTCGAACAGCTCGGCTGGTCGGAGCCCCAGATCGTGGTCCGTTTCTGGATCATTGCATTCGTTCTGGCGCTCATCGGCCTGTCGACGCTGAAACTGCGCTGAGGGAAGATCATGGTTTCACGCGCGGAACGCTCGCCCTTCGCCGATTGGTGGTGGACTGTCGATCGCTGGCTGCTGGGCGGCCTTGGCGCACTCATGGTGCTGGGCATTGTTCTCACCATGGCGGGCTCGCCCCCGGTGGCTGAAAAGCTTGGCCTGCAGTCATTTCATTTCGTCAACCGGCAAGTGGTCTTTCTGGCGGTCTGCGCCGGCGTTCTGGTTGGCATTTCTTTCCTGCCGCCGCGCTATGTGAGGCGCCTTGCTTTGCTCGTCTATCTCGGCGGCATGGGTCTTGTTGTGATGGCGCTGATGTATGGCGTCGAGGTGAAAGGTGCGCGGCGCTGGATTTTCGGCGTGCAGCCGTCGGAATTCGTCAAGCCGGCTTTCGTCATTCTGGCGGCATGGGCTTTTTCGGAAGGCGCCCGCCGGCGCGATGTGCCGGGCACGATCATCGCCATGCTGCTGTTGCCGCTCACCGTCACGCCGCTCGTCATGCAGCCCGATATCGGGCAGACCATGCTCCTGTCGATTGTCTGGGCGGCCCTGTTCTTCATGGCGGGCCTGCATTGGCTGTGGGTGATTGGCATTGGCGGGGCAGGTGTCGCCGGTATTTTCTTTGCCTATAAATTTGTCGCGCATGTGCGCACGCGCATCGACAAATTTCTTGATCCGGGCGCGGGCGGCACAACGGCCAGCGATACGTTTCAGATCGATACGGCGATGGAGAGTTTCATTTCGGGTGGCTGGTTCGGCAAAGGTCCGGGCGAAGGCACGATGAAGCGCATTCTGCCCGACAGCCACACCGATTTCATTTTCGCCGTTACCGGCGAGGAATTCGGCGTTTTGTTCTGCATGTTCATCGTCGCCATTTTCGCCTTTGTCGTGCTGCGCGGCCTCTATGTCTCCTCGCGCAATGAAGATCCCTTCTGCCGTTTTGCCGCGGCTGGCCTGATCGTTTTGTTTGGCGTGCAAAGCGCCATCAATATGGCGGTCAATCTTCATCTGATGCCGGCCAAGGGCATGACCTTGCCCTTCATCTCCTATGGCGGCTCGTCGCTTCTGTCTCTGGGCATTGGCATGGGCTTTCTCATTGCCGTGACACGGCGCAGGCCGCGCGCAGAAATTGCCCGCCCGGTGAGCGCAGAGTGAAGGGGCCTTTTCTCCTTGCCGCCGGCGGCACCGGCGGACATCTTTTTCCCGCGCAAGCGCTGGCTGGGGAATTGCAGCGGCGCGGCCACAGGGTGGAACTCATCACCGATGAGCGGGCGCTGATTTACGGCGGTGCTTTTCCCGCCGATGCGATTCACAAAGTCTCTGCAGCCACGCCGACGGGCGGCGGTCTCGCCTCGAAAATGCGCGCAGCTGTGATGCTGGCGCGCGGCACGCTTGAGGCCTATGGCCTGCTTGCTCGCATCAAGCCTGCCTGTGTCGTGGGTTTTGGCGGTTATCCCACCGTGCCGCCGCTGCTGGCGGCGCGGCTGCGCAAAATTCCCTCTGTCCTGCATGAGCAAAATGCCGTCATCGGCCGCGCCAATCGTTTTCTGGCGGATGGCGTCCATGCCATTGCAACCGGCTTTCCGACTTTGTCGGGTGCGGGATCTTCGCTTCTGGCAAAGGCCAGACATACGGGCAATCCTTTGCGTCCCGCCGTGATCGAGGCGGCGCAAATTCCCTATCCTTCTTTTGCCGATGAAAAGCTGCGCCTGCTCGTGACGGGCGGCTCGCAGGGCGCGCGCGTCATGTCGGATATTGTGCCCGCCGCCATTGCTTTGCTGCCGCAAGAGATCCGTGACCGGCTCATCATTGTGCAGCAGGCGCGCGGCGAAGATGAGCAGCGTGTCAAATCGGCCTATGCGCAGATGAATCTGGCCGCCGAAGTGGCGCCCTTTTTCAAGGATCTGCCGCTGCGCATCGCACAGGCCCATCTCGTGATCGCGCGATCTGGCGCCTCCACCGTCTCGGAACTGGCGCTGATCGGGCGCCCTGCCATTCTGGTGCCCTTTCCCTTCGCGCTCGATCAGGACCAGGCGGCCAATGCGGCTGAGCTGAAGTCCTTTGGCGCTGTGGATGTCGTGGCGCAGAAGGATTTCGATCCGGCATGGCTGGCAGCCGCCCTCGGGCGCGCCGCTTTCGCGCCCGAGGACTTGACGCAGCGCGCTGCAGCCGCCAAGCACGCGGGCATTGCCAATGCAGCCGAGCGCCTCGCCGATCTCGTCGAGCGCGTCGCCGCAGGCCAGGAGATTGCAAGATGAAACTGCCGCGCGAGCTCGGCCCGATCCATTTTGTCGGTATTGGCGGCATTGGCATGTCCGGCATTGCCGAAGTGCTGATCAATCTCGGCTATGACGTGCAGGGTTCGGATGCCCATGAGAATGCCAATGTGAAGCGCCTGCGCGAAAAAGGTGCGCGCATTTTCATCGGCCATTCTGCAGATCATCTGGGGCAGGCGGCCGTGGTCGTCGTCTCAACCGCGATCCGGCGCGACAATCCCGAACTGGCCAGCGCCCGCGAGCGCCGCATCCCGGTGGTGCGCCGCGCCGAAATGCTGGCCGAACTCATGCGCCTTCGCCAATGCGTGGCCGTTGCCGGCACGCATGGCAAGACGACAACAACCTCCATGGTCGCCACATTGCTCGATGCCGGCGGTTTCGATCCCACTGTCGTCAATGGCGGCATTATCAATGCCTATGGCACCAATGCGCGCGTGGGCGCGGGCGAATGGATGGTGGTGGAGGCAGACGAGAGCGACGGCACATTCCTGAAACTGCCTGCCGATGTTGCCATTGTCACCAATATCGATCCTGAGCATCTCGATCATTTCAAGACATTCGATGCGATCAAGGAGGCCTTCCGCACCTTGATCGAAAATCTGCCCTTTTACGGTTTTGCGGTCATGTGCCTCGATCATGCGACGGTGCAGGAACTTGTCGGCAAGATCGAAGATCGCCGCGTCATCACTTATGGCGAAAATCCGCAGGCCGATGTGCGTCTGCTCGATGTTCAGCTCGATGGCGGCGTGTCGAAATTCAATGTGCTGATCCGCGATCGCAAGACATCGGGCGCCACTTATCTGGAAAATCTCGTTCTGCCCATGCCCGGCCATCACAATGCGCTCAACGCCACGGCAGCCATTGCGGTCGCCTATGAGCTTGGCATGAGCGTGGAGGCGATCCGCAAGGCTCTGGCTGGCTTTGGCGGCGTCAAGCGGCGCTTTACGCGCACGGGTGAATGGAATGGCGCGCTGATTTTCGATGATTACGGTCATCATCCTGTCGAGATTGCCGCTGTGCTGCGTGCCGCGCGCGCCTCCACCAAGGGGCAGGTGATTGCTGTCGTGCAGCCGCATCGCTATTCGCGTCTGCAATCCTTGTTCGAGCCTTTCTCGACCTGTTTCAACGATGCCGATGCGGTCATCGTGTCCGATGTCTATGCAGCGGGCGAAAAGCCGATTGAGGGCATCGACCGCGATCATCTGGTTGCCGCGATCAAGGCGCATGGCCATCGCCGTGCGCAGCCGCTGGCGAGCCCCGAGGATCTGCCGCAGATCATGCGCGAAATCGCCAAGCCCGGCGATTACATTGTCTTTCTGGGCGCAGGCAATATCACGCAATGGGCCTATGCTTTGCCCGAACAATTGGCGGGCACATGAGCCTGCCTGATATCACGCCCGATCTTCATGCGCTCATGCCGCAATTGCGCGGGCGTCTGAGCGCCCATCAGCCCTTGGCGCCCTATACATGGTTTCGTGCCGGTGGACCGGCGCAGGTCATGTTCAATCCCGCAGATGAAGACGATCTCGCCTATTTTCTGAAAAATCTTCCAGCCGCGATTCCGGTCACGACAATCGGGCTTGGCTCCAATATGATCGTGCGCGATGGCGGCGTTGCAGGTGTTGTGATCCGCCTGTCGGGCAGGGCTTTTGGCGAAATCGTCATTGAAGATGATTGCCGCATACGCGCGGGCACTGCCGTGCCGGATGTGAAAGTCGCGCGCGCGGCCGCAGAAGCAGGCGTCGATGGTCTGGCTTTTTTTCGCGGCATTCCCGGGTCCATCGGCGGCGCTTTGCGGATGAATGCCGGCGCGCATGGCGGCGAGACAACAGATGTCCTGATCGAGGCGCGCGGCGTCGATCGGCAGGGCAATCTGCGCCTCTTCACCCATGCCGATATGGGCTTTGCCTATCGCCATTCGTCTGCGCCGCCCGATGTCATTTTCACGCAGGCTTTGTTTCAGGGCCGTCCCGGCAAGCAGGCGGATATTTTGGCGGAAATGGATCGCATCACGGCGACGCGCGAGGCGGCGCAGCCGATCCGCGAAAAGACCGGCGGCTCGACCTTCAAAAATCCGCCGGGCCACAAGGCCTGGCAGCTGATCGATGCTGCAGGCTGTCGCGGGCTTGTTGTCGGCGATGCGCAGGTTTCGGAAATGCACTGCAATTTTCTGATCAACCGCGGCAAGGCCAGCGCCGCCGATATTGAAAATCTCGGCGAAGAGGTGCGTCGCCGGGTGAAGGACACTTCAGGCGTCACGCTTGAATGGGAAATCAAGCGCATCGGGCAGCCCTGAGCGCTGCGGAGACAAAGAATGAGCAAGCATGTCGCAGTGCTGATGGGCGGATGGTCGGCGGAGCGCGAAGTGAGCCTGCGCTCGGGCGCGGCTTGCGCAAAAGCCCTGCGGGGCGAGGGCTATTCTGTCACCGAGATCGATGTCGGGCGCGACATTGCCGCCAGACTTGCCGAGATCCGGCCCGATGTTGCCCTCAATGCGCTGCATGGCAAGGTCGGCGAAGACGGGACCGTGCAGGGCATTCTCGAAATTTTGCGCATTCCCTACACCCATTCGGGCGTGCTGGCCTCCGCTCTGGCCATGAACAAGCAGCAGGCCAAAATCGTCATGGCCGCGGCCGGCATTCCGGTTGCGGAAGGCCGGGTGGTCGACCGCCATGAGGCGGCGCGCGCCCATGTCATGACCCCTCCCTATGTGCTCAAACCGGTCTGCGAGGGCTCTTCTTTCGGGGTTGTAATCGTTAACGCGGGCGACCCCCCACCGTCCCAATGTGGAGCAGAAGACTGGCCCTATGGGGATGCCATGCTGGCCGAGCGATTCGTTGCCGGGCGCGAATTGACCTGCGCCGTCATGGGCGACAAAGCCTTGGACATCATAGAAATTCGGGCCGCGGACGGCGGTTGGTACGATTACAACGCAAAATATTCAAAAGGTGGATCAATTCACATCCTTCCGGCTCCGCTTAAAGGAAATATTTACCAACAGATTCAACAATTGGCCCTCAAGGCACATGAGGCCCTCGGCTGCCGCGGCGTGAGTCGCTCCGATTTCCGTTTTGACGACCGCCCCGATGGTACGGGCGAGCTTGTCATTCTGGAGGTCAATACCCAGCCAGGCATGACCGAGACCTCTCTCGTGCCAGAAATCGCCGCGCATGCGGGACTTACATTCGGTGGGCTTGTCAGATGGATGGTGGAAGAGGCGTCCTGCGATCGCTAGGGGGACATATGTCTCCCGCGCAGTCGCGCCCTGCTTTTGCCGATCCCTATCGCGAATCCCATTCCGCCGTTTTTGCTGAACCTCTGCGGGTCGATGCCCCGCCTGCGCTTGCGCCTGAGCCGCGCATGGCGCGTCGGGCTGCTGCGGCGCGCAGCTCGCGCCGCGCCTTGCGTCCGCAGCGCCCGGGCCGTTTTTCCTGGATCGTTTCGCTGGCCCGCCGTCGCGGCCTTGCATCCATCATGGCCATTGCTTTGGTCGGCGGCGCGATTGCAGCCGGCGCCGTGCGCGGCGGCCAATATGATCTCTTCGTCGCCGAATTCGGCACGATCCCCGATTTGGCCGCCCGCGGGCTGGGCATGCAGATCGAGGGCGTCACCATTTCCGGCGCGAAGGAATTGTCGGAGGATGAAATCTTCGCCGCCACCGGCATTACAACGCGCGATTCCCTGCCTTTCCTCGATGCCGCGCAGGTGCGCGAGCGCGTCAAGGAAATTCCGATGGTGCGCGAGGCCAGTGTGCGCAAGCTCTATCCCTCGCGCCTGCTGATCGAAATCGAAGAGCGTGCGCCCTATGCTCTCTGGCAGGTCAATGGACAGGTGCAGATTATCTCGGCCGATGGCATGGCCATCGACCAGCTCGTCGACGAACGCCTGTCGCATATGGCTTTTGTGGTCGGCGAAGATGCCAATCTGCGCGTGCCCGAATATCTGAAAATCCTCGAAAATTCAGGCGATCTGCGCGAGCAGATTCGTGCCGGCGTCTTGATCGCGGGTCGGCGCTGGAACATCAAACTTGAATCGGGTCTCGAGATTAAACTTCCAGAACAAGAGCCGGAAAAGGTCTTTGCCAATTTCGCCCGTCACGCGCGGGAGATGCGCATTCTCGACAAGGATCTCCTGTCGATCGATCTGCGCATTGCCGATCGTATGGTCGTTCGCCTGAGTGCCGAGGCCGCTGCTGCGCGCGCCGAAGCTCAGGTCCGCAAGCCCCGCGGCAGAGGAGGGCAGACGTGAGGTCGAACGGGCTTACACCGCGCATGCGGCCGCTGTCGGCGCGCAAGAGCGCCATTCTTTCCGTCCTCGATGTCGGCACGTCGAAGGTTGCCTGCCTCATTGCGCGGCTCATGCCGGCGGAAGCCTCCGACACTTTGCGCGGTCGCACGCATCGCTGCCGCATTCTGGGCATTGGCCATCAGCGTTCGCGCGGCATCAAGGCCGGCGCGGTTATCGATATGGAAGAGGCGGAAAACGCCATTCGCCTGGCGGTGGATGCGGCCGAGCGCATGGCCGGGGTCCAGGTCGAGAGCGTCATCGTCAATCTCTCGGGTGGCCGGCTGGGCTCCCAGCTCTATCACGCCAAAGTGCCGATCGGCGGCAAGGCCGTGCTGGACCATGACATTCAGCGGGCGCTTCAGGCGGCGGCCTCGCGCACCGAACAGCAGGGCCGGGCACTGCTCCATTCCCTGCCGACAGGCTTTGCGCTCGATTCCACGCGCGGCATTCGCGACCCCAAGGGCATGATCGGCGACGATCTGGGTGCCGATCTGCATGTCGTGTCCTGCGATACGGCGGCGGCACGCAATCTCATGCTGGCCATTGAGCGGTGCCATCTCAATATCGAGGCCATGGTTGCCACCCCTTATGCCGCGGGCCTTTCGGCGCTCGTCGACGACGAGGCGGAAATGGGCGCGGCGCTGATCGATATTGGCGGCGGCACGACATCCATCGGCGTTTTCTCCGGCGGCCATCTCACCCATGTCGATGCGATTGCGGTGGGCGGCAATCATGTGACCATGGATATTGCGCGCGGCCTGACCATCCGGCTGTCCGATGCCGAGCGTCTGAAGACCCTGTACGGATCTTGCATTTCATCGCCTTCCGACGATCGCGAGACGATTTCTGTTGCGCAGGTCGGCGAAGACGGCGAGCATCCGATTCACGTGCCGAAATCGCATCTTGTGCGAATCATACGGCCGCGTGTCGAGGAAATCCTCGAGCTGGTCCGCGACCGCCTGCAGGCTGCAGGCTTCGGTCCGCAGGCCGGCCGACGTCTCGTCCTGACGGGCGGGGGGGCGCAATTGACCGGTCTGCCGGAAGCTGCGCGCAGGATTATCTCAAATCAGGTGCGTATCGGTCGTCCTTTAGGTATTCAAGGACTGCCCGAATCAGCAAAGAGCCCCGCCTTCTCGGCGGCGGTGGGGCTTCTGGTGTATCCGCAGGTGGCAGGTATCGAACATTTCGAGCCCCGGCGGAGAGTCGTGATGCAGGCGACGGGTACCGACGGATACATGTCCCGAATGGGACGTTGGCTCCGCGAGAGTTTCTAAGCGTTCAAGAGCGTAATCAACCTTCGGGCGACAGGTGCGGCGCGGCGGCCAATCCGGGAGTCCGGCACAACACACATGCGGGGCGGCATTCGCCCATCAGTCGAGAGGCCAGACGATGACGATCAATCTCAAAGCTCCCGAGTTGCGGGAACTCAAGCCCCGCATCATGGTGGCAGGCGTCGGTGGCGCCGGGGGCAATGCTGTCAACAACATGATTGTGTCCGGCCTTGTCGGCGTGGACTTTATTGTTGCCAATACGGATGCGCAGGCGCTCACCGCCTCCAAGGCGGATCGCATCATCCAGATGGGTCTGCAGGTCACTGAGGGCCTTGGTGCAGGCTCGCAGCCGGAAGTCGGCCGCGCCGCCGCTGAAGAAGCGATGGAAGAAATCCGCGATCATCTGGCTGGCGCGCATATGGTGTTCGTCACGGCCGGCATGGGCGGCGGCACCGGCACCGGTGCAGCTCCCGTCATCGCACGCATGGCGCGCGAAATGGGCATTCTCACCGTTGGCGTCGTGACCAAGCCCTTCCAGTTCGAAGGCATGCGTCGCATGCGCATTGCCGAGACCGGCATTTCGGAATTGCAGAAGGCGGTCGACACGCTGATCGTCATTCCCAACCAGAATCTCTTCCGCGTCGCGAATGAAAAGACCACTTTCGCCGATGCTTTCGCCATGGCCGATCAGGTGCTCTATTCGGGCGTTGCCTGCATCACCGATCTGATGGTGAAGGAAGGCCTCATCAATCTCGACTTCGCCGACGTGCGCGCCATCATGCGCGAAATGGGCAAAGCGATGATGGGCACGGGCGAAGCCTCGGGCGAACGCCGCGCCATTCTCGCGGCGGAAGCGGCCATCGCCAATCCGCTGCTCGATGAAGTGTCGATGAAGGGCGCGCGCGGCCTGCTGATCTCGATCACGGGCGGCAACGACCTGACGCTTTATGAAGTCGATGAAGCGGCCAGCCGCATCCGTCAGGAAGTCGACGAAGACGCCAATATCATTCTCGGCGCGACCTTCGATTCCTCGCTCGACGGCATTGTCCGCGTGTCGGTTGTTGCCACCGGCATCGACCAGCCGGCCCAGATGCGTGAATTCACGGCCACCGAAAACCGCCTCGCGGAAGTCACCGAGCGTCTGCGCAACCAGACGCAGGCGCGCGGCTATCAGCAGCCGGTGTCGACCGGCGCGGGCGCGATTGCGGCTGCTCCCGCACTGGCCCCTGCACCTGCGCCCGTCTATCAGATGGAAGCTCCGGTTGCGGCTCCCGCTCCCGCTCCGGCTCCGGTTGAGGCGCCCCTGTTTGCAGCCGCTCCGGCTCCGGCGCCTGCGCCCATGCCCCAGCCTGCGCCCATCGCCATTCCCAATGGCGTCGAATTGCAGCCTGTTGCGCCCAAGCCCTCCTATATGCCGCCGGTGCAGGAACAGCCGCGCCAGCAGATGGAATATCCGCAGCCCGGCCCGTTCATTCCCCCGGTCGCCGAACAGCCTCTGCGCCCCCAGCGCATGCCGACCATCGATGATCTGCCGCGTCCGGGACAGGATCTGCTGCGCGCCCAGGGCGAACCCCAGCAGGACAGCCGCCGCCGCTCGCTGTTCGATCGCCTGATCGGCCTTGGCCGTCAGGAAGAGGCGCCGCCCGCCCCGCGCCAGACCGCTCCGGTGGCCCCGCCCCCGCAGCAGGCCTATGCCCCACGAGCGCCACAAGCGCCCGCCCCGGTGCATCAGGAATATGGCAAGCGCCCCATGGCGCCAGGCGCCCCGCGCCCGGCCCAGGGCGGTCTCGATCAGCATGGCCGCCCGCCGGCGTCCCAGCGTTCCATCGAGGAAGATCAGCTCGAAATTCCGGCCTTCCTGCGCCGTCAGTCGAACTGATCCAAACCTTTCAAAAACATTAAGAAAACAGCGCGCCCGCACCTCTTCAGGTGCGGGCGTTTCTCGTTGATTCGCAAGGGTTTGTGTCAATTCACCGCAACCCGTGATGCAGGGTTTTCCTCTGTTACAGAAAGTAATGAATGGTGATTTGGTTGAAGCCGGGGCTGAGCGTATTTTGCCCGCGTACCAGTCCGGCGAAAGCCTGGCCGGTTTGGAGTTTCTGACCCTCGCACGAGGGTGTTTGGTTTGGCCTGCCTGGCCAGACGAGCTGCCGGAAGATGGGCTGCAAAGCGGCCGGAAAAAGACAGTTTGTCACCAGGATGAGGCAATCGCCCGGAGTGCCATGCGCCCGCGGCGATCAGGAGAGTGGACAGGATATGAAGTCGGGATATCAGACGACATTGCGCAGCCGCATCGCCCTGAATGGGGCGGGCGTGCATTCAAACGCACCCGTTCGTCTCGTCCTGCATCCCGCAGAAGCCAATCATGGCGTGACCTTCCTGCGCACCGGCTTGCCGGGCGGGCGCGAGCGCCTGATCGACGCGCTGTGGTCGAATGTCTCCATGACCGAATTATGCACGGTGATCGGCGATCCGGCTGACGCCAGCGTCTCCACGGTCGAACATTTGCTGGCCGCCATTGCAGCGCTGGGCCTCGACAATTGCACCATCGAGATTGACGGCCCCGAAGTGCCGATCATGGACGGTTCCTCTGCCGAATTCGTCGCCGCCATCCGCAATGCCGGCCTTGTCGAACTCGATGCGCCGCGCCGCTATCTCAAAATCCTGAAGCCGGTGCGCGTCGAACATGGCCGTGCCTTTTCCGAATTGCGTCCGGCCGATTCAGGCTTCCGCCTTGAGGTCGAAATCGATTTCGAAACCGGCATGATCGGCCGCCAGAAAAAGGTCGTCGATCTCGACGGGCGCGTTTTCGAGCGCGATCTTGCCCGGGCCCGCACCTTCGGCTTCCTGCGCGATGTCGAGCGCCTCTGGAAGGCGGGCTTTGCGCTGGGCGCGTCGCTCGAAAACACTGTCGCTCTCGATGAGGAGCGCGTGCTCAACCCCGAAGGTCTGCGTTGGCCGGACGAATTCGTCCGCCACAAGACCCTGGATGCGGTTGGCGATCTGGCTCTGGCCGGCGCCCCGATCATCGGCACCTACCGGTCCTATTGTGGCGGCCACAAAATGAATGTGGCGGTGCTTGCGGCCCTGTTTGCCGACAAGACGGCGTTTGAATTCGTTGAACTTGCCGGCGCGCGGCGTGAAGGCGCCCGCTCAGACCTGCGCATTGCGCAGCCTGTCTACGCTCCCGTCCGCAACTAAGTCCGGATCTGGCAAGAGGGCCGGGCGGGGTTTTCCCTCCGCCATATTCCTGCCCGCGGGATAGGGTCATCTCCACAGTGGCGGAGCGCGCTCTTTTAGGGTAAACACCGCAAACGTCACAGCCGCGGAACAAAAATTCCGCCGTCCATCGAGCTTCGAGGCATGATGTCCGATTTCCGCGCGTCCCATTCGTTGATCCGTCGGGCCGAGGCCCAGTTTCGTTCGGGCATTCTTCGTTGTCTTGCCGTCTCGCTGGTGGTCTTGCCGCTGGCCGCTTGTTCGAGCGTGAGCAAGCTCAATCCGTTCGGCGGTGAAACATACGAAACCAAGCTTCTGCCCGACGTGCCGGCCGAAGAGATCTACGATCAGGGCCTGGCGCGCTTGCAGCGTCGCGACAGCGATGGGGCGGCCAAGAAATTCGCCGAGCTGGAAAAGCAATATCCCTATTCGCAATGGTCACGAAAAGGTCTGCTGATGCAGATCTATTCCTTCTATGAAGGCGGCCAGTATGACGATGCCATCGTCAATGCGAATCGCTATATCGGCCTTTATCCTTCAAGCCCTGAGGCAGCTTATGCGGCCTATCTGATGGGCATGTCCTATTACAAGCAGATCCCCGACATTTCGCGCGATCAGGAAAATGCCGAAAAGGCTCTGCAGGCCTTTACCGCCCTCGTGCAGAAATATCCGAAGTCGGAATATGTCGAGGATGCGAAATTCAAGATCCAGGTGACGCGCGATCAGCTGGCCGGCAAGGAAATGTCGGTCGGCCGCTATTATCTCTCGCGCAAGAATTACACGGCGGCGGTCAATCGCTTCCGCGAAGTTCTCGGCAAGTATCAGACGACGCGCCATTCGGAAGAAGCGCTCTTCCGTCTGACCGAAGCCTATCTGGCGCTTGGCATTACGCATGAAGCGCAGACGGCGGCCGCCGTGCTCGGGCATAATTTTCCCGACAGCACCTGGTATAATGATGCGTTCAAACTGCTGGCCGGTGGCGGTCTGAAGCCGCAGGAGAATAAAAACTCCTGGATTTCGCGCGCCTTCAGCAGAGTGCTCGGCTAAGAGCGGCCGGGCGACGCTCATGCTCGTCCAGCTCTCCATTCGCGACATCGTCCTGATCGATCGCCTCGATCTCGAATTCGGTCGGGGACTGACGGTTCTCACCGGCGAGACAGGCGCGGGCAAATCCATTCTGCTCGATGCTTGCGCTCTGGCACTTGGCGGGCGCGGCGACGGTTCGCTCGTGCGCGCAGGCGAAGCACAGGGCCAGGTGACGGCCGTTTTCGATCTGCCTGCCGATCATGCTGCGCGCCTTCTGGCTGCAGCACAGGATATTGAAACCGACGGCGATCTCATTCTGCGCCGCGTGCAAATGGCAGACGGGCGCACGCGCGCTTTTGTCAACGATCAGCCCGTCAGCGTGCAGGCCTTGCGCGCCATTGCAGCGCCGCTTGTCGAGATTCACGGCCAGCATGACGACCGTGCGCTTGTCGACCCGGCCATGCATCGCGCTTTGCTCGATGCCTTTGGCGGACTTGGCAAACAGGTCGAGGCAGTGCGCGCGGCCCATGGCGCATGGAAAGCCGCACGGGCGGAACTCGCGCAGGAAGAAGAGCGCATTGCACGCGTGCGGGCGGACGGCGATTATCTGCGCCATGCGCATGAAGAACTCACCAAACTTGCGCCGCGCGAAAAGGAAGAGGAAGACCTCGCCGCCAAGCGCACCGCGATGATGCAGGCGGAAAAAGTCACAAGCGAATTGCGCGATGCCAATGAGTCTCTGTCCGGCGAACATTCGCCGATCTCCGCGCTTTCTGCCGTCATGCGCCGGCTTGAGCGGCGCGCCGCGCAGGCGCCCGATCTGATCGAGCCTTCGGTCAAGGCGCTCTCGGCCGCTCTCGATTCACTCGATGTTGCGGCCCAAACGGTCGATCAGGCCTTGCGCGATGCGCGCTACGATCCGCGTGAACTGGAGCAGGTCGAAGAGCGTCTCTTTGCACTGCGCGCCGCCTCGCGAAAATATAATGTTCCAGCCGATGGCCTGGCCGCACTTGCCGAGCGTTTTGCCCAGGATCTCGCGGCGCTCGATGCGGGCGAAGCCAATCTCGTGAAACTCGCCAAAGCAGTCGATGCAGCTGCCAAGCAATATGATGCAGGCGCTGCGGCTTTGTCGAAAGCGCGCGCAACGACGGCCAAATCGCTCGACAAATCGGTCAATGCCGAGCTTGCACCGCTCAAGCTCGAGCGCGCCGTCTTTACCGCCCAGATGGAAAGCGACGCAAAAGAGGCGGGCCCCGATGGCATCGACCGGATCGAATTCTGGGTGCAGACCAATCCCGGCACACGGCCCGGCCCAATGATGAAAGTGGCCTCGGGCGGTGAGCTTGCGCGCTTCATGCTGGCGTTAAAAGTTGTGCTGGCCGATCGCGGCTCGGCGCCGACGCTTGTTTTCGATGAAATCGACACAGGTGTCGGCGGTGCGGTGGCAGATGCGATCGGTCAGCGTCTTTCGCGCCTGTCAAAAAAAGTGCAGGTGCTGGCCGTCACCCATGCGCCGCAGGTGGCTGCGCGCGCTGTGGGCCATCTCAAGATTGCCAAAGGCGCCACGGGCAAAGGCAAGAGCATTGCCACGCGCGTCGAGCCGCTGCTCGATGGCGCACGTCAGGAAGAAATCGCCCGCATGCTGGCCGGCGCCACCATCACCGACGAAGCCCGCGCAGCCGCCGGCAAATTGCTGCAGGGCGCGGGTTAACGCGCGATCAGCGCGAGACCTTTATCGACCAGTGCAGACCATTTCTTGCCGCGCGCACGGGCATTGTCGATGGCATCGTCCAGCTGTGCGGGATCGCTTGTTTCCAGCGCTTTCATCAGTTCGGCGGCTTGTACGAGATCTTTGCTGCGTTTCGGATCGCCGACGGGCCACAATTGCGCGACGAT
>CAZHOK010000038.1:0-21961 GCA_964534115.1 uncultured Beijerinckia sp.
GGACATTGTCATTGCCGATGGCCTCGAGCAGAGCGAGCGCATGGGCGCCCGACAGCGCCATCAGCCCGGCATTGCACAGACCCACTTGGCGCTCCGCCGCACTGGCATCCTTGTGCTCGCGAATGGCGACCAATTGGCCGTTTTCGATGAGGAGCCGCCCATATCCCGTCGGATCGACCGGCTCGAAACCGAGAGCAGCCAAAGCCGCGCCCTGCGCCAGCGCCGCACGCAGGGCCAGCAAGCTGGTCGGGGTCACCAGAGGCGTGTCGGCGAAAAGCACCAGCACGTCGTCGAAGCCGTGCGCCAGCGCGGACCGCGCGGCCAGAACGGCATGCGCCGTGCCCAGCCGCTCGGTCTGGACGAAAATCTCCGCATCGGGAGCGGCCTGACGGGCGGCCTGGGCGACATCCTCCCGACCCGGCCCGACAACCACGGCCACATGGGCGGCCCCGGCTGCGCCAAGACTGGCCAGCACATGGGAGAGCATGGCCCGCCCGCCAATAGGGTGAAGCACTTTGGGAAGGGCAGATTTCATCCGCGTTCCCTCGCCTGCGGCAAGGACAATGGCGAGGCAGCGGCGATGGCCGTCAGTCGGGCTCATGAAATTGGCTCCGGGGCTTTCCTGCCCGAAATGGTCCGGGACGATCCCTCCGTCCCCCCCATTGGCCGCATGGAGGGTAAAGAGAAGATGAATCGGATCCGCACATGCAAAATCCCATTCGCGAAAAAGCATTTTTCGCTATAGATATGCAAGGTGCGTCCCTGCCTTGGGCGCTCCATGCGTATCGGAGCCTGAAAGCCCCTTATATGTTCAAGCGTAGGGACTTGCTGAAACTCGCCGCGACCTCCGCCGCGGCCGCCACCGCCCATGTGCATCCGGTCATGTTTCCGGGCGCCCTGGCGCAAACACCCGCTGCCAGCGAAGGACGGCCCGCCCCCTTCGATCCCGGCGCCATTGTCGATCTCGCGCGCAATCTCGCCAGACGTCCATGGCGTGCACCGCAGGCGCCTTTGCCCGATCCCTTCGGCAATCTCAATTACGATCTCTACACCGGGATCAAGAGCCGTCCGGAAAATCTGATCTGGGCGAATGAGAATATCGGCTTCGCGCTGGAGCCATTGCATCGCGGCTTCATCTATTCTGCGCCCATGGCGATCAGCATTATCGAGAATGGCGTCGAGCGGAAATTGTCCTATGCGCCCGATCTGTTCGAATTCGGCAAATTGTCGGTGCCGGCCAATGTCGGAGACATTGGCTTTTCAGGTGTCCGCGTCTTGCTGCCGCGAGATGGCGGATTGAATGAACTGGCAATCTTTCAGGGCGCGAGTTTCTTCCGCGCCCGCGCCCAGGGCCAGAATTTCGGAACCGTGGCGCGTGGCCTTTCCATCCGCACCGCCGATCCACGCGGCGAGGAAACGCCTTTCTTCCGCGCCATGTGGATCGAGAAACCGACGCTGGCAGGCAATGCGCTCATCATTCATGCTTTGCTTGAGTCTGAAAGCGTTGCCGGCGCTTACCGTTTCATTCTGCGCCCCGGCGATGCCACGATCATCGACACGGAATGCACGATTTTTGCGCGCGCCAATATCGATCATTACGGCATTGCGACCATGGCGGGGACTTATGTCTTCAGCCCGCTCGATCGCCGTCGCGACGACATTCGCCCTGCTGCCCATGAAGTCAACGGGCTGCAAATGTTCAACGGCAAGGATGAATGGCTCTGGCGCCCGGTGAGCAATCGCGAAACCCTGCAGGTCTCGGCCTTTGTCGATACCAATCCGCATGGATTCGGATTCCTGCAACGCGAACGAAATCCAAATCTCTATCTCGATGACACGCAGCGCTGGGACATGCGCCCCTCGCTCTGGATCGAACCGATCGGCGACTGGGGCGCGGGCGAAGTGACGCTCGTCGAAATTCCCTCTGAATCTGAAGTGAACGACAATATGGTTGCCTATTGGCGACCCAAGCAGCCGCTTCTGGCCGGTGGCGAAGCGACTTTCGCCTATCGCCAGTTCTGGTGCTGGCAACCGCCAAACCGGCCGGCACTTGCACAGGCCACCATGTCGCGCTCCGGGCGCACAGGCGGTGGCCCGCAAAATATTCGTCGCCGCCGTTTTCTTGTCGAATTCACCGGCGATATTCTGGGCGATCCGCAACGCTCGCCCGAGATCCAGACCAATATTAACGCAACGCCCGGCGCAATTTCTTCTGTCCGCACCTTTCTCGATCGCGAGCGCAAATCTTTGCGCGTCATTTTCGACATGGATGCAGGCACCGACGTGCTGAGCGAATTGCGCTTGCTGCTTGAATCGAACGGCAAGCCGATCAGCGAGACCTGGCTTTATCGATGGACACCCTGAGCAGCAAGAATTTGCAAAGCGACCAATCCTCCGTCATTGCCGTGAAAGATTTCACCGCAGATGCATCCGCATCGACGCCTCCCGAGGCGCCCCTTGCCATGCCGGTGCAGAATTTTTATCGCTTCGACCGACGCAGCCAGCGCGGATGGAGCGCGCCTGAACTCGCCTATACGCCCTGGTTCTCGCGCCTGTTCGTCTTCGGCGGCGCGCTGCTGCTGACAATTTATGGCGCTTATGAAATGTACCGCGTCATCGACGTCGGCGCGATCACGCCGCTCAAATGGGCGCTGCTCGTTCTCTTCGTCGCCAACTTTTCCTGGATCGCACTGGCTTTCACCAGCGGCCTGCTGGGTTTCTTCTGGCTGCTGTATAAAGCGCCCGGAGCGCCGGATATGCCGGCTGCGCTCAAGGCGCGCACGGCCGTTGTCATGCCGATTTACAATGAGGCGCCAAGCCGCGTCTTTGCCGCCGTGCAGGCCATGATCGAAGATGTCGAGGCCACGGGCCTGGCCGCGCATTTCGACTGGTATTTCCTCTCCGACACGACAAATCCCGATGTCTGGGTTGCAGAAGAGCGCGCCTTCCTCGCCATGCGCGAGCGCCTTGGCGAGCAGACGCGCGTCTATTATCGCCACCGGCCGAAGAACACGAGCCGCAAGGCCGGCAATATTGCCGATTTCGTCACGCGCTGGGGCGGCGCTTACGAACATATGGTCGTGCTCGATGCCGACTCGCTGATGACCGGCCATGCCATTGTTTCGCTGGCTGCAGCCATGGAGGCCGATCCCGATGCCGGCATCATCCAATCGCTGCCGCTGATCATCAATCGCAACACAATGTTCGCGCGCCTGCAGCAATTTGCGGCGCGCATTTATGGACCTGTCATCGCCTCAGGGCTCGCACTCTGGTCGGGACGCGACGGCAATTACTGGGGCCATAATGCAATCATCCGCACCGCCGCATTTGCATCACATTGCGGCCTGCCGGATCTGCGCGGCCGCCCGCCCTTTGGCGGTCATGTGTTGAGCCATGATTTCGTCGAAGCCGCATTGATCCGGCGCGCCGGCTATGCGGTTTACATGCTGCCTGTGCTCGGCGGTTCTTATGAGGAAAGCCCGCCCTCGCTCATCGATCTGGCAACGCGCGACCGACGCTGGTGCCAGGGCAATCTGCAACATGCGCGCATCATGCCGGGCGCCGGCCTGAAAATGGCCACGCGCCAGCATTTCGCTACAGGCATTATGAGCTATCTGGCCTCACCGCTGTGGATGGCGCAGCTTCTCGTCGGTATCGTGCTGGTTCTGCAATCGACCTATATCAGGCCGGAATATTTTACCGACGAATTCAGGCTCTTTCCGGCCTGGCCGCGGTTCGATGCCGAGCGCGCGCTGATGCTCTTTGGCGTCACAATGGCCGTGCTGCTCGCACCGAAATTTTTCGGCCTTGCAATCGCGCTGCTGGATCGCAAGACGCGCGCCTCCTGCGGAGGCTCCTTGCGCCTGTGCGTCTCAACCTTCCTTGAAATCCTGATGTCGGCGTTTTTTGCACCCGTCATGATGGTCATCCAGACCGGCTCGGTGATGCAGATCGTCTTCGGTCGCGATACGGGATGGAATCCGCAACGGCGCGATGACGGCTCCATTCCCCTGAGCGACATTATCCGGCGTCACCGGTCGCATGTGGCGCTGGGTCTGCTCACCCTGGTCGCCGGTCTTTCAATTTCGCCCATGCTGGTGGCCTGGATGTCGCCCACCATTGCCGGCCTGATCCTCGCCATCCTCCTGTCATGGGCGAGCGGACAATTGTGGATCGGCCTCGCGCTCAAGCGCGCCGGACTGCTGCTGACGCCCGAAGAAGCCGAGCCGCCCGCCATTGCCCAGCGCGCCAATGCGCTGGCCCGACAATTGGCGGCAGAAGGCAAAGATGAATCCGACGGAATCCGCGCCATTCATGAAGACGAGCATTTGCGTCGTCACCATGAAATCTTCCTGCCTGCTGCTCCTGTGCGCCCGCGCGGCCATATCGAGCCTGAGCGCGCCATTGCTGTGGCCAAACTCAACGATGCGGAATCTATCGAAGATGCCATCGACTGGCTGAAGCCGAAGGAGCGCATGGTCGTGCTGCATGACCGGGCGCTGATCGACATGCTGGCACGGCTACCCAAAGCGCGACCGCAAACCGAGGCAGCAAAGTCGAACGCTGCCTGACGCGCGCAAACAATGCGCCGTCTTGATCGTCGTCAAGGCAGGTGTTCTGCCAGAAGCGCAGTCTCCAGCAGGCTGCGATCTGGAGGCTCGCCATGCACGTTCGAGACATCATGACCTCGCCGGCGCTGACCATTTCGTCACGCGCCCATCTTCGCGAGGCAATCCGCTTCATGCTCAACCGGCGCGTCAGCGGCCTGCCGGTGGTGGACGACGATGGCAATCTTGTCGGCGTGATCAGCGAAGGCGATCTGCTGCGCCGCGCCGAACTCGGCACCGAAAAACACAGACCCCGCTGGCTTGAATTGCTGCTTGGCCCCGGCCGTGGCGCCAGCGATTATGTGCAGAGCCATTCGCGCTGCATCGAGGATGTGATGACGCATGATCCGATCTGCGTCGATGAGAAAGCCTCGCTTGAGGATGTCGTCTCGCTGATGGAAAAGCGCGGCATCAAGCGTCTGCCGGTGACCAGTGAGGGCAAGCTCGCCGGCATTGTCACACGGTCCGACCTTTTGCGCGCACTCCTGCAGGCCAGCGCGCAAACCAGCCTTTCCGCGCGAACGGATGAGGACATTAAAGCGGATGTCACAGCCGCACTTGAGGCTGAAAAATGGACCGCGCCCGGCTCGATCCGCATCGAGGTCGTCAATGGTCATGTCACATTATCGGGCACGATCTTCGACGAGCGCGAACGCGATGCCATCCGGGTCTGCGCGCAAAACCGTCCCGGCGTGACCGGCGTCACCGATGAATTGATCTGGATCGATCCGACAGGCGCCAGTTTTATGGGACCGACGCCGATCTGATCAGATTTTTTCCCGATTGCGCAGATCGGGGAACAATCGCATCCAGACCAAAGCCGCCACAATGGCGCTGACGCCGCCAAAAATAACCGTCGGCACGGCGCCAATAAAATAGGCCAGCGTTCCGGATTCAAATTCGCCAAGCTGATTGGATGTGCCGGTCAGAATTGTATGAACGGCAATCACGCGGCCGCGCATTTCATTGGGCGTTTCCATCTGGATCAGCGATTGGCGGATGACCACGCTCACCATATCGGCAGCGCCCAGAACAATCAGAAAGATGGCTGCAGGAACAATATGGGTCGAAAGACCGAAGCCGATCGTGCACAGGCCGTAAATGATGACGCAGGTGAACATGGTTCGCCCGACATGCGTCCGCAACGGGTAATTGGCCAGCACCAGAGCTGCGGCAATCGAGCCGACGGATGTCATCGAACGCAAAACGCCCAAGCCCCATGCATCGGTCTGAAAAATATCTTTTGCGAAGATCGGCAGCAGCGCCGTTGCACCGCCCAGCAGCACGGCAATGAGATCGAGCGTGATCGCACCCAGAATCACAGGCTTGGTCCAGATGAATTTATAGCCCGCGACAATCACCGACCAGGTGGCGCGGATTTTTTCCGCGCGCGGCGGCCGTGCACGAATGACGAAACCGGCAATCGTTGCCAGCAAAAAACAGCCCGTTGCAAAAGCAAAAGGCACGGAGGAATCGATGGCAACAAGAAATCCACCGAGCGCGGGGCCGCCGACGCTGGCGATCTGATTGGTCGAATTGTTCCAGGCGACAGCGCTTTGATATTCTTCATCGGGCACGAGATTGGTGAGAAGCGCCTGCCCGGCGGGATTGGCGAAAGCGCGCGCCGACCCCAGCAGCACAACCGTCAGATAGATCGGCAGCATTTTTCCCGGCGCCAGCGAGCCGCCCATGATGAGGGCCAGCATCAACAGACCGCAGAGCACCATCACCAGACAGGAAATCACAATGATCCAGCGCCGGTCGTAGCGATCGGCAGCCGGGCCCGTGACGAGCGACAGGGGAACAGTGGGGATGAAAGCGCACAGACCGATCAGACCGAGCGCAAAAGGATCGCTGGTGACGACATAGACAAGCCAGGCAATGGCAACATTGAGCACCTGAAGGCCAAGCGTCCACAAAAAGCGGCAGGTCACGAAAGCGCAGAAATCGTGATGACGAAAAACGGCCCGGCCGCCGCGTGGTGCACCATCGGTCATGGGTCTAAACTGTCTCCCCTTCCCCACACAGGCGCATAGGCGTCCGCGTTTTTCTTTATTCTACATCATGGCCGCAAATCGGCGATTTCAGCAATCAGCTTGCGCAGCACGGCACCGCCGAAACTTTCAAAATCGCGCGCCGAGATCATAAACGATCCTTCCCCGCCGATCACCTCTTCGGCGAAATGCTGATCGAGAAAGGGTTCAAGCGCCAGAATGGGCAAGCCATTGATGACAATGCCTTTGGCGACAGCCTCGTCGCGGGCGATCCTGACGGGGCGCCCGCTTGTATTGGAGCCGTCCCCCGATATGTCGATCACGCGGCGATTGGGTTTGTGCGGCACGCGCTCCAGCGCAGCAACGCCATAATCGATGGCCCCGCTCACCGACGTGCCACCGCCAAACAGCATGCGCGGCGCCTCTTCTATGGCGCGGGCAAAAGCTTCCGCGCTGGCCTCATCGCGAATGACCATCCACGGCACAACCTCTCTTTGCAGAAAGGGTCCGGTCCATTGATACATGGAAACGCTGATGGCCCCGATCATGCCCGAGCGAATGGCGCGCAACACACGCGGATTGCGGAAGGCCTCGACATAACCGCGCTTCTGCAATTCAAAGCGATGATGGTTGACGCTGCCGGACGCATCGACAGCCAGAGCGAGCGCGAGATCGACAGGCTCGGCGCGCAGCCGCGCAGGTGCAATGACGCTGGCAGAGATCAACAAAGAAAGCGCCAGCAACAAACGCAGCATTGCTATCTTCCGCATGGCCGTCATTGCGAGCGGAGGGAAGCAATCCAGAGATCACATATGAGGCCCCTGGATTTGCTTCGTCGCTTCGCTCCTCGCAATGACGAGTGAGAGCGAAGCGGGATCGTGTTCAGCGCGATGCGACCGCGCGCTTGGCCAAGACGCTCACGACATGGGCGCGATAGGCTGCGCTGGCGTGAATGTCATTGTTCAAATCATCTGCAGCAACCGCGATGCCTTCGATGCTCTTGACCGAGAAATCCTTGGTGAGAGCTTCTTCCATCGCGGGAATGCGGAAAGCCGAAGGCCCCGCACCCGTCACCGCCACGCGCACGCCAGTCTTTGTCTGCACGATGCAGACACCGACAACTGCATAGCCCGAGGCTGGATGGCGCAGCTTCTGATAGGTCGACCAGACCGGAATCGGGAAACGCACGCCGGTGATGATTTCACCCGGCTCAAGCGCTGTTTCGAACAGGCCGAGGAAGAAATCATCCGCCGCAATCTTGCGCTTGTTGGTGACGATGGTCGCGCCATGTCCCAAAACGCCGGCAGGATAATCGGCCGCCGGATCGGCATTGGCAATCGAGCCGCCGATCGTGCCCCGATGGCGAACGGCGGGATCGCCGATCTGGCCGGCGAGCGAGGCAAGACCCGCAATGGTCTCGCGCAAGAGCGCGCTTTCATGCACTTCGGCATGGGTCGTCATGGCGCCGATGACAATCTCATCGCCATCGCGGCAGACGCCGCGAAGATCGGCAATGCCGGACAGGTCGATGAGATCGGAGGGGGCAGCAAGACGCTGCTTGAGCGTCGGCAGCAAAGTCATGCCGCCTGCCATCAGCTTGGCATCTTCATGGGCCTCGGCCAGCTCTGCGGCATCGGCGATTTTGGTGGGTGCGTGATAGCCGAAATTTTCCATCAGGCGCGCCCTCCGGCCATTTTGGCGCTTGCATCCATAATGGCCTCGACAATGCCCTGATAGCCCGTGCAGCGGCAGATATTGCCCTCGAGTTCATGGCGCACGGTTTTCTCATCCGCATTGGGATGACGCCGGCAAATATCGACACCCATCATGACCATGCCGGGCGTGCAGAAACCGCATTGCAATCCGTGATGTTCGCGGAAAGCTTCCTGCACCGGATGCAAGGTGCCGTCAGCCGAGGCAAGCCCCTCGATGGTGACGACATTCTTGCCCTTCGCCTGCACGGCAAGCATGGTGCAGCTCTTCACCGCTTTGCCATCGACATGGACCGTGCAGCAACCGCATTGCGTCGTATCGCAACCGACATGCGTCCCTGTCAGGCGCAGATGATCGCGGATGAAATCAACCAGCAATGCGCGCGCTTCGACCTTTCCTGAAACGGCGCGGCCATTGACCGTCATGTTCACTTCAATCAGCAAGGTAGAACCCTCTTGTCTTGAGATGCTCAGGCCGCTTTGGCGGCTTTGGCGTTCTGGATGGTCTGCCAGACGCGATCGGGCGTCAGCGGCATGTCGATATTGCGGATGCCGAAATCTTTCAGCGCATCGCAGACGGCGGAGACGAAAGCACCCGGCGCACCGCAAGCGCCGGCTTCGCCCGCGCCCTTGACGCCGAGATCGTTCGTCTTGCAACGCACTTCATTGAAGAGCGCATCGATCATCGCCATGTGATGGGCGCGCGGCATGCCGTAATCCATGAAGGAGCCGGTCACGAGCTGGCCGTCCTCATCATAGACAGTCTGTTCGGTCATGGCCTGGCCGACGCCCTGCGCCACACCGCCATAGACCTGGCCGTGCACGATGAAGGGATTGAGCACGAAGCCGCAATCGTCGACCGCAATGTAATTGACGATCTCGATCTTGCCGAGATCAGGATCGACCTCGACTTCGCAGACATGCGTGCCGTTGGGATAATTGAATTCTTCCGGATCGCGCTCGAGGAAATAGCTTTCGTCCAATCCCGCCTCAACGCCTTCCGGCAAAGCCTTGGGATCATGCGCGGCTTTTGCCACTTCCTTGATCGTCACGCTCGTCGTGCCGGCGCGGAACACACCGGCTTCGAACGTCACCGCAGACGGTTCCGCCTGCATCAGATTGGCAGCGATCTTCGTGCCCTTTTCGACAATGCGCTTGGCCGAGCGCTGCAGGCCGACGCCGCCCATCCAGGATGAACGCGAGCCGAATGTGCCGGCCGAACCTTTCGGCGCCGTCTTCGTATCGCCCTGCACGAGAGAGACATCTTCGAAGGGAATGCCGAGGAAGCTTTCGAGCAATTGCGCCCACACTGTCTCATGGCCCTGGCCATGCGAATGCGTGCCGGCATAGACGGTCGCCTTGCCATCGGGCGTCAGTGCAATGCGCATTTCTTCCGTCGGACGCCCGCCCGAGGGCTCGACGAAATTCGACAGGCCGATGCCGCGCAATTTGCCATGTTTGGCGCTTTCGGCGCGACGCTTCTCGAAACCCGCCCAATCGGCGGCTTTCATCGCCATATCCATATTGCCGATGAAATCGCCGGAATCGATCACCATGCCCATCTGTGTGCGATAGGGCATTTGTTCCGGCTTGATCACATTGCGACGGCGGATCTCGTCGCGCGACAGGCCGGTTGCATGGGCTGCCGCATCCATCAGGCGTTCCATCAGGAAATTCGCCTCAGGACGGCCAGCGCCGCGATAAGTGTCGGTCGGCACCGTGTTGGAGAGCACCGGGCGAACCGAGAAATAGAAATTCTCGATGTCATAAACGCCCGGAATAATGCGGCCGCCGCCATTGATCGGCAGACGCGGACCGTTTTCGGCAAAATATGCGCCGCAATTCACAATGGTCCAGACTTTGAGCGCGACAATCTTGCCGTTCTCGTCAAGCCCGAGTTCGGCATGATTGATCTGGTCGCGGCCATGATAATCGGAGACAAAAGTCTCGCTGCGATCGCCGCGCCATTTCACCGGCCGGCCCGTCTTGCGCGCTGCCCAGGCGACAACGCCGAGTTCCGGATAAATCTTGCCGCGAATGCCGAAGCCGCCGCCGACATCGGGCGAGAGAATGCGCACTTTGTCGGCCGCGATATTGAGAACGATTTTGGCAATGCCCTGCTGGATGCGGCGACCGCCCTGGGTTGGCGCATACATGGTGAGTTCGCCTGCATCCGCATCCCATTTGGCAACGGCGCAGCGCGGCTCCATCGGATTGGGCACAACGCGATTGTTCACCAGATCGACGCTGGCGCGATATTTGGCTTTCGCCATATGCGCGTCGATCTCTGCCTCGGCGCGGTTTTCCCAGTGAATGCCGACATTGCTGCCATGCTCTTCCCAGATCACCGGACTGTCGGGCGAAGCGGCAAAAGCGGTCGAGCCGACGGCAGGCAAAGTTTCATAATCGACAATGACGAGTTCGGCCGCGGCTTTCGCCTGCGCTTGCGTCTCGGCAATGACAATGGCGACGGGCTCGCCGACAAAGCGCACACGCCCGATGGCGAGGAAGTCGCGCTTGGGGCGGAACATGTCCTTGCCCGACAGATCCTTGAATTCGACATCGGTGATCAAAGTGCCGACGCCGTCAGCCTTGAGATCCTGGCCGAGATAGACAGCCACGACGCCCTCTGCCGCTTTGGCGGCCGATGTGTCGATGGAAAGGATTTTTGCATGGGCTTGCGGCGACCGGACGAAAACGCCCCAGGTCTGACCGTCAAAATGAACGTCGTCCGTATAGAGACCCTTGCCTGTAAGAAGGCGGACGTCTTCCTTGCGCCGGACGGGCTGGCCGATACCGAACTGTCCCATGGTGCTTATGGTCTCCCTTTTGCCCGCTTACACCGGGTCTATAGCCCATCGTTCCTAGAGAGAGAGGGGCCGTCAAGCAAGTCCGGCGAGAACGGTTGACTACCCTGGCCCGTGAGGAGAGGGTGACCGCAGTCTGGCCGGTGTGGCATTACGCCCCGCTGCGCACAGGCGATCATCCGCCCCGGGGCAAAAACGGGCAAAAAGCGGAAAAGACGAGAAAAGGGAGAGAAAGATGCGTGCAGACCGTCCGAAGGGGCAGATCGACACAAAAGTCGGCTTTGGCAGCGATGTCGCCGCCCAGATGCTTCGCCGCTTCGGCTTTCGCCATGTCAGCCTCAATCCGGGGGCCAGCTATCGCGGCCTGCACGATTCCATCGTCAACCATCTCGGCAATGAAAACCCCTCCATGATCCTGTGCCTGCACGAGGATCATGCGGTCGGCATTGCCCATGGCTATGCCAAGGCAACCGGCGAGCCCATGGCCTGCGTGCTCCATTCCAATGTCGGCCTGCTGCACGGCATGATGGGCCTCTATAATGCCTGGTGCGACCGTGCCCCCATTTTCGTCCTTGGCGCGACCGGCCCGGTGGATGCGTCGCAACGTCGCCCCTGGATCGACTGGATCCATACATCGGCCGACCAGGGCGGCCTCGTCCGCGATTTCATCAAATGGGACGACCAGCCCTCCTCGCCCGACGCATTGGTCGAGGCCATGGCGCGTGCCAATATTCTTTCGCGCTCAGAGCCCAAGGCTCCTGTCTATATTTGTCTGGACGCCGGCCTGCAGGAGTCAGCTCTCGAGAAAGAGCCGGAATGGCCCGATCTCTCCCGCATGAAGCCCCCTGCCCCGGTGCGCGCCGCCAAAGCCGACATTGAAGCAACGGCCAAAATGCTGCGCGATGCGAAAAAACCGGTGCTGCTGATCGGCCGCACCGATTGGACCGAGGACGGCTGGAACAGGCGCATCGCTCTGGCCGAGCGACTGGGCGCTGTTGTCTTTACCGATCTGAAAAACCGCTCCTCTTTCCCCACCGACCATCCCTGCCATGCGGTGGCCCCGCTCGAACAGGTCGGCCGGTCCGCCGAATATGTGCGCGACATGCTGCGCGCCGCCGATGTCATCGTCGCCTTCGACTGGGTCGATCTCGACAGCGCCCTGCGGATGAAGGGGGAGAAACTGAAAGCCAAGGCTGTGCATGTGTCGATGGACCAGCATTTACACAATGGCGCCCATGCCAATTATCTCGCCCTTCCCGAACTCGACATTTTCATGGCCGCTTCACCCGATGCCGTGATCGCCGATCTCGTGGACGAATTGGGCCCCGGCAAAAAAGCCTGCTGGCATGAAGAAATTCGCAAGATCCCGCTGCGCGACAGCGGCAAAATCAATGTCGATCAGCTGGCGCTTGCCTTGAAGGAAGCCTTCCCCCATCAGGATGAGGTGACGCTGACAGGCGTGTGCCGCAAATTCCCGATGGATCTTTGGCCGGCACATTCGCCCTTTGCCTATATGGGCAAGGATGGCGGCGGTGGCATTGGCGGCATGCCCTCCATCTCAATCGGCGTGGCGCTCGCCATGCATGAGAAAGGCCGCAAGACGGTCGGCGTCTTGGGCGATGGCGATTTCCTGATGGGCGGCCATGCTCTGTGGTCGGCCGTCCGCCACCAGATTCCCCTGATGCTCGTGATCAACAACAACCGCTCCTATTTCAACGACGAGCTGCATCAGGAAACAGTTGCGAAGCGTCGCAACCGGCCCGTCGAGAACCGCTGGATCGGCCAACGCATTTCCGATCCCGATCTCGATTTGGCCAAATTTGCCGAAGCCCAAGGCGCCATTGGCATTGGCCCGATCACCGACCCTGCCGATCTCGGGCCGGCGATGAAACGGGGCGCGGAAATTCTGGCCGCCGGCGGCGTCTGCCTGATCGATGTCCATGTCACGCCGGGCGATGAGCGCGGCGCTGCCACCACGGGCCATCGCGCAACATGACCCCAAAAAGATGAAAGCCCGGCTTGAGGCCGGGCTTTCTGCCAAGGTCCGGGGCTGGGGGGCGAAAAAGGACCGAGGCATGTAAATAACGTCCGCAGCATGTTGAAGGTTCCGAAAAACTTGCAACGAAGCTTGCATCCATTGCCGCTCACCTCAAAAAAACTGCAGTTTTCAGTTTTTTATCTTCATATTGGCGATCGCTTGAGAGCATTGCGCCGATGGGGCCCGCAAATGCTTCACGGAAGAATGGGAGCGGCGTTCCGCCACGCTCAAGGCTTGCAGCCTTGAGCTGGGCGCAGAAATGTTTCAATCCGTGACCGAGATTTGACTTTCCGCCGCCCCAAAACAAGCGTCGCCGCAAAAGTTCCGATATACAGGCACTTTCTCGCCACCTAGCCTTGCCACTCTCCAACAGGTTCCAACCCGTGGAAACAATTTGGAAAGTTCGTCCCGCAACGTGCCAGGAGCTTTGCCCATGCGTGAATGGAGATCGCAATTCGTCATCTGGGACCAGATCGGCGGCGGCAATTACATTCTGATCGCGCATGGGGATGGAGTCTATGAGAAGAGAGAGGGCTTCCGAAACCGTCGCGAGGCCGAAGACTGGATCGAGCGCCGCCTGCGGCGAAATCGACTGGCCTCTTTCGAAGAGAATTTATTCTCCGAGCCCTGGCTGCCGGCATCGCCGCGCGCCAGCCTGCATTAGGGCCCATTGCCGCCCGGCGGCCAAAGTCCCAGCAAAATTGAGGGCTTGCACGGGGAATCGGCAGCTGACCGCTTGACTTGATCCAGACGCTGACTGAGGCTCGCCGCCATAAGAAAAATGGTGAGGAGCCCCGCAGATGAATTTCGCCCGCACAATGCGCGCCTTGATGGTTGCCCCTGCGCTTTGCCTGATGGCAGGTGCTGCTCTCGCGCAATCCTATCCGAACAAGCCCATCCGCCTTGTTCTGCCCTATTCGCCGGGCGGCATTATCGATTATGTCGGGCGCACCATGGCGTCGGGTCTTTCGACCACGCTCGGACAGCCTGTCGTTGCTGAAAATCGCCCCGGTGCGGGTGGCATTACAGGGACCGACACGGTCGCCCGCTCGGCCCCCGACGGTTACAATCTCGTCCTCATGGATCCGGCCATCGTCATCAATCCGACGCTGCAGCCCTCCATGCCCTATGATCTGTTCAAACAATTGACGACCGTGTCGATTGTTTCGACATCCCCGGTCGTGGTTGTCGTCTCGCCGGAACTGCCGATCAAATCCATGGCGGATCTCATCGCTTACGGAAAAGCCAATCCGGGCAAGCTGAATTTCGCCTCCGCCGGCATCGGCACAACGCCGCATCTGGCTGGCGAATTGTTCAAACAGCGCACCGGCATCGATGCCACACATGTTCCCTATCGTTCGATCGGCCAATCCTATCCCGATCTGATGAACAACAAGGTGCAATTCGCCTTCTCCAGCATTGCCGGCGCCCTGCCCTTCACCACCGACAATCGTGTGCGCGCCATTGCCACCAGCGGCAATGCACGCTCAAGCGTCTATCCCGATCTGCCAACCGTGAATGAAGCCTCACTTCCGGGTTTTGAAGTCGATCTCTGGCTCGGCATTTTCGCGCCCGCTGCAACGCCTGCAGATGTTGTCGGCAAGATCAACGAGGCGATCCGCACGACCTTGAAGGATCCTGAAATCGTCAAGGCGCTGGCGAAGGTTGGCGTCGATCCGCGTGGCACGACGCAAAAGGACGGCGATGCCTTCCTGCGCGCCGAATTCGCCAAATGGAAAAAAGTCATCGAAGACGGCAAGATCAAAGACCAGCAATAAAAACGCCGGACCGGAAAGCCGATCATGCTCATTCGTGCGCCAAAGGATTTTTGGTCCGGCATCATGTTCCTCTGCTTTGCCGGCGTCGCGCTTTATGCGTCGAGTTTTTACTCGATGGGGCGCGGCGGCCGCATGGGGCCGGGTTATTTTCCAACCCTGCTGGGAGCGGTGCTCGCTCTGCTTGGCCTTATCCTTGTCGTGCGTTCGCTCGTGATCCGCGGCGATGCGCTGGAAAAAATGGGATGGCGCCCGCTTCTCACGCTGGTTGCCTGCGTCCTGTTGTTTGGCGCCATGATCCAGCCGCTTGGCATTGTCCTGGCGCTCAGTGCCACAACTTTTCTGGCCTCCTTCGCGGGGCCGGATTGGCGCTTGCGCGAAGCAGCCCTCCTGAGTGTCAGTCTGACGATAGCCGCCGTGCTGATTTTTGTTCTGGGCCTGCGCTTGCCGCTGCCGCTCTGGCCAAGTCTGTGAGCGCGCGCCATGGCTGACGTTTTTTCCAATATCGGCCTTGGCCTGTCTGTCGCCGCCAGCCTGCAAAACCTGGTCTATTGCATGCTCGGCGTTCTGCTCGGCACGCTTGTCGGCGTTTTGCCCGGCGTCGGTCCGGTCACCACTGTTGCCATGCTCCTGCCGATTTCCTTCACGCTCGAGCCGACATCGGCTTTGATCCTGATGGCGGGCATTTATTACGGCGCGCAATATGGCGGCTCGACGACGGCGATCCTGATCAATATTCCGGGCGAAGCCTCCTCTGTGATCACCAGTCTCGACGGCCATCAGATGGCTCGTCAGGGTCGCGCTGGACCCGCCCTCGGCATTGCCGCGCTCGGCTCTTTTTTCGCCGGCTGCGTTGCCACATTCATCATTGCTTTCGGCGCGCCGCCCTTGGCAAAACTCGCCCTGCAATTTGGCCCGGCGGAATATTTCTCGCTGATGCTCTGCGGTCTTGTCGCCGCGGTCGTTCTGGCGCGCGGCTCGATCATCAAGGCCATCGCCATGGTCGTGCTCGGCCTGCTCTTCGGCCTTGCAGGATCGGACGTCAATTCGGGCATTCGCCGTTTCACTTTCGACATGCCGGGGCTCGCCGACGGCATTGAATTTGTCGCGCTCTCCATGGCCATTTACGGCATTGCCGAGGTTGCCATCAATCTTGAGCGCCGACAGGAGGAAGCCAAAAAGGTGAGCGCTGTCGGCAAATTAATGCCCAGCGGTGCGGAATTGCGCGCATGCACGCCGTCCGTTCTGCGCGGAACATTTTTGGGCTCGATCCTCGGCGTTTTGCCCGGCGGAGGCGCGCTTCTGGCTGCCTTTGCCGCCTATACGCTGGAAAAGAAAGTCGCCAAGCCGCCGCGCAAATTCGGCGAGGGCGACATTCGCGGCGTGGCAGCGCCGGAATCGGCCAATAATGCGGGCGCGCAAACTTCTTTCATTCCCATGCTGACGCTGGGCATTCCCTCCAACCCGACCATGGCGCTGATGATCGGCGCCTTGATGGTGCATGGCATTACGCCCGGCCCGCGCGTGATGACCGATCGTCCGGAACTTTTCTGGGGCGTCGTTGCCAGCATGTGGATTGGCAATCTCATGCTGGTCATTCTCAATCTGCCAATGGTCGGCATCTGGGTGAAATTGCTGCGCATGCCCTATCGGCTGATGTTCCCGATGATCGTCGGCTTCTGCTGCATCGGCGCCTATACGATCAATGCCAATGTTGCAGATATTGCCGTGCTCGCCTTTTTCACCTGCTTTGGCTACCTCTGCCTGAAGCTCGATTGCGAGCCCGCCCCCCTCATTCTCGGCTTTGTACTCGGGCCGATGATGGAAGAAAATCTGCGGCGCGCGCTTTTGATCTCACGCGGCGATCCGATGGTTTTCGTCGAAACCCCCATCAGCATCGCTTTCCTCCTCGCCGCCGCCGGGCTTCTGCTCGTCGTGGCTGCGCCGGCCATCCGGCGCAAACGCGAAGAAGCCATGGCTGAATGAAGGGACTCGATGAGCCGCTGCAAATTATGGGTTTGATCTGGCTGATCGACCCCTCTAGCTAGAATGAGAAAATCCGCCCCCGCGCGCGAGAGGAATATATGAGCCCCGAACGCCCCTATGAACTCGCCCATCTCGGTCATGTCGAGATGTTCACGCCCAAGCCTGACGAAAGCCTGCGCTTTTTTGTCGACGTTCTCGGCCTGACCGAAAGCGGACGCGAAGGCGATTCTGTCTATCTGCGTGGCTGGGACGATTATGAATTCCATACGCTCAAACTGACCGCCGCCAAAAAGGCCGGCATGGGCCATGTCGCCTTCCGCGCCCATTCGCCGGAAGCGCTGGAGCGCCGCGTCAAGAAGCTTGAGAGCATGGGGCGTGGCATTGGCTGGGTGGATGGCGATCTCGGCCACGGACCCGCCTATCGCGCCACCGATCCGGACGGACATATTTTCGAAATCTATTATGAAACGCGCTGGTATGAAGCGCCCGCAGAACTCAAGCCGGCGCTGAAAAACCAGGCCATGCGCTTTCCTGCGCGCGGCTGCAATGTGCGCCGTCTCGACCATCTCAACCTGCTCGTTCTCGATGTGACAGCCACGCGCGAATTTCTCGCCGAGGGCCTGCATATGCGCAACACCGAGCGCATCGTTCTGGACAGCGGCGTCGAAGCCGGCGCCTGGATGACAACAACGAACAAGACCTATGACATTGCCTTCACGCAGGATCACACCGGCGTGCCGGGGCGTTTCCACCATGTCACCTATGCGGTTGACAGTCGCGAGGATGTGCTGCGCGCGGCCGATGTCTTTCTTGAAAATGGCGTGTTCATCGAAACCGGGCCGCACAAACATGCGGTGCAGCAGACCTTCTTCCTGTATGTTTGGGAGCCCGGCGGCAATCGCGTCGAAGTCGCCAATGCCGGCGCCAGACTTATGCTCGCGCCTGACTGGAAACCGATCATCTGGACGCAGGCCGAGCGCGCCAAGGGCCAGGCCTGGGGGCTGAAGACGGTGGAAAGTTTCCACACCCATGGCACGCCGCCGGTGGAATGAGCAAAAAGCCACGTCCTGCGGAGCGCGTGCGATTTTGAACAAAAGCAGAGCGGCGGCAACTTGAATGCCGGTTCCAAGTTGTGGCTTCGTCGAGGACGACGCCTGAGGAGGAACCATGGGACTGGCAGGTCCACGGCGACACATCAAGGTGCTTGAAATTGATGTCAATGGGACGCGCATTCGTGGCGTATTCGAATGCGTCAACGATTCCGTTCTGGTGACGACGCGCGTGGCGCAAAAATCTGCACCCCTGAAGGGACGCAATCCGGAAATGGTGGCGCGCGATCTTCTCCATGAAATGGCAGGCAAGGCCGCTCCGGCGGAGACTGGTGCAACGCATGCCGATCTCGGTGCAGACAGGCGCTGAAGTGTCCCGGCGGTCGCTCAGGCCGCGCGCGAGGGCGTATGGCGCAGGCTTGCCAAAGCTTCCTTCACGCCCGAGACACCCTGCTCGCCATATTCGGCATCCTCATTCACCTGCCAGACATCATAGATCGTCTGGCCCGCGATAATATTCAGGGCGGTGAGCATGCCTGTCATCATCGCGTGATCCTGATTGTCATATTTGTGCATGCCGTTGCGGCCCACAAGATGAAGGCCTGGATAGCGCAAATCGATCTCGCGCCGGATCGTTGCGACATTTTCTGCATAGGATTCATCATAGACCGGATAGGCCTTGGGCTGGCGCACGATGGTTGCATCGACAATATCGCACGCGCGCATCAGGCCGACGCGCTCAATCTCCTGCTTGGCGAGATCGATGAGTTCGGAATCATCCGCCGCCCACAGGCCATCGCCCTCAAAGCAGAAATATTCGAGCCCCAGACAGGTCGAATCCTCATCCGGCAGCATTTCCGGCGACCATGAGCGGAAATTCTGGACGCGTCCGACCTTGACGGCGGGATCGTGGATATAGACCCAATTGTCGGGCAATTGCTTTTCCGTGCGACCGATCAAAACCACGGTGAGGAAGTCGCGATATTTCAGCTCGCGCGCATGGAACAGGCTCAAAGGTGTCGGCGTGATGGCGCGCATCAGATCGCGCATCGGTGCTGAGGACACGACATTGCGCGCGAAATAAATATATTCGCGACCCTGCCCGTCCAGCGCCGTGACGCGCCAGATTTTCTGCAGCTCGTCGAAATGCAGCGAGACGACTTTGCGGTCCATCTCGATCCGCCCGCCAAAGGCTGCGATCTTTTGCGCCGCCGCCTCCCACATCATGCCCGGACCGCGCCGGGGATAGCGGAAGCTTTCGATCAGACTTTTCGCCGTGCTCTGGCCGCCGCCGCGACGGCCCAGGGACCGCCTGAGCCCATCCGTCACCGCAGCCCAGAGATCGAGGCCCTTGATGCGCTGCGCGGCCCAATCGGCAGAAATATCATCGCAGCCCATGCCCCAGACTTTTTCCGTATAGGTCTTGAAGAAAATCCCGAACAGCCGCTCGCCGAAATGATTGCGCACCCATTGGTGGAAGGTTTTCGGATTCCGGATCGGGAAGGCTTTTGCATAAAGGAAGGACGCGACACAGGCCGTGCTCTGCATGAGGCCCAGATTGCGCAGGGCCTCGAAAGCCTTGAGCGGATAGGAATAGAATTTGCCGCGATAATAGATTCGCGACAGGCGCGGCCGCTCGATGAAATCGTCGGGCAGAATCTCGTTCCACAGATCGACAATCTCGCGGGATTTGGAAAAAAACCGGTGGCCGCCAATATCGAACAGGAAACCCTTGTAGCTAGCGGTTCGGCTGATGCCGCCCACATAGGTGGGATCTGCCTCCAGAATCAGGACTTCCCGCCCCGCTTTCGAGAGAGAATAGCCAGCGGTCAGCCCAGCCGGGCCGGCTCCGATCACAATTGTTTCAAACTGATTCGACAATGTGTGCCCCAACGTTACGTTGTGCACACTGGTCGAATATCCTTAAGGGAAGATTGACGCAGCGGAAGGCGCGGGCGACAGCCCGAACCACGCTTGATCCAGCCGCGTATAAAGCCCATCTCTGACCGGGACGCGCGCCTGCCGACAGGCTCGCCCCCAGCCCCTTCTCTTCGGGAGACAAATTTCATGTCGCGCAAACACATTTCCGGTCTCTCGATCGATCCGGTCCTGCATGATTTTCTTGTGGCCGAGGCTTTGCCTGGAACGGGCGTGAGCCCTGAGGCTTTTTTCGCTGGCCTTGCCGGTCTGGTGCGCGATCTGGCGCCGAAGAACCGCGCGCTTCTGGCTTTGCGCGATGACATCCAGGCCAAGATCGATGCCTGGCATATGTCCCGCAAGGGCCAGAAACATGATCATGCCGCCTATAAGGCGATGCTGCAGGAGATTGGCTATCTGCGCGCGGCTCCCGCTTCTTTCTCCGTTGCGACGCAGAATGTCGATGATGAAATCGCCCGCATGGCAGGGCCACAGCTCGTCGTGCCGGTTTCCAATGCGCGTTATGCGCTGAATGCTGCCAATGCACGCTGGGGCTCGCTCTACGATGCGCTCTACGGCACGGATGCTGTGGTCGCCGAGCCCGCTGCCAAAGGCTATGACAAGGCCCGCGGCGACAAGGTGATTGCGCGCGCCAAGGCCTCGCTCGACATGATCGCGCCGCTCGCCTCCGGCTCGCATGCCGAGGTTGCCTCTTATGCGATCAAGGATGGCGCGCTTGTGCCTGCCTTGAAAAACCCCGCCCAGCTCGCCGGCTGGCAGGGGCCAGCCGATGCACCCCATGTCGTGCTGCTCAAGCACAATGGCCTGCATGCGGAAATTCACATCAACCGCAATCATCCAATCGGCAAGGACGATCAAGCCGGTGTCAGCGATGTCGTGCTGGAATCGGCGCTCTCCACCATTATGGACATGGAAGATTCGGTTGCCGCCGTCGATGCGCAGGACAAGGTCGATGTCTATCGCAATTGGCTCGGACTGATGAAGGGCACGCTCTCGGCATCTTTCGACAAGGGCGGCAAACAGGTCGAGCGCCGGCTCAATCCCGATCGCATTTATGACAGCGCCCAGGGCAAAGTCACCCTGCATGGCCGCTCGCTGATGCTGGTGCGCAATGTCGGCCACCACATGTATAGCGATGCCATTCTCGGCCCCGATGGCAGCGAGATTCCCGAAGGCATTCTCGATGCCGCCATTTCATTCATGATCGCCATGCATGATCTGAAGGGCGCGAGCCCGGTGAAAAATTCGCGCGCCGGCTCGGTCTATATCGTCAAGCCGAAAATGCATGGGCCAGACGAAGTGGCCTTTGCCAATGAACTGTTTGGCCGCGTCGAAGACATGCTCGGCCTCAAGCGCAATACCGTCAAAATGGGCATTATGGACGAGGAGCGCCGCACGACGATCAATCTCGCCGCCTGTATCCAGGCCGCCGCTGAACGCGTCGTCTTCATCAACACCGGTTTCCTGGATCGCACGGGCGATGAAATCCACACGTCGATCGAAGCCGGCCCCGTCGTGCGCAAGAATGACATGAAGGCAACCGCCTGGATCAAGGCCTATGAGGACAATAATGTCGACACAGGCCTTGCCTGCGGCCTGACCGGTCGCGCGCAGATCGGCAAGGGCATGTGGGCCGCGCCCGATTGCATGGCCGATATGCTGGCCCAGAAAGTCGGCCATCCGAAATCTGGCGCGACAACGGCCTGGGTGCCCTCGCCCACAGCCGCCACATTGCATGCGCTGCATTATCATGAGGTCGATGTCTTCTCGACGCAGGACGCGCTGAAGGCGCGCAAGCCCGCTTCGGTCGATGACATTCTCACTCTGCCATTGGCGCAATCCAATTTCGCGCCGGAAGATGTCAAACAGGAACTCGACAATAATGCCCAAGGCATTCTGGGCTATGTCGTGCGCTGGATCGACCAGGGCGTGGGATGTTCGAAAGTGCCCGACATTCACGACGTCGGCTTGATGGAAGATCGCGCCACTTTGCGCATTTCCTCCCAGCATATTGCCAATTGGCTGCTGCATGGGGTGGTCACGCAGGCACAGGTG
>CAZHOK010000038.1:21971-23144 GCA_964534115.1 uncultured Beijerinckia sp.
GTGATGGAATCCATGAAGCGCATGGCCGCCGTCGTCGACCGCCAGAATGCCGGCGATCCGCTCTACAAGCCGATGGCGCCGAATTTCGACGGCATCGCCTTCGCGGCTGCCTGCGACCTCGTCTTCAAGGGACGCGAACAGCCCAATGGCTATACGGAATTCGTGCTCCATGCACGGCGCCGCGAGGCCAAGGCAAGGGGATAGGCGCCTTATACGCTTGACGTATAACGTACTGTGTCATATAGTGCGATCCCGATGATCAGATCGTTTCGGGATCGCGCCACTGAGAGGCTTTGGCTGGGCCAATCCGTCAAACACTTTCGTGCCTTTGAAAAACAGGCCCTGCGCAAGCTCGACATGCTGCACCATGCGGTGGATCTTGGCGATTTGCGCGCGCCCCCGGCAAACAGGCTGGAGGCGCTCGCCGGAGACAGGCGCGGGCAGCATTCGATCCGGATCAATGATCAATGGCGGATTTGCTTCGTATGGACCAGGGAGGGTCCGGAACATGTCGAAATCGTCGACTACCATTAAGGGGACGGCCATTCCGGCCCGCGTGACCACCCATCCCGGCGAAATCCTGGCCGAAGAATTTTTGAAGCCGCTGGGCCTGTCGGTGAACGCACTCGCCATGGCGCTGCGCGTCCCCGCCACCCGGATTGGTGCGATTGTCAAAGGTGAGCGTTCCGTGACAGCCGACACAGCCCTGCGCTTGGCGCGCTTTTTCGGCACCAGCCCTGAATTCTGGATCAATCTGCAAGCCATGCACGATCTGACCAAAACACGGCAGGAGAAAGGCCAATCCATTGAGCGCGACGTGAACCCGCGGGCCGCCTGAAGGATCGCACTCAAGCAAAGCGCATATCGGGAGAGCATTGGGGACGGCCCCGCCTCCGCCCTCTGGCGGGATTGCGGGGCGAAGCTCAGGCCGCTAGGACTGACGTAAGGCCCCGCAAGGCCCTGCACAAAGGTTTGCCGCAATGAACATGCATGCCCCGATCGGCCAGAGGCCGGAGATCCGTCATGACTGGACGCGCGAGGAAGCGCAGGCGCTCTATGACCTGCCTTTCAACGATCTCCTGCTGAAGGCCCATCTCACGCATCGCGCCATGTTCGATGCCAATACGATCCAGCGCAGCCAATTGCTGTCGATCAAGACCGGCGGCTGCCCGG
>CAZHOK010000039.1:0-17626 GCA_964534115.1 uncultured Beijerinckia sp.
TAGACGGCAAGCTCCAGACATTCGAGCTCGGTCAAAACGCCCGAAACATCCTGTTTGAAACCAGGCAGCTCGACCACCGTCGGCCATACGGTCTTGAAAAAAGGCATGAGTTGAAAATTTCGTCGCAGCGCAATTCGGAAAGACTACTCCATTGGCGTAGTCTTGCCAAGACACAAGTCCCGCCGCCCCCCTTGCATCCCCTCCCCATCCCTGTATAAGCACGCACTTCGCACCCTGGCCGGGGGCTGAACGGAAGGCCGCGTTTCGACGTGGCAGGGCCAAAAGCCCGTCTTCCCGTGTTCCCGCCTTCGAATGTGTATTCCGTCGGGCCTTTCTCCGGGCTCGAAGGGCTCCGCGCCGGGCGAGCGATGAAACGAAGAGAAAGGCAAGCACATGGCTCTTTACGAGCATATTTTCCTTGCCCGTCAGGATGTGACCGCCCAGCAGGTGGAAGCGATGACGGAGCAGTTCAAAGGCGTGATCGAGGCCAATGGCGGCAAGGTCGGCAAGGTCGAATATTGGGGCGTGAAGTCCCTCGCCTACCGCATCAAGAAAAACCGCAAGGCGCATTTCTCGCTGCTCAACATTGACGCTCCGGCTGCCGCCGTTGCCGAAATGGAGCGCCTGCAGTCGATCAACGAAGACGTTCTTCGTGTCATGACGATCCGCGTCGAAGAGCATGAAGATGCTCCCTCGGCCATGATGCGCAAGCGCGACGATTCCGAGCGCGATGAGCGCGGCGGCGATCGTGGCGAGCGCGGCGAACGTCGTGGCCCGCGCCCGACCGATTCCGGCCGTGCACAGCGTCCGCGTCGTGATGATACAGGTTTTGAAGGAGGCCAGTTCTAATGTCCGCTCCTGCACGTCGCCCCTTCTTCCGCCGTCGCAAGACCTGCCCTTTCACGGGCCCGAATGCGCCGAAGATCGACTTCAAGGACACGCGTCTGCTCTCGCGCTACATTTCCGAGCGCGGCAAGATCGTGCCCTCGCGTATTACGGCGGTTTCCGCCAAGAAGCAGCGTGAACTGGCCCAGGCCATCAAGCGCGCCCGCTTCCTGGGCCTGCTGCCCTACGTGATCAAGTAAGATCCAAAACTTCGCCTCTCCCGGTCTGCCGGGGGAGGTTTCATCCAGAATGGTCTGGATGAAAGGCTGGACGTGACGCCCCCAAAGGGATGATCCGCCCTAACCGCAAAAGCGGGACAGCTCGACCGATGTCGTTCAAGATTGCCATAGCCATTGGCGCGGGTCTCGCATCCGCACTTCTCTTCTTCATTCCGGCGAAGGGGACGACATTTGCCATGGTTCTCGCCCTTGTCGGCCCGCTCCCCATCATGATTGCCGCGCTCGGCTTTGGAACTGCGGTCGGCTTTGCCGCTGCCTGTATTGGCACGATTGCCATTGCACTTGCACTGCATCCGCTGATCTCGCTCTTTTTTGCTTTATCGCTGGGCATTCCGGCTTTCTGGCTTGCGCATGTGGCTGCGCGCCGTCGCCTCGTGAGCCTGCCCGACAGCGGTGACGAGATCGAAGTGCCCGCTTATTCGAGCGGCCAGATCCTCACCTGGATTGCGGTTCTGGCAGCCCTGACCGCGCTTGTTCCCATTGCCGTTCTGGCGGCGCGCGATGGCGCCATTGCCACCAGCATCGACGATCTGGCGCGTCAATTGGCGCCTGTTGTGCGGCGCCTGTTCGGCGGCGAGTCGAATATTCCCAATTCCATGTCGGCGCGCGAATTTTCGCGGCTGCTCGTGCTCGCCATGCCGGCCCTGATCGCGGCCTGGGCTGTGATCACGCTCTCCTTCAATCTCTGGCTGGCGGGCAAAATCGCCCGCATTTCGGGGCTGATCCCGGCGTTTGAATCCGATCTGCCCTATCGCCTGCGTCTGCCGCGCGATTGCGTCTGGATTCTGGGCGCTTCCATCGTTGCCAGCATGCTCGGTGAAACGCCCCGTTTCATCGCCTCAACCATGGTTGCGGCCTTCGCCACAGCCTTTTCGCTCCACGGCCTTGCCGTGATCCACGGCTACTTGCGCAACAATATGCTGCGCACAGGCCTCCTCTGCGGCCTTTACGTGCTGATCTTCATGACAGCCTGGCCACTGCTGCTCGCTGGGGCCATCGGCCTTCTCGACAGTCTCGTCCCGCTCAAAAGGCATCCCCAGCCGCCCCCGGCGGCTGTCTGAAACCAACAGAACCCAACTACGGAGTAGACCCATGCATGTGATCCTTCTCGAACGCGTCGCAAAACTTGGCCAGATGGGCGATGTCGTCCGCGTCAAGGACGGCTATGCCCGCAATTTCCTGCTGCCGCTCGGAAAAGCGCTGCGCGCCACCGAAAACAACAAGAAGCATTTCGAAGGCCAGCGCGCCCAGCTTGAGGCACGCAATCTTGAGCTGAAGAATGAAGCGCAGGCTGTCGGCGACAAGCTCGACGGACAGAGCTTCATCCTCATCCGCCAGGCCGGCGAAACCGGCCAGCTCTACGGCTCGGTCTCGACACGCGACATTGCCGAAGCGATCACCGCCGGCGGCACATCCATCAACCGCAATCAGGTCGTTCTCTCCACCCCGATCAAGGCACTCGGCCTTCATAATGTCCCCGTGCATCTGCATGCCGAAGTCTCGGTCAAGGTGACGATCAATGTCGCCCGCTCGGCTGAAGAAGCCGAACGCCAAGCCAAAGGTGAAACGCTCGTCGTGCGCGAAGAGACCACGATGGAAGATCTCGGCCTTGAAGTGGGCGCGGCATTGGCAGAATCGGACGGCAGCCTCGGCGACCGCTAAACCATTTCTGTCTCAGACAAAGCCCGCGGCAAAAACCGCGGGCTTTTTTTATGCCGATTGCATCCATGCGAAGGGAATTGCCGCCGCGCGCGCCCCTTCCCGAAACGGTGCGCATGTCAAGCGTCCGGGCGCCTGAATGTGCATGGCTGTGCGTAGCGGGAAAACTCTGTCGGGTTTTGGCTTATGTGTCATGCCGGCACTCGCGACAGCGCCACATTAATGCCATGAAAAACGCGGGCAAAATAATGACAAGGCAAATTCCATCAGCCTTTTTGTTATTTGTCCGGCCGGCTCTGCAGGCGTAATTTGCTGCAGACAGATCGAGCCTTTCCATCGCGTGCCCGCAATTCTTGAAATGCAGAGCAATATGTCAGCCGTCGAACAATATACTGGCCGTTTCAATCTGGTCACGGCGGAACCGGCTGCGCCCGCCTATCGTGTGCCGCCGCATAATGTTGAGGCCGAACAGGCGCTGATCGGCGCCGTGCTCGTCAACAATGATGCTTTCGACCGCGTGTCGGATTTTCTCAAGCCCGATCATTTTTCGGAAGAATTGCACCGTCGCATTTTCGACATTGCATCGCAGCTCATCCGCGCCGGCAAGGTTGCAACGCCCGTTACGTTGAAGACATTCCTTGGCGACCATGATCTGGGCGGCGTAACCGTGCCGCAATATCTTGCGCGCCTTGCTGCCGAAGCAACAAGCGTCATCAATGCGGAAGATTATGGCCGCACGATTTACGATCTGGCGGTGCGCCGCAACCTCATCAATATCGGTGAGGAAATCGTCAATGCGGCCTACGATTCCCCGGTCGATGCGCAACCGCGCGAACAGATCGAGGAGGCCGAGCGCCGCCTCTATTCCATCGCCGAACAGGGCCGCTATGACGGCGGTTTCGTGCGCTTCTCCGATGCGCTGACACAGGCCGTCGATATGGCGGCGAAAGCCTATGAGCGCGACGGCAAGCTGGCCGGCATTTCAACCGGCCTGATCGATCTCGACCAGAAGATGGGCGGTTTGCAGCGCTCCGACCTTGTCATTGTGGCAGGGCGCCCGGGCATGGGCAAAACCGCGCTCGCCACCAATATCGCCTTCAACATCGCCAAGGCCTATGAATTCACCATCCGTCCCGACGGGACGCATGAGACGACCAATGGCGGCATTGTCGGCTTCTTCTCGCTGGAAATGGCGGCCGAACAGCTCGCCACACGTATTATCGCCGAGCAATCGGGTGTGCCTGGCTACAGGATCCGCCGCGGCGATCTCAATGACCAGGAATTCCACCGCATTGCGGATGCCGCCCGGCAGATGCAATCCATCCCTTTCTACATCGACCAGACCGGCGGCATTTCCATCGGCCAGCTCGCAGCCCGCGCCCGCCGGCTGAAGCGCCAGAAAGGTCTCGACCTGCTCGTGGTCGACTATCTGCAGCTTCTGTCCGGTTCGAAATCCAAGGGCGAGAACCGGGTGCAGGAATTGACCGAAATCACGACCGGCCTGAAGGCGCTCGCCAAAGAGCTGAATGTACCGATCATGGCTTTGTCGCAATTGTCGCGTCAGGTGGAAAATCGCGATGACAAGCGCCCGCAATTGTCGGATTTGCGCGAATCCGGTTCGATCGAGCAGGATGCGGACGTGGTCGTCTTCGTCTATCGCGAAGAATATTACATCAATGGCAAGCAGCCTGCCCCGGGAACCGAAGAACACGTCAAATGGCAGACCGATATGGAGCGCGTGCACGGCAAGGCCGAAATCATTATCGGCAAGCAGCGTCACGGCCCCACCGGCACTGTCCAGCTCGCCTTCGAGGCCGAAATGACGCGCTTCGGCAATCTCGCCAAGGAAGATCACCTGCCTGAGCGAATGGGCGATTGAGCATGAGAATGGATCAAGGCCCGGCGGCCGAAAGGTCGCAGGCCGTGCTCACGGTCGATCTCGGCGCTCTCGCCGATAATTGGCGCGCGCTGGCCAAGCGCGTTGCGCCCGCCGAATGCGGCGCAGTGGTAAAGGCCGACGCCTATGGGATCGGCATTGAAGCGGCCGTGCCTGCGCTTGTGGCGGCGGGCTGCAAAACATTTTTCGTCGCCCATGCAAGCGAGGGTGTACGCACTCGCGCTGTCGCGCCGGATGCCACAATCTACGTGCTGAACGGATTGCCGCCTGCGGCTGTGCCGGTGATGATCGAATATCGTTTGCGCCCGGTGCTGGGCTCGCATGAGGATGCGCAGATCTGGGCCAAAGCCGCCGATCGCCTGCCCTGCGCCCTGCATGTCGATACGGGCATGAACCGGCTGGGCATTGCGCCCGCCGATGTTGCTGCCATTGCGCAGATGCCGCTCGCCATCGATTTGATGATGACGCATTTCGTCTCTTCCGAAGTTGCAGAAGATCCGGCCAATTTTATTCAGATCACGCGTTTTGCAGATGTGCGCGCGCTGCTGCCGCATGCACGCACGAGCCTTGCCAATTCCTCCGCGCTGTTTCTGCCGCAAAAACCCTATGGCGATCTCGTGCGGCCGGGCTATGCGCTTTATGGCGGCAATCCGACGCCGGATGCACAAAATCCAATGCGCGCCGTTGTGCGGCTCGAAGCGCCGATCCTGCAGCTGCGCACAATCGAGGGCGGCGAGAAGGTCGGCTATAATGCGCAATGGACCGCGAAGCGCCGCACAAGACTGGCGACAATCGGTGTGGGCTATGCCGACGGACTGCCGCGCGCTGCCATGGGCATCGACGACCGGATCGGCGGCGAGGCCATTGTGGCGGGCCTGCGCTGCCCCTTTGCCGGGCGCGTCTCGATGGACCTGACCGTGATCGACGTCACCGACGTGCCCGAGGACAGGCTGACGGGCGCAACAGCCGTTCTGCTGGGCGATGGCATTACGGTGGACGATCTCGGCCTGCGCGCGGCCACCATCGGCTATGAAATCCTGACGCGGCTCGGCGCGCGATATCACCGGGTGTATCTCTCTCCCTCTCCTTGAGGGAGAAGCAGGACACAGCCAGGAAAGACTCGCCAAGGCTCGAATGTTCCTGTAATGTTCTCGTCCGATTCCCGAGGATGGCGACTATGCAAGAGACCCCTGCCCGCCTGATGGCCGAGACCATCGCCCGTGCCAAGGCGCAGGCGCGCCAGCACGAGACCATCGCCGCTCTGCTCCGCGCCTCGCTGGACGAGCTGCGCCGCTCGGAAGGCTTGCTGGAGCAGCAATTGGGAGAGCTGCGCCAATATCTCGGCCATGAGGGCGTTGCGCCTGAGACCCGGATCAACTGACATGGCCAAAGCCCGCTCCCAGTTCATCTGCCAGAATTGCGGCGCCGTTACGCAGCGCTGGATCGGCCGCTGCGAGAGCTGCGCCGAATGGAACACAATCATCGAGGAAACCACAGCGTCGGGCATTGGCGCGCAGCAGGCCATGGGAGCGCGCAAGGGGCGCGTTTTCGCTCTGGAGGGCCTGTCGGGCGAGAACAAGCCTGCCCCGCGCATTGTGACGGGCATTGGCGAACTCGACCGGGTGACGGGCGGCGGCTTCGTGCCCGGGTCCGTGCTGCTGCTGGGCGGCGAGCCCGGCATCGGCAAATCGACCCTGCTGATCCAGAGCTGCGCCACGCTCGCCAGCAAGGGCCATCGCGTCGTCTATATTTCGGGTGAAGAGGCGGTGGCGCAGGTGCGCCTGCGCGCCGATCGTCTCGGCCTGTCAAAAGCCCCTGTCGAACTGGCGGCCGAAACATCGGTGGAAGACATTACCGCGACCCTGAGCCAGGGCGCGCGCCCCGCCCTTGTCGTGATCGATTCCATCCAGACCATGTGGACCGACAAGGTGGAAGCCACGCCCGGCACGGTCACACAGGTGCGCGGCGCAGCCCAGGCGCTCATCCGCTACGCCAAGACCAGCGGCGCAACGGTCATTCTCGTCGGCCATGTCACCAAGGACGGACAGATCGCCGGCCCGCGCGTCGTCGAACATATGGTCGATGCCGTCATTTCCTTTGAGGGCGACGGCGGCCATCATTTCCGCATCCTGCGCGCCGTCAAAAACCGCTTCGGACCCACCGCCGAGATCGGCGTGTTCGAAATGACGGGCCTCGGCCTGTCGGAAGTGTCCAATCCCTCCGCCTTGTTTCTGGCCGGGCGCGATGCATCCGCGCCGGGAGCTGCAGTCTTTGCCGGCATGGAGGGCACGCGGCCCGTCCTGGTTGAGATTCAGGCGCTTGTCGCCCCTTCGTCGCTGGGAACGCCGCGGCGCGCCGTGGTCGGCTGGGAAAGCTCACGCCTGTCGATGGTCATTGCTGTGCTGGAGGCCCATGCGGGCGTGCGGCTGGGCCAGCACGACGTCTATCTCAATGTCGCAGGCGGATTGAAAATCAACGAGCCTGCGGCGGATCTCGCTGCGGCAGCCGCGCTTGTGTCATCGCTCACCGGCTCGCGTCTGCCACCCGATACGGTTTTCTTTGGCGAAATCGGCCTGTCGGGCGCCGTGCGCCCTGTGGTCCATTCCGGTCTGCGCCTGAAGGAGGCGGCCAAACTCGGCTTTGCCGCAGCTGTCGCGCCTCCCGTCCAGCGCGAGGGCGAAAAGCCCGCCATTCCGGCGCGCGCCTGTCAGCATATTTCAGCGCTTGTCGCCGATATTGCTGCCGGCAGTGCCGCCCAGAAACCGCGCGCCCGCGCCGCCGAATGATTTTTGCGCCCATCCATCCCCTTGTGTCGACCAAAAGATGCCCAACTTATTGCCAATAAAGGCGTCAGGGGCGTGCAGCGGGGGTGACGCGGCTCTGCGCCTTGGAGTATAGAGAGGGCGCGCGGCGGCTCTGCCTGCCCTCGAATCAGCTCCGCTCGCGGCGAGGCCCATTTCAAATGCCTTCTTATCTCGATCTCGGTCTGACCGTTGTCGTCCTGATTTCGGCTCTCCTGTCCATGCTGCGCGGCTTCACGCGCGAAGTTTTGGCCATTGCCTCATGGGCGGCGGCAGCGGCAGCGGCCTATTCTTTCCATCCCCTGCTCATGCCGACCCTCAAGCCCTATATCGACAAGGATCAATGGGCGATGGCGGCGGCGGCAGCGGCGATTTTCTTTGCGACCTTGATTGTTGTCTCGATCATCACGGTGCGCATATCGGACGCCATTCTGGATTCGCGCATCGGCGCGCTCGATCGTTCGCTCGGTTTTGTCTTCGGCGCGGCGCGCGGCCTGCTTCTGTGCGTTGTTGCCTATCTCTTCTATTCCTGGCTTGTGCCGATGAAAAATCAGCCGAATTGGGTGCGCGATGCACGCACAGCCCCCATTCTGCAGGCGACAGGCGACCAACTCATGTCTATGTTGCCGGACGATCCGGACAACACATTCCTGAACCGTTTGCGCAAGCCCAAGGGTGACGAGCCGATGCCGGAGCCGCCGGCATCCCCGCCCCCCGCGCGGCAACCGGGGCTGAGAACCTGATCCTGCAAAGCTCGTCAGGCTTTGCTGCACGCATTGGCAGACCGCGCGAATCCGCGCATGTGACAAGCAGGGGCGAAAGCACTATCTAGGGATCGAACCCGACGACCCCCGGTCATGTGCTGCAAGCTGGTTTCGGAAGGAGAGACTCATGGTGCGCGAAGTCGACAAAACGCCCGTGACCGACGAGTTCGATCCCAATGCCGATCGCCTGCGCGAAGAATGCGGCGTCTTCGGAATTTTCGGCCATCCCGAAGCTGCTGCCATTACCGCGCTGGGTTTGCATGCGCTCCAGCATCGCGGTCAGGAAGCTGCCGGCATTGTCAGTTTCGACGGTCGCCGCTTTTCCTCCGAGCGCCGTCTGGGCCTCGTTGGCGACCATTTCTCCAATCGCAATCTGATCGAGCGCCTGCCCGGCTCTGCAGCCATCGGCCATGTGCGCTATTCGACGACGGGCGAAACTATTTTGCGCAATGTGCAGCCGCTGTTCGCCGAACTCGATACAGGCGGATTTGCCGTTGCGCATAATGGCAATCTCACCAATGGACTGACCTTGCGCCGCGATCTCATCCGCGACGGCGCGATCTATCAATCGACCTCCGACACGGAAGTCGTGCTGCATCTGGTGGCGCGCAGCCGCCGCCCAAAAATTCTCGACCGTTTCATCGAATCCCTGCGCCAGCTCGAAGGCGCCTATTCGCTCGTTGCGCTCTCAAACAAAAAGCTGATCGGTGCACGCGATCCGCTGGGCATCCGCCCGCTTGTGCTGGGCGAATTGGACGGCTGCTATATTCTGGCCTCCGAAACCTGCGCGCTCGACATTATCGGCGCGCGTTTCGTGCGCGATATCGAGAATGGCGAAGTGGTCGTCATTTCGGAAAGCGGCGTCGAGAGCCACAAGCCCTTCCCGCCGCAGCCCATGCGGCCCTGCATCTTCGAATATATCTATTTCGCCCGTCCCGATTCCTATGTGCACGGACGCCATGTCTATGATGTGCGCAAGAAGATGGGCGCCGAACTTGCGCGCGAAGCGCCCATCGAAGCCGATGTCATCGTGCCCGTGCCCGATTCCGGCGTTCCGGCGGCCATCGGCTATGCGCAGGAATCCGGCATTCCCTTCGAGCTCGGCATTATCCGCAATCATTATGTCGGGCGCACCTTCATCCAGCCGACGCAGAGCGTGCGCGAATTGGGCGTGCGGATGAAACATTCCGCCAATCGTTCGGTGATCGAGGGCAAGCGCATTGTGCTGATCGACGATTCCGTCGTGCGCGGCACAACCTCGGTGAAGATCGTGCGCATGATGCGCGAAGCGGGTGCGAAAGAAGTGCATTTCCGCATTTCCTCGCCACCCATCACCCATCCCGATTATTATGGTATCGACACGCCCGAGCGCGAGAAATTGCTGGCGGCCACCCATTCGCTCGAACAAATGCGCGAATATATGGGCTGCGATTCCCTCGCCTTCATTTCAGTCGATGGCATTTATCGCGCCATGGGCTATGAGAAGCGCGATCCTGTGCGGCCGCAATTCACCGATCATTGCTTTACGGGCGATTACCCGACCCATCTCACCGATGTGATGGGCGAAGGCAATGTGAAGCAACTCTCGCTGCTGGCGGAGACCGGCTGAGTTTCTCCTTTCCCTTCTTCATTGCGAGCCGCGCGAGGCAATTGCTGGGGCGTAGCCGAACCTTGACGTCCTTCGGAGCTGTTCATGTCCAAGCCGCTGCACAATCGCATTGCCCTCGTGACCGGCGCATCGCGCGGGATCGGGCGTGCCGTGGCTCTTGAGCTCGCGCGCCAGGGCGCCCATGTGATTGCATTGGCGCGCACACAGGGCGCGCTGGAAGAACTCGATGACGAGATCCGCGCACTCGGCTCAGAGGCGACGCTCGTGCCCTGCGACCTGAAGGATTTCGATGCGCTCGATCGCCTCGGCCTTGCCATTTATGAGCGCTGGAAAAAACTCGACATTCTCGTCGCCAATGCCGGCATTCTCGGCCCCGTCACGCCGATCTCGCATATCGATCCACCGCTGTGGGATCAGTCGATGGCGATCAATGTCACGGCCAATTACCGCCTGATCCGCTCGCTCGATGCTTTGCTGCGCGCCTCCGATGCAGGACGCGCCGTCTTTGTTTCGTCTGGTGCCGGAAACAAGGCGCAGCTCAATGCCTATCGTGCCGCCTATGCAGTGACAAAAGCAGCACTCGATGCTCTGGCGCGCACTTATGCAGCCGAGACGTCAACGACATCGCATGTGAAAGTCATGGTCACCAATCCCGGCCCGCTGCGCACCCGCATGCGCGCCGCACTCATGCCCGGCGAAGATCCGTTGAGCCTGAAGACGCCGGAAGAGTTTGCGCCCAAACTTGTCGCCATGTGCATGGCTGACTGGAATGAGACCGGCAAGCTCTATGATTTCCAGAGCGACAAGGTGAAGAGCTTCCGCGCACCGGAATAAGTGCGCGTGCGAACAATCCAGTCGCGCCACGCGCCAAGATGGATTGCCGCGTCGCTGCGCGCCTCGCAATGACGAGCGATTACCGCCGTTTGCGGCCCTCATAGGGGTTTTTCGGCATGCGCTTGCTGATGCGGATCGGCACGCCCTTCAGATCGAACGTGTCGCGCAGGCCGTTGATGAGAAAGCGCTCATAGCTCGTCGGCAATTCATCGAGCTGATTGCCGAAAATGACGAAATGCGGCGGGCGCGCTTTGGGTTGCGTCATATAGCGGATCTTGATGCGCCAGCCCGATACGGCAGGCGGCGGCGTTTTCTCGATCACGGCGCCGAGCCAGCGATTGAGTTTGCCCGTCGAAACGCGCCGGTTCCAGGTTTCATGCACGCGAATGATCGCGGCCTGGAATTTGATCAATCCCTGCCCCGTGAGACCGGACACCGGCACAACCGCCATGCCGCGGACCTGCGGCAGAAGACGATCGGCCTCCTCGCGCAATTCCTGCAATTTGACCTGATCGTTGACGAGATCCCATTTGTTGAGACCGATCACCAGCGCGCGCCCCTCGCGCGCAACCAGATCGACAATGGTGAGATCCTGCTTTTCAAACGGGATGGTCGCATCGAGCAGAACAACGACGACTTCAGCAAAACGCACGGCGCGCAAAGCGTCCGCTGCTGCCAGTTTTTCAAGCTTGTCGACGACATTGCCGCGCTTGCGCAGGCCGGCTGTGTCGAACAATTTCACCTTGCGCGGTGTGCCGTCGGGCAAGGTCCATTCAGTGGAAATGCTGATGGCATCGCGCGTAATGCCGGCTTCCGGCCCGGTGAGCAGACGCTCCTCGCCCAGAATGCGATTGAGCAAAGTCGATTTGCCCGCATTGGGACGGCCCACAACAGCAATGCGCAGCGGCTTGGTGACATCGAGCTCGGTGCCGTCTTCTTCTTCATCGAAGACGGGGCGCTCATCGTCATCCAGTTCTGCTTCTTCCGACAAAGCCGTTGCTTCGGGAAGCGCCAGAAGAATACGGTCGTAAAGCTCGCCAAGCCCTTCGCCATGTTCGGCTGACAGCGGCACAGGCTCACCGAAACCGAGCTTGAAAGCTTCGTAAGTGCCATCGTCGCCCTTGCGGCCCTCGGCCTTATTGGCCAGCAGGATAATGGGCTTGCCGGCGCGGCGCACGAGATTGGCGAAATAAGTGTCGCCCGGCGTCACACCAAGGCGCGCATCGATGACAAAGAAAATGAGATCGGCCTGCTCGACCGCCGCTTCCGTCTGCTGACGCATGCGCTGCGAGAGCACACCCTCGTCATTTTCTTCAAGACCCGCTGTGTCGATGATCGTGAAACGCAGATCCGCAAGCTTGCCGTCGCCCTCGCGCCGATCGCGCGTCACACCCGGACGATCGTCGACGAGCGCGAGTTTTTTCCCGACGAGCCGGTTGAACAGAGTCGACTTGCCCACATTCGGCCGGCCGATAATCGCAATGGTGAAAGACATTTTGTTCCTGAAACGGAAGCCCTAGCGCTTGCCTGCGCTCACAAGCCCGAGCAGAGCCTCCGCGCGCTGACGAATATCGGCGGGCGCTTGCGCATCCACCACGATCATATCGAGCCATTTGCCGGCCGTTTCAAGATCGCCGCGCTTGAGCGCCGCAAGACCGAGCAATTCGCGTGCTGAATTGCGAAACGGCTGGCCAGCCTGGGCCATGGGCTCAAGACGACGCTGCAATTCGCCTGCATCGGCTTGAGCCAGACGAAGGAAAGCGGCACGCAGCTTGGCCATTTCACGAAACGAACCGTCGACAGACGTATCGGCCGCAATCCGGTCGTAAATCTGGACAGCGCCATCGGGATCGCGCGAAGCGCTTTCGGCGGCTGCGCGGAATTTTGCCAGCAGCGCATAGCCGGTCGGCCCACTCTTGACGATCTCCGCCAAGGCCGTCTCCGCATCGGCTCCCTTGCCTTCGCGGATCAATTGCATCGCAGCTTCATATCGCGCCCCGGCCTCTTCAGCCTGTTTGGTGCGCTGATAATCGTAATAGCGCCAGCCGGCCGCAGCCGCGACGATGAGCACGGCCAGAATGATGACAGGCGTCTGGAAACGCTGCCAGGCCTTGGAAGCCTTGTCGCGCCTGAGGTCTTCGTCGATCTCGCGAAAAATATCGGCCATGTCTCTACCGGAGGATTTCTGTTCTGCCGCAGCGGTTAGCACGACGGGGCGCCAAAGGCGAGAAGAACCGGCTGCCAGCGCCAGCCGGGCAGGAAATGCGGCAGTCCCAACTGCGAAGCTGCCATGAAGCCGACGCATTCATGGGGTCAACAAAGGTTCCTGATGGCTGGGGAATTCTTTGTTTTTGCAACGCTTTAGCAAATAAATGAGGGACATTTCATGACCCGATCCGGCCACGCCCGCAAGGCCCGGTGCCTGTTCTGCGGGACAAGCCCATCGACTTGGCTGCTGCTTGCGCTGTTTTTGTCACTCGAAAACCTCGCCGGCCTGACATTGGCCCATGCCCAATATGACCCTTTCCCCGATGTCGCAATTTATCCTCCAGCCCAGCCCCCCGCAGACCCTCGCCCACGCACCCGCAACCGGACGCCGCGGGCCGAGGGCATGGAAACAAAAGTCTCCGCCGTCGACAAAGCGCCCGCCGCCAATCCTGCCCAAGACGCAAAATCCATCGTGCTTCTTGCTGGCGAGGCGCACAGCACACATGCGCGCAGCGGCGAAGAAATGGCAGCCCTGCTGGCTCGCAGCGGTTTCAAGGTGGAACCGCGCATCGGACACATGTCGCTGACAGACCTGGGGCAGGATCGCCGACAGGCCGATCTTGCCATTGTGCCATCGGATGCGCTGGAGGACGCGCGCCGCGAGAGGGGCGAAGTCTGGGCCGGCAAACTGGCCTATGTGGCGCGCCTCTATAATCAGGAAATCCATATTGTCGCGCACTCACGCATTACATCCTTTGCCGATCTCCATCAGCGCAATGTTGCCACAAGCGATCCGCAGACCCCGGATGGGCGCGCCATTGCGACCCTGTTCCAGCGCGCGCAAATCGCCCCGCGCCTCGTGCCGATGGATCAGCGCAGCGCCATGGCACAGCTCGCAAGCGGCGAGATCGATGCGGCCATTTTGATCGGCGGCAAACCTGTTCCCGTTCTGGCTGACCTGCAGGTCGCTGGATTGCAGCTGATTGCCATTCCCTATCGCGGTGCCTTGCAGGAATTTTATTATCCGGCGCGCATTGGCGCCGACGATTACCCCCATCTTGTGGCGCCGGGCCGCGAGATCGACACAATCGCCACGGGCTCCGTGCTGGTTGCCCTCGATCCGCGCCCCAATACATTGCGCCATGCACGGATCGCGCAATTCACCGAAACTCTCTTCGATCGTTTCGCAACCTTGCGCGGCGACGATCACCATCCGAAATGGCGCGAGGTCAATCTCGCAGCCGAAGTGCCGGGCTGGCGACGTTTTGCGCCGGCCCAGAAATGGCTCGACCGTTCGCCTGCGCCAAAATTGTCGAGCAAGCCATGACCAAGGAGGCCAGAATGTCCGTCAAATTTGCCAGACTGGGGGATTTTTCGTCAGACATGCCTTGGCCGAAAGCTGCGATTTTCTCAGCCGCGCTCGGCTGCACCATGCTGGCCGGCATTATCATCGGTGTATTATCCGCATCTGAGCTGGAGCTGGCGCAGCGGCAGGCTGAAAAAATATCTCCAGCGCCCGTCCTTGCCGAACCTCTCGATCCAGACGAACAGGCGCGCCAATCTGCGCGGCGCGAATTGGCGCGTGTCATGCTGAACAAGGCGCACATCGATCAGACAACACATTTGATGGCGATCACGCCAGACATTTATGTCGCCCAAACAACGACAGCTGCAATGGCCTCCGCAAGCCTTGCGCGCGAAAGCGGAGTTGCAACAACACGCACCGGCGCGACCATGCAGCTCGATCCCGAAGACATGCAGAGACTTGCCGGCAAAGCCGCCGATGCCATTCGCGCCGGCGACATAGCAAGCGCACGCCTTGTGCTCGAACATGCCATGCGCGCGGGCGATGCGACAGCCATCTATGCTTTGGCGGAAACCTATGACCCGCGCGTGCTGGCGCGCATGCGCGTCCAGGGCATGCAAGGGGAGCCCGACAAAGCGCGCGCGCTTTATCGCCGCGCTCTCGATGCGGGGATCGAACAGGCCCGCGACAAACTCTAATCTGATGATGCACGCCCATGGGCGCGCAAAAATTCCCGTCCCGCGGCCGTCGCATGGATCATGGTTTGCGACAGCGCCCGCCCCTCGCGCGTGACGAAACCGCGCTCAAGCGCATCTTCCCAAACTGTCAGACGCGGACATGAGGTGCGCCAGGCATCGATCAATTCGGGATAGGACCGCGGCTCGCGCGCGATCCATTCGATCAGGTCGAGGATCAGGGGATCGAGGCTCTTGTCCATCACGTCACCTCACGCAGGTCAGGAAAACGTCAGCAGATAAAGACCATAAATCGCATAATAGGCCGAGAGCGTCACGACGATCCGGTTGGCCCACACACGATAGACCTTGTCGGACAGACGTTCCACAACCGGCTTGGCAATGCCCGTACCGGCCGCCGCCATGGCAATGGCGAGACTGGCGGTGAGCAGATCGACCGAGCCGGGTTCCGTGACAAGAGCCGCGAAATAGACGAGCTTCACACTATGGCCGAGCACCTGGCACATGCTTTTGGTGGCCATGATCACACGCCGGTCGAGATGGCCGCCAAGAAAAAACGTGTCCAGCATCGGTCCTGCAACACCCGTCAGCAGGATCAGGCCCGTGCAGCCAAAACCATAGAGGACGGATTGCACGCGGCTCTCAGGGTCAGGCCGGATGTCCTGCGGCACGAAACGCATCAGAAATGGCGTGACGCCGAGCATCAGGAAGGACACGGCCTTGTCGGGCACATAAAGCGTCACCGACCAGGCCAGCAGAGCCGCAATCGAGCCCGCTGAATAGACGAGGAAAATATCATAGCGGATATGCTGGCGCCAAACGAGGACACGCCAGACATTTGAGGCCAGCTGCGTAATGCCGTGGACCACCATGGCCGTCTGGACCGGAAGCAGATAGAGCAGCACGCCGATCAGGACGACACCCCCCGCCATGCCAAACAGGCCGGAGAGGAAGGACGTGACGAACATGGTCAGGGCGACCAGGATGGCAATGCCTGTACCCACGTCCCGCCCCGCTGCTCGATCCCCCAGAAGCAGGAGCTATGCGCCTCGCGCTTGTGTTTTTCAACCCTCGCCGATCAGGCCACGCGGCGGACCTCTTGCGGGCCGAACCTGAAAGTTTCAACCAAGGCGGCCAGTTCGCGCGCTTCGCCGGTCAGTTCCGAACAGGCCCCTGCATTGCGCTCGGCCACGCCCGCATTCTGCTGCGTGACCTTGTCGAGCTCGCCCAGCGCCTGCCCCACTTCGGCGAGCGCCGTCGATTGGTCGGCAGCCGAGCGGGCGATCTCGCCGAAACGGCTCGCGACATCGGACACCTGATCGATGATCATATGCAGGCTCGCGCCCGTCTCATTGACGAGTTTCACGCCATGCGAGACCTCGCTCGCCGAATGGGCAATGAGCTGCTTGATTTCTTTTGCGGCTTCGGCAGAGCGTTGTGCCAAGGCGCGCACTTCCTGTGCGACGACGGCAAAGCCGCGTCCCGAATCCCCCGCCCGCGCCGCCTCGACGCCGGCATTGAGCGCCAGCAGATTGGTCTGGAAGGCGATCTCATCGATCATGCCGATCACCTGCGTGATCTTTTGCGACGATTGCTCGATGGAGCGAATGGCCGTGACCGTTTCATCGACTACGCCGCGCGATTTTTCTGCATTTTGGCGCGCCTGTTCGACGATGGAGGAGGCCTCGCGAGAGACCTGCAGCGTGCGATGCACGGTGACGCTGATCTGATGATGCGCGGCCGATGTTTCTTCCAGCATGGCGGCCTGATGTTCGGCGCGCTGGGCCAGCATGGATGAGCCTTGGGCTATCTCGCCGGCCGATTGCGCCACATTCTCGCTGCTTGTGCGAAGACGGGACATGGCGTCGGACAGCGCTTCAACGGCGCTGTTGAAATCGAGCCTCAGGGCCTCGTAGCTCTCAGGAAACGCCCGCGTCATCAGGCAATCGAGATCGCCCGCCGCCAATGCGCGAAGCCCCTGTGCCAGACGTTCGACCACCTGTTTCTGCTCGGCCTCCGCTTTGCGGCGGCTCTCGGCCTGTTCCTCATTGATTTTCGCAAGCGCCTCCTGCTCGGAGGTGAGATCGCGCAAGGTCTCGATGACAGCCAGCGGCTTGCCGCTGGCATCGCAGATCAGACCGGCATCGATGGCGAGATAGAGGCGCTTGCCTTTCGGCAGATCGCACCAGTTTTCTGCATGACCGCGCTTCTTTTGTGCGTCGAATGTAATGTTGGCATAAGTGGCCTGCGCATCCGGCATGACCATCAGATCGGCAAGACACGGCCGCTCGGCGCGATAAAAACCTTTCCAATGATCGCACGTGCCAATGACATCGACCGCCTTTAGCCCCGTCAATTCCTCGCAGGCCTCGTTCCAGGCGAGCACTTTGCGATCCGGCCCGATAACAAAAGCCGGAATGACCATTTGACCCACAAGGTCGAAGGCGAAACCGGCAGGCGCTGATGCGCGACCAAAGAAAGCAAAGCTCATGAAGAAACCCGAGGCTGCAGGGAAGCTTGAGCCTCACCCTTTCAAAATGATCTTTCGCAAAACTGAATCACGCAGCGGATGACGCTGCGTGATTTTTATCTCATTGCAAAATTGTGATGAGCCGGGCTCATTCCATGCAGAAGCCGCCCAGCTTGTTCCCATCGAGATCGCGGAAATAGCAGGCGTAAAAACCACCGCCGCGCGGACCGGGCGCGCCCTCATCCTTGGCGCCAAGCTC
>CAZHOK010000039.1:17636-22552 GCA_964534115.1 uncultured Beijerinckia sp.
TATGCAAAGCCTGCACTTGCGCCGGATTGGCGCAGTTCTGCGACACCATCGTGCCATTGCCGACAGTGGCCGGATTTTTGTCGAAGGGTTTTAGGACAGCCAGCATGGGCTTGTCGGGCGACACGCTCCAGCCAGTGCCACCCTCGCCCTCAAAAAAGACTTTGGCGCCAAACACGCCACCCAACAGGCCATTGTAAAAAGCCACCGCCTTGGGAAGGTCGTTGGTGCCGAAAGTTGTGTAGGCGATCATGGAGGGCTCCGTTCGGTGCATCCCGATTTCTGGGACGCTCTCCTAACCCCGGCCGGAGTCAAACGCAAGAAAGGCTCTTGTAAGTCGGCCCATCCCGAAAGGCGCTCATCGGCTTGATGCCGATGAGACACCAGAGCGAGGCCTGAAGACGGCTGACGTCAGTCAATGGCAATCCCGGTCTCACGGATCACGGCCTGCCAACGCTCACCCTCCGCGATCAGCATTTTGCGGAAATCCGCAGCGCTCCCGATGATCGGCTGCAGCAATTGCGGCTCGATGAAACGCTTCTGGAAATCTGCATCCTTCAGGACCGCCTGTATATCCGCATTGAGGCGCTGAACGATGGCGCCCGGCGTGTTGGCAACAGCGGCAATGCCGAAGGCCACGCTGGCATCATAACCCTTTACCGCTTCCGAAACCGCGGGCACATCCGGCAGCTGGGGCAAGCGCTGCGGACTGCCGACACCCAGAAACTTGAGTTTTCCGGCACGATAATTTTCCAGCGAGATTGACGGGCTCATCACCACGGCCTGCACATGCCCGGCAACGACATCGTTGAGGGCAAGCGCAATGCTGCGATAATGAACTGCTGTCAGCTTGACGCCGGCCAGCTGCTCGAACATGAGCATTGCCATATGTGGCGTGGTGCCTGCACCGGCGGTTCCATAATTGAGAACGCCAGGATTTTTGCGCACAAGATCGAGAAATTCGCCAATATTATTTGCCGCCACGGAGGGATGGGCAATAAATGTCACCGGCACTTGCGCAAGCCCGGAAACCGGTTCGAAATCTTTCTCGCCGTCAAAGGGACGCTTGGTTTTGCGATAAAGATGGTGCTGGTAGGTAAACATGGCGAGTTCGCTGGCAATCAGCGTATGCCCATCCGCCGGCGCGCGCATCACTTCAACCGCCGCGATGGCATAGGCGCCGCCGGGCTTGTTTTCCACGACGACCGACTGGCCCCATTTTTTAGACAATTGCTCGGCCAGAGCGCGTGAAAGAACATCCGGCACCGTACCGGGTCCGCTGGACACAACCATTGTCACATTGCGAGATGGAAATTGCTGCGCCATGGCCATTGTTGTTGTCGCCAAAATTGCAATCGTCGCCCCAATCATCTTCAGTGCATACATGATCTGCCTCCCCTTCCCTCGCCTGTTCGCCTTCCAACTCTGGTTCGCATTGATGCGAGCCGATCAAAATTCCTCGCTAAGCTCGTCCAATGCGCGTTCCAGAACCAGAGCTTGCGCCTGCGGATCGGATTGCGACCGCTCGAGCCGACTGATCTCGAGCGATGCCTCGACGACCAACTTGCAACGCGGATAGCGCCGCACCATGAAGCGCTTCAGGGCCAATTGAACATTGCCGCCGCCGGCAATTTCCTGGGCCAATACAAGACCGTCTTCGACGCCCATGCCGGCGCCGGATGCAAGCTGCGGTGTGGTGGCATGGGCCGCATCGCCAATCAAAACGACATTGCGGTGAACCCAGGTGTCACCGGCCAGCAAGGTTTCGAGCGGCCTGCAGATGATGCTGGACTGGGGGCCGATCCCGTCGCGCAAATCTTTCAGGACGCCGCCATATCTGTCCAGAAGTGTGCGCAGAACCTCATGCTGGGACGCCTCGTCACGCCGCAACGGCGTGTTGGCCGCTTCCAGAAAAAACATATACATGAGATCGCGCGATACGGGATTGACGCCAACCTTTGCCGGCCCGCCGAGAAAAAACATGCGGCGCTCAACCTGCGGATGCCGGTCGGTCATCAACCGCCAGCACATCTGACCCGCATAAGCGGGCGCGGGGAGCTGGCTGAAGAGCATTTTGCGTGTGTCGGAGTGGATCCCGTCAGCGCCGACAACAAGGTCATACTGTCCCGACATTCCATCGCTCAAGGCGACGCGCGCACGGTCTCCTTCCCAGGCGAATGAAATCGGCCAGACGCCAAGCCTGACCTTTGGATGCAGGTCCAATAGACGCCTGGACAGAATGCTGTGAAGCGCCGGTCGCAAAATACCGCCGGCGCTCGGCAAACCGCCGAATGCGGGGCTCTTTGTATCGATCTGGAACAGGCATCGACCATCGACCGAACAAACATCGATCCCGTCACCGACATAACCTTCCGCAGCAATTTCCTCGTAAACGCCAAGGCGCTTGAGCGCGCGCAAAGTCGAGCCCGTAATGGTAATGCCGGCACCATAAACGCGCCACAGCGGATCGCGCTCGACGAGTTCGACCTGACAACCTGCCTCGCGCAAGGCAATCGCTGCCGACATGCCCGCAATGCCGCCACCGATCACAAGAACGGACAGGTCTTCAACCATGGCTTTGCATCGCCTGAGCGGGAACACCAAACCGGCCAAGGCCGATCCCCGTGTACCAATCATTGACCGCGCGATAATAGGTCGTCTTGAACGGCAGTCCGTCAGCAATGCCCATGGCAGCAATCCACATGCGGATCTCTTCCGCGCCATTGCCGGCGGTATGAACATGATCCGTCGCATAGCGCACCACTGCCTGCGGATCGCCGGCTTCGAGCCGTCGCAGGAAAGTCTCGTCAAACTCGCGATTCACCATGCCCATGCGCGGTGTTGCTATGTCATGACTGATGCCGCCGGTGGCGAGAATGGCGACCCTTTTGACACCCTCATATCGACGGATGGCCTCGCCGAGAAATCGCCCAAATTGATAGCATCGCCGCATGGACGGCATGGGCGGTTGCACGCAATTGAAAAGAACAGGAACGATTGGCAGCGCCGGATCGACATCGGCCAATTCGAGCGGCGTCAAAGACCCATGATCCAGCACCATTTCCATTGAAAAGGCGGGATCGAAATCGGCGGCCAGCGCTTCCTGCAGCAGATAGGCGCCGAAGGCCTGATCGCCCCTGAAAACACGCCGCTTCGCCTTGAGCCAATGTTCGATGGGGCTTTCGTAACTCTCTGCCGCACCGATACACAGGGCGGGAAAATTATCGAGAAAGAAATTGTGGAGATGGTCGTTCGAAAGCACGACGAGCACATCCGGGTCGCCGGCCAGAAAAGCCTCGCCCATATCCCGATAGGCGGCAAAAATCTCCTCGCGCAGCCCATCGGAAATCAGATGCGGAAAGTTCAGCATCACCGGCGTATGGCTCGCGGTGAAAATGGCGGTCACTTCAGCCATTTGTCGTCACCCTCCTGCATGAGACTGCGCAAGGCCGCAAGCGAAACGTCTTCAGGAATTCGCACACCAATGCAATGCGCGCGCAACAGATAGGGATTGACGCCCGCCTCATAGAGGCCTGCAACATCATTTTCTGCAATCTTTCGTGCGAGCTCGGCCGGAAGGCGGAAACGCGACAGATATTCCTGCGGGTCTGCTCTATAGGCAACAAGGTCATCTGCATTGTGGTGCAAGCGATAGAGCACCTTATTCAGCAGATAGGCTTCTGTCGTTGGCATGGACAATCGCCAATTGCTCATCGCCTCAGGCCCCCTCGCCGCGCAATTTATCATCAACCCATGCGACGATTGTCGGCACGGTCTGTGGCCCAAAGCCCATATGCCCGCCGGGAAACAATCGCACCGATTTGGGCGTGCCGTGTTCGAGCAGGAGAGTGATATCGTCGATGGGGCATTGCTTGTCTTCCTTGCCGTTGACAAGCAGCAACGGTGCACAGGGGCGCGAAAGCAGGCCCTGATCGAGAAGAGACAAGACGCGGAAACCCTCGACATATTCGCGCTCGTTCGTGGCGCCCAGCATGCGGCTGCGGGTCTCGACCAATTCCATCAGATAGCTGTCGGGATAACGCGATTTCTCAATCCATTCGGGCTGGAACATGTAATGCACGCCGCCGCCCCAATTGACCGCACAGCGCAGATCGTCCTTGATGAGATGGGCAAGCTTTGTTGCCCAATGGCCGCCGAATGAGCGGCCCAGAACAGCGATGCGCCCCCCATCGAGCGCAGCATTGCTTTTGACCCAATCGATCACCGGCAGAAATTGAACCTCGCCATCGCGACGTGCTTTGATCGGCGATTCACCGGTCCCCACATTATCGAGCGCGACAGTTGCGATGCCGCGCGCAATGAAGGCATCGGAAAGTTCGGTCATCTCCTCCTTCCAGGCATCGACGCCACCCCACATGATGACCACGGGCGGTTGAGGGGCGGCCGGCATACGCAGATAGAATTTGATCTTGCCTTGAGGATAACCGGTTGCCGAAAAGTCGATGGCAACGGGCTGAACCGGCGTGTCGAGCAAAGCGCCATAACGCTGATAGGCCTCGCATTCGAGCCGATAGCTCTCTTCTTTCGCCGGATGGTTCGGGCAGGGAAAACGCCCGAGGAAGAAAAATCCATAGGCCTGATAGAATTTGTCCCGCGCCGCTGCCCGGTCCCCCGCCTCCATATGCGATAAGGCCTCGGCGAGAAAACGCTGGCCGGCCGCGACCCATGCCGAGGCCCATTGAGCACCATCGAGGCCGGCCAGCCGGTCGATGACCTCCAGCGTCGCCTGCGGATCCGTCAGGCCCATCGGGTGAATGCGCTTGGTAAGCCTTTCGCGCATCCACGCCTTTGCTTCAGCAAGCGTGCGCGGACGTCCCAATTCGCCCTCGACGGCCGGCAGTGACATATCCTCCCCTCCTCCCGACGCCAGGGCATGGCTTGCGCCGAAAATTGATCAT
>CAZHOK010000040.1:0-22071 GCA_964534115.1 uncultured Beijerinckia sp.
CGTCGAGCCGCCATATTGCGCGCCATAATAAATGCCCGCGAGCATGATGAGCGCGCCTGTCGGATCGAAACCGAAAGTGATCGGCAGCAACATGGCAATGGTCGCAATCGGACCGACGCCCGGAAGCACGCCCACCAATGTGCCGACCATACAGCCGACGAAGCAGAGGAAAATATTGTTCAGCGTCAGCGCAACGCCGAAGCCGAGCGAGAGATTACTGAAAATCGCGTCCATTTTTCAGAACTCCGCTCAGAAGGGGAAATAGGGTTCAAGGAAGGGCCCGATCACAGGGATCGGAAGGCTCAAAATCACCTTGAACAACAAGACGCAGAAGCTCGTCATGATGACGGAAAAGATCACCGCTTCTTTCCAGCGGAAATCGGGGGTCGCCATCGAGCCGAAAATGATCGTCACAGGGCCGGCAATAATCAGACCGCCGGTACGGATCAGCATGGAGAAGAGGAGAATGCCGCCGAAAACGAAGAAAGGCCCGCGCAGCGACCAGCTCTCAAGCTTGGGGCCCCGCGTCAGGAAGCCCGCAATCACCAGCCCAAGGCCGCCGACTGCCACCATGATCGCCAGCGTCTGGGGCAACATGCCCGGACCCATGGCGCGCAAAGTGCCGCGCGGAAGCTGCATGCCCTGCCAATAAGCAAAGGCAGCCACAGCGATCAGAAACAGGCCGGCGCCGACTTCCTGGCTCGATTTCACAAGCCCGGTGGATGACCGGCCCTCGGACGGATTGACTTGGTCCGTCATGCGTTCTCTCTCCTTTAACGGGATCGGAGGAACGCATGCGCGGGCGAGCCCAAGAGCCCTCCCGGAATGCTTCCCCCGTCCAATGGTCGTGTTCTTAGCTGTCTTGTTGGCGTTCCGCCATGGCTTTGCCAAGCGGATCGACCAAAGATGGATTGCCCCTGCCCGTCTAATGCCCGCGATCCAGCCTCATTTCCGCGAGATAGTCATCAAAGCCTGCAGCAATGTCAAAGGCTGGAGTCCATCCCAAATGATGTTTTGCAGCTAAAATCGACAGCGGGGCGGCCTTCGACTTGGGCGGCGCTCCCGGCTCAATTTCGAATTCCAGGGCCGGAAACAGCCGCCGGACGGCGCCAACCACCTCCTCGAAGGGGGTCACGACGCCATTTCCGATGTTAAAAATGCTCTTTGCAGGCATTTGGACGCTCACAGCCAGGTCGACGGCGCGGCCCATATCCTTGGCATAAATATATTCATTGGCCATGGTCTCGGCCGAGGCGATCCGCGCCTTTCGGCCCGTGAGCCCGGCTTCCAGAAGCGCCTGCATCTTCGCCCCGCCGGAAGATCCCGACCAGAAATGGCCAAAACCATAGACATTGGCCGGCCGCAGCATGATCAACTCGAATTTATACAGGTCGGCATAGGCCTCGAGCAGCAATTCCTTGGCGGCTTTCATATTGCCATAGCCCCGGCCCGCGCCGCGCGGAAAATCCTCCTCGATTTGCGCACCCGCCGGCCGGCGCGTGTCATAGACGCCGAATGTGCTGATATGGACGAGGCGGCGCACGCCGGTGAGCCGGACGCATTCGGCGACATTGCGCGTGCCGCCCAGATTAATGTCGAAAGCCGCCGACAGCGATTGCTGGACGCGTCCGCCGATCAGCCCGGCCGTATGCACGATGGTCTCGGCTTTGTGCGCCTGCACGGCGGCGATCAGGGCCGGCAGGTCGCGGACATCGCCGCGCACGAGTGTGGCCCTGCCTGCGCCCAATTTGCGATCGATGAAATCGGCCCGCGGCTCGGGATCGAAAAAGATGATTTTCTCGCCGCGTGCCAAAGCCTCGCGCGCAAATGACGTTCCAATGAGACCCGCACCCGTGACCAGAATTGCCATTTTCCCCCCTTATGCGCTTGAGCGCATGAATTGGCCCTATCTTGTTCGCGCACAAGCCGTGACGTCAATGCGCCTGCCGCCATTGTGCCCTGCCCCGTGAGCCTTTATCGTCTGCGGGCCAGACAAGAAAAAGGGAGATAATGGCCAATGGCGAGGATATCGCGTCTTGAAAAACATCTGTCCGCCCAGCGCACCGGGCTCATCATGTTCGATGCCCTCAACGGCTATCTGCATCCCCGCGATCCGGCCAAGCAGAAATTCCTTGCCGACCGCAATATCGTGCCAAACCTCCAGCGTCTCCTGCAGGGCGCACGAAAAGTCGGCATGACCGCATTTTATCCGAGCGGCAAACATGCGCCCGACGGCTCCGATACAGTCGATCGCCTGACCGATACAGACATGGATCTGGGCGCCACCGATGCGCCGGGCGCCGTCACCAAGCCGCGCTTCTACAAGGATTCAAACGACGCTGAAGTCGCGCCCGAACTTGCGCCTGCGCCAGGCGATCTGATGGTGCCCAAACATCGCTGGAATTCCTTCTTCCAGACCGATCTTGAATTGCAGCTGCGCGTGCGCGGCATTGACACGATCATCATCTGCGGCGGCTCGACCGATGTCGGCATTGCCTCCACCGTCTTTGCCGCGCGCGATCTCGATTACGGCATTGTCGTCGCCGATGACGCCTGTTTCTCGGCGCGCGGCAATAATCATGAATTCTTCATGACCCGCGTGTTTCCGCGCATGGGTCGCGTCATGAAAGTGGATGATATTGTCGCGCTGATGTGCGCCTGAGGAGAAGAAGAAAATGCCGAATATCGAAACCAGATCGATTGTCTGCGACAATGGCATGCCGGCCTTTCTCGCCAAGCCTGAGGGTGCGGGGCGCAAGCCAGTCGTCATTCTCATGCATGAGCGCTACGGGCTTGTGGAACACACACGCGACCTCGCCAAACGTTGCGCCGGCGATGGCTTTGTCGTGCTCGCGCCGAATTTTTTCTTTCGCCATCCCGATCAGCCGACGCTGAATTGCGGCGATTCCCGCTATGACATGAGCGATCCGGAATCGATTGAAAATATCGATGCCGCCATGAAGGCGCTGGCGCAAGATGCAAATGCCGATATGGAAAATGTCGCTGTCGCGGGCTATTGCCAGACGGGCCGTCATCCGCTGGTCTATGCAGCAGAGCGCAAGATCAAGGCCGCCGTTGTCTGGTATGGCGCAGCTTCCAAGCGCGAATGGAACATCAACGAGCGCCAGCCCAAAAAGCTGGAAGACATGCTCGCCGCGCTCGATTGCCCGGTCTTTGGCGCCTTTGGAGCCGCCGACCACATTATCGCCATCGAAGACGTCCAGCGTTTGCGCAATTGTCTCGAGGCCAATCGCAAGACTTACGACATTCATGTCTATGCCGATGCACCGCATGGCTGGCTCAATGACACAATGCCCGGCCGCTATCGCCGGCCGCAGGCCGAACAGGGCTGGGCCGACCAGCAAAAATTCCTGTCCCGCGTCTTCGCCTCAGACTATCGCGACGATCCCGTTCTGCAGGCCTATGAATGCGGCTTTGCCAAGGGCTATGATTTCTCGAAAAACGTGCGTCTGGAGTAAGGCTGCCCGCTTCTCCAAAGCCCAATCATTGCGAGCAAAGCGAAGCAATCCAGAATCGCACAGACGAAGATGGATTGCCGCGTCGCTTGCGCTCCTCGCAATGACGAGGCTCTTCACCCGATCTCGATATCGAGTCCCAGATCCAGAATCGGTGCGGAATGGGTCAGCGCGCCCGATGAAATGAGATCGACGCCGGTTTCGGCAATCTCCTTCACCGTTGTCTTGTTGATACCGCCTGAGGCTTCGAGCTTCACTTTTCCGGCTGCAATCTTCACCGCCTCGCGCATATCGGCGACGGACATATTGTCGAGCAGAACGAAATCTGCGCCCTCATCCACCACATCGCGCAATTGATCGAGCGTATCGACCTCGATCTCGACTTTCACCAAATGGCCGGCATAGGCCTTGGCCGCGCGCAGCGCTTCGCGAATGCCGCCGGCTACTGCAATATGATTGTCCTTGATGAGCACAGCATCATCGAGGCCGAAGCGATGGTTCATCGCGCCCCCACAGCGCACCGCATATTTTTCAAAAGCGCGCAGCCCCGGCGTTGTCTTGCGGGTGCAGCAGATTTTGGCATTTGTATGCGCCACAAGAGCGACGAATTCCGCTGTCATGGTCGCAATGCCTGACAGGCGCGAGGCAAAATTCAGCGCGACGCGCTCGGCCGTCAGAATGGCGCGGGCATTGCCCTCAACGCGACAGACCGCCGTTTTGGGCCCGACATGCGCGCCATCTGCAACCAGCGCCTCGAATTTCAACGTCGGATCGATGATGCGGAAAGCCGCTTCTGCCAGAGGCAGGCCCGAAATCACCCCGCCCTTGCGCGCCGCCATGACGGCGCGGGCCTGCACATGGGCGGGAATGGTTGCCAGCGTCGTAATATCGCCGGCGCGGCCGAGATCCTCATCCAGCGCAGCGCGGACAGAATTTTCGAGCAGGATCGGATTGAAAAAAGAAATGGTCATCGATCGGGTTCCAGCAAGTGATGATGCGTTTATTGCCGCTTGTGCCGCTTCTGACAAGTCAGCCGAGGCGACGCGTGCGTCTGACCGGCGCCTTCAGCCTGTCAGCCAATTCGCGCGTCGAAGGAATGCGGCGATCGTCCTGCGCCGCCTGCGCCTCATCGCGCGCCAGATTGTCGATCATGGCCAGCAGCGCCTTGCGCATGGCAGCAATCTCGCGCTCGCCCAGGCCCGCAACTGCAATGGCATTGACCTCTTCGGCCAGCGGCACAAGCTTTTCGCGCAGCGAACGCCCAAAAGGCGTGAGGTGAATGAAAATCTGCTTGCGATCGCCCGGCTTCTGGCGGCGCTCGACATAGCCCAGTTTTTCCATCGCGCGCAGGGCTGAAAAAGTCGTCGGCTCCATCACGCCTGCCAGTTCGGAGAGGGCGCGCTGGGTAATGCCATCGCCATTCCACAGAATGCGCAAAAACGTCCAATGGCCGAAAGACACATTATGCTCGGCCAACCGCATCTGCAGCGCCCGTCCGAGCCCGCGCGAGGCATCCTTGATCAGATGGGCGAGCCGATCGTCAGGCACAGCCTCGTGCCAATGATGGCGGATGATTTCAGCAACGCCGCGCTTCGTCATGCGCGCTCTCCGATTCCGACCTGATGCTTCATCTGAATTTCGCGCCCCTCGCGCGCCGATTGCAACAAAGCCAGACAGACTTCCATCGTCGCCATGCTCCATTCGCCATTATGCAGCGGCTCGATCTTGTCGCACACGGCCGCCACAAGTTCGTCGATGACTTCGCCGCGCGGCACGAGCGGCGGTGCCAGCGGCTCGAAGGAATTTTCCAGATCGCCATAGATGCGCACCCCATCTGTGAAGGGGCGCAGATCGGCCCCCTCGCAACTGGCAATCAGAAAGCCAAATTGCTGATGCGCGCGTGGCGTCTGCGACAGATCGGCATAATCAGAGCCGCCATAATTGCGGGCATTTTTCAGCGCCGTTTCGCGCGCTATGTCGCCAGCCGACAAAATGGCCTTGCGGCTTTCGCCATATTTTTGCGGGTCTTTCTTCATCCCGCTTTCAGCGACCCAGTCGAGCAATTCATCTGAGTCGAAATGCGCATGACCTGAATAGGTCATGGTGGCCGACACGCCATTCTCAAAGGTGAGAAAAGCATTATAGGCGGCCTCGGTCGGTCGCATGCGATCCCACACACCGGTCATGGCCCGCACGCTTTTCACGCGCCCGCCGCCGATCAGCCGGATCATCTCGACCTGATGGGGCGCCTGATTATAGATCGCACCGCCGCCCTGCGCGCTGTCGAGCTCTTCGGGTCGGCGCGGGCGAAACAGGAAATCGGTGAAATTGAGCGCCGTGATCATGCGCAAGGCGCCGAAGCGGCCGCTGGCAACCAGATCGCGCGTTCGGCGGATCGGTGCATCGAAAGAATGGCTATGTCCGACAATGAGAGAAACGCCCGCCTTGCGCACGGCGGCGATCATGGAGCGGCAATCTTCAAGCGACAGCGCCATGGGCTTTTCCACCAGCACATGACGGCCATAAGCAGCAGCCATTTCCACCTGCGGCCGATGAAACTGATGCGGCGAGGCAATATAAATGGCATCGAGATCGGACGCGCAAAGCGCTTCCATCCGGTCGAATGTCGGGGCGCCAAAATCCTGGGAAAATCGCGCCCGCGCCTCTTCGCGCGGATCGAAACCGGCGACGATCTCGATGCGCGGATGAGCGCGAAATGTCGGAATCATGAAGGAAAAGGCGCGCCCGAGGCCTGCAATGCCGAGCCTGACTTTTTGCGCGCCCATGGCTTGTCCTTCACAGATCGAGGATGATTTCGCCGCCCATGGCGCGCGAGACGCAAACCATAATATTGTCGGCCTTTTCATAATCGGCCAAAGCCAGATCGCGGTGATCGACCTCGCCTGCAATCAGTTTCGTGCGGCACGAACCGCATGTGCCGCTCTCGCAGGAAGATGGCACATCATGTCCATGGGCGCGCAAAACGTCCAGAATGGTCTGGCCGACCGGCACGTCGAGCACCGCGCCCGAACGCGCGAGACGGATGGTGAAGGGCACGTCCTCGGGCGTTGTCATGGCGCCAGGCGGCGTGAAATCCTCGAAATGAATTTTTGCGCTCGACCAATGTCCGCTCATGTCGCGCACCGCCGACATCAGGCCGCGCGGTCCGCAGCAATAAAGCTGCGCCATTCCGGGCTTTTCGAGCACAGGCCAGAGATCGAAAGCCTTGTCGGGATCGCCGCCATCGTGATGGATCGTCACCATGCCGCGCAATTCGGGCGCTTTCAGCTCGTCGAGAAAAGCCGTCATCTCCGGCGAACGCGTCAGATAATAAAGCTTGAATTTGCCCTGCCCGCTGGCGCGGATATGGCGGATCATCGACAGAATCGGCGTGATCCCGATACCGCCTGCGACAAAAATATATTGCTGGGCCGGGATGAGTTCGAAATCATTGCGCGGCTGCGAGACCTCGATCGCATCGCCCAGCTTGGCATTATCGATCAGATCGATGGAACCGCCGCGCCCGTTCGCCTCGCGTTTGACGGCAATGCAATAGCGGTCGCGCTCCTGTGGATCGTTGCAGAGCGAATATTTGCGCAGCTCGCCCGAGGGCGTCTTCACGGAAATATGAGCGCCGGCCGTAAAAGGCGGCAGGTCGCCGCCCTTTTCGTCGCGCAATTCGAAAAATTCGATCTCCGCCGCTGCAGGGCGTTTATCGGCAATGCGCAATCTCTGCGTCAGCGCGTCCTGCTGCATTCCATCCTCCCGGGCGATGGCCCCGGCCAATTACTTAGAGGCCTAAGATTTTCTCCGCAAGGGCCTTCACAAGCCAGCTGGCCGCCTTTATGGTCCGCATCCTTAGAGAGCTAAGGAAGCCCGCCACGGCCCGGCTCTGCGGAGGATCGCCATGCTGACGAAAGAGGAAAACGATCTGCTGTGCCGTGTCGAGGGCGATGCGCCCATGGGCCAGATCATGCGCCGCCACTGGATGCCGGCCTGCCTCATTGAGGAAGTGCCGGAGCCCGATGGCGATCCGCTGAAAGTGCGCATATTCGGCGAAGATCTCGTCGTCTTCCGCGATACCGAGGGCCGTGTCGGCGTGCTCGATGAAATGTGCCCGCATCGGCGTGCTTCGCTGGTCTTTGGCCGCAATGAGGAATGCGGATTGCGCTGCCTCTATCACGGCTGGAAAATCGACGTGGAGGGCAATGTCGTTGAAATGTCCTCCGAGCCGCCAGGCTCCGGCTTTGTCGAAAAGGTGAAACACAAGGCCTATCCGGTGCGCGAGGGCGCGGGCTTTGTCTGGGTCTATATGGGCCCGGTTGAAACAATGCCCGAATGGCAGCCGCCCGTCTTCCAGCCTACGCCCGATACACGCATTGCCATTGCCAAAATCCATATCGATTGCAATTGGGCGCAGATTCTCGAAGGCGCCATCGATTCTGCGCATTCGTCTTCGCTGCATTCTTCCGACATGGTGCCCGCGCGCGTGCCGGGTGCTGCGGCAACGGATGTCAATTGGCTGCGCCCCTCCACCGACAAAGCGCCGCGCATGCAGGTTCAGCGCACGCCCTTCGGCTTCCGCTATGCAGCGATCCGCCGGCCCATCGCCAATCCGCAGACGCATGATTACATTCGCACCACACTTTTCATCGCGCCCTATTCCGCCTTGATCCCGCCCAACAATCTTTACAATGTCGCGATTGTTCATGTGCCGACAGATGATACGCATACTGCATTTCACTTCATCGCCTTCGGCGGCGCGAGCTGCCCCTCGACGGAAGAATGGCGCAAATTCCTGCATGCGCAGGTCGGCATCGATGTCGATAAATATTTCCGCAAGGTCCGCACGCGCGCCAATAATTATCTGCAGGACCGCAAGGCGATGAAGCTCGGCAATTATACGGGCGTTCCCGGCATTCCCAATCAGGACATTGTCATGTGGGAAACGATGGGGCCGATTGCCGATCGCTCGCAGGACAGGCTGGGCGCCAGCGATCTCGCCATTGTCGAATTTCGTCGCCAGATGGTCGAAGCCGTCAAGGAATTCATGGCCGGAGGGGCAGCCATTGGCACAGCCGAGCCGCGCATTCCGCAAAACAAGCTGAATTCATTTGAAGGCGTCGTGCCGAAATCGACCGATTGGCGGGTGATGAATGTGAGCGCGGAAGAACTTGCACTCACCGGCCAGGCGACGAGTGCAGCTGAATAGTCTAGACAGATATCACGCGCACGGGAGGTGCGTGGCATGAATCAACGGCCCGAGCCCAAGAAGGTCAAAATGCACGATCTCGACGAAGAGCACGATCACAATGCCATGTCGGATGAAGACAAGGCCGCCATGGCCGCCTGGATCTGGGCGCAGGAATCCGTTGAGCTGAAAACCATCGGCATCGACATCGGCTCCTCCACCTCGCATCTGCTGTTTGCCAAAGTGACTTTGCAGCGGCAGTCGCAAGGCCTGTCGGCGCGTTTCGTGGTCACGGGCCGCGAAGTGGTCTGGCGCTCGCCGATCATGCTGACGCCTTTCCTGCCCAATGGGCTGATCGACGCCGCCTATCTGGAAGATTTCATCAAGGCCTGCTACCGCGACGCGCGCATGCGCAAGCAGGATATTGATACGGGCGCCGTCATTCTGACAGGCGAGGCGATCAAGCGCAGCAATGCGCGCGCCATTGACGAACTCTTTGCCGAAGAAGCCGGCAAATTCGTCTGCGCCACCGCCGGCCATAAGCTCGAATGCACGCTGGCCGCCCATGGCTCGGGCGCCGTCGCGCTGTCCAAAGCGAAAGACGCTGTCATCCTGCATGTCGATATTGGTGGCGGCACAACCAAACTCGCACTCATCGACCGCGGCCAGATCCGCTCTGTCGCCGCCTTTGCGGTTGGCGGACGGCTTGTCGCCCATGATGGCAAGACCGGCTGGACGCGCGTCGATGAAAGCGCACAGCTTGTTGCCGAAGAACTCGGCCTGCCGACCACGCCCGGCGCGCTTTCCAATGCGATGACGCGCAAGAAAATCGCCCAGCGTCTCGCTGAACTCGCCATTGATCAGATTGTCGGCGCAGAGCTTGATGATATGGGCAAAAAGCTTCAGCTCACCGAGCCGCTCGATCGCACGCTCAAGCCGAGCATCATCACTTTCTCGGGCGGCGTCTCCGAATATATTTTCGGCACCGAGGAACAGGAATTCGGCGACATTGCCAAGCCGCTCGCGGCCGCCATTCGCGACGGCCTGCCCCAGCGCAGCACAATTCCTGTTGAAGATCCCGGCAATCGCATTCGCGCCACTGTGATCGGCGCCTCGCAATTCACCGTGCAGGTCAGCGGCAAGACCATCTATCTGCCGCAAAACCAGCAGGACGTTCTGCCGGTGCATAATGTGCCCGTCGTGCAGGTCGGCATGGATCTGTCGGACGATATTGCCGAGGCTGCAATCACCAAGCGCATTCTGGAAAAAATCGCCCAGCTCGATCTCGAGCCCTCGGCGCGGCTCGCCATTGCCTTTCCCTGGCACGGCGATCCCGAATATAGCCGCCTTGCCAATGCGGCCAATGCCATCAAGGCCGCCATTGCCCCGCAGGGAAAACGCGACAACATGCTTTGCCTGATGATCGACGGCGATGTCGGGCGCACCATGGGCCGCTTGCTGCAGGACGAGATTGGCGTCGAAGGTCCGGTTGTCTCCATCGACGGCGTGCAGCTGCAGGAACTCGATTATGTCGATATTGGCGAATTGATCTCGCCGCCCGGCGTCGTGCCGGTCGTGATCAAATCGCTGCTTTTCGACGCAACAGAACAACGCGCTACGGTTTAAAAATTCATCGGGAGTGAAACATATGACGAATCCAGAAGCCAAGCCGCGCTATGGCGTCGATCCCTATCTTGACTGGATCGAAAATGAAGGCCTGCCGGTGCATGAGGATTATGGTGTCGATCTGTTTTCGGTCGAGACGAAGCCCTGGGCACGCTATGGCGTGAAGGGCGCTGCCGTTCATCTGAAGGGGCGCGGCGATTTCGCCAATATGTTCCTCTATGACATCGATCCCGGCCAATCGACCGCACCGCAGCGCCATCTCTATGAAGAGGTGATCTATGTGCTCGAAGGCTCCGGCTCGACGCAGGTCGAGTTTTCAGACGGCACGAAACGCTCGTTCGAATGGGGCCCCAAAAGTCTCTTTGCCATTCCCTTGAATGCCAAACACAGGCATTTCAACGGCTCGGGCCGCGAGCGCGCACTTCTCGTCTCGACCACCAATCTGCCGATGATGATGAATGTGTTTCACAATGAAGACTTCATCTTCGGCCTCGATCGCGATTTCATGGATCGCGCCGGAAAGAAGGGCTATTTTTCAGGCGAGGGCGATCTCATCACCGTGCGCCCGGGCAATCATATGTGGGAGACAAATTTCGTTCCCGATCTCGCCGGCATTGAATTGAAGAGCTGGGGCGATCGCGGTGCGGGCGGCACGAACATTATGTTCGTTCTGGCTGACGGCATTATGCATGCGCATATTTCCGAAATGCCGGTCGGCACCTACAAGAAGGGCCACAAGCACGGGCCGTCTTTCCATGTCATGTGCGTCACCGGCCACGGCTATTCGCTGCTCTGGTATCCGCATGAAAAAGATTTCATTCGCATCGACTGGAAACACGGCACGGTCTTCCCGCCCGCCGACCAGCAGTTCCACCAGCATTTCAACACATCGCAACAGCCCGCGCGCTATCTTGCGACCGCTGTCGGTGGCTTGCGCTATCCCACCATGCTCGGCCAGCGCCGCTCGCTGCTGGGCGTGAATGGCGAAAAGGGTGCAGTGTCGCTCTCCATCAAGGAAGGCGGCGACCAGCTCGAATATGAAGATCAGGATCCGCGCATCCACCGCGAATGGCTGGAAGAAATGCGCAAGAATGGCGTGACGCCGAAAATGGACAAGTTCAACGTCGCCATGTGAGGCGCTTGCCTCGTCATTGCGAAAAGCACAGCGACGAAGCAATCCAACTTTGAGGATTGCTTCGTCGAAGCCACTGCAAGATTCTACCCCTTGCGGGTCCATTGCGGCGGATTGGTCGCCTTGATGCGGCGGCCCTCTTTCACCAATTCTTTCACGGCGCCGGTGACAGGCAAAGCCAGCCCCGCCTGATCGCACATTTTCATGACGATCTGCATATCCTTCAGCGCCCAGGTGAAGGTCGTCTGATCCCAATCTTCCAGCGCCTGGCTCTTTCCTGACGACATCATCAGCGCATCGCGCAAATTCGGCAGATCGATGCCGGTCGATTCCGCAATACGTCCGGCCTCGATCAATCCGATGGAGGTGATCCAGAGCATGAGATTGTTCATCGCCTTGCCGACCTGCCCGTGGCCGACATTGCCGAGATGCGAAATATCGGAGGCAAAGCAGGAGAAAACCTCGCGCCCGCGCGCAACCACATCGGCCTTGCCACCAAACAGGGCCAGCAGCTTGCCTTCATCGGCAAACCAGCGTCCACGACAGATCGGCGCATCGAGAATATCGACGCCTTTGGCGCGCGCTTTTTCATCGAGCGCCTTCACCGTATCGGGCGCAACGGTGGAGCAAACGGCGATAATGCCACCTGTCTTCATCGCGCCCAGCAGACCCTTGTCGCCGAGCACGACAGAATTGACCTCTTCATCATAGCCGACGCCCAGAATGACAAAGGCGCTCTGCTGGCCAATCTCTTCCGGCGACGCGGCAATGCGCGCGCCCATATCGCGCACTTTGGCAATATTTTCCGCGCTAATATCGTGAGCGATCACATCATAGCCGCGCTTGACGAGATGTTTCACCATGGGCTGGCCCATGCGACCGACGCCAATAATGCCGATTGTCTCAGCCATTTCTTTTCTCCCTTAATCTTTCGCGCCGTAAAGTGTACGCGCTGCATTTGGCGAAATACGGCCCTCTGCAACATCGCGCGCCAATGCCTCGCGGTCGCGCTCGTGCGGATCGCCAAAGCCCCCGCCACCCGCACTCTTCAGCAAGATGCGGTCGCCGGCCTTGAGTTCGAAACGGCCGGAAGCGCGCACGACCTGTTCCTTGTCCGTGCCCGGATTGATGACAAAGCCAGCCGCGCCGCCCTCGCCCCCGCCTGCCACGCCATTGGGTGGAAAACGGCTCTTGTCGAAGCGACGGATGACGCTTGCATCCTCCAGCAATTCATATTCGCGCAGCATGGAAAGCCCGCCGCGCCAGCGCCCGGCACCGCCGCTATCCTGCGCCATTTCAAATCGCACGATCCGGCAAGGATATTCGGATTCGAGAATTTCAATCGGCGTGATGTGAAGATTGGACAGATGCGCCGCTGTTGCCGATGTGCCGTCATGTCCCATGCCACCACCATAGGCCGAGCCGACAATCTCATATTGCATGTTCGATCCACCGGGCCGGCCATGCGCCCAATTGATCAGCAGCGCGCTCGAGGAGCCAGCCCCCGCAATGGCGCGTTCGGGATGGAAATGCGCCATGGCCTGCAAGATCACATCGACCAGTTTCAGATTGACCATCTGGTAATTGGAAACGGGCGCCGGCGGATTGGCATGGGTCACCGTGCCGGGCTTGCAGACAATGCGCACGGCATCGCGCATGCCGTCATTGAAAGCAAAGCGCGGTCCCAGCGAGCCGATCAGCGAATAAAAGACGCAGGCCTCGACCATGGAGGGGCGCAAATTGACCGGGCCTTTGGCTTGCGGATCGCTGTTGGAAAAATCGAATGTTGCAAGCCCGTCTTTGACATGGATCGTGACGGCGAGCCTGATCGGCTTGTCGAGCACAACGCCATCGGAATCCATAAAGCCTTCGGCGGAAGATGTTCCCTCCGGCAATTTGGCAATGGCCGCGCGCAATTCATCCGCCGCGCCCTTCAAAATGGCCGCAAAGGCTTGCGTCACAATGGGCGCGCCGAAACGCGCACATAATTCGCCGACACGCGCCGCGCCCATTTCCGTCACAGCAATCTGCGCACCCACATCGCCGCGCACGAGAACGGGCTGGCGCGTATTGGCAAGGATCAGCCGCTCGACATCGGGCAAGGGTTGGCCGGCTGCGCGGATCTTGATCGGGGGAATGAGCAGGCCTTCATGGAACATTTCTGTCGCATTGGCCGAGGTCGATCCCGGCACAGTCCCGCCAATATCGGCTTTGTGCGCAATAGAGCCTGAAAAAGCGACGATCTTGCCATCGGCGAAGACGGGCGCGACAAAAGCCATGTCGGAGACATGCGGCAAACCGCCCTCATAAGGATGGTTGGAGACGAAGACATCGCCCGGCGCAATACCGTCCTCGCCATAGATTTCAAGAATCCGCCCGACCAGATGCCGGTAGACAGGCGCATGAAAAAACATCGGCGGTGCGGTGATGAGACGCCCCGTTGCATCGACAATCACGCAGGAGAAATCGCGCGACTCGCGAATGATGGTCGAATAGCCCGAGCGATAGAAATGATAATGCATTTCATCGACGAGCGAGGCGATCTTGTTGCGCAGGATCTGGATGGTAATGGCGTCCATGGCTCAGGCCCTCCGCTCGAGAACAAGATTGCGGAATCGATCGACCCGCGCCTGCCAGCCGGGATTGACGACAGTGGTCGCATCGAATTGCTCGATAATGCACGGGCCTTGCACAAGGGCGCCGACATCGAGTTTCTCGCGCTCGTAAAGAATGGCAGCAACAGCTGTGCGCCCATCGAAATAGACGTGGCGCTCGCCCTTGCGCGCCTCATCGACGGGGCGCGGCGCAGCCGGCGCTGTCTCCTCAAGCGGCTTGTATTTGGGCACGCCGACGCGCAGGCGCAATCGGTAGCTCACCACTTCGACCGGACGATCGGCCGCCGCATGGCCGTGGATCTGTGCATGGCGTTCATCGAAACGCGCCCGCGCGGCTGCCAAAGCTTTGGCATCGAGCCTGCCCGCAAACAATCCATCGAGCGGCGTGCGCAATTCATAGCCTTGGCCGGTATAGCGCAAATCGAGTTCGCGCGAGAATTGCGCATCCTCAATCTTCATCCCCTCAGCCAATAATTCATGGCGGGCGCGCGCCTCAAGCTCGCCAAAAATCGCCTCGGCATGATCGGGGCTCACATCGACAAAGGGCCGCAATTCGGAGCGGATATAATCATGCACGACATCGGTGCAGAGCAGGCCCAGTGCTGAAAAAGCGCCGGGGCGCATCGGCACGAGAATGCGCTTCATGCCGAGTTCTTCGGCGACCGCTGCAGCATGGACTGCACCCGCACCGCCAAAAGGCAGAAGCGTGAAGGAGGAGAGATCGACACCGCGCTTGGCCGCAAAGACACGCACTTCATCGGCCATGCGCATATCGACAATGCGGCGAATGCCGGCTGCCGCTGCAAGCGCGCTCATGTTGAGAGGCTTGGCAACATGTGTTTCGAGTGCAGCGCGCGCGGCAGCGAGATCGAGCTTCTGCGCGCCGCCCAGAAAATAATCCGGATTGAGATAGCCGCAGACAATATCGGCATCGGTCACGGTCGGGCGTGTGCCGCCGCGCCCGTAACAGGCAGGGCCCGGATCGGCGCCCGCACTTTGCGGGCCGACGGTGAGAAAACCGCCGCCATCGATGGAGGCAATCGATCCACCGCCCGCCGAAATGGTCGTCATGTCGAGTGCGGGCACGTCGATCTGGCGGCGCGCAATCACGCCCTCCGTCACTTCAAGCGGTGCGCCGCCTTCGATGAAAGCAATGTCGGCGCTGGTGCCGCCCATGTCGAGCGTGACAATGCCGCTGCCTGCATCCACGGCTGCGAGATAGGCGGAGGCCTGTGCGCCGGCAGCCGGGCCGGAGAGCAAAGTATGCACCGTGCGCCCGCCCTCAATGGCAGCGGTGAACGGCATGACGCCGCCATTCGATTGCATGAGAAAACGCTGCTGCGTCGATACGCCTTTCTCGTCGAGACCTTTTGAGAGATGGTCGATATAGCGCACCAGCACAGGCTCGAGATAGGCATTGAGCAAAGTGGTGGACAGGCGCGCCCATTCGCGGATGCGCGGCAAAACCTCGCTCGAAATGGACACGGACAGATCGGGCGCTTCTTCGCGGATGATGCGCCGCGTCTCTTCTTCATGTTCCGGATTCATGAAGGAGAAGAGATAGGAAACGGCAATCGAGTCCACGCCTGCATCGCGCAGCTGGCGGGCGGCTGCGCGCACGGCTTCGCGGTCGAGGGGAATGAGAACATGGCCCTGATAATCGGTGCGCTCGGGAATTTCGCAGGTCAGGCTCTGGGGCGCAATCGGCGCTGGTTTTTCATAAAAATAATCGAAGAGATTGCCATCGCGCGCCTGCGCCTGCACATCCTGCACGGCGCGAAAACCCTTGGTGATGATGAGGCCCACTTTCGCGCCGCGCATTTCCAGCAGCGCATTGGTGGTGATCGTTGTGCCATGGGCGAAAAATTCAATATCGGCCGGCGACACGCCCTTTTCGATAAATTTCGTCACGCCGTTCAAAACGCCGAGCGCCGGATTTTTCGGGGTGGAGGACACTTTTTCGACGGAGAACCGACCGGTGCCTGTATCGAGCAATACGAGATCGGTATGCGTCCCCCCGACGTCGACGCCGAGGCGATAGCGCGCTTGCCTGCCGTTCATGTCCCATCCTCCCTGGCCGCTCCTCTTTTTGCGGGAGCGTGCCGGCGCGTGAACCGCGCTTTGCTTTGTTTGACGGGGTCAGGCTAGCGGCTCAGGGCGGCAGAGACAACCTTTTAGCGCATGCCCGGCCGGTCGCGATCAAGCCCCTTGGCGGCCAGATCGTCGCAATAATCCTGGAAGCGTTTTTGCGCATTGACGCCCAGATCGTAGAGAAAATCCCACGAATAAATGCCGGTCGAATGCATATCGTCAAAGCCCAGCCGCACGGCATAATTGCCGACCGCATCGACAACGAGAATCATCACATTGCGCTTGCCGCCGACAGTTTTGCGCTCGGCCTCCGAATGGCCCTGCACTTCGGCCGAAGGCGAGGTCACGCGCAGCAATTCGGCGGGCAATTCGAATATTTTGCCGTCGTCAAAAGTGACGCAAAGCGCGCGGCGATCCTTGGCGAGGCGCAATTCTGTTGGCCAATGGGTGCTCATGGCACGGCTTTCTCGATGAGGAAAACAATGCGCGTCTCATCGCGCGCAGTGATTTCGATCCGGTCGCCCGTCTCGCGGATGAGATTGGGAATATCGATCACCGCCATCGGATCGGTGCAACGGACTTCCATCCGGTCGCCGGGCGCAAGGCTTTTGAGCGCCTTGCGCGTCTTGAGCGCCGGAAGCGGGCATTTCAGCCCCGTAAGGTCGAGCAAAGTCATAGCCATGGCTTGAGAGATGGATGAGCCCGGCCGGCGCGTCAATGGGCTGGCAATGACAGCGCTGTGTCTGGAACAGGAGCGCGCCCTGCTCTAGTTTGCCGAGCATGTTTGCACGCCTCGCCCTCCTCGCCGCCGCCCTCATCGCCACACCCGCCCTCGCCCAGCCGCAATTGCGCGGCCATGGCGGTCCTGTCCGCGCCATAGCCATCACACCCGATGGCCGCGAGGCCATCACCGGCTCTTTCGATACATCGGCCATTCTCTGGGGCCTTGAGCGGGGCGTGGCCCTCTCTGTGCTGCGGGCGCATGACGGGGCGGTCAATGCGGTTGCGAGCCTGCCGCAAAACCGCTTCGCCACGGCGGGCGAGGATGGGCGCATCGCCCTCTGGTCGCGCACTGATCTGTCCAAACCCATTTCGCTGGAGCGCATCCATCAGGCACCAATCGCTGCGCTTGCCGTCTCGCCCGATGGTGCAAGCCTGGCCTCGGCCGCATGGGATTCCACCCTTGCCGTCACACCCTTGTCGGGCGGTGCGCCGCGTCGCCTCGAAGGCCACCAGGACAATGTGAATGGTGTGGGTTTTTCGGCCGACGGGCGCCATATTGTCAGCGTGGGTTACGATGCAAGCCTGCGCATCTGGCCGCTGGAAGGCGGCCCCGCCCGCGTGATCCGCCTGTCCGCACCGCTGAATGCGCTGGCCATATCCTCAAAGGGCGATATGGCGGCCGGCGGCTCTGACGGATCGCTCTTTCTGCTCGATGCCAATGGCAGCTTGCGCCACAAGATCGAGGCAGCTGAAGCGCCGCTGATCGCGCTGGCTTTCACACCCGATGGATCGCGCCTTGCCGCCGCCAGCCCACGCGGATCGGTCAGCCTGTTCGAGACACAGAGCGGGCGCCTCATTTTCACGCTGAACGGCCCGGGCCTGCCGGTCTGGTCGCTGGCCTTCACGCCCGATGGGCGGCATTTGCTGACGGGGGGCGGCGACCGCATCGTGCGCCGCTGGGATGCGCGCAGCGGCGATCATCTCGGCCCCGTGGTGATCGAGCGGGCCAGCGATATTTTTGCCGGGCTCGACGGCAGCCGGGGCGCGGAAGTCTACAAAGCCTGCGCCGTCTGCCACACGCTCACGCCCGATGGCGAGAATCGCGCCGGGCCGACGCTTTACGGAGTGATCGGGCGGAAAATCGGCACGGCGCCGGGCTATCTCTATTCGCCGGGCTTTGCCGCCCATGACATTGTCTGGACGAAAGAAACCATTGCGAAATTGTTCGAGATCGGCCCCGCAGCCTATACGCCCGGCACGAAAATGCCCGAGCAAAGGGTCGGTTCGGCGGAAGACCGGGATGCACTCGTAGATTTTATCGAGAAAGCCTCAAGGCCACGATGACTTGACTTGATTTGCCGGGCATCCACGCCCATAGATTCAGGGCTTAACGGCGATTATGCCGTAGTTTCAAGAAAGTGCGGGAGAGCGCTCACATGAAAGCTTTTCTTTCGGCCGTCATCGTCTCGGTCGGCCTCGCCGTCCTGGCGGCCTATGTCCTCAACACCCAGCAACAGTCGGCCGACAAGGCCTTTGCCACATCCGGCGCGCGCGTGGGCGATCCGGGACATAATCTGGTTGGCGTGAACTGATCAGATCAGGCTTGCATAGGGCAGAAAGCCAATGCTTTCGCCCGGCGAGACATTCTCGATCTCCTCGCCGAGTTCGATGAGGCCATCGGTTTCCGCCAGAGAGGACAAAAGCCCCGCGCCTTCGCGGGGGAATTTGACCGCCAGCGGAATTCCATCGCTCGATTTTTGCAGGCTGGCGCGCACATATTCGCGCCGGCCTTTCTTTTTGCGATAGGCAAAATCGGCGCGCACCGGCAGCGCGACAATGGGTTCGGGCAAAGCACCCGCAAGCGCCAGAACGATCGGGCGCACCACATAGGCAAAGGTCACGAAACTCGCCACCGGATTGCCCGGCAGGCCGATGAAGGGCGTGCCCGCCACAACGCCCATGGCAACAGGACGGCCCGGCTTGATCGCCATGCGCCAGAGCACGAGCGAGCCCACCTGTTCGACAGCGGCGCGCATGTGATCTTCCTCGCCGGTGGAAACGCCGCCCGAGGTGAGAATGAGATCATGCGCCTGCGCCGCATCGGCCAGCGCTTTTGACAGCGCGGCGCGATCGTCGCGCAAAATGCCGAGATCGGAAATCTCGCAACCCAGTCGACGCAGCAGAGCCGTCAGCATAAAGCGATTGGAATCGAACAATTGCGCATCGTCGCGCGGCGCACCGGGGGCAACAACTTCATTGCCGGTCGAAAAAACAGCCACACGAATCCGCCGGCGCAGATCGAGCCGCGTGAGGCCCAGCGCTGCGGCCAGCGCCACATGCTGGGGACGCAAACGCGTGCCGGCTGCAATGGCGAGCGCGCCCTTTGCCACATCTTCGCCGGCCGGGCGCATATTGGCGCCGGGCTTCAGGCCTTTCGGCAGAAGCACGCGCCCGTCCGCCTGAATCTCCACATCTTCCTGCATGAAAACCGTATCGGCGCCGGCCGGCATGGGCGCGCCGGTGAAAATACGTGCGATTGTGCCGGGCGAAATCGGCTGTGCGCGTGCGCCCGCCTGAATGCGCTGCGAGACGGCAAAGGCGCGCGGCGCATCCTTTGGGAGATCGGCACTGGAGAGCGCATAGCCATCGACAGCGGAATTGGCAAAGAGCGGCAAAGGCACGGGCGCATGAAGCGCATCGGCGAGCACACGCCCATCGGCGTCCTGCAGGGACAATTGTTCAATGCCCGCCACAGCGGTGACACGCGCGCGGATCAGCGCGACAGCCTCATCAACCGACATGAGCGCGCCGCCGAAAGCAAAACAATCGTCCGAGAGTTGCGCCATGGATCAGCCTCCCAGCACATCCGACACGGGCACGGCCTTTTCAATCATTGTCGCAGCAATACGCTCGATCTCATCAATATGGATCAAGGGCAGCTTTGTGTTGGGCTGCGTATCGCTGGCCACAGCGACAATATTGGCATCGTCGGGAAAGAGAAACGGCTTGCCGTTTTCGGCGCGATGCACCTCGATCTTGGGATGATGGTCGCGCTTGAATCCCTCGATGATCAGCAGATCGACCGGCGACATTTTGCGCAAGAGATCGGCCAGCGGCCATTCCGTCTCGTCGCGCAATTCATGCATCAGCGCAAAACGCTTGCCCGAGGACACCAGCACTTCAGTGGCGCCCGCCTCACGATGGCGATGCGAATCCTTGCCCGGCACATCGACATCGAAAGAATGATGCGCATGTTTGATCGTCGAAACTTTTAGGCCGCGCGTCACCAGATGCGGAATGACGCGCGTGAGCAAGGTCGTCTTCCCCGCGCCGCTCCAGCCTGCAAGACCGATCAGTTTCATCTCTGTCTCCTGCCCGTCGTCATTGCGAGCGAAGCGAAGCAATCCATCTAAACGTCTGCCATCAGATGGATTGCCGCGTCGCTGCGCGCCTCGCAATGGCGAACAGCCCCAAACGAAAACTGCCCGGACATGCCGGGCAGTTCCCTGAACACAATTGGAAGTGTGTCACTCAGCCGGCATGGCGCGCGGCGGAACCGCTGGTGCCTTGCCCTTGGCCTGCTCTTCCTCGACCCAGAGCGAATGATGCTCCTTGGCCCAGTTGATATCGACTTCGCCGGTTCCCATCGCATCGAAGGCGCCTTCCATGCCGACCGAGCCAATATAGGCATGGGCGAACATGGCAGCGATGAAGAGCACGGCGAGAACAGCATGGATCGTTGTCCAGAGCTGCAAGCCGGCAACGCCATCGGCCACCGTATAGGGGAACAGCAGATACCAGCCGGAGACGGACATGACGATGCCGCCGATGATCACGAGCCAGAAGACGCCCTTCTGACCGGCGTTGAAACGCTTGGCCGGCGGGTGGACGCCCTTCTTGAAGATGCCACCACCCTGCTTGAGCCAGTTCACGTCAACGGCGTTCGGGATATTGTCCTTCACCCAGAGCAGGAACATCAACGCCAACCCGAGCATGAAGGGGAAGGCGAGATAATTATGCGCAAGCTTTCCATAACCGCTGACGGTCGCGAAAGCCTCGGCTCCAAACAGCGGCATGATCACCCAGCGACCGAAGGAAATATTCAGTCCCGACAGCGCCAGAATGATGAAACATCCGGCCGTCAGCCAATGGGTGAAGCGATCCAGGCTGGCGAAACGCGTGATCGTCTGGCCCGAGAAGCCATGATCGATGCGGATCTTGCCGCGGATCACATAGAACAGAACCAGCGCCGCAATCATTCCGAGAATGGAGATCGCTCCAATCGTCGGCAATTGCTTCTCGTGGAAGTTACGCCAGTCCTGACCCTGCGGCTGAATGAGAGACGCAGCCTTCGGATCGGGAATGGAGATACGTCCCGAAAGCGTGTCGCCGCTCTTGAGAGCTTTGAGCAAAGCATCTTCGCTCACCGCTTCGCGGGTCGGATTGAAATTATTGTATTGCGCAGCTGCCGGGAGCATGGCGCTGGCGAAAACGATCGCCAGCGCAGCTGCAAGAGATTTGATCCATGTGCTCATCGCACAACCTTTCGAATGCAGAAAAATCAGATCGCAGCGGGTTCCTTATAGGCTGTTTTCCAGCCCCAGGCGCCCGAACCGTAACCACGCTTCATGACACGCTCCTTGTAGATGGAAGCGATGACATCGCCGTCGCCGGCGAGAAGCGACTTGGTCGAGCACATTTCCGCGCAAAGCGGGAGCTTGCCCTCGGCCAGACGGTTGCGTCCGTATTTTTCATATTCAACGGTCGAGAAATCGGCTTCCGGACCGCCAGCGCAATAGGTGCACTTGTCCATCTTGCCGCGCGAACCGAAATTGCCGACCTTTGGATATTGCGGCGCGCCGAAGGGGCACGCGTAGAAGCAATAGCCGCAGCCGATGCACAGGTCCTTCGAGTGAAGCACCACGGCGTCGGCCGTCGTGTAGAAGCAATTCACCGGGCACACGGCCGCGCAGGGCGCGTCCGTGCAGTGCATGCAGGCCATCGACACCGAGCGTTCGCCCGGCAGGCCGTCGTTGATCGTCACGACGCGACGGCGGTTGATGCCCCACGGCACGTCATGTTCGTTTTTGCAGGCGGTGACGCAGGCGTTGCACTCGATGCAGCGGTCGGCGTCGCACAGAAATTTAACACGAGCCATGTGTCGCTCTCCTTACGCTGCCGAGATCTGGCAGAGGGTGACTTTGCCTTCGTGCATGC
>CAZHOK010000041.1:0-21438 GCA_964534115.1 uncultured Beijerinckia sp.
GAAAAACAGCCATTTTTTTCGTCTAAAAGTTGAATTTTGCAATCTGCGGTCTGTGCTCTCGCGTAATCCCACAAAACTATGTCACGAGAGAGTAGCAATGTTCCGTCAGATTTTCGTCATCATGGCACTCGTTTTTGTTGCGGCTTGTTCGCAGCCCAATCCCAATGGAAACTGGACTTTCAGTTCCGATCTGACCCGGAAAGAGGCCGACTTTCCCAAAGGGTCTGAAGGGGACAAATCCATTGCAGTGATGGCGTCATTTGTACCGCGGCTGAAAATTGAGAATAATTCATGGATGGTCATGCGCGACACCATTCGCTGCACCATTCTGAAACTGAACGAGGATAAAGGCATCGAGTGCGTTCATGTGAAAGACGGAAAAATGTCCGGATCCATGAAACTCGAATTGAACGGTGACGTGCTTAAAATCAAAGAAAGCAACAAGCCGACTTATGTTTATGTTCGTGAAAAATGAGCGTACAGGCAAGGCCAGCCAAGACCGCAGGGAGTCTGAATGTAATATTTCAGGATATGTATGACATTCCCTGATGCGATTCTGTGAATGTGAAGGGCACTTGCCAAACTCAGCCCAATAAAATGGGCTGAATAAAATCATTTCGGGGTAAAAATCCGGGCCTTTTTTCGGTAGCGCTGTGGAGCTTAAGCCTCTTTAATTGCTGAAGAGGAGCGCCCCCATGATTCGACCGATATTCCGTATGACGACGATGTTTGCACTCGTCTGGCCGCTGGGCGTCCAGGCGCAGGCTGTCGATGTGATCGAACAGGCGAGCCGGTATACGGTCAAAATCATCACTGCCGTCGATTACCCATTCGGCTCCGAGAAAAAAGGCACCGGGATCGGATCAGGGTTTCTGATCGACAAGGAGCGCGGCTGGCTTCTCACCAATGCCCATGTCGTCAAGAAATCGCCCTCGACCATTCGTGTCTCCTTCAAGGATCAGCCGTTTTCTGCGGCTGAGAAAGTTCATGTCGACAATCATCTCGATCTGGCGGTCATTCGCATCGACCCCAAGCGCATTCCCGCGCGGGCTCTGGAAGCCAAATTGAAATGCGATGGCGAGAGCCAGGCGGGCGCGCCCGTGATTGCTTTCGGTCACCCCTGGCGGCTTGATTTCACGGCCACGCGCGGGATTGTCAGCGGAACCAAATCGCTCGATGGCGAAGAAAAATTGCAGACCGATGCCGCGCTCAACCCCGGCAATTCCGGTGGGCCTCTGATCGATGTGGAGAGCGGGCGTATTGTTGGCGTCAATTCATCGACTTTGTCGAAAAATGTATCCGAAGGGTTGAATTTTGCTGTGCCCGCGCCGCTGGTCTGCCGGATTGTCGATTTGCTGAAAGCCGGTCGCGATCCGGCGCCGCCGCGCTTGCCGGTGATTTTCGCCACATCCGGCCGGGAGCGCGAATTGATTGTCGCTGAAGCCAAGGATGCTTGGGCCGATCAATTGAAATCAGGCGACCGGATTCTGGCCGTCAATGGCGATGAAAATGCGCGTTTTGCCTCGCGCGTGATCAGCCATGCGCGTGGCGAGCAGAAATTGGTCGTTGCCATTATGCGCAATGGCAAGAGAGAGAATATTGAATTGCCAGTGCCGGCTGAACTGGATTCCATTCGCCGCAGAGGCATACATGTTTCCGGCATGGTCGTTTCGCGCTCGACCAATGCCGATTACGATCCGAGCATCATGTGGGTTCATTTTGTCGATGATGCCTCCATCGCCGAACAATCCTTGATCAGCGAGGGCGACCAGCTGGTGGCTGTCGATGGTCAAAAGGTCAGGAACCAAGACGAGGTTCTGGCTGCCTTCAGCAAGGCGGATGGAAAAGAAGTGGAACTGATTATCCGGCGTCCAAAATTTTCGATGATCAGCGGACGCTTCGATTATCTGGTGCGCAAACTCGATGTGACGGATGTCCGCGAAGTGGGCGAGCAGACCAGAGTGAGATAGGTCCGCTTGGCCCTCGGCGGCCGGCCCTCTGGCCTCAATCCTTGTCGTTCCTTTTTGTCATCAGCCCCATTATGGGGCTGATGGGAATAGGTTTTTCGCCTTTATGATGGTCCAGAACAGCCCTTCACAGCTTGGCTTAGGCGCCAATGGGTCTATTGTGGAGACAAAAGAATAAGGGGGACGGCCGGAATGCGCAAAAAGCATGCTTACCTTTTCGCAGCGACATCATTAGCGCTTTTTGGTGCCTTTCATACGCTCCCGCTCCCTCTTTCTCCCGCACAGGCCCAGCAGGCTCCCGTTCGCGGCGGGCAGGGTGCAGGCGTGGCGGTCGAGGCCGAGAAAGTCACCATCGGCGAAGTGGTCGAGGACATTCGCGCCGTCGGCACATTGCAGGCCAATGAGGCGGTCGTCATTGCCACGGAAATTGCCGGGCGCGTTGCGCAGATCCGCTTCGAAGAAGGATCGGCCGTGAAAGCAGGCGATGTCCTGCTGGAACTCGATGCGACCATTCTCAAAGCCGAACTCGACAAGGCGCGTTCGGATGTCACCCTTGCTGAAGCCAATCGCGATCGCGCTGAAATGCTGGCCGACAAGGGCAGCGGCACGCAACGTGCGCGCGATGAGCAAAATGCCGCCTATCGCGCCGCGCAAGTGAATCTGGCTCTGGCCGAAGCGCGCTTGCAGAAAGCAACCATCACAGCGCCTTTTGACGGAATTCTCGGTTTGCGCGCCGTGAGCCCGGGCACCTTTGTTCAGCCGGGGCAAAAGATCGTCGATCTTGCGCAAGTCACCACACTCAAGGTTGATTTCCGCGCACCCGAAACCTATGCCTCCAAAGTGCGCGCCGGCCAGACGGTGATTGTCAGTTCGGATGCGGTTCCAGGCCTCGTCTTCGAAGGCAAGATTTATGCGATCGATCCATCTGTCGATGTGAACGGTCGCGCGATCCGCATGCGCGCCAGCGTCCCCAATGCCAATGGAACACTGGCGCCCGGTTTCTTCGCCCGCATCCGCGTCATCACCGAGCAGCGCCCCAATGCCGTGCTGGTGCCGGAATCGGCCATTTTCCCGGTGGGCGGTCGCACCCTTGTTTATCTTGTCGTTGGCGGCAAGGCGCAGCAGCGCGAAGTCAAGCTGGGCCAGCGCATGCCGGGCAAGGTGGAAATCCGCGAGGGGCTGGCGCCCGGTGAAATGGTTGTCACCTCAGGCCAGCAACGTCTGCGCGAGGGCATTTCGGTCAATGTCGTCAATTCCGGCTCAGGGGCTTGATCCGACATGTTTGAAATCTTCATTCGTCGCCCCGTCTTTTCCACCGTCCTGAGCCTCCTCGTTCTACTTTGCGGATTGGTCTCTTATGGACAGCTGACAATCCGTGAATATCCAAACATCGATCAGCCCGTCGTCAATGTGCGCACGACTTATCCCGGCGCCAGTGCGGAAATTATCGAAAGCCAGGTTACGCAGGTGCTCGAAGCCTCCATCGCCGGCATTGCCGGCATTGAGGTGATCACCTCCAGCAGCCGTCCCGAAGAGAGCCAGATTCAGGTGCGCTTCACATTGGGAACGAGCGCGGATACGGCTGCTAACGATGTGCGCGACAGAGTGGGTCGCGTGCGCAAGCAATTGCCGGCCGAAACGGAAGAGCCGATCATTGCGAAAGTGGAAGCCGATGCTCAGGCCGTGGTGAATATTGCGCTTCTGAGCGACCGGCATAATTCGCTGGAACTTTCCGATTACGCCGCGCGCTTCATTCGCAATCAATTGCAAAATCTGCCCGGCGTGTCCGAGGTCCGGATTTTCGGCGAGCGTCGATATGCCATGCGCATCTGGGTCGACCGGCTGCGGCTCGTCGCACATGGCCTTACGGTGCAGGATGTCGAAACGGCCTTGCGGCAGCAGAATGTCGAAGTTCCATCGGGACGTATCGAAGGCCCCGATCGCGAATTCACCGTTCTGGCGCGCACCGGCCTTTCAACCCCGGAGCAATTTCGTCGCATTGTGGTGAAGGATGTCGAAGGCTTCCCGGTCACGATGAACGATCTGGCGCGCGTTGAGCTTGGGCCCGCCGATGAACGGCGCACTTCGACATTCAAGGGCGATACGGCGATCATTCTGGGTGTGGTCAAACAGGCAACAGCCAATCCGCTCGATGTGTCGCTGGCCTTGCGCAAGGTTCTGCCGCAGATCGACCGCGATCTGCCACCCGGCATGAATATCGATGTCAGTTATGATCGCGCAGTCTTCATCGAGGAATCGATCAAGAATGTCTACAAGACCATAGCTGAAGCAGCTGTGCTCGTGGTCATTGTGATTTTCTTCTTCCTTCGCACCTTCCGTGCGACGCTCATTCCGCTCGTCACCATACCCCTGTCGCTGATTGGCGCTCTGACCATTATGTCGGCGCTGGGTTTTTCGATCAATTCACTCACCTTGCTGGCCATGGTGCGCGCCATCGGTCTGGTGGTGGATGACGCTATTGTCGTGTTGGAAAACATCCATCGACACATTGAAGAGGGGCTTTCGCCACTCAAAGCGTCGATTGTCGGCATCAAGGAATTGTCGGGCGCTGTCATCGCCATGACGCTGACTTTGGCGGCCGTCTATGCACCGGTGGCTTTCTCTCCCGGGCGCACGGGCAAGCTTTTCGCTGAATTTGCCTTGACGCTGGCCGGCGCCGTTTTTGTTTCCGGCTTTGTCGCGCTGACGCTCAGCCCGATGATGTGTTCGAAAATGCTCAAGGCGCATGAAAATCACGGCCGCTTTTACATGCTGATCGAAGGCTGGCTTGAGGCTCTGCGCCGTGGCTATGGCAATTTGCTCAATTGGAGCCTGGCGCGGCGTTACATTGTGATCGCACTTGTTCTCGTCGTCACAGGCAGCGGCTATGTCTTGTTGAAATCGCTGAAGGCCGAACTCGCCCCCATCGAGGATCGCGGCGTTCTCTATACGACGGGCCTTGCGCCCGAAGGTTCGACCATCGATTTCACCAATCGCTATTCGGCGCAGATGCAATCGCTGCTCAAAGACATACCCGAGGTGGAGAGCTATTTCGTCATCATCGGTTCGCGTGCGGTAAATGAGCTGATTTCTTTCTCCCGCCTGAAGCCGTGGGGCGAGCGTTCGCGCAGCCAGATGGAAATTGCCGCCGAATTGCAGCCCAAGCTTGCCCAGATTCCCGGCGTGCGTATGTCGGTGAATAATCCGGGTTCGTTTGGCCAGAGCCCGCGTGCAAGGCCGGTGGAATTCGTCATCCAGACAGCCGAGGGTTATGACAAGCTCGAAGAATTCGTCACAGCCGTGATGGAAGAAGCGCGCAAAAGTCCGGCCTTCATTAATCTCGACAGCGATCTCGATCTCAATAAGCCGCAATTGCAGATCGACATGGACAGAACGCGTATTGCAGATCGCGATGTGAGTGTGCTGGTGGTCGGCCGCACATTGGAAACGCTGCTGGGCGGGCGCAAGGTCACCAAATTCATCCAGAATGGCGAGCAATATGATGTCGTCGTGCAGGTTCAGTCCGACGATCGGCGCACGCCCGGCGATCTTGAGGATATTTACGTGCGTGGCCGTAACGGCTCGATGGTTCAGCTGACGAGTATCGTGTCGTCGCGTGAATCCGTTGCGCCCAAGGAGCTGAACCGTTTCAACCAGTTCCGTTCGGCGACCATCACGGCCAATCTTGCTCCGGGCTATGCTCTGGGTGAAGCGCTCACCATTATGGAACAGGCTGCGACAAAAGTTCTGCCCGCCAGTGCGCGATATGATTATTCGGGCATTTCGCGCGAATTCCGGGAATCGGGCTCAAGCCTCTATTTCATCTTCCTGCTGGCGCTGTGCTTTATCTTCCTGGTTCTGGCGGCGCAGTTTGAGAGTTTTGTCGATCCGTTGATCATCATGTGCACGGTTCCGCTCTCTCTTACGGGGGCTTTGCTGGCGCTCAATCTCACCGGGACGTCGCTCAATATTTACAGTCAGATCGGTCTGGTGACGCTGATCGGGCTGATCACCAAACATGGCATTCTGATCGTGCAATTTGCCAATGCGCTTCAGGATTCCGGCAAGAGCAAAGCCAGCGCCATCGTCGAGGCAGCCTCGCTGCGGCTTCGTCCGATCCTGATGACGACGGGCGCCATGGTTTGCGGCGCGATCCCACTGGCGCTGGCCAGCGGGGCAGGGGCCATGGGCCTGCGTTCGGTGGGTTGGGTGATTGTGGGCGGCATGTCCTTCGGCACTTTGCTGACCCTGTTTGTCGTGCCGACAGCCTATCTTCTGCTGGCGCGCGACAGGTCGCGGGTGGTGCGTGAGGACCAGATCTCTGCCGTGCATCAGCCGGCAGAATAATTTTCCAGTATATGGGGCCGCGTCCGGTAAAGGACGCGGCCTTGTCTTTTATCGCGCGTGATAGATGCGACGCAGCCGCTCGATCACATGGGGTGGCGTCGAATAGAGGCGGTTGATTTCTGCCTGCAGCTGTTCGCCCGAACGCGGCGAGTCGATCAGCAATCCCTGCTTTTCAGCCTCGGCACGGAATTCAGGATCTTTGATCATGTCCATAAAGGCCTTGCGCACCGCGGCAACACGGTCGGCAGGAACATCCTGTGGCAGAACGAAGGGACGGCCCAATGTCAGCGGCCCATAGGCGGCGCGGAAGAGGATCTTGTCTTCTTCATTCGTGAGAAGATCGTCTGCGAAGGGCGTATCCTTCAGATCGGGTTCTTTCTCGGGGCCATATTGCAGGAGCACGCGCACCTTGTTCTCGGTGAGCCATTGCTTTTTCACCGACGTCAGCGAGGACCACATGGTCAGGCCATAAGTGTCGATCTCGCCGCGCTCGATGGCGAGATAGGCTTCATTCTGGCCGGGATATCCGGGAATGACTTTGATCTTCGTTCCCAAAACTTCATTCATCAGACGCGAATAGAAAGCCGGCCCGGAATTGACGCCCGAGGCGCCGGCCGTCATCTCGCGAACTTTTACGTCTTCCAATGTCTTGAAGGGCGAGGTGTGCCAGACAAAGAGAAGGCCGACTTCAACCGAGGGCGTGCCGAGCCAGTTCATTCTTGTGGGATCGTAATCGGCTTCTTTCGTGCCGAAGAGCGGCTCCAGCGGCGCATTATTCTGCAGGCCGCCCATCACCGTGCCGTCGCGCGGTGCACTCGTGTAAAGAAATTTATTGGCGACAATACCGCCGGCACCGGGCATGTTGCGCGGCACGACACTGGGCTGGCCGGGAATATGTTTGGCAATATGGCGGGCAATCGAGCGCGAAAGGGCATCATAGCCGCCGCCGGCTGAAGAGGAGATCACCATCGACAGGGATTTGCCGCGATAGAAATCGGCAACCGGATCGGCTGCCGCCGTGCCGCAAAAGCCACCGAGCGCGGTCGCGCAAAGGATGGCGCGGATGGAATTCTTCATTTTGTCTCCTCCAGACATGGTTTCGGTGGGGCCCATTCGGCACCCTCTGTAATGGCGCGCATGCTGCCAATATCGGCTGCGCTAATCAAGCTAAGCGCCGCCCTTTGTCTGGCGGCACTTTCACATTTTTGTTGGGCATGCATGTTTTTGCTCCAGCGAGGGTGTCCGAGTGTTTTTCTCCCATAGGCCAGCGGGTCTGGCCCTGCTATCCTATGACCAAAAGAACGGGTTCAAGGCCCGGCCAAAAAGGGGGGTGACATGCGTTTGTCTTCCATGGCTTTCGTTCTGGGTCTTGTTGGCGCACATGCGGCACAGGCCAATCCGGTTGAGGATTTTTATCGCGGCAAGTCGATCACCATCGTCATTGGGTTTTCAGCTGGCGGCGATTATGACCTGCGTGCCCGTTTAGTTGCGCGCCATATGGATCGTCTCATACCCGGCGCGCCGACCATGATTGCCCGCAACATGCCCGGCGCCGGCGGCGTTGCCGCAACAAATTGGCTTGCCAGAGTGGCGCCGCGCGATGGCACATCCTTGCTCATGGCATCGCAGAACACGCCGCTCATTCAGGCGCTCGGGACACCGGGAGTCGAATTTGATGCCCGTCAATTCAACTGGCTCGGAAATACGACCAATTCGCCCAATGTGATCAGCGTTTGGGCGGGGCGCGGTGTGACTTCTATCGAGGATGCGCGCCAGCGCGAAGTGACTGTGGGCGCAACAGGTGTCGGTTCCGGCAGTTATTACTATCCTTTTGCTGCCAATGTTGTGGGGCGCACCCGGTTCAAAATCGTGACCGGCTATCCTGGCGGCAATGATGTGAACATTGCCATGGAGCGCGGGGAAGTGGATGGACGCGGCTCCAATTCTCTGGCCGCTTGGGTGTCCACGCGTCCGAGTTGGGTTGCCGAAGGCAAGATCATTCATCTTGTGCAGATTGCGCTCAAGCCTCATCCGGATCTGAAAAACGTGCCGCTGTTGAGCGATCTCGCGGAAACGGACATTGACAAACAGGCGATGCGCCTGATTGCAGCCGAAACTGCCATGGCACGCTCAATTGCTGCCTCTGCCGACATTCCTTCCGACAGGGTGGCAGCCCTGCGCCGGGCGTTCAATGCGGCAATCGCCAGCAAGGAATTTCTGGCCGAGGCCGACAAGCTGGGCTTTGACATCAATGCGGCAACGGGTGAGGAAGTGCAAGCCATTGTCAATGATATTGTCAATGCGCCGGCGCCGGTCATTCAGCGCGTGCGCGAGATTCTGAATCCCAAATAGGGCTAATGTTGTTTTTGCCGCGAATGTGAGTGCCGGATTTCTAGCGCTCCGCTATAGAGCAAGCATGGTTCGTTTTTGTCTTGCTTTCATTCTCATCTGCTCTGCCTTTGGATCTGCGCAATCTGCCCCAGAGCAGGAGGCGGCTTTCTTCAAGGGCCGTACATTGCGCGTCGTGGTCGGTTATGCGGCCGGCGGGAGTTCCGATTCCGATCCGCGCGTCGCCCCGCGTCGCGTCGGCACTTTGGTGGCCGGCCCCGGAAACGGCTTCGATCTCTATGCCCGGTTGCTGGCGCTTTATTTCGGCCGTCATCTGCCGGGCCAGCCCTCTGTCATTGTGCAGAATCTGCCCGGCGCGGGCGGTCTGCGTGCCACGATGGAAGTGGTGAAAAATGCCCCCGCCGATGGGCTCACTCTGCTCATGCCGGCGCCGCAAAATGTCATCGAACCTTTGTTCGATCCCGTCGGTGCGCATTACGATCCGCGCGCTTTGGGCTGGATCGGCAGTATGAATCGCGAAACAACGACCTGCGCTTTCTGGAATCCGCAAATCCAGAGCATCGATGATCTGCGACAGCGTCGCGTCTTTGTCGGTGCGACCGGACCGCTGGCTACAGGCGCGCAGGAAACCCGCGTGGTCGAGGCCGTGCTGGGCGCGCAATTTCATCTCGTCCTTGGCTATCCCTATCTGATGGATATTCGCCATCCGGCCGAGCGCGGCGAGGTGGATGGTTTTTGCGGCCTGCTGATCTCGTCCATCGGGCCTGGCCCGCGCAGCGATCTGGCGGCAGGAAAGTTCAAGCTTTTGCTGCAGACAGGGCTCAAACCGCATCGCGAAGTCGGAGATCTGCTTCCGCTTCTCTCTGAATTCGCCAAGGATGAAGCGATCCGCGACATGCTGCTGCTGGCCTTTGGCCCGTGGGAATTCGGCAAGGCTTTGGCCGTACCGCCGGGGGTTCAGGCGCAAAGACTTGATGCTTTGCGCATGGCATTTCGCGCAGCGGTCGAGGATCCCGATCTGTTGCGTGCAGCAAGCAGGGCGGGATTGGAAATCAATCCGGTCGGTTTTGAGGAAATCGAAACCTTGATCGCCAGATTGCATGCGCTTCCGCCAGCCTCGATCGAGCGGGCGCGACAGATCATGCGCCCCGCATCGACCCGCTGACCGAAGGGCATAAAAAAGGTGCGATATCCTTGTCAGATATCGCGCCGTTTGATTGAAAGAAATGCGCCTTACTTCATCGCATCCATGGCGCGGTCGATAATGTCTTGCGGCGCGTTGAGAATATCGAGCGCGATTCTTTGCACTTCGACGCCGGGCAGGGGCTCGATCTCGAGCTTGCGCCGTTCTGCATCTGCAAGGAATGCCGGGTCGGCGACCATTTTGTCGAAGGCACTGCGCAGGGCGGCCAATCTGTCTGGTGCAATGCCGGGCGGTGCGATCAGCGCGCGGCCGATAGCAGCGCCGGCCGATGCAAATTCGATGACCTTTTTCGCTTGCGGATCGTCAACGATTTCCTGCATCAGCGGCACATTGGCCATTTCCTTGTTGCGACGCAGGCCGCCTTGAATGAGCGGAATGAATTCGCCTGCTTCGATCACCGACATATGTGTGGCGCGCCAGGAATTCCACGCCGACGAGACGAAATCGACTTCGCCGCGCTCCATGGCGAGAACGGAATCTGCCGAGCCCTTGTAGCCGCAGATGATCTCAAACTGGTAGCCGCCGAGCACTTTGAGCATGGCGGGATATTGATAGCTTTGCGAATTGCGGCCTGTGCAGCCTGCGACAGTTTTTGTCTTGCGCATGTCGGCGGGCGTTTTGGCAGCGGCACCCTTGCGGAAGACAAAGGCTGTATTCACCGGCGCAAACGAGCCGATATAGGACATTTCCTGAACCTTCCACTTGCCGACAGCCGGTTCAAGCAGCTGTGTGTGAGCGATGGTTTCCGGGAAAAGCGCGATCACCGAACCGTCTTTGGGCGATTGTGCGTAGAAGAAAGCTGTTGCGGCAATGCCGCCGCCGCCGGGCTTGTGTTCGACAATGATATTGGGAGTGCCCGGCAGATAATTGCGCAGATATTCGGAGGCGATGCGCGCATAAAGATCGTAAGAGCCGCCCGGTGGATGGCCGATGGTGATACGCATGGTCTGCTGCGCATGGGCTGCGCCTGACATGGCGAAAAGACCGCCCACCAAACATGCAGCAGCCAATGTCTTCACCATGGGCTTCATTTCATTCTCCCTGTGCCAATCCGTCCCGACCATTCTTCGCGTTCATGCGCTTGTTTTGCGGGGCCGAAAATCGATGTTGCGTCAGGCCTAATCGCTGGGCTGCAGGTTGCAAAGACCCCGCCATGGCCTGATCGCGGCATAGTGATCGTTGGAGCTCCGGAATCCGCCTCTTGCCGTTCACGCATCGCGCGGCCTGCCCCGGTTGCGCTGGTCTTGGTCTTTTCTGCCCATGTGGGGAAAAGGCCGTCGGGACATGGCCTTGCCGGATGGAATGGGGCTGGCCCCGGGCGATCCTCTCCCGCTCCGGCAGGGCTTTGCAAAGTGCCGCTTTGTATGTGCTAGTCTTGAGGTCAGATGGTCGTCGGCCGTGCCGCAGAATCATCAAGACGAGGGGGAAACGATGTCGATGCTGCATTCGAAATGGCCGCGGCTGCTGGCGGCTGCCTCAACATTGCTCGCGATCAGCGCAACCGCTGTCACGGCACAGCAATATCCGTCGAAAAATATCACCATTGTCGTGCCCCTTGCCGCGGGTACGGGGATGGACTCCATCACCCGTATTTATGCCGATGAATTGCAGAAGGCCTTGGGTCGGCCTGTCATCGTTGAGAACCAGCCGGGCGTGGCCCTGATGCTGGCTGCGGCCAATGTGTCCAAAGCCGAACCGGATGGACATACATTGCTCGTCTCTTCGGCTCCCGCCATGGCGGTCAACCAGACGCTCTACAAGAAAATCAATTACGATCCGGCGAAGGATTTTGTGCCGATCTCGCTCTATGCGAAATCGCCGTTCCTGCTGATTGCAGCGCCGTCTCTGGGCGTCAATTCACTGCCGGAATTTTTCGCCAGAGCCAAGGCGAGCGGCGACAAGCCGATGAATTATGCGACTTCGGGCGCAGGCACGATCCAGCATCTGACAATGGAATTGCTCAAGCGGCATTACAGCGTCCCGCTCGATCATGTGCCCTATCGCAATTCCAATCAGATTCCGACCGATCTGATCGGCAATCACATTAATTCCTCGATCTCGGAAACAGGCGCTGTCATTTCGCTTGTCAGGGACAATCAGATCAAGGCTCTGGCTGTCTCATCCATCGAGCCGAACGGGCAATTGGCCGGTGTGCCGACCATGGCCGAGGCGACAGGCATGAAGGATTTTGAAGCCGTCTCCTGGCACGCTTTATTCGCGCCGGCTGCAACGCCCACGCCCATTGTCGAGCGCCTGCATACGGAAATGAGCCGCATTGCGGGCAATGCCGATTTCCAGCGGCGCGTGCGCGAGATTGGGCTCATTCCCGTGGCTCCCAATTCGCGCGAGAACGTCAATAAATATATCGTCTCGGAACGCGAGCGCTGGGGCGGCGTGGTCAAATCGCTGGGGCTTGAGGGTTCTATGTGACATGATGCTCCCGGCATTAAAATTTTGTTTGGTCTGGGCCATAGCCGCTGTCGGCGCAGCTGTCTTTCACGCGCCGCCAGCCTTGGCTCAAAGTCCGGCATCCAGCATTCCCGAGCACAACAAAGATGTGCATTCCTCACACGATCTCTGTTTCGGTGTGAAAGCCAGAGGCATGCCCTCGCAGGTGGTCTTTGCGGATGGAAACAGGATCAAGATTATCTCAAAAGACGATCTGCTCTTGACCTATTTGACCGTTCTGCCCGGTGGCGCGCAGTTTGAAATGACCACGCTTGGCGGACTCTTTACGCTGAAGTCGAAAAATCTTGTCGATGGTGCCGAGCGCCTTTTTCGTTGGGATCAGGATCTCAGTCGCTATTTTCCTCTGCGCATCGGCATGCATGTCAGGACTAAAGCTGTGGTGAGCCAAAACGGTTCGGACAAGACAAGCACTTATGCAGTCGATGCCATGGTTCTGGGCGGCGAGAGTTTCCGCATCGGAACATGCGATTATCCAGTTCTCAAGGTCGATGTGCAGGATGGCAATGGCACATTGCTCACGCGCTATATTTCGCCTGATTTGCTGCTGACTCTGCGAACCTTGATTTCCTATCCGGCGACAGCGCAGGCTCCTGCCAGGATTGTCGAGCATAGGGTCATTGGTCTTGAGTGACGATGAGATGTGCAGCGTGAGAAATGAAAGCGACCGGTCCGCATGATCGATCTGGCGGCCTATGGCGGCATGTTTCTCGCGGCTTTTCTTGCCGCCACTGTTTTCCCGGCTCAGTCGGAGGCAGCCCTTGTCGCTCTGCTTTTGGCCGGCAAGCAGAATACGATTCTTCTTCTGGCGGTCGCGAGCCTTGGCAATATTCTGGGCTCTGTGGTCAATTGGCTCATCGGCTTGCAGGTTGACAGATTTCGCGACCGGCCTTGGTTTCCCGCTTCGGGCAAAATGCTTGAGCGCGCGCGCGCGCTTTATGCGCGCTGGGGCTATTGGTCTTTGCTGGCCAGTTTCGCTCCCATTGTCGGCGATCCACTCACAATCATCGCGGGCATGATGCGCGAGCCCCTGTGGCGTTTTCTTCTGCTCGTCAGCATTTCAAAAATCGCGCGCTATATTCTGCTTGCTGCAATGACCCTGGCCTGGTTCGGCTGAGGACCGCCACCACGCCCGTAGCCCGCCGATGCGCTCAAGTCGGGTGACGAGGGGATAAAGGCCAAAGGCCCCTGTGGACATCCCAATGTCGCCCATTCTGGCGGCCCGCCGGTGGGGGTCGTCTAAATCTAAGACAAGTCCATGATTTATATTTTTAATTTAATTCACTTCAGGCTTTTTAGCGGTTTTGCAGGCGGTTGTGCGCGGCTTTGCCGCCTGCAGATCACCATGCGGCAGGCCAAGAATCCGGATATTGGTTGATCGGTTTTTGAGTCGTTCTTCGATGGATTTCCGATGCTCCGCTTGACCGGATCGTGTTCTGACGCGCTTTTGCCTGTTTGCCATTCCGTTTGGCATATGGCGGCCCCGTTGCTTCGAGCAAGCAGGGCCGCACGATGAATTGCTATTGCATCAGTTTCGAACATAGCGCCGAACTTTGGCCGCTGGTGAAGGCGGATTTTGCGCGGCTGGCGCCCAGCACATGGGCGCTTGAGCGCATTCTGGCTCTGGGGGCGCGCGAGACGCAAAGGCGACGCATTTCCGGTGCGCTCGATCCAAAAGAGAAAGCGCGTTTCCTGAGCCATATCGATCTGCTGTCAGAAGCGCCGGTCGATGCGCCATTCGCGATTTTCGAAGATGATGTTCTGCTTGGGGCCAATTCCTGCCTGACCATCGACAATAGTATTTCTTATCTCAATCGCGGATTTGAATGGGACGTTCTTTATCTGGATCTCTGCATGAGCCAGATCGGGCCCATGGCCGATATGGCCGTCTTGCGCCGCCAGCTGATGAGCGCCGGACGTACGCGTTTGCTCGATCCGAAGGGGACAAATTTTTCCTCTGCCACGGCCTATATCGTGCACCCGCGCGGGGTGAGCAAAATTTTGGCAGCCTCGCGCGAACAGACCGATTTCGATGTGCCTTACGATTTGTTCCTGCGTAACCTCATCAATGCGGGGCAATTGAACGCGCGCTATATTTTTCCCTTTGCAACAAGCCTGCGCGAAAAGCCCAATGCGACCGGGGATGTCTCCGACGAGGCGCGCGCGGAGATCGTTCTGTCCATTTATCGCCGCATGGCCTGGCGCGACAGTTCAGTCGAACAATTGCTGCCGCAATTGGCCGAGATTTCGAAACATCTGGATGTGGAATCGAAGGCTTTTGCCATTCTCTGGGCGGCCATGGCCGATCCCAGCTTCAAGCCGCGTTAGGGCTCAACTGGCGCGCGACAGGGAGCGCCGGCGCGGATGATTGTGCAGTCCCGTGCCCATTTCGCGGGCAAAGCTCATTTCTTCTGCCGTCAGATGGCGGGGTGCATGTTTGGCTGCCTCATTGCGCAACCGCTTCGTCTCGGCCCGCAAAGCTGCGATTTCTTCAGCATGCTGAAGAACAAGCAGGCGCAGAGCCTGCACCTCGTTGATAATGTCGGACCCGACAGGCTTCATTTTCTGGCCAGTGCTCATGGGCAAGACTCACGACCAATGCGTGAGCCTTATCAGGGGCCCATATGGTTAACAAAAGGTTAACGGGAGCCTATTTCGTCTTGATCAGCGGACGCTCGATGAGCGACAGCACCGACAAGGCGAGCGCAGCGCCAAAAAACCAGAGCCAAAGCGCCATGCCGTAAGCTTGCCCCTTATCCATAGCGACCTCCTCCAACAGCTGGATCGGATCTCGATCCGAGCCGATCAACCAGGCTGGCGCTCAAGGGTTCCTGCATAAGGGGGCTGGAGGCTGGCCTCGAGGCCAGGGAAACAGGGCAAAAGCCTATTCGCATCTCTCATCGCGATCGATATGCGGCCCTATAGGCGCGGCTGATTTCGTATCGCCTTGTCTTTTTGCTAAGAAGCTCTCAGCGATGCTTTGTGCGGAAGGACCCCAAATGGCCGGCAAGGAACAGATCAGCCCGGAAATCATGGCGCTTTTGCGCATCAATGGTCTTGTCATGGACGGGCTGATCAAATCTGGCGCGATCGAGGCCAAATGGTTTGTCGATAATCTCGACAGGCTTGCCCGTGAGGAACAACATGGGCTGACGCGGGCCATCATCACCGGCATGGCCGATGCCTATCGCAAGGCGCATGCCGTGACGCAGAAAGATTAGCGCCGCAGATCGGGCAGGACTTTTTCTGCAAATTCTTCCAGCCCATCGTGCATGGGCCAGAAATGCAGCATGAAAAGGTCGATGCCCATCGATTGATAAAGCTTCATCCGCTCGATGATGGTCTTCGGCGTGCCAATCAGATTGGCGCCGACACCTGACGTGCCCACAGGGCATTGGCCTGCAATGCGCACATGTTCATCGGCCTTGGCTTGGGCTTCTGCTTCCGTCTCGCCGATGATGACAATGGCATTGATGCCGTAATTCATCTTGCGGCCGAGCGCCCGGACGCGGTCTTCCATGAGTCCCATTTCATGGTCGATACGCTTGAGGCTCTGTTCGTAATTGGCGCGATCCTTGTCGTAATTGACAAACCATGTGTCGCATTCCTGCGCCACGACATTCATGCCCTCATCGGCGCGGCTGGCAGCAAAGAAGGGCGGGTAGGGCGCACGCACGGAACGGGTCGGCATGATGGCATTTTCCATTGTGTAGAATTCGCCATCCATCGTGAACTTGTCTTGCGTCATCAGGCCTTTCATTGCCTGGATGAATTCCTGCATCTGGCGGTAACGCCCGCCGTCGCTCTCAATCCAGCGCCCATACATATTATGTTCATGCGGGCGGGTTCCGTTGACGATATTGATGCAGAAACGCCCGCCGCTGATCCGGTCCAGACTGGCCGCCAGTTTTGCCATGATCCGCGGATCGGCAATGCCGGGATGAACGGCCGCCATCAGCTCCATCTTGCGCACGACGGGCGCCAGCGCTGCTGCAAACATCCATGAATCGAGATCGGGGCCGAACCAGCGCTGTGCGATCAGCGTAATATCGAAACCAATCTCTTCGGCACGATTGAGCACTTTCGCCGCATATTCGAAATTGGCGTCAGGACCGCCGCCATGTTGCGTCAGCCCATCGAGCGCCGGCTTTGTCACCGGATCGGGTCTGATCGTTTGCGGGGCGGGGGTCCAAATGCCAAGGCGCATGCCCGATTCCTTCTTCATTTCTTCAGCAAGGGCGAGATTTACTTCCGTTACGGGCCGGAGCAGATGACATTGAGCAAAGCCTGATTGCCTTTTGACACGGCATCCATGGCACGCTGCATGGCTTTTGGCATTTCGGCGGGATCGCTGACGCGCTCGCCATAGCCGCCTGCCGTTTCAACCGCCTTCTCAAAACCCAGTTCGAAATCGAAATAGGTGAGCGGTTCGCGATTGGACTTGGCCGAATAGCCCGTGGGATAGACTTCACGCGTATTGCGTTTGACCGCGCCCCACATCTGATTGTTGAAGACAATCGTCAGGATCGGCAGGTTCTCAGCCCGCGCCACATAATGGGCCGGCACAGGATTGCCGAACATATAGGCGCCATCGCCCACTGTGCAGATCACGTGACGCTCGCGCGCAGCCATTTTCATGCCAAGCGCTGTGCCAAGGCCCCAGCCCAGACCGCCGGCCGCGCCGGCCGAGAAGAATGTACCGGGCTGCGTGAGGTCAAGATGTTCCCACGTCAGAGGGCTTTCCTTGATCAGGATCGTATCGGCGCTCTTCACTTCATTGACGCAATGGGTAATCCATGCCGGATGCAGCGGCGTCTGCGTCCGCCCCTTGTCAAGCATTTCCGCCCAGCGCGTGCGCTGATTGGCGCGCGTCTCGGCGAGGCGGCGGCGGCGTGCTTCGATTCTGTCGCGATTGGCATTGGCACGCAGACGCAAAGCCTCTGTCAGCATGGAAAGCGTACCGGAGATCACGCCGCTAATGCCAAGATCGCTCGGGAAGGAGCGCATCGGATAGGCCGAAAAGAGAGGATCGACCGCAATGTGAATGATTTTCGCATCGGGTCGCGGCGCTTTCTTCGATGGAATCCACGGCACATCGCATTCCAGAACGATGATGCAATCGGATTTGTCGAGGAAAGCATCCGGATTATAGCCCAGATGCATCTCGTGCTCGGTGGGCAGTGCCATATAGCGCGGCTTGCGCTGCACGACCGGCAAAGCAAACGATTCCGCCAGAGCGGCAAGGCGGGCGACATCTTCCTGATCGCGCCCCGCGCTCGATGTGATGATCACGGGATTTTCTGCGCGCGTAATCATCTCGGCGGCCTGTTCGATGGCCGATGGATTGGGCCAGGGCGCAGCCGGCGTTGCCCGGCGCGAGGGCGAGGAATAAGAAAATTCCTCCATCGGCGTGGCCAGAACTTCGCGTGGCAGGGTGAGATAGATCGGTCCCTTGGGCTCGCTCATGGCCAGATTGATGGCGCGGTCCACGGCAGGCTCAATCACCTGCACATTTGGCAATTCATAATCCCATTTGACGAATTCGCGCAGCATTGAGCCCTGGTTGCGCATTTCCTGCGGCCAGTGAATCTCGCCTGAACGCTGTCCGAGCAATCCACCTTCTTCGCTATAGGGCGTGCGGCCGGCCGAAAAGAGAATCGGCACATTGCCGCGCCAGGCATTCATGACGCCGCAGACCGCATTGGCCGTGCCGACATTCACATGCACCATAACGAGCTGTGGGCGCCCGGTGATGAGATAATAGCCCAGCGCCATGCCGACAGCGACATTTTCATGCGGCACGGTGACGGGGTGGGGCGATTGCCCGCCCGTCGCCTCGATCTTGCTCATCGCCTCGATCAGGGGCGCAAAATCGGTTCCCGCATTGGCGAAGAGATAATCGACGCCGCGATCTTTCATCAGCGTCAGATAGGCTTCCGCCGCAGTTGTTTCTTGAATTTTTTTCTCGGCCACGGCGGACTCCTTTTCTTGTCTTGTTCTTACCGTGCTTCGCGCACGTCTTTCGCCTTCGTCAGAACGGCGGCCGGCGTCTTGCTGAGATTCTCGACATATTGCTGCATTTTTTCGCCCGACAGAGGATCGAAATCGAGGCTCAGGCGGCGGATCTCTTCAAGATATTCGGGATCTTTCAGCATGGCATCGAAGGCGCGGCGCAGAATTGTGACGCGTTCAGCCGGAACGCCGGGGGGCGCCAGAATCGATTTGCCGATTTCCGTCGCCGATGCATAGAGCGAAAGGATGGCGCGATCTTCCGGTGTGCGGCCCAGTTCCACCATGGTCGGAACATCCGGCAATTCAGGATGGCGCTCCGCACCCCATTGCACGACAATATGGGCCTTCTTGTGATCGAGCCAGTCGCGCTTGGCGGCTTTCACGGTAGACCAGGCGAGAAGGCAACCATCGATCTCGCCTTTTTCCATGGCCAGGCAGCTTTCAGCTGCGCCGCCATAGCCCGTCACCATTTTGAATTTGGTTCCGCCCAGCGCATTGAGCAAGCGCGGATAGATGACGGCCGGCGCCATCGGTCCGCTGCCGCCCTGCACGGTTTCTTTGGCGCGCGCTTCTTCAATATTGCGCACATTCGCGCTGGCCCAGATCACCTGCACATTGGTGCTGGCGCTGATGCGGCCGATCCAGTTGAAATTTTTCGACACATAGGCCACGCCCACTGTGCCGAGCAATTCTTCCGAGGGCGCCGTATCTGGAATAATGCCGAGCGTCGTTCCATCCTTGGGCGCAACGCTATACATGAAATTCGAGGCCTTCATGCCGCCTGCGCCAACCATGTTTTGCGGCACGACTTTCGGATTGCCGGGAATATATTTGCCATAATGGCGCGAGACCAGGCGGCCATAAATGTCGTAACCGCCGCCGACCGGAAAGCCGATGATCAGATTGACCGTATTGTCGCGATAAAAATCAGCTGCGCCGCCACTTTGCGCCTGCGCGCCGGCGGCGCTCAAAGAGGCAAGCACGAAAGCAAGCTTGCCCAACCCAATCGAGCGCATGGAATCCTCCCGGATTTGTTTTGTGCCAGCATAGACCGGGCCTGTGCGAAGGCCAAGCGCGGGCTCGCGCTGGCCGGCGCTTTCGAGTGAAAAATCGGGCCGGGGGCGGTAAAGGCGCAAAGCGGATCGTCATGCTTGCGAAAGCCGCCATCCCGCTTCATTCTGCGACCCCAACAAGGCAGGGGGGAAGCAAATGGCCGGCGAACAAGGCCCGGGCGCAGGATTGCGCTTTATCGATGTGCACCATCATTGCGTATTGCCCGAATATGAAAAGGCGATTGTGCGTTCTGGCGCGGCAGATCCCTCGCGGCCCCTGCGCAAGAACAGCGATCCCGATGCCTTGGTCGAGACCATGGGCTATTTCGGCATTGACGGCGCGGTGGTGAACCCGCTCTCCGTGGCCGGCGTCCATCATGGCGACGATGCCAATGCGCGTTATCTCTGCGAGACGACGGGCGAGGCAATGGCGAAATTCGTCTCACGCCATCCCACCAAACTGGGTTTCTTCGCTCCCGTGCCATTTCCCGATGTCGATGGGGCCCTGAAACAGGCGGCCTATGCGCTCGATCACCTCAAGGCTGACGGCATTATCATGCTGACCAACCAGAATGGTGTCTATATCGGCGATCCTGCGGCAGATGCATTTTATGCGGAACTCGACCGTCGCCACGCCAATGTGTTCGTCCATCCGGCGCGCGCATCTTTTGTCGACGATCTGACGCTGAAAATGTGGGGTCCGATTGTCGAATATCCGTTCGAGACGACGCGGATTGCCGCCAATCTCATCTATAATGAGCAGATGCGGAAATATCCGAATATCCGCTGGATTCTGGCCCATGCAGGCGGCTGTCTGCCCTATATTTCGCTGCGGCTGAAATTGATGGAAGAGCAGGATCCCAATGGCCCGCCCGATTTTAAAGATCGCGTGCCCGAAGGCGTGACGCCCTATATCGGCAAGTTCTATTTCGACACGGCCATTTCAGGTTCGCGCGCGGCCATGGCCTCGCTGCGCCTTGTGGCCCCGTCGTCGCAGATCATGTTCGGCAGCGACTGGCCTTATATCCACCGCCAATATGTCGATGAACAGATCGCCAATATGCGCGACATGCCGGAAATTGCCGATATTTTCGCGCAGGTCGAGCGCGAAAATGCCCAGCAACTCTTTCCGAGATTTGGTGCCTCAGGCTGAAGGACGAATAAGGCTCCCGCTCTAGAGCTGGCCTTCAGCCTGCATTTTCCACAAATCCCATGCGCGATCGACCTGTGTGTCGATCACGCGTGCGGTTGTTTCCGCTTCGCCTGCGGTGAGGGGTTCGATGGGGCCAAGGCGCATGGCTTCGGCCTGCAGGCGCGCATTATTTTCCGTATAGACGGCGCGGAATACAGCTTGCTTCAAGCGGTCGCCGACAACGGTCGAGCCATGCCCGCGCATGAGCACGACATTGCCCGAGCCCAGCGATTTCGCCACGCCAGCACCAAGCGCGCTGTTGCGGATGAGCAGATCGGACGATTCACCCGCCAGATCGCGGATTTCGAAAATCGGCGCACATATGCCGATGAAGCCGCCCATATGGCAGACAGCCCGGAAGGGCACGCCTTTGAGAATGGAGAAAGGCACGACCGCAACCGAATGCGAATGGACAACAGCCATCACATCGGGGCGCGCGCGATAGATTTCCGCATGGATGAAGCGCTCGAGATAGACGGCGCGGCCATTGGCATCGAGCGCGCGACCGTCGAAATCGAAAGTCACAATGTCGCTGTGCGTCACAAGGGCCGGCGCCATATTGCGCGCCAGCAAGAAACGGTCGGCATGCTTGTCGTGGCGCGCACTGACATGACCGAAGCCGTCGACGACGCTTTGTTTGAACAGAATCCTGTTTGCCGTTGCGAGATCATCCAGCAAGGCCGGATCGGCGGGCTTCGTGTCGCCCGCGCTGTCGGCAATGTTTTCGGCAACGGCGGCCGGATCGTCAAACAGGGATGTGCACATCGTCTTCTCTCAGTTCGTCGTCATTGCGAGCGCAGCGAAGCAATCCAGAGCCGCCGCACGCATCATGGATTGCTTCGGAGCTCA
>CAZHOK010000042.1:0-17560 GCA_964534115.1 uncultured Beijerinckia sp.
GATCGGCGATAATCTCTTTCTTGTCCTCTATGCCAACCGCCACGCGCACCACATCGGGGCCGGCGCCCGATGCGATTTTCTGCTCGTCGGTGAGCTGGCGATGGGTGGTGGACGCTGGATGGATGATCAGCGAGCGCGTGTCGCCGACATTGGCGAGATGCGAGAAGAGCTGCAGATTCGACACGAGCGAGAGGCCCGCGTCATAGCCGCCCTTCAGGCCGAAGGTGAAAACCGCGCCGCAGCCCTTCGGGCAATATTTTTGCGCGAGATTGTAATAGCGGTCGCCCTTGAGGCCGGGATAGCTCACCCACTTTACGGCCTTGTGGTTCGACAGATGCTCGGCCACGGCCAAAGCATTTTCCGAATGACGCTGCATGCGCAGCGGCAATGTCTCAATGCCGGTCAGCAGCATGAAAGCATTGAAGGGCGAGAGCGCGGGGCCCAGATCGCGCAGGCCCAGCACACGGCAGGCAATGGCAAAGGCGAAATTGCCGAAAGTCTCGCCCAAAATCATGCCGCCATATTCGGGGCGCGGGGCCGAGAGCATCGGATAGCGCTTGTCGGCCATCCAGTCGAACGTGCCGCCATCGACAATGAGGCCGCCGATGGAATTGCCGTGGCCGCCAAGAAACTTGGTTGCCGAATGGACGATAATGTCGGCGCCATGTTCGAAGGGGCGCACGAGATAGGGCGAGGCCAGAGTATTGTCGACGATCAGCGGCACGCGGGCGCGCTTGGCGATTTTCGCAATTGCCTCGATATCGCAGATCACGCCGCCCGGATTGGCAATGCTCTCGATGAAGATCGCCTTGGTGCGCGGCGAGATGGCGGCCTCAAAGGTCGCCAGATCGTCCGGATCGGCCCATTTCACGTTCCAGCCGAAGTTTTTATAGGCGTGATTGAACTGGTTGATCGAGCCGCCATAGAGCTTGTTGGAGGCAATCAGCTCGTCGCCCGGCTGCATCATCGTATGGAAGCAGAGAAATTCCGCCGCATGGCCCGAGGCGACCGCAAGCGCCGCCGTGCCGCCCTCAAGGGCTGCCACGCGCTCTTCGAGCACGGCATTGGTCGGGTTGGTGATGCGGGTGTAAATATTGCCAAAAGCCTGCAGGCCGAAGAGCGAGGCTGCATGATCGACGTCATCGAAGACGAAAGATGTCGTCTGGTAGATTGGCGTGGCGCGGGCGCCGGTCGCCGGATCGGGCGCAGCGCCCGCGTGAATGGCGAGTGTATTGAAGCCGGGCGCGGTCTGGTCGGTCATGGCGGATCCTTCAAAAATCGTATGCAAGGGTTCTACGCCCGCCCCATGAAAGGCGTCAACGCAACACAAGCAGGATGCGTCCCAGGTTATTTCACAGCAATGGCGCGTGTTAATTCACGAAAATAAACGTTGAATTCGTCGGCTGCATGACTAGTTTGCGGCAAATTCCAAAGCGTTGGAGGAAATCGCGTCTGTCGCCCGGTGTGCCGGTCGGCGCGGTTTCGTCTGCGGCCAGATCCGAGCGGAATGGAGAATGGTTTGAGCTTTTTCGATCTCGCCCTCGGCAATATTCTGTCGCCCGTCGTCCTCTTCTTCATGCTGGGCGTGGGCGCTGCTCTGGCGCGATCGGATCTCTCCGTGCCCGAAGCGGTGGCCAAAACTCTGGCCCTTTTTCTGATGATGTCGATCGGCCTGAAGGGCGGCGTCGAAGTGGCCAAACAGGGCATGAGCGCCATGCTCGTCTGGACGATTGTCGCGGGCGCGGCTCTGTCCTTTCTTCTGCCTGTGATCGCTTATGCCTTGCTGCGCGTTGCCACCGGGCTCGATGCAGTCAATGCAGCTGCGGTGTCCGCGCATTACGGTTCGATTTCCGCAGTGACTTTGGCAGCGGGCATCGATGTCCTCTCGCGCGTCGGGCTTGTGGCTGAGGGCTATATGGTTGCCGTCGCCGCAGTGATGGAAACGCCGGCCATTATCTGCGCGCTTTTGCTGGCACGCCGCGCAGCACCGAAAGCCGCCGGTGCATCGACGGCAGAACTGGTGCGCGAAGCCAGTCTCAATGGATCGGTGATTGCTCTGGTCGGTTCTTTCTTCATCGGCTGGATTGTCGGGCCGGACGGATTGAAACCGGTTGCGCCTTTGTTCATCGATCTGTTTCGTGGCGTGCTCTGCATTTTCCTTCTCGATATGGGATTGGTCGCGGGCAGGGGGCTGGCGCGCGCGGGCAAACATCTCGACATGCGTCTGCTGGCCTTTGGCATTGCCATGCCGCTGATCTCGGGCGCCATAGCGGCCGGGATCGCAGCTGCGATCGGCCTGTCGGTCGGCGGCACGATGATCTTCATCACTCTGGCGGCATCGGCCTCCTATATTGCCGCGCCGGCCGCCATGCGCATTGCACTGCCCGAGGCAGAGCCCGCCATTTATCTGACACTCTCTCTGGGTGTCACATTCCCGTTCAATCTCACGCTCGGGCTTCCACTCTATCTGATGGCCGCGCAATATCTGCGCGCTTGAGGGATTCGCCATGCAGACGTTCGCCAAGAAAAGACTCGAGATCGTCATCGAACATCCGGCGCGAAAGGGACTCGCGGCGATCCTCGATGCGCAAAAGGTGACCGGCTATTCCGTCCTGCCGGTGATTGCGGGCAGCGGCAAATATGGCCCGTGGGATGAAGCGGGGCAGGTGACATCGGCCGAAGGCATGGTGATGTTCATCTGCATCGTCGACCCCACGCATATCGATCGCGTGATCGAGGCGGTCTATCCGTTCATCCAGCTGCGCAAGGCCATCATGACGGTCAGCGACGTGCAGGTGGTGCGCGGCGAAAGGTTTTAGGGTTTTGCGCACCCCTCTCCCGCAAAGCGGGAGAAGGGAGAGGCCAGTCGCTACTTCTTCACGCCGAACGGATTGGCGCCCGGCGCCAATGTGCGCTTCTGAAAGCCTTTGCCGGACATGATCTGGCGCTTTGACGAGATGATGCGGGAGTTCACGCCCGTCCAGCCGATCTCGCCGGACAATCGTCCATATTCGATTTTCGGGCAGCGGTTCATGATGACCGTCACACCTTGCGCCTCAGCACGCGCGGCGGCGGCATCGTTGCGCACGGTGAGCTGCATCCAGATCACTTTCGGCAGCGGATCGAGCGCCAGCGCCTCATCGACGATTCCGTCGGCGGCTTCCGAATTGCGGAAAATCTCGACCATGTCGATGGGCTCGGGGATATCGGCGAGTTTCGCATAGAAGGGGCAGCCGAGCACGCTCTGACCGGCCAGGCCCGGATTGACGCCGATCATCCTGTATCCGCGCTGGGAGAGATATTTCAGGACGAAATAGGACGGCCTGACCTCATTGGATGAGGCGCCCACCAGCGCAATGGTCTTGACGCTGTTGAGAATGCCGCGGATGACTTCGTCAGGATATTGGTCGTGGTTGCTCATAAAACTCTTCTGCCAAAGCGGATGGCGAATGTCGATCCGGGTCTGGCAGATGGGTCGGGAGGTTTTCTTGGTCAAGATGAATGTGGCCGATATCGAGGCCTTTCTGGCGCGCGAATTCCCGCAGATTGCGGCCTCGGGCGATTTCACCATGCTGGAAACCGGGCCGATGAGCGGCAAGCTGCGCCTCAATTGCCGGGAGCATCATTTGCGGCCGGGCCGCACCGTTTCGGGGCCGACCATGTTTGCTCTGGCCGATGTCGGCATCTGGCTGGCGGTCCTCGCCCAGATCGGCCCGGTCGGCATGGCGGTGACGACCAATCTCAATATCAATTTCCTGCGCATGCCCGGCGCGGTCGATCTCATTGCCGATTGCCGGATCCTGAAACTTGGCAAAAGGCTGGCGGTGGGCGAATGCGCCATCGTTCCGGCCGCGGGCGGCGAGCTGGTTGCCCATGCGAGCGCGACCTATTCCATTCCCAATTTCAGGTAAAATAATACCACATACGAAACAGGCCTGTTTTTCAGGCATGTTCTGCAATTTTTCGTCTCAAAAATGGATTGACGGGGCAGGGCGATCCACCCTATAAGCCGTCATCCTTCAGGTGGCGGGCGTTTTGCGCCTTTCCCCCTCTCGAGACGGAAAACAATCATGTTCGGCAATACAACTTCTACCAAGGCCGCCGAGGTCCAGAAGAACTGGGTGCTGATCGATGCGAAGGGGCTGGTTGTCGGCCGCCTCGCCACGATCATTGCCATGCGTCTTCGCGGCAAGCACAAGGCTTCTTTCACGCCGCATGTCGACGATGGCGACAATATTATCGTCATCAATGCCGACAAGGTGGTCTTCACCGGCCGCAAGCGCGACAACAAAATGTATTATCACCACACCGGCTTCATCGGTGGCATCAAGGAACGTTCGGCCAAGTTCATTCTTGAGGGCCGTTTCCCTGAGCGTATCGTCGAGAAGGCTGTTGAGCGCATGCTCCCGCGCGGTCCGCTGGGCCGCAAGCAGCTCGGCAATCTGCGCGTCTACAAGGGTGCAGAGCATCCCCATGTCGCGCAGAATCCTGTGACGCTGGACGTCGCAAGCCTCAATTCCAAGAATGTGCGGAGCGCTTGATCATGGCCGAGACCCTCAATTCTCTCGCTGACCTCAAGGGCGCCTCGCCAAGTGCAGAAGCTCCCGTCCACGTCCAGAAGCTCGACAAGCTCGGTCGCGCCTATGCCACCGGCAAGCGCAAGAACGCGGTCGCCCGCGTCTGGATCAAGCCCGGTTCCGGCAAGGTGACCGTCAATGGCCGCGCCATCGATGTGTATTTTGCGCGTCCTGTCTTGCGCATGATCCTTCAGCAGCCGCTCGATATTGCCAAGCGCGTCGGCCAGTACGACCTGCTCATCAAGGTCGCCGGTGGCGGTCTCTCGGGTCAGGCGGGCGCCGTGCGTCACGGCCTTGCCAAGGCTCTGACGCATTATGAGCCGGAGCTTCGCCCCGCGCTCAAGCGCGAAGGCTTCCTGACCCGCGATTCGCGTGTCGTCGAGCGTAAAAAATACGGCAAGAAGAAAGCCCGCCGCAGCTTCCAGTTCTCGAAGCGCTGATCGGGCAGGCTTTTCAGCCTGTTGCAGAAACAAAGCCGCGTTTGCCGAAAGGCGACGCGGCTTTTTTCGTCTGATCCCTTCGCATCAGTTAAGCTCAGGCCAAGTTCTTTATTTTGTTTCTATTCTGCAGCCGAAGCTTTTTTATTTTGCCGGCCGGGACAAATTTTTATGGTCTGACATCAACTTGCCGCCGATGATCTGTTTACATCAGACAGTCGGCGCGTTAATTCTTGGCCGCAATAAATGATTTTAGCCAACTATACTTGCATGAGCGCAAAATGAATCACGAACATACCGGCGCCGACGATTTTATTCATCTCTCTGCCGAGATCGCGGCTGCCTATGTTGCCAATAATTCGATTTCCCCCGCAGGTCTGCCCGATCTGCTGCGGTCGATTCATGCAACTTTGAGGGATATGGCCCAGCCGGGCCGTCCGACGTCTGCCGCGCCCGCTCCGGCGAAGCCCCTCCAGCCGGCGGTTCCAGTCGAAAAGACCGTCACCTCCGAACATATTGTCTGCCTCGAGGACGGGCAGGCCTTTCGCTCCCTCAAGCGCCATCTGGGCACGGCGCATCAAATGACCCCGCAGCAATATCGCGAAAAATGGGGTCTGCCGGCCGATTATCCGATGGTCGCCCCCAATTATGCCGAAGCGCGTTCGGCCATGGCAAAGAAGATCGGGCTCGGCCAGCGCCGCCGCACCAAAAAGAAGAAGTAAGCCGCTGCAGGCGGGCGGGGCCGGTATGCCTTGCGCCTGCGGCCTTGCTCCGTCATGCTGCAGCTTCAGCATACGGAGAGTTTATCTTGGTCATTGTGTCGTTCGTTCGCCCTGCCATTGCAGCGGGGCTTGTCGCGCTTTTCTGCTCTCCGGCCTTTGCGCAGAACAATATCAATCTTGAGCGGTTGAATATTGCCGGCCCTGGCGATTCGTCCACGCTGTCGATTGAAAAGGTCGAGGTGATCAATACCAACCTCAGCGCCGATGAGGTCCGGCATCTTTTTTCGGGGCGGGCAAAGCCTGAAGAGGCGCTGGCTGCGACCGCACGCATGACCGCTGAACGTCTGACCATTCGCGGGGCGGTGCTGTCGGGGGACGATGGCAAGATTTCATTTGGAACATTTACTGCGACCGCTATCGATAAGGGACGCTTCAGGAAAGCGGGCCTGGACAAGATCGAAGCCAATATCGGTTCTAGCGCCAAATCCGGCGAGGCACGGCTGGTGTCGCGTCCGATTGAAATGGAAAATGGCGATATCGGTACGCTGATCGCCGCCGCCCAAAAGGGCGATCTTGAATCGGCCGTGGTGCTGATGGGCCGCGTCGACTGGCGCGGATTTGAGGCCACCATGGTCGATCCCGATGTGCCGGCCAATGCGCCCGGCGGCAATGTGGCGCGTGTCAGTCTCGCCAGCCTGACGGGCGTGACCGAATATAGCGGGACAGTTCCGCTGCGCATGTCGGGCGAAGCGCGCGGCATTCTGATCGAACTGCCGCCGGCTTCCGCGGCCGGGCAGCAGCTCAAAGCCTTTGGCTATGATCGCCTCGAGCTCGGATTTGCAGGCCGGGCGACCTATGACCCGGGCCAGCGCGTGATGAACTTGCAGGAATATTCCTTTTCGGGCGTCCAGGCTGGCAAATTGTCCCTGGGCGGCATTTTTACCGGCATTGCCCCGGAGCTTCTGGCGGGCGGCGACCGCGCCGTGCGTGAACGCGCCGGTGCCAATGTCGGCATTGCCGAACTCGAGCTGCGTTTTGTCGATGCGGGCCTTGCCAATCGCGCTTTTGCTTTTGCTGCGGCCAGCCAGGGCAAGACTGCAGCGGCCCTGCAGGCCGAGACAGCCGGGATGGCGGGGCAATTGCTCCCGCTTTTGCTGGGAGGCGATCCTTCGGCGCTGGCGCTTGCCCAGTCGCTCCAGACCTTCCTGCGCGATCCTCGCAGTTTCACGCTCAAACTCAAGGCCAGGGGAGCGCCTGTGCCGGTCGCAAGGCTTTCCTCTCTCTCCGATCCGGCGTCCTTCCTCGCTCTTGTCGAGGTCACGGTCGTGGCGAACCAATAGGCTAGAGCCTTCGCCGATCAGCGAAAAACGCAGGTCTTTAATAGAAAATTCAAGATGCCATGCGTTTTGCGCATGGCAGACCGTCGCTTTGCGTGCTTGTCCGGCGCGGAATCCGATTTATATGCAGTGCACACAAGTTGATCGCACTGCAACATCGGAGAAAACACATGGTAGAGAGCCGCACCGAATATCTGGCCGTCAGCACCGGCGTCGTCCTGACCGCAATCGTTGCCCTGTTCCCGCTCTTCTCGTAAGCGCAGGTTCAGCTTCGGCCTATGAGAAAGCCCCGGCATTGCCGGGGCTTTTCTTTTGCCTGTATTTCTCCGTTGACTGTGACGGCTGCTTCGCGCGACGAGAGCGCGGCAAGTGATGCGAGGGCGGATCAATGGCGCGGATTTTCATCGACGGCGAGGCTGGCACGACGGGGCTTGGCATCCGCGACAGGCTTGCCGGCCAGGCCGGGATCGAGCTTGTCAGCATCGATCCGGCCAAGCGCAAGGATGTGTCTGCCAAGCGCGATCTGATGGCCGGCGTCGATCTCGTCATTCTCTGCCTGCCCGATGAGGCGGCCAAGGAGACAGTGGCTCTTGCCGACACTTTGCCGGGCGGGGGGCCGCGCATCCTCGATGCCTCCACCGCCCATCGCGTCGCCGCCGGCTGGACCTTCGGTTTTCCCGAAATGGCCAAAGGCCAGGACAAAGCCATTGCCGCCTCGCGTCGCGTGGCCAATCCCGGCTGCTATTCGACCGGAGCCATTGCGCTCCTGCGCCCCCTGGTCGATGCCGGCCTGATCGCGCCCGACATGCCGCTCACCATCAATGCCGTCTCGGGCTATTCGGGCGGCGGCAAGGCGATGATCGAAGCCTATGAGGCGGGGACGGCTGCGCCTTTCGAGCTTTATGCTTTGGGCCTCGAGCACAAGCATATTCCCGAAATACAGGCCTATGGGCGGATGAATCAGCGTGTGCTCTTCGTGCCCTCCGTCGGCAATTTCCGGCAGGGCATGATCGTCTCGATCCCGCTGCATCTGAAAGACCTGCCGGGGCGCCCGTCGGCCACCGATCTGCAGGGCGCGCTCGCCGCTCATTATCGGGATTGCGAATTCGTCAGCGTGGTTGAGCCGGAGGCCAAGCTGGACGCCACTGCGCTCAACGATACCAACAGGCTCGACATTCGTGTGGCTGCCAGCCCGAAACACGGCCATGCGGTTTTGCTGGCCCGACTCGACAATCTCGGCAAAGGCGCCTCCGGGGCCGCCGTTCAGAACCTGCGCTTGATGCTGGGCCTCTGAAACTGTTGCAACCATGCGACAGTGGCGCGCCATTCGGATGGCGGGCTTTTTGGCACAGAATCAGATTCTTATCGATAGATTTGATAATTCCGCTGCTCTGGCAGGGATTTGTCCGGCAGTTAGTTGCCGCGCGTCATTTGTTTCCAAAAACAGCAATTAAATTTCTATATTGTTTAGTCTGTAACAAATACAGAGACTATCGTGACTGGTTTTTAGATTGGCGTCTTCGCTTCCCGGGGGGCGCCGGTTGTCACGGAGTTGTCGATGCATTCGTCCAAGGGCTTTTGGCTGGCGTCTGTCGCCGCCGTATCACTCATTGCAGCGACCGGAGCGCAGGCCGGCGGCTTTATCAACCAGTCTCAGAGCACGGTTTTTAACGGCATGGGCTATGCCGGCTATGCCGCACCGGGCACCTCGCCCTCGGCCATGTTCCTCAATCCGGCGACCATGACCGAATTCCGCCGCTTCACCACCGAGAATAATTTCTCGGGCGTGTTCCCGACGACGAAGATCACCGGGACGGGGGCCCTGGGATCGAAGAGCTCGGGCGACATCGGACAGGATGCTCTGGTGCCGGCATCTTATTTCATCATGCCGTTGAATGAGAGCCTCTCGGTCGGTCTTTCGATCAATTCGCCCTTCGGACTGACCACCAAGCCCGATCTTCCTTGGGGCGGCCAGACCAATTCGACCACGACCAAGGCGCGCACTTACACATTCACGCCTTCGATCGCCTATCGCGCCAGCGACACGCTCTCCTTCGGCCTCGGCGTTCAGGCGCAATATTTCTCCGCAAAATTCTTGTCCGGCGGCGTTCCCAATCCGGTCGTGGATCGTGCCGGCTTTGAGGGCAATGGCTGGGGCTATGGCATCACCGCGGGCCTGACCTGGAAACCGATGGCCGGAACGGCCATCGGCATTGGCTATCGTTCGCGCATCGATCAGGAGATCGAAGGCAATTATGTCACGACCGGGGCATTGGCCGGCCTGAATGGATCGGCGATCAAAGGCACGCTGAAATTGCCGGATCGTCTCAATGTCAGCCTGCGCCAGACGATCACGCCGGATGTCGATATTCTCGCTTCGGTCGAATGGCACAATTGGAGCCGCATCAAGGAAGCGGCGTTCTCCGGACCGCTCGTTGCGGCAGCTCCGGTTCCTCTGCGAGCCGCACGCTTCAATTATGACGATGCGTGGTTCTTCGCTCTTGGCAGCGAATATAAGTGGTCGAAAGATCTGACGGTTCGTGGGGGTGTTGCTTACGAGCTTTCGCCGGTCACGACAGAAGTGCGCTCGACCCGCCTGCCTGACAACAACCGTCTGTGGCTCTCGACCGGTGCTTCTTACCAGCTGACGGAGCGTTTCACCGTGAACGCGTCCTACAGCCGCGTTTTCGTCAAGGACGCGAATATCAATATTCAGGTGGGCGCAGGTTCATCGACTGCTTATGCCGGCCAGTCCAAGGCTCATGTCGACATTCTGTCGCTCGGCCTGATGACGAAGTGGTAATCGCTTCACGCGATCAAGATAAAAGAGCCGCGCATGTCGCGGCTCTTTTTGTTTTATGATTTCACGCGGACATATTCGCCCGGCGCATCGCAGAGCGGCGTGAGTTTTCCGCCGCCCGGTTCGCGCGCGGCCACGCGCTCTGGCGCTTGTGCGCTGACCCAGACGATCCAGTCTGTCCACCATGAGCCCGGCGTTTCATGCGCCTGTGCCAGCCAATCGTCGAATGTGCCGACAGCCGCCGGGCCGGACCAGAATTGATATTTGGGTTTTGAGACGGGATTGACGACGCCGGCAATATGGCCGGAGCCGGCAAGCACATAGCGCACGGGCCCGCCAAAAAAACCGGCGCCGGTGAAGACTGAGCGGGCAGGGGCGATGTGATCTTCTTTTGCTGCCAGATGATAAACGGGCGTTGTGACTTTCTTCAGATCGAGTTTCACGCCGTCAATGGAAAGGCGGCCCTGCGTGAGATTGTTTTCGAGATAGCAATTGCGCAGATAGAAGGAATGGTTCGCCGCCGGCATGCGCGTGGAATCGGAATTCCAGACGAGCAGATCGAAGGGCATGGGCTCTTTGCCCTTCAGGTAATTATTGACGACATAAGACCAGATCAATTCATTCGGCCGCAGCATGTTGAAGGCGGTCGCCATTTTCGAGCCTTCAAGATAGCCGGTCTCGGCCATTTTCTCCTCAATGGCCTTGATGCGCACTGTATCGACGAAAAGCTTCAATTCGCCCGCATCGCTGAAATCCACCTGCGTCGTCAGAAATGTCGTGCTGTCGATGCGATCGTCGCCAATGGCCGCCATATAGGCTAGCGCGATGGCGAGCAAAGTGCCGCCGACGCAATAGCCCATGGCTGTGACTTTGCGCTCGCCGGTCGCCTCTTCGATTTTGTCGAGCGCGGTAAAAATGCCTTCGCGCATATAATCTTCGAAGGATTTTTCGGCATGCCGTTCATCAGGATTGACCCATGATACAACAAAGAGTGTGAAACCCTGCGACACGGCCCAGCGGATGAAACTTTTTTCCGGATTGAGATCGAGCACGTAGAATTTGTTGATCCACGGTGGCACGATCAGCAGCGGGCGTCTGAAAACCGTTTCGGTTGAGGGCGCATATTGAATGAGCTCCATCAAATCGTTGCGCCAGATTACCTTGCCCGGTGTCGCTGCCATATCGCGGCCGAGCACGAATTTCGAGGCATCGCTCTGACGAATTTTCAGCGAGCCTTTGCCCGCCTCGATATCCTCAACCAGCATTTGCATGCCGCGAACGAGATTCTCGCCGCTTTCTTTCAATGTCGTGCGCAGCAATTCCGGATTGGTGGCAATGAAATTCGATGGCGAGATCGCCCCCGCAATCTGACGCAGATAGAATTGCGCTTTCTCGCGCTCCACGGGATCGAGCGAATCTGCCCGCGCCACAAGATCGTTCGCCCATTCGGTGGTGATCACATAGGCCTGTCGCAAAAAATCATAGATCGGATTGCGGCTCCATTCAGGATCGGCGAAACGTTTGTCGGCGGGATCTGGCGCACGCAGGGGCTGCGTATTTTCGCCCGACATTTTGCGCAAGGTGCGCGACCACAGTTCCAGCATTTCACCTGAAATGCGCGTCTGTGCTTCGAAGGCGCGGCCGGGATCGGAGAGCCAATGTTCAGCGACATGGCCAAGCGTCTTCACCGCATCTTCGACATGTTCGGCAATGTCGGAATTGGTGCGCCCTTCCTCCAGCGGTCTGAAATAGGCAGCCGCAGCCTGTGCGCCTTTGTCGACAAGCAAAGCGAAATTTTGCGACAGCGCGGTAAAGTCCGGCATGGGAATGGCCTGCTCGGCCGCACCCTGGTCTGCCTTGCCGTTTTCTGCTTTTGCCTGCGGGCCGGCCGTGCTGGCCGCAGGGGCGGGTTCAGGCTTTGGGGCTGCCCCGCCATTCTGTGCGGCCAGGGTCGCAGATTTGGGCTTGCGGCCGCGTTTGGCCGGGATTTTGGGCGCAAGCTCGGCTTCCGTCCGGATTTTCCGCGGCCGGCCACGGGGGCGTTTGGCAGGCGCGGCTGGGGCGTCCGCCGGGCCATCGGGCGCCAAGGCGGTTTCGGGGGCGCGCTCCGCCATGTCATCGCTCCGACTTGCGCTCATTCGCTCTTTGCCCCTGCTACCGCAGCCCAGTCTGGCATTTTTCGTACCATTGTGGCGGGAGGGCGACCAATGACCACTGGCGCGCGTCCCGTTTCGGACATAATAGGTCTTTATTCACCGGTCGCAGCAATGATTAAATGGGCTGAAGGCGACCGCCCGCTTTTGTGAACAAAGATATGGCAGGCTCATGACAAACGGCCCCGGCATTTTCTTCCAGTCTGCCCGGCTGCCAGCCAAAGCTCTGGCTGTTGCCGTTCTTTTGGGCGGATTGGGTCTGGGCGGCGCCCTGGCGGCCGAAGAGCCCGGCGCGATCACCAAAGCGCTGGGCCTGCGCACCCATGTGACCCAGAGCCCGCCGGATTTCGTCACACGGTCGCGGCCGCAATCCTATGATTTCATCCCCGTTCATGAGCCCCGGAAGCAGCCGGCCGGCAAGACCATGAGCAAAAGCGAGGTCGAATCGCAGGAAAAGGGTCTCGATGCGGCCCGCCGCGCGCATGACAAGGCAGCGGGCCGGCGCACCGGGCCGAGCACAGATCGTTCCGTCTCCGAGGGAATGGCCGATCGCAAGGCAAAGCCGAAAAAACAGGAGGCCTGCGGGCTGACCTGCGACAATCCGGCCGTTCAGCCAACAAGACGTTAACAGATTATCGAGAGGACATGGACCATGATCCGGCAATCGTTTAAGCCGGGCGGGTTGCAAAGAGGATGAGTGCAATGTCCGAATTCCACAGGGTGCGGCGGCTTCCGCCTTACGTGTTCGAGCAGGTCAACCGGCTGAAGGCCGCCGCTCGGGCCAATGGCGCCGACATTGTGGATCTCGGCATGGGCAATCCGGATCTGCCGGCGCCCAAACATGTCATCGAAAAGCTCTGCGAGACGGCCGGAAAACCGCGCACGGATCGCTATTCGGCCTCCAAGGGCATTGTCGGTCTGCGCAAGGCGCAGGCGGCCTATTACGAGCGACGTTTCGGCGTGAAGCTCAATCCCGACACGCAGGTTGTTGCGACACTCGGCTCCAAGGAAGGCTTCGCCAATATGGCGCAGGCCATTACCGCGCCGGGCGATGTCGTCGTCGTGCCCAATCCTTCCTATCCGATCCATGCCTTCGGCTTTCTCATGGCTGGCGGCGTGATCCGCGAAGTGCCGGCCGATCCGACGCCGGAATTTTTCGTCGCGCTCGAGCGCGCCATCCAGCATTCGATCCCCAAGCCGATTGCGGTCGTGTCCTGCTATCCGTCGAACCCGACGGCCAAGGTCGCCTCGCTTGATTTCTACAAGGATCTCGTCGCCTTCGCGAAGAAGCACGAGATTTTTGTGCTCTCCGATCTCGCTTATGCGGAAGTCTTCTTCGACGACAATCCGCCGCCGTCCATGCTGCAGGTGAATGGCGCAAACGATGTCTGCGTGGAATTCACCTCCATGTCGAAGACCTTTTCCATGGCCGGCTGGCGCATGGGCTTTGCGGTCGGCAATGAGCGTTTGCTCGCCGCACTCTCGCGCGTGAAATCCTATCTCGATTACGGCGCCTATACGCCGATCCAGGTGGCGGCTGCCGCAGCGCTGAATGGTCCCGACGATTGCATCAAGGAAATGCGCGCGATCTACAAAAAGCGTCGCGATGCTCTGGTTGAAAGTTTTGCCCAGGCAGGGTGGGATATTCCTGTGCCGCAGGCGACCATGTTCGCCTGGGTGCCGCTGCCGGAAAAATTCAAACATCTGGGCAGTCTCGAATTTTCCAAGCTTCTCATCGAGAAGGCCGATGTGGCGGTGGCGCCGGGCATTGGCTTTGGCGAGCATGGCGACGATTTTGTCCGCCTCGCCATTGTCGAGAATGAGCAGCGCATCCGCCAGGCCGCGCGCGGCATCCGCCGCTTCTTCGACAGTGCGGACACAATTCTCCACAATGTGGTCGAGCTGAAAAAGCCGGCGTGAGGCGGGCCTCCCGCTCCCAGCGGGAGAGGGCGGACTCGAGGCGAAGCCTCGAGCCGGGGTGAGGGGTTACGCCCTCAGTCGAAGATGCTGCAGCCCCTCATCAGTCGGCTCCGCCGACAGCTTCTCCCCATGGGAGAAGCGGATGGCCCAAAGGTGTCGCGGTCCTCTCACTCCTTGAAACCCCGGCCGAAACATTGCAGAAGAGCGCAACTGGCTCCGCCCGTCTGGCGGGGTCTTTTGCTGGTCTGGAACAATTTTCATGGCTGAACCCCTGCGCGTTGGCATTGCCGGTCTTGGCACCGTCGGCGCTTCCGTCATTCGCCTTCTCGACCGTCAGGCTGCCGCTCTGGCCGCCAGCACCGGGCGCGCCATCAAGGTGACGGCCGTCTCGTCCCGCGACCGGTCGCGCGATCGCAGCGTCGATGTGTCGGCGTTCAAATGGTTCGACGATCCTGTGGCTTTGGCCACCAGCCCAGACATCGATCTTTTCGTCGAGCTGATCGGCGGCGACGAAGGCCCGGCGCGCGCAGCGGTGGAAGCAGCGCTTGGCGCAGGCAAGTCGGTTGTCACCGCCAACAAGGCTTTGCTCGCCAAACATGGCATGTCGCTCGCCCAGCGCGCGGAAGACAAGCGCGTGGCGCTGGCCTTTGAGGCGTCTGTTGCCGGCGGCATTCCGATTGTGAAAACGCTGCGCGAAGGCCTGGCCGGCAATTCCATCCAGCGTGTCTATGGCATTCTCAACGGCACGTGCAATTACATCCTCTCGCGCATGGAGCGCGAGGGCCTGTCCTTCGAGGAATGCCTCAAGGATGCGCAGCGCCTTGGTTATGCCGAAGCCGATCCGACCTTCGATATCGGCGGTTTCGACACAGCGCATAAACTCGCCATTCTGACAGCGCTTGCCTTTGGCACGCAGGTCGATGCGGAAGCCATTCACGTCGAGGGCATTCAATCGATCACTTTGGCCGATCTGAAATCGGCCGAAGAGCTTGGCTATCGCATCAAATTGCTCGGCGTCGCGCAGCGCACCGATAAGGGTATCGAGCAGCGCGTGCATCCGACCATGGTGCCAAAGTCCTCGTCGCTTGCCGAAGTCATGGGCGTGACCAATGCCGTGACCATCGATGCGGATGCGGTGAAAGAATTGACGCTTGTCGGCCCCGGCGCCGGCGGCATGGCAACGGCATCTGCCGTTGTTGCCGATATTTCCGATATTGCGAAAGGCATTCGCAGCGCGCCTTTCGGCCTGCCGACTTCGGCGCTGGAAAAAGCACCGCGCATTCCCGTGCAGCGGCATGAGGGCGGCTATTACATTCGCCTGTCCGTGCATGATCGCCCCGGTGCAGCCGCAGCCATTGCAACGCGCATGGCCGAGCGCCAGATCTCGCTGGAGAGCATTATGCAGCGGCATGGATCGGCGCGCGGCGCGCGGGCGCCCTCCGATGCGACGCCTGTGCCGGTCGTACTCATCACCTATGCGACATCGGAGGCTGTCGTGCGCGAGGCACTCGAGGCCGTTGTTGCCGACGGCTATCTCGCCGGACCGCCGCAGGTGATCCGCATCGAACGCGAATAGTTTCAACAAAAGGCCCGGAAGGACCGTCCATGACCGATCTCGTCATCAAGCAAAAGGATATTATCGAGCGTATTCTCACGCTTGAACTCGTGCGCGTCACCGAGCGTGCCGCTGTTGCTGCTGCGCGCCTGCGCGGACGCGGAGACGAGAAGGCCGCCGACCAGGCTGCTGTGGATGCAATGCGCCGCGAATTGAACCGTCTGCCGATCGACGGCACGGTTGTGATCGGCGAAGGCGAGCGCGATGAAGCGCCCATGCTTTTCATCGGCGAGAAAGTCGGCACGGCCACCGGCCCGAAGGTCGACATTGCGGTGGATCCGCTCGAAGGCACGACTTTGTGCGCCAAGGATCTGCCGGGCTCCATCGCTGTCATGGCCATGGCGCCGGCCGGCTCGCTGCTCAATGCGCCTGACGTTTACATGGACAAGATCGCCATCGGCCCGGGCTATCCCAAGGGCACGATCGATCTCGACATGAGCCCGGAAGAAAATCTTCTCTCGCTCGCCAAGGCCAAGGGCGTGAAGCCGGGTGAAATCACCGCGCTCATTCTCGACCGTCCGCGCCACCAAAATCTCGTCGATGCCTGCCGCAAAGTGGGTGCGGGCATTCGCTTCATCACCGATGGCGATGTGGCCGGCGTGATTTTTACTGCGCAGTCGGAAATGACCGGCGTCGATATTTATTTTGGCACAGGCGGCGCGCCGGAAGGCGTGCTGGCAGCAGGCGCATTGCGTTGCGTCGGCGGGCAGATGCAGGGCCGTCTCATCCTCGATACGGAAGCCAAGCGCGAACGCTCGCTGAAAATGGGCATCAAGGATCCGAATAAAAAATATGACATGACGGAATTGGCCTCAGGCGATGTCATCGTCTGCGCCACGGGCGTCACCACGGGCCCGCTGCTGACGGGCGTGAAATTCGGCCGCGAAATCATCGAGACGGAAACGGTGATCTATCGCTCCGTCACCGGCACAGTGCGCCGCATCCACGGCGAACACCGCCAGATGGACAAGTTCCGTTTGGATTGATTGCGGGCGGATGAGCGAAAAGAGCAGGGGCGTTCCGGAAACGGAGCGCCCTTTTGCTTTGCGTCGTCTGCTTCTGCTGCCTGGTTATCTTGTTTGATGGCTCGCAATCCACGATGGAATCCATAAGGACATACCAGCCTCGGCTGCCAGCTGCTGTGGGGCGTTTTCTTTTAGCTCTTGCAATATCGCGCATGCTTCAATCGGCATAACAGGCTTTACCCAGACCGCAGCTCGAAAACGGACCCAAAGGTCATCGTGGTCAAAAAGAGTGCTCAACTTGCTCAACTCGCCGCGAGCTTTCAATTCCTCTGTGACAAGCTCGGTCAGCCTATAAAGCTTCTTCGATCGGTGCACATCGAGCCACACGGCTGCAATGCCCTGCTGCACGGCAAGTTCGGTGAATTCACGGATAAGGTCGGGAGTTGGCATTTTTGAGAGATCGGGTTTTTTGGTCATTCCAAAACTCCAAAAAATCTCAATATCGAAAGCCCATAATCACGCCGCACGTACCAAGGTTCGTTGCTTAGATATTCCCGCGGCGTCAGTCCACCGAGATCGGGATTTGGTGTCGCATAATATGCATTAATCTCGTAATGCTTCAGCGTCGGTATTCTCACCAGATTTGTCGGACTGTCGATTTCCGATTGCGTGAACCCCGACGCTCTGGCGGATGTCTGTTCCACAATATGATGGATCTGGTAACCGCTCGCCGGTTCCTTCGCCAGTTGCATCAGTTCGTCGAGCGACTTCGGCTGATCCAGAACGGCGACAATCTGGTCCGCACGCTCTTTGAGCCATGCTGCACGCGCCAGAAGATTCTCCAGAAACTCGCGGCCACGACCATCCTTGATCGCTTCCTGCAATCCTGCGGCTGCCATGCGTGCGTAGAATGTTCGAAGCCTTGAGCCTGGCGGTCGCTCCTCCGGGATTTTCGGCGGACCACCTTGGCCAGGCGATGGCGGCGCATATTGCGCCAGATGCATGAGATGCGGGCTGTTTGGACCGTCATCGTC
>CAZHOK010000042.1:17570-19996 GCA_964534115.1 uncultured Beijerinckia sp.
CAGGTCCGAGTCGACGTTCTAATGCATCTTCGTCGTCGTCAGTTTTGCGCGCAAGCCATGCTCCCCGCCGCGCGGCAAGCGACAGGTTCAGGAGTTTCACTTCAAAGGATAAGGCCAGGAGGGTCGCACGTATGTCGGCAAGCTCGCGGGCAGAGGGATCGAAAGGCATGGGGATCAAGGGGCAAAAGGGCTTAAGGAATGGGGTGACAATAGAGGAATATATTCCTTTTGTCAAGTTTGCTGCGGCTTATGCCCGCCCCCATCCGTCCCCATTATCCAGATTGCTCCTGCTGCCCGGCGCTCACGCTAGGCGCCTCTGCCGTGCGATAATCCGTTGATGAGCCCGCCCGTCATCCATCCCGATTCGAAGCCCGGCACGCTGCCTCGCCGTCTGTTTCTCGGCGTGGAGCAATCTGCGCTGGGTCGCATCTGGCGCGACCGGCTCGATCTGGAGGCGCAGGGGCGGGCGCAGGCCATGGTGCAGGTGGAGGGTCTGCCGGACATTCTCGCCCGCGTGCTCGCAGGGCGCGGCGTTGCACCCGAGGCTGTGACGGCCCATCTCGACCCAACGATCCGCGGCCTCATGCCCGATCCCGACACATTGGTCGCCATGGGGCCGCTTGTGGGCCGTCTCCTGCGCGCCATTGAGCGCGGCGAGACGGTGGCGATTTTCGGCGATTACGATGTCGATGGCGCCTGTTCCACCGCATTGCTCGCGGGCTTTCTCGAAAGCTGCGGCACGCCTTTCATCATCCATATTCCCGACCGCATTTTTGAGGGCTATGGTCCGAATGTGGAGGCGATCCGCGCCTTGGCGCAAAAAGGCGCAAAGCTTCTCGTGACGGTGGATTGCGGCACGACCTCTTTCGAGCCTTTGGAAGAAGCACAAAAGCTCGGCCTCGACACGCTTGTCATCGACCATCATCAGGCGCCCGAAGAACTCCCTGCCGCTCTTGCCATCGTCAATCCCAATCGGCTCGACGATCTTTCAGGCCTTGGCCATCTCTGCGCGGCGGGCGTTGTCTATATGGTTCTGGTGGCGCTCAATCGCGCCCTGCGGCAGAAGGATTTTTGGAACGCCGCGCGGCCTGCACCCGATCTGCTTGCCGAACTCGATCTTGTGGCGCTGGCCACCATTGCCGATGTCGTGCCGTTAAAAGGTCTCAACCGCGCTTTTGTCATGAAAGGTCTTGCCGTCATGCGCGCGCGCGCGCGGCCGGGTCTGCGCCAGCTTTTCGATGTCGCGCGCGCCGATGGGCCGCCGCGCCCCTATCATCTGGGCTATCTCATCGGCCCACGCATCAATGCGGGCGGGCGGATTGGCGATGCAGCACTTGGCGCAAAACTTCTAATGATGCGCGACGAGACCGAAGCAGCGCGCATGGCCGTTGAACTCGATCGGCTGAATGGCGAGCGCCAGGCAATCGAAGTGCAGACCCTCGCCGAGGCGGAGGCTGAAGCGCAGGCTGCGCTGGGCGCAGAAGAGCAGGGCGCCTGCATTCTCACTGCCGGCGAGAATTGGCATCCCGGCATTGTCGGTATTGTTGCGGCGCGGTTGAAGGAAAAATTCCGCCGGCCCGCTTTTGCCATTGCGATGAATGGCAAGACCGGCACGGGCTCGGCGCGCTCCATTCCCGGCGTCGATCTGGGGCGCATTGTGCGCGCGGCGGTGGACGATGGGCTTCTGATCAAGGGCGGCGGTCATGCCATGGCCGCAGGCCTGACCATTGCCCGCGACAGGCTCGCCGACTTCCGCGCCTTTCTCGATGCGCGGCTTGGCGAGATTGTCGCGCGCGCGCGGCTGAACGATGCCCTGTACATCGATGCCGCGCTGACGGCGGGCGCCGCCAATCCGGATCTGATCCGGCTGGTTGAACAGGCGGGCCCCTTTGGCGCGGGCAATCCCGAGCCGGTTTTTGCCCTGCCCAACCACCGGATCGTGCGCGCCCAGCCGGTGGGCAATGGACATATGAAAGTCAGGGCCGTGGCCGGCGACGGGGTGGGCATAGATGCAATTGCCTTCCGCGCCACAGAATCGGGTCTGGCCAGCGCCCTGGAGAAAGCGGTGGGCAGCGCGGCCCATCTTGCCGGCACATTGTCGCTCGATCATTGGGGCGGCAAGGAGCGCGTCCAGATGCGCTTGCTGGATATTGCGGAGCCGGCAAGAAAGCCTGCGTGAAAAGGCTTTTGGAACCCAGAAAAAGCGTCATCGCGGCTTGCCATGGGGGGCGACGCACACTATACCTCCGCCCGTCCCGCCGGGCATTGCATCACAAAGCACCCCGGACATCCCGCGCCCTTCGTCTAGCGGTCTAGGACGTCGCCCTTTCACGGCGAAAACAGGGGTTCGAGTCCCCTAGGGAGCGCCATTTGCGTACAAAACCACGAACATTTCCCGCTTGGGTATGGCGGCCGGCGATCACGTC
>CAZHOK010000042.1:20006-20792 GCA_964534115.1 uncultured Beijerinckia sp.
GCTAGGGCGGCTTTTTCCCCAATAATGCGGACTTTCTGGTCATCGACTTCGATTTTTGCGATCACGGATCGCAGATAGGCCTTCCGGGCTTGTGTGTCGCCGCTGTCGAGCTTTTCACGCATGAGCTTGGCGAAGGCCTCAATCCGTTCTGGAGTGACGTTGGCACCCTGGCGGGTTTGGGTTTCAATCCGATCAATGGTCGCTTGGACGATGTCGCGTTCGTTCTTCAGGGTCTGGATGCGCTCTTTTAGATCGGCATCGAGTTCGATCACGCCTTCTTCAATCGCCCGATAGAGGCGAGCGAGCTTGTCTCTTTTCTCACTCAATTCATTCTCAAGAGATTTCCGACGATCTGCGACCGCCTGATCTTTCTGGGAGCGCTGCTCCACCAAGGCTTCCAGAATGAAGGTGAGACGTTCGGGGACGAGAAGCTGTTGTTTGACGTTCTCGATGACGAGTTCATCGAGCTTCGGTAAGGGAACGTGGCGGCCCTTGCAGACAGACTTGCCTTTCCGCTGACAGCCGCTGCAGCTGTAATAGGTGTAGCTTTTGTGGCGACGGGTTGTGCCTGTGCGTGTCATGCTCGCCCCGCATGTGGCGCAAGTTGCAAGCCCGGCGAGAAGGGTTGGTCCATTGACGACGCGAGGCGGGGTCACCTTAGGGTTGTTGATGGCAAGGCGAGCTTGAGCACGCTCAAAAAGGTCCATCGGCACGATGGGTGGGACGGGAACTTTGACGACGAGCGAGGGGTCGTGCAACTGGCCGGTGCGGGAGTTACGTTTCCCA
>CAZHOK010000043.1:0-20699 GCA_964534115.1 uncultured Beijerinckia sp.
CTTGCGGAATCCGATTTTGAGTCGGACGCGTCTACCAGTTCCGCCATAGGGGCAACGCAGGCTGTTTACGGAATAAATATCCGCCGTGCAAGAGCGGGCTGCCGGGCATGGGCCCGGCAGCGGCTCACACCGCCTCAGGGACAGAAAAACGCGCAAATTCCCTCGTGACGCGCTCATAGACCGGGCGTTTGAAGGGAATGATCAGGTCCGGCAGATCGGCCATGGGCATCCATTGCCAGGCATCGAATTCCGGCTTGTGGCCGCCGGCGGGATGTTCGATGTCGATCTCGCTGTCCAAACCTGTGAAGCGCAGGGCGAACCATTTTTGCGTCTGCCCGCAATAGCGCCCTTTCCAGGCTTCTTTGGCAATATCGTCGGGCAGATCATAGGCGAACCATTCGCCGGCCTCGGCCAAAAGCTGCGTGCTCGTGACATTGGTTTCTTCGGCCAATTCGCGCAAAGCGGCCTGATAGACATCTTCGCCCTCATCGATACCGCCCTGCGGCATCTGCCATTCGTGACCGGGCGCCACATGTTCGCGCAGATTCTTGTTGCGTCGACGCCCGACGAAGACAAGCCCCTGACGGTTGATCAGCATAATGCCGACGCAGGGCCGATATTTTTTCTCGCTCATTCTTTGCTCCCGCGCGCGGGGAGATTATCGCTGCGACGTGCGGGCCGGGCCATTGATGAGCGCCGACAAAGGCACGAGTGCGATTCCACGCGCTTCGAGACCCTGCGCGAAGCGCGCCACCCGGTCAACGCTGGCAGGCAATGCGCTGGCCGTGCCAATGCCTGTGCCGCGTTCGCGCGCGAGGCTCTCGAGCTTGCGCAAAGCCGCATCGATGGCCTCAGGTTTGACCTGCGCATCGATGACGAGATCGGCGCGCGCCAAAGATGCGCCTGTGGTTGCCGCAACGGCGGGCGCAACAGATTGCGCGATCGACCCATCGTCGAGGAAAACCAGACCGCGCTCGGCCATATCCTGCAACACGGCCGACAAAGCGGGCTGCGCCGACATGAAGCGACCGCCCAGAAAATGCGTCACGCCGATATAGCCGGGAAAACGGCTCATGTGCCAATGCAGGGAATCGACAATTTTTTCGCGCGGGGCTTGCGAGGGCAGAATGCGCACGCCTGTGGCGGCGGCATTAAAACCTTCCATCGGCACTTGCAGCAGCAATTCATGCCCATCGTTGCGCGCTGCCTCGACATGCTGGCGCACACGCTCGCCATGCGCAGCAAAAGCCAATGTCACAGCCGGAGGCAAAGCGGACATGGCGTGCTGCGTGGCCTCGTCGCTGATACCCATGCCGGTGATCACAAGGGCGATGCGCGGCGCATTTTGCGGCAGACGCGCACTGACGACCACGGGCCGCGCATAAATATCGGCGGGCCGCGAGCCATCGCGACCGATCCGCGGCAGAGGACCATGCGGGCCAGGACCAATCAAACGATCGTCGGGTGCGGGTGGCAGGCTGGTTTTCAATTCCTCTTGCGGCACGCGGATGATCATCGCCTCGGGCATGTCGGGCGCACCGCGCCGGATGACCCTGACGCCGCTCTCCACTTCGACTTGCGATCCGGGCGCACGCGCCGCGCGGGCCACTTGCGTCACCTGATCCTCATCGCGGCGCGATGCGCTTTGCTGCGGCAGATCGGGCGCGGCAATCTTGCGCGGCGTCACCGGATCGATGAGAGCCATGGCCTGCGACATGCTGGCCTTCCGGCTCTCCGTCACCGCCACGAAAGCAACAAGCGATATGGCAATCACGCCCATGCCACCGAGCGCCACAGCACCCCATGGAACATCGCGCGTTATATTGGACGAATCCTTGTCCCGACCCGGCCGATAGCCGAGTGGCGCGTCGAGATCATCGCCTGCCATAAAATCTCACCTGGCTTGAAAAACCGGCAGCGCCGGACGCCTTTTACACGAACGAATCAAAGGGCCCGGTAGAGCATTGAGAATGCCTGATGACCGGGCCCGTCTAAAAGTTAAATGCTTAACAGCACACAGAAATTTTTATCCAAAATCAATTCGGCACCTTCTCGCCTGCTTTCGCGGGCTCGCTGGCCTGCGCCTTTGTATAGGTGCCGCGCAGCATTTCGAGTGCAGCACGCAATTGCTTGTCGTTCTTGGGATCGGGCGGCACATAGGCCTGCGAGCCGCTCTTCTCCTCTTCGCCATTCTTGAGATGGCCGCGCAGCGAGGCCTCGCCCTTGCTGTCGTCCTTGCCTTTCAATTCATCCGGCACGTCCTGGAGAATCAGAATGTCGGGATCGATTCCCTTGGCCTGGATGGAACGGCCTGACGGCGTGTAATAGCGCGCCGTTGTCAGACGCAATGCGCCATTGTTCTGGCCGAGCGGAATGATCGTCTGCACCGAACCCTTGCCGAAGGACCGCGTGCCGACAATCGTCGCGCGCTTGTGGTCCTGCAGAGCGCCGGCGACAATTTCCGATGCCGATGCGGAGCCGCCATTGATGAGCACGATCACCGGCTTGCCTTTCGACAGATCGCCGGGGCGCGCATTATAGCGCTGGGTTTCATCCGCATTGCGTCCACGCGTCGAGACGATTTCGCCCGAGGTGAGGAAAGCATTCGACACGGCAATCGACTGATCGAGCAAGCCGCCCGGATTATTGCGCAGATCCAGCACATAGCCCTTGAGCTTGTCGCCCGGCATGTCGGCCGTGAAACGGCTGATGGCATTCTTCACGCCATCATAGGTCTGCTCGTTGAATTGCGTGATGCGGATATAACCAATGTCATCGCCTTCCTGACGGAAGCGGACAGAACGAATCTGGATCACGGCGCGTGTAATGGCCACTTCCTGACTGTCGCGCGCCGAACCGCGCAAAATCGTCAGTCTGACAGTCGTATTGACCTGGCCACGCATTTTGTCGACGGCCTGGTTAAGCGTCATGCCCTGCACGCTTTCGCCATCGATAGCCGAGATGATATCGCCGGACATAATGCCTGCGCGCGCTGCCGGCGTATCGTCGATTGGCGTGACGACCTTGACGAGACCGTCTTCCTGCGTGACTTCGATGCCGAGACCGCCGAATTCGCCGCGCGTCTGGACCTGCATGTCGCGGAAGCTTTTCGAATCCATATAGCTGGAATGGGGATCGAGCGATGTGAGCATGCCGGAGACGGCTGCTTCGATCAGCTTCTGCTCATTCGGCTTCTCGACATAATCCGAACGGATTTTCTCGAAGACGTCGCCGAAAAGATTGAGGCTCCGATAAGTTTCGGAAATGGCCGCATTGGCGGGACCGGCAGCAAAGATCCGCGTCTGTGTGCCGATCATCACGGTCGAGGCGCCCAAAGCCGCGCCGAGCATTACGAGTGAGAGCTTGCGCATTATCCGCGAACCTTTTCCAGCTCGGCCTTCGCCCACCATGGGCCCGGGTCTATGGCCGCCCCGTCTTTTCTGAATTCAACATAGAGAACGGGCTGGCCAGCGCCAAGAGCCTGTGACGCGCCAATTGGCTGAGAAGCGCCCAAAGCAACCGCGGATGCCGTTCTGGTCGAACCGTCCCCCATGGTCGCAACGGGCTCTCCAGCCAGGACAAATTGCCCGACCTCCACGCTGATGCGTTCCATCCCCGCGAGGACGACATAATACCCGCCGCCCGCATTAATGATCAAGAGTTGGCCGTAAGTACGGTAAGGGCCCGAAAAAGCCACCCATCCATCGGCGGGTGCGGAAACCGGCGCGCTGGGACGCGTTCCGATCGACAGGCCTTTTTCAGTGCCGCCCAGACCGTCGGGCGCGCCGAAATTTTTCAGGAGCCGCCCAGCTGCCGGAAGGGGAAGTCTTCCGCGCGCATCGGCAAAGGCGATTTTCGGCGCCAGACGCGAGGGATCGTTGAATGGCAAAGCCGCAACGCGCGGCTGTCCGCGCGCTTGTGCCGCATCTGCTGCCTTGCGCATATTTTCCTCGGCCGCGCGCGCTTCAGCTGCAGCGCGGCCCGCAGCGGCTATTTCGCTTTCCGATCGCGAGATCAATTCCTTGACGTCGCCAGACTGGCGAGCCAATTCGGCAGATCTCTGCCTTTGTTCGGCAAGCTTTTGTTCGGCTTCGCGCAATGCGCTTTGCCGCGCTTCGACCAGCGTCGCCAGACGCTCGCCATCGCGCGCAAAAACCTGCGCTTCGCGATCGAGCCGGTCTTTTTCAAGAGCGATGGATTTTCGCAAATTCATGAGGTCTGTCAGATCGCTGGCAAGCGATTGCGCCTCAATGCGCAATTCGGGAAGCAGAGTGCCAAGCATCATTGACGCCCGTACGGCGCGCAAAGCATCTTCGGGAGATGCGAGAACGGCAGGCGGCGGGCGACGCCCCATCCGCTGCAATGTGGCGAGAATATCGGCCAGCACGTCGCGTCGGGCGGCGAGCGATTTGCGAATGGCCTCCTCGCTGCCTGCCGCCAGTTCGAGCCGGCGCTCGATCTCGGCCATGCGTCCTTGCGCCTGGCGCATTTTCGCGCTGGTTTCGATCAAGGCGGCATTCAGCCTGGCGCGATCGGTGCGAATGGCTTCGGCTTCCGCCTCAAGCAAGCGGCGGCGCTCCTCATTGGCGCGCGCATCTCGTTCGGCGCTGCGCGGCTCGCCTGCCCGCAGATCGGATGGCACATTCTGCGCCAGAGCCGGGCACAGCGATGCCAGAAGCGCCGCGCTGAACAGCGCGCCCCTGCCAAACCGCACCGGCGACAAGCCCATGCCCATCTCGAACCGTTTTCGAATCATGGTTCCAGCATAGGGACCAGAAACGAGGCCGCAACGAGGCGATCAGACACGATGATAGGGATGGCCGGAGAGAATGGTGATGGCGCGATAAATCTGCTCGGCGGCCATGATGCGCACCAATTGATGCGGCCAGGTCATTGCGCCAAAGGCCAGAACCAGCGACGCGCGGGCGCGCAGCTCCGGATCGATCCCGTCAGGCCCACCGATCAGCACAGCGTAAGCGCCGGCCCCCGTATCGCGCGCCGCCGCCAGATCGGCAGCAAAAGCCTCGCTTGAAATGGATTTGCCGCGCTCATCGAGCACGACAAGGCGCGCACCGGCAGGAAGCTGGGAGATCAGCGAGCGCGCCTCTTCTGCCTTTCGATCCTCCGGACGGCGGGCGCGCGATTCATCGCATTCGCGCAAATCCAGACCGGCAAGACCGACGCCGCGACAGGCAGCCTGCGCACGATCGACATAACGGGCGCAAATGTCTCTTTCCGGACCGGCCTTGAGCCGTCCGATGGCGGAGAGGGTGAGACGCATGACGGCGAGGCGGCGCGCGTGTCAGGCGCGCCGGGGAGCCTTTTGCTCGGCCGGCCGATCCCCGCCCCACATTTTCTCCAGATTATAGAACTGGCGAACTTCGGGACGGAAAAGGTGGACGATCACATCGCCTGCATCGACGAGGACCCAGTCGCAATGAGGAAGTCCCTCCACGCGCGGCGTCTGAAAGCCTGCGTCCTTGCAACCCTTGATGACGCGATCGGCGATCGCGGACACATGGGTGCTCGAACGACCCGAAGCAATGATCATTGCATCGGCAATCGAGGTCTTTCCGTGCAGGTCGATGGAGAGAACGTCCTCCGCCTTGGCATCGTCGAGGCTGTTGAGGATGTTGCGTACGAGCTGGCCGGTATCGGGTTCAGCCTGAACACGAACCGGATCGGGCAGAGCTTTTGCCCGGGCTTGGACCGTGGGTGTCAGAGCCATTTCTCCTGTGGGCCGCGCGGCGCGCGGCGCATCTCCAATGTGGGCTTAAAACCTGCGAATTTCAACCGTCTTTCGCAGGCGCAGATGAGTTGGCGGCTAAAGCCCCGCCCCGCGGCTGCGCAGATCGGTGGAAGAGGCCTCCGAACGCTTTCCGTGCAGGAAGATGAAAGCCGGCGTCGGCCCGCCCGCCAGCAGCGATGCTTCGCTCTCGGAATGGCGATATCGCGCCAGAAACTGCCCCGCCCGGCTGTTGACCGCTTTCAGCGTCGAGCCCGGACGATCGATCACGGCAATCGGGGCGAGCCGGGCTATATCGCGCCAGCGCTGCCAGCGATGAAATTGCGACAGATTGTCGGCGCCCATGATCCAGACAAAATCGACATCCTTGCAGCGGCGCGCCAGATATTCGACCGTGTCATAGGTAAAACGCGTACCGATCTCGGCCTCGAAACCCGTAATGTCGATGCCGGGATGATCGGCCAGCCGACGCGCCGCCTCAATGCGCAAGGCCTGTGGCGGCAGGCCTGAATTTTCCTTCAGCGGATTGCCCGGCGTGACAATCCACCAGACGCAATCGAGGCGAAGCCGCTTGAGTGCAATTTCGCTGACCAGCACATGGCCTTCATGGGGTGGATTGAATGTTCCGCCAAACAGGCCGATGCGCATGCCCGGCGCATGCGGGGGCAGATGCGCCGGCATGCGGGCGCCAGCATGCAAATGCGGCAGATCGGCAAAGCGCAAGGCCGGGCGCAGGGGCATGTGCTTCACGGACGCGTCTGCCCATTGCCGCGAACGCGATATTTGAAGGAACACAGCTGGGCAAGACCGACCGGCCCGCGCGCATGCATGCGGCCCGTGGCAATGCCGATTTCCGCGCCGAAACCGAATTCGCCGCCATCGGCAAATTGCGTCGAGGCATTATGCATGACAATGGCGGAATCGACCTCGTTAAGAAAACGCTCGGCCGCAGCAGGATCTTCCGTCACGATGCAATCGGTGTGATGGGAACCATGCGTCTCGATATGGTCGATCGCATCCTCCAGCCCATCGACGACGCGGCAGGCGATGATGGAATCGAGATATTCGAGCTTCCAGTCTTCTTCCGTCGCCGGCACGACGCGGGCATCGACAGCGCGTGTGCGCGCATCGCCGCGCACTTCGCATTTTTCATCGAGCAGCATTTTCACCAAGGGTGCCAGATGCGTTGACGCGACAGACGCGTCGACCAGCAGCGTTTCCGCCGCCCCGCAAATGCCGGTGCGCCGCAATTTCGCATTGCGCAAAATGGTCTTGGCTTTTTCAAGATCGGCTGCAGCATGGATATAGACATGCACAATGCCCTCAAGATGAGCGAAAACCGGCACGCGCGCTTCATCCTGCACACGCGCGACAAGGCTTTTTCCCCCGCGCGGCACAATAACATCGAGCGTGCCGGAGAGCCCTTTGAGCATTTCGCCCACTGCCGCGCGATCCTTCACCGGCACGCGCGAAATGGCCGCTTCAGGCAGGCCGGCTGCGCGCAAACCGGCGACAAGACATTCGTGAATGAGCGCAGATGAATGAATCGAATCCGAACCGCCGCGCAAAATGCAGGCATTGCCGGCCTTCAGGCAAAGCGCACCTGCATCGGCAGTCACATTGGGGCGGCTTTCATAGATCACGCCAATGACGCCGAGCGGCGTCGAGACGCGCTCGATCTTCAGCCCATTGGGACGCTCGAATGTTTCGAGCAGACGGCCGACCGGATCGGGCAGAGCCGCAATATCGTCGAGACCCTTGGCCATGGCCTCGATGCGCTGGCCATCCAGCATGAGACGGTCGAGCTGGGCTTTGGCCGCGCCAGCGGCCGCAGCCGCCGCCATATCCTTGGCATTGGCCGCAACGATCTCCTGCACTCTTGCACGCAAGGCTGCGGCCGCAGCCCGCAGGGCTTCATTTTTCACGGCTGTGGACGCCAGCGCCACAGCCCGCGCCGAGCGCCGCGCAGCGCGGCCCAAGGCCAGCATCAAGGCCGGCACGTCCTGGTTTTCGTGAAGATGAACGGGCGTGGTCATGGAACGATCTAACAGGATTGGAGCCGAAGTGTCATGTCACTCGCCGTTGAGCGCCATATCGTCGCGATGAATCATTTCCGCCCCGCCCGGCGTACCGAGCACGGCCTCGATCTCGCGGGAATTGCGACCGGCGATCTGGGCGGCGTCCAGCGCATCGTAAGCCACGAGCCCGCGGCCGATTTCCGCTCCACGGGAATCGCGGATGACGATGCAATCGCCGCGTGCGAAAGACCCTTCAAGGCGGACGACGCCGGCCGGCAGCAGGCTGGCACCCGCCAGCAATGCTTTTGTCGCGCCGTCATCGATATGAACCGTGCCGCGCGGCTCCAGCGAGCCCGCAATCCATTTCTTGCGCGCCGTCACCGGATTGGACGGCGTCAGGAACCATGTGCAGCGCCCGCCCTCGGCAATGCGCCGGACAGGATTGGTCACGCGCCCATCGGCGATCACCATATGGGTGCCGCCCGTTGTGGCGATTTTGCCGGCCTCGATTTTGGTCCGCATGCCCCCGCGCGACATTTCGCTCGCAGCGCCTCCGGCCATGGCCTCGATCTCGGCCGAAATGCGCGGCACGACGGGGATCAGTTCCGCGTTCGGATCTTCATGCGGGGGCGCCGTATAGAGCCCGTCAATGTCGGAGAGAAGCACGAGCAGATCGGCAGATGCCATGGTCGCAACGCGCGCCGCCAGACGATCATTGTCGCCATAGCGGATTTCTGTTGTCGCCACCGTGTCATTCTCATTGATCACCGGCACGGCGCGATAATCGAGCAATTTGCCGATTGTCTCGCGCGCATTGAGATAGCGGCGGCGCTCTTCGGTATCGTTGAGCGTGACGAGAATCTGTCCCGCTGTCATGCCGCGCGCGCCCAGCACTTCCGACCAGGTCCGCGCCAAAGCAATCTGGCCGACGGCGGCCGCGGCCTGACTGTCTTCAAGACGCAGCGCGCCTTTCGGCAATTTGAGAACCGTGCGACCCAGCGCAATCGACCCGGAAGAGACAACCAGCACATCGCGACCCTCGCGATGGAGTTGCGCAAGATCGTCGGCGAGCGCTTCAAGCCAGACATGTTTCAGCGCACCCTTCTCGTGATCGACGAGCAGGGATGAGCCGACTTTCACAACGATGCGGCGGAAGGAAGAAAGGGTGGGTGTCGCGCTCACGTCGATCGTTCTTTCAAGGCTGCCAGGCATCGACCTTTGCGGGCGCTTCTTGGGCACGCGCATCGTCGATCACACGCACCAGATCGCGCAAGGTCTCCGTCACATGGCTGCGCGTTGCAGCGGAAAGCTTGATCGGCGCATGCCGCTTCTCACCATCGGCGAGCGGCGGGCCGGCGCTGCGCATGGCGCGTTTCAACCGCTCGATCTGCTTTTTCAAAGTCTCTTCATCGACCGTGTCGCATTTCGACAAAGCAACAATTTCGGTCTTTTCCTCAAGCCCGTGGCCATAGGCTTCAAGCTCGTGGCGGATCGTTTTATAGGCTTCGCCCGCATGTTCGCAGCCGGCATCCACCAGATGCAGCAAGACGCGGCAACGCTCGACATGGCCCAGAAACCTGTCGCCAAGACCAAGCCCTTCATGTGCGCCCTCAATCAGGCCGGGAATATCGGCCATGACAAATTCGCGCCCGTCGACATGCACCACGCCGAGATTGGGATGCAATGTGGTGAAAGGATAATCGGCAATTTTCGGTTTTGCCGCCGAGACGCTGGCCAGAAATGTCGACTTGCCGGCATTGGGCAATCCGACAAGACCGGCATCGGCAATGAGTTTCAGGCGCAGCCAGATCGTCATTTCCTTGCCGACCTGGCCGGGATTGGCGCGACGCGGCGAACGGTTTGTCGATGTGGTGAAATGCAGATTGCCGAAACCGCCATTGCCGCCGCGCGCGACAACGACGCGCTGACCGACTTCCGTCATATCGGCAATCAGCGTCTCGCCGTCTTCTTCATAGATCTGCGTGCCGACAGGCACTTTCAACTCGACATCCGAACCTCTGGCGCCAGCGCGATTGCGCCCCATGCCATGCGTGCCGGTCTGCGCCTTGAAATGCTGCTGGTAGCGATAATCGATGAGCGTGTTCAATCCATCGACGCAGATTGCGACGACATCGCCGCCGCGTCCGCCGTCGCCGCCGTCGGGCCCGCCGAATTCGATGAATTTTTCGCGCCGAAACGAGACGGAGCCCGCGCCGCCATCGCCGGAGCGAATGTAGATTTTGGCCTGATCGAGGAATTTCATGGGTTCATTCCCTATTCCAAGCGCGGGCCCGGAGCAATGGAGCATTGCCCTTCTCCTTGAGGGAGAAGGGCGCTTTGGCCCTCACACCTGCGGCAGGGCGATCCGGCCGGCCGCCCCCTTGCGCGCGGCAAGCCAGTCCGGCCGGGTGACGATGGCGCGCTCGCGCATGCCGCCCTCCAGCGGGAAGCCGCACCGCTTCAACACCTTGCGGGCGGCAAGATTGCCATCGGCGAGCGGGGTTTCGATGGTCGCTGCATTGGTGATCACGAAAACCATGTCGAGCACGGCCTCGATTGCCTCCTGCATCAGGCCATTGCCCCAATAGGGTTTGCCGAGCCAATAACCGAGCACGAGATCGGCGCCCGCCGATCCCTCGCAGCGCGTCTGCACACCCGCCATGCCGATCAGCGTGCGGGGATCGCTGCGCGGGCTCAGCGCCAGCACGATCCCGCGGCCCTCGGCATTGGTCCGGCGCGCGCCAATCACGAAATCCTCAGCCTCGGGCGGCCCGAAGGGGCGCGGCAGGCATTCGGAGATCGCGCTTATGTCCGGTTCCGAGGCGAGGCGGGCGAAAGCCGCGACATCTGTGGCGCGCGGCCAGCGCAGCCAGAGACGGGCGGTCTCGATCCGGAACACATCGTCACGGGTCAGATCGGGAAACATGACAATCTCCAGTCCGAATGGCGCAGCAGCGCCGAAAAAAATCAGGGGAAGCGGTCTCCCGCTTCCCCTGGTCCCCTTTCGGGCTTTCGGACTGGTCCGGATTTCGGCCTCTTGGCCTTGATCCTTTGGCTCTTTGAAGAACCTGTCCACCGGGTCTCGTGGGAGACGGTGGAGGTTCTTCGTCAAACCACCACCTTATTCTGCGGCCTCAGCCATCGGTACGACCGATACATAAGCTCGGCCGTTGGCTTTTTTGGCGAATTGCACCTTGCCGTCAGTGAGGGCAAAGAGCGTGTGATCGACGCCCATGCCGACATTGGTGCCGGGGTGCCATTTCGTGCCGCGCTGGCGAACGATAATGTTGCCGCCGATCACGGACTCGCCGCCGAATTTTTTCACGCCGAGACGGCGGCCGTCAGAATCGCGGCCGTTGCGGGAAGAACCGCCTGCCTTTTTGTGAGCCATTGTCTTGCTCCGAACCTCAAGACCCTTGGGAATGTTCCGCGGGTCGAATGAAAACTGTCAGGGGCTGTTTACCAGAAAAAGCCCCGTTTCGATACCGTTCCGCGCGATCAGTTCGCCGCGATGCCGGTAATGCGCACGATGGTCAGATCCTGACGGTGACCGCGCTTGCGCTTCGAATTCTTGCGGCGACGCTTTTTGAAGGCGATGACCTTGTCGCCGCGCTCCTGGGCGACGATCTCGGCGCTCACCTTGGCGCCGGCGACGGTCGGCGCGCCGACATTCATCGTCTCGCCATCGACCAGCATCAGCACTTCATCGAACGTCACCTTGTCGCCCGGATTTCCGGCGAGCGTCATGACGGTAATCTTGTCTTCGGCGGCAACCTTATACTGTTTGCCGCCGGTTTTGATGACTGCGAACATCGTTTTATCCTCGTGTTCAACTCCGGCTCTGCCCGGGGGTTAGCCCCCGTGACGGCCGGCTTCTTTGCAGATTTGCAAACCAGCGAATTCGCCCCGGACCCCGTTTTGCCGCCCCGGAAGACCCGGGGACCAAAAGCCAAACGAAAAACGCGGCCTGAAAAGACCGCGCGCCGAAGCGAGGGCGTTCTATAGGGGGCGGGGTATCGGGAGTCAACGGGAAAGAGGACCCCTCTCCCATCGGGAGAGGGCGGACTCGGGGGCCTCAAGGCCCCGAGCCGGGGTGAGGGGCTCCCCTCATCCGTCGCGCTTCGCGCGCCACCTTCTCCCCATGGGAGAAGGAAGCTCGGCATTGCGCCCTCAGCCGCCCCCGCTACACTCCCCACCCAAAATAGGAGGAACGGGTGACCCTCATCATCAATAATGACGCCGTCCACAAGGTGCTCACCATGCGCGATACAATTGACGCGCTGGAGGCCTCCTATCTCAATCTCGCCAAGGGCGAGGCGGTCTGCCGGCCGCGCATCGACATTCGCATCCCGACCTCAGACCCCGCCAAAAACTACCAATGGGGCACGATGGAGGGCGGCTCAACGGGCGGCTATTTCGCCATCCGGATGAAATCCGACATTGTCTATGAGACGGAATATAACGGCGCGATCACGCAGGAAAAATATTGCGTCAAGCCCGGCCTGTTCTGCGGGCTCATCCTTCTGACCTCGATTGAAAATGCCGAACCTTTGGCGCTCATCAACGACGGGCATTTGCAGCACATGCGGGTGGGCGGCGATGGCGGCATTGGCGTGAAATATATGGCGCGCAAGGATGCCGAAGTCGTCGGCATTCTGGGCTCGGGCGGCATGGCGCGCACGCATATGCAGGCATTCACCGCCGTGCGGAATATCAAAAAGGTGCAGGTCTTCTCGCCGACAAAGAAAAACCGCGAAGCCTTTGCCGATGAAATCCGCGCGCAATATGGCATTGAAGTGAAAGTCTGCGACGCGCCCGAACAGATTTATCGCGGCGCGCATATTGTGGCCGGCCTCACCGATTCCGCCATTCCCGTGCTCAATGGCGATCTGCTTGAGCCCGGTTCTCACATCGTCAATATTGGCGGCAGCGGCGTGCCCGACAAACGTTCGCTCGAGCGCGTCGATGTCTATCTGCGCTTTGGCGATGCGCCTGCCCCACGCAGTCGCCCGGAACTTGCGCTCGACGATGAATATATCGCCTGGGAAGCACGCCCCAATGCCGATAAATTCGGCGATGGCCGCAAAGGCAAGCGCGCCCATGGCGTGACGATTCCAGAAAAGCGCATCACGCTGGCCGATCTCGTTGCGGGCAAAGCCAAGGGCCGCACATCGGACGATCAGATCACCTATTCGGAGCGCGGCAATCTGCAAGGCGCACAATTTTATGCGGTTGCGGGACGCGTCTATGAGCTGGCCAAAAAGGCAGGCCTGGGACATGAGATTCCGACCGAATGGTTTTTGCAGGACATTCGGAATTGAGGCGCAGCCCTGACTTGTCATTGCGAGCGAAGCGAAGCCATCCAGATGCGCCGCGCGCTCTGGATGGCTTTCTCGCTGCGCTCCTCGCAATGACGAGCACGCCATGACAGCCCTCATCTATATTGCCGCAGCGCTCGCCGAGATCGCCGGTTGTTTCGCCTTCTGGGTCTGGCTGCGCGGTGGCAAATCTGCGCTCTGGTTGGCGCCGGGCATCGCCTGCCTGATCCTTTTTGCTTATCTGCTGACGCGCATCGACACGGATGCGGCCGGACGCGCCTTTGCGGCCTATGGCGGCATTTATATTGCCGCCTCGCTCGTCTGGCTCCGCTTGGTGGAGGGCGTGACGCCCGACCGCTATGACCTGATCGGCGCATTGGTTTGCATGGCAGGCGCTGCCATCATCCTTGCAGCACCACGCCATCTGTAAGCCGCCTTGCTCCGGCACGTGTCGCAATGCTAGGGCTGCAGAACCTCACGGAGCTCGCGCGCGCCCATGTTCAAAAAGCTTTACCATTGGACTCTGGCTCTGGCGGAGAGCAAGCGCGCAAGCTGGGCTTTGGGTGGCGTGGCCTTTGCCGAAAGCTCCTTCTTTCCCATTCCCCCTGACGTGGTGCTCGTGCCCATGGCTTTGGCGCGCCCGGAACGCGCCTGGTTTTATGCGGGCATTTGCACCTTGGCCTCGGTGGCAGGCGGCATTGTCGGCTATGGGATCGGCTGGTTTCTCTGGGACACAGTCGGCCAATGGCTGATCAATCTTTATGGCTATGGCGCACGCATGGATGCCGTGCGTGCCGGCTATGCGGAATGGGGCTGGCTGTTCATTCTCGTCAAAGGCGTGACGCCCATTCCCTATAAGCTCGTGACCATTGTCTCGGGCCTGCTGGAATATCATTTCGCCATGTTCGTGCTTCTGTCGCTGATCACGCGCGGCGCACGCTTCTTTCTGCTCGCAGGATTGCTCCATCAATTCGGCGGACCGATCAAAATCCTGCTGGAGAAACATTTCACCACCTTCATCCTGCTTGTCCTCGCCTTTATTGTCGGCGGCTTCTGGCTGGCCGGGAAAATGTTCTGATGCCATTGCTCACATTACAACGCGCCGTTCTTGCCATTCTGATCCTCGCATCTGCGACGATTTCAGGCGCGTGGATGTTCGAATTTGTCGGCTATGCGCCCTGCGATCTGTGTTTGAAACAACGTTACGCCTATTATCTCGGCGTGCCGCTTGCCGCCTTGACAGCCGCAAGCGCGCGGAACTTTCCATCCGCAGCGCGCGCCGGTCTTTGGCTTCTTGCTTTGGTCTTTGCAGGCAGCGCCATTTTTGGCGCCTATCATGCCGGCGTCGAATGGGGCTTTTGGGCCGGCCCCACCGGCTGCACGGGATCTGCTGCCAGCGTCAGCAGCATGGATGATTTCATGAAGCAATTGCAGAATGTGCAGATCGTGCGCTGCGATGAAGTGGCGCTGCGCATTCTTGGCCTGTCGCTGGCGGGATGGAATGGCGTCATCTCGGCTGCCATGAGCGCGCTGGCCATTTTTGGCGCGCGCGCGAAGGCCTAAGCCTCGTCGTCGAGCGCCAGACGCGCACGGGCGCGCAGCTTTTCCGTCTCGCTCTTCAACTGCCCGCAGGCCGCCAGAATATCGCGACCGCGCGGCGTGCGCACCGGGCTCGCATAACCGGCATTGAAGACAATGTCGGAAAATGTCTCGATCGTCTCCCAATCGGAACATTCATATTGCGTCCCCGGCCAGGGATTGAACGGGATGAGATTGATCTTTGCCGGAATGCCTTTCAGCAGACGCACCAGCTGGCGCGCCTCGGCGGGTGAATCATTCACGCCCTTCAGCATCACATATTCGAAAGTGATGCGCCGCGCATTCGACAGACCCGGATAATTGCGGCAGGCCTCGAGCAGATCGGCAATCGGATATTTTTTATTCAGCGGAACAAGCTTGTTGCGCAGCTCGTCATTGGTCGCATGCAGCGAAATGGCGAGCATGGTGCCGGCAGCATCGCCCAAGGGTGCAATCTGCGGCACGACGCCCGATGTCGATACAGTGATGCGCCGCTTGGAGAGCGACAGGCCATCGCCATCGGTGAGCACGCCAATGGCATCTGTCACATCGTCGAAATTATAGAGCGGCTCGCCCATGCCCATGAAAACAATATTGGAAACGGGCCGCACGCCCTCGCCCGAGGGAATGAGCCCACCATCGTCGGGGCGCGTCTGGCCGGGGAAATCGCCCAGCATGTCGCGCGCCACGACGAGCTGCTGCACGATCTCCTGCGCAGACAGATTGCGCACGAGTTTCTGCGTGCCCGTATGGCAGAAAGTGCAGGTGAGCGTGCAGCCGACCTGGCTCGAAATGCAAAGCGTGCCGCGGTCGCGCTCGGGAATATAGACGCATTCAATTTCCGCGCCCTTGTCCTTCGCATCGACGGGAGGCATGCGAATGAGCCATTTGCGCGTGCCATCCTGCGACAATTGCGCGGCGACCACCTGCGGGCGCGCAAGCGTGTAATGATCGGCCAATTTCGCGCGCAGCACTTTCGACACATTCAGCATGGCGTCGAACGAGGTCGCGCCGTGGAAATAGATCCAGTGCCAGAGCTGGCCAACCCGCATGCGCCGCTCGCGCTCGGGCACGCCGACGACACCCAGCGCATCGGAGAGCTGCGCGCGGGTATAGCCCACGAGAGAAGGCTTGGCCGCCGGATCGAATATGGCAGATGTCATGTCCATGGACGGGCCTTTAGCAGTTTCGCGCCGTCATTGCGAGGAGGTCGAAGCAATCCAGAGGTCGCAACGCAGCTTTCTGGATTGCCGCGTTACACTTTTCGCTCCACCGCCCCCAGCGCATCGGCCAACCGCATTTTGGCCGAGCCCGGCGCCAGCGGTTTTTGCTGGCTCTCATGCGGCGCCCAGCCCGACAGCCAGACGAATTCGAAAGTCGCGCGCAGGCGCCCATCCGCATCGGCAAAGCGCGTCTGGTAGATTTCGGCTGCGCGCATCAGCACGGCGCGGCGCAAAGGCCGGCGGTCGCGTGACATGAGCACATTGGTGGCGCCCATGGCCCGCAGGTCTGCGAGCAGGCCGAAGATCGAGGCATAGCGGACCATCAGCACATCGGCATCGGTGACCGGCAGCGCAAAGCCTGCCCGCTGCAAGAGGCCGCCCATGTCGCGCAGATCGGCGAAAGGCGCGACGCGCGGGCTCACCCCGCCCAAAAGCTCTTCCTCGGCCTCGGCGAGGACGAGGCGCAATTCCTGCAGGCTTTGGCCACCGATCAGACAGGCCATAAAGAGCCCATCGGCCGCCAGCGCGCGCCTGATCTGCACCAGCGCGCCGGGCAGATCATTCACCCCCTGCAGCGCCAGGCCGGAGACGATGAGATCGAAAGCGCCGTTGGCAAAAGGCAGGGCCTCCTCATCCGCCGCCAGCCCGCACCAGGGGCCCTGCCCCAGCGCATCGGCCACGGGGGCGGCGCGCACCAAAAACTCCGGTGCGCGGGCGCTGAGTGCTTGCGCCAGCGCAGGGCCAGGCGTGCCGAGATCGAGAATACGCGGGAAGGGCCGCAAAACGGCCGACAGCCGTTCGGCAAAATCACCCGCCACATGATCGAGCAGGAAACCGGCCGGCCCCTGCGCATAGGCGCGCGCCAGCCGTGCACGGGCCAAAGCGCGATCGAAAACAAGATGGGGGACAGACGACATGGAGGCTTTATGGGGCGGCGCGCGGGCGGAAGCAATCCAGAGCCGGCGACTGCTCTGGATTGACGATGCAGAGCGCGCGACCCCCACCCCGCTCGGCTTTGCCGAGTCGCCCTCCCCGCAAGGGGGAGGGAGAAAAGACCTGCCGCTCCTCGCAATGGCCCCAAGAAATGCTAGGCTCACGCCATGCGCCGGCTTTTCTCCGCTCTCGTCGACCATGTCTATCCGCCCGCCTGTCTGGCCTGCGGCACGGGTGTCGATGCGCAAGGCACGCTCTGCCCTGCCTGCTGGGTGAAAATGCCCTTTATCGAGCGGCCCTTTTGCGAGCGACTCGGCACGCCTTTCGGGCAGGATCTCGGCCCCGGCCTGATTTCGCCCGCCGCCCAATCCGACCCGCCGGTCTTTGCCCGGGCGCGTGCCGTGGCGACTTATGAGGAAGGCCCGGCGCGCCTCCTCGTCCAGCGGCTCAAATATGGCGACCGGCTCGATCTGGCCCCCGCCATGGCCCGCTGGATGGCCCGCGCCGGGGCCGAACTCACCGCCGAAGCCGATCTCATCGTGCCCGTGCCCCTGCACCGTCTGCGGCTCTGGCGGCGGCGCTTCAACCAGGCGGCCCTGCTGGCGCAGTTTGTGGCGCGACAGGCGGGCCTGCCCTGCGACGGGCTGGCGCTTGCCCGCATCAGGCGCACACCGCCGCAAGTGGGGCTGACCCGCGAGGGCCGGGCGCAAAATGTGCAGGGCGCCTTCAAAGTGCCGGAAAAAGCCATGGGCAAAGTGGCGGGCGCGCGCATTCTTCTCATCGACGATGTGCTCACATCGGGAGCGACGCTGAATGCCGCTGCCCGCGTGCTCTTGCGGGCGGGTGCGGCGCGTGTCGATGCGCTGACTTTCGCACGGGTTGTAGCGGGACCGTGACAGGCCATATAAGGGCGCGAGAGAGACGAGGCCATGATGCAACCTGTCACCATCTATACGAAATCGACCTGCGGCTATTGCGCCCGCGCCAAATCGCTTCTGACGAGCAAGAATGTCGCCTTCGAGGAAATTTCCGTCGATGGCGATCCTGCCAAGCAGGACGAAATGACCAAACGCGCCAATGGCGGCTGGACCGTGCCGCAGATTTTCATCGGCGACAAACATGTGGGCGGCTGCGACGACCTGCATGCGCTGGAGCGGGCGGGCAAACTCGACCCGCTGCTGCAGGGCTGAAACAGAATGATCAAATATGCGCTGGTCTGCGACGCGGACCACGAATTCGAAAGCTGGTTTCCTTCAAGCGATTCTTTTGAAGCGCAGGTGAAGCGCGGCTTTATTACCTGCCCGCATTGCGACAGCGCCAAAGTGTCGAAAGCGATCATGGCGCCCAATGTCGCGCGCAAGGACAAGGATCGCGTGGCGGCAAACGATTCATCCCCGCCCGCCAGCCCGCAGGGCGTCGCCCTTCTGGGCGAGCGCGAACAGCAGCTGCGCGGCATGATCAAAGAGCTGCACGAAAAAATTGTCGCCAATACGGATGATGTCGGCGATGCTTTTCCCGACGAGGCGCGCAAGATGCATGAGGGCGAAACGCCCGCCCGCTCGATCCGCGGCAAAGCCAGTTTCGAGGATGCGCGCACATTGCTCGAAGAGGGCATTCCGGTTCTGCCGATTCCGGATCTGCCCGAAGAACGCAATTGATGGACACCAGCCCCTACGCCAATCTTTATGGCGCTCCGCCGCCCGATCTTGTCGGTGCGCTTGCTGGCCGCACGCAATATTCGCCGCTCGTGCCCGGCGCGCAGGCTTTGGAGGATGCCGCCCCGCAATCTCTGGACGGGCTGATCATGCTGGCCCCGCCCGGCACGATGGAGCGCCGCTATGCCATCGCACTTGCCTTGCGCGCCCTGAAACCGGGCCGCGCCTTGCTGGTGCTGGCGCCCAAAGACAAGGGCGGCTCGCGGCTTGCCGGCGATCTCGAGGCTTTGGGCTGCCATTTTCAGGAAAGTTCGAAACGCCATCACCGCATTTGCGTGACGCAAAGCAGCGGCGATGAAAAAGCCATTGCGCAGGCCATTGCGGAAGGCGCGCCGCGTTTCGACGACGATCTGGGACTCTGGACGCAGCCCGGCGTGTTCAGCTGGAACCGGCTCGACCCCGGCAGTGCGCTCCTGCTCGACCATCTGCCCGCGCTCAGCGGCAAGGGTGCGGATCTGGGCTGCGGACTTGGCTTTCTCGCCCATGCCGCACTGGCTTCGGCGAAAGTGAAAAGCCTGCTGCTGATCGATCTCGATCGCCGCGCAATCGAATTGTGCAAACGCAATGTCGCCGATGAACGGGCCACCCTGATGTGGGCAGATGTGCGCAAGCTTGCCAAAACCATGCAGACCGGCGGCCTCGATTTCATCGTCATGAATCCGCCCTTTCATGATGGCGGTGCGGAAGACAAATCTTTGGGCCAGATTTTTATCAAGACGGCTGCCGGTCTCTTGCGCAAAGGCGGGCATCTTTATTGCGTCGCCAATCGCCATCTGCCCTATGAGGCCGCGCTGAAAGACCATTTCCGCCGCGTCGACATTTTGGCCGATCGCGACGGTTTTAAGATTTTCGAGGCGCTGGCATGAAAAAGCCCGACACGATGCGGCTCGACAAATTGCTCGCCAATCTGGGCTATGGTTCGCGCCGCGACATGCAGAATATGGTGGGACGCGGTTGCGTGCGGCTCGATGGCGAGGTTTTGCGCAAGGCCGATCAGCATATTGCGCTGACGCCCGATCTGCCGCAGCGCCTCACCTATAATGGCGACGCGCTCGATCCGCTGCCGGGCCTCGTGCTGATGATGAACAAGCCGCTGGGCGTCACCTGTTCGCATCAGGAAGCCGGCGATCTCGTCTATGGCCTTCTGCCCGAACGCTGGCAGCGCCGCGAGCCGCAGATTTCGAGCGTCGGGCGTCTCGACAAAGACACATCGGGCCTGCTGCTGCTCACCGATGACGGCGACTTTCTGCACCGCGTGATTTCACCGCGCGCCCAAATCCCCAAAAAATACCGCGCCACACTCGACCGCCCCTTGCGCGGCGACGAGGCCGCACTTTTCGCCTCAGGCACATTGCAACTCGCCAATGAAAAAACCCCCTGCCTGCCAGCCGGCCTCGAAATTCTGGGCGAGCGCGAAGCTGTACTGACCATCACGGAAGGCCGCTACCACCAAGTCCGCCGCATGTTTGCCGCCGTGGGCAATCATGTTGTGACCCTGCATCGCGAAGCCATTGGCGGGCTCACGCTGCCGACGGATTTGGCGCCGGGAGAATATCGCATGCTGGGCGAGAACGAGCGCGCGGCAGTGCTGGGGTAGCCGTCATTGCGAGGAGCCGAAGGCGACGTGGCAATCCAGAGCCACAGGTGCGGCCCTAGCCCATGCAAGCAACATACAACCTGTAATTGGTAGCCGCGCCAAACCGGCCTCGCTAGCCTTTCGGCATGAGAGCCCCGTCAGTTTACATCGTGGCCAGCGAGCGCAATGGCACGCTTTACACCGGCGTGACGTCTGATCTCTCACGGCGCATCCACGAGCATCGCACCGGCGCCTTGCGCGGCTTCACGCGGCGGTACGGCTGCAAAATTCTGGTCTGGTATGAAAATTACGAGCGCATGGACGAGGCCATCGCCCGCGAGAAACAAATCAAGGCCGGACCGCGCCTGTCAAAGCTGCGGCTCATCGAAACGATGAACCCGACATGGCGCGATCTCTACGAAGACCTTGCGTGACGCTCTGGATTGCTTCCCGCCACGCAGGCTCACAATGACGGACTGCGGCACATCCTGAAAGGGCCGACGGCCCAAGCCCGCAACGCGACACCCGTCATTGCGAGGAGCAAAGCGACGAAGCAATCCAGAATCGCCGCGCGACGAAATGCTAGTCGGAT